>DASZUS010000030.1:0-59191 GCA_035547515.1 Mycobacteriales bacterium
GTTCGACGAGCCGATGAAGCAGTTTCGGTCGAACAGCTCGCTGGGCTGGGTCTGGATCCCCATCGACGAGAGCTTCTCGGCGCCCTTCTGGCCCAGGAAGAGCCGGTCCCAGAACCACAGCAGGTTCGGCACCCACCAGCACCCGGCCTCGGTCACGCCGAACTTGAGGCTCGGGAAGCGGTCGAACACGCCGGACCAGAGCATGAACCACATCGGGCGCGCGGGCCACCAGACGACCTCGGTGACGTAGATGCCGAGGTGGTCGCCGTAGGCCTCCTTGTCGGCGGGGCCGCTGTGCGTGCAGACCGGCATCTGCAGGTCCTGGCAGAGCTCCCAGACCGGGTCGTAGCGGCGCGAGTGGTAGGGCTCCTGGTCCATCCACATCGCGGGGATCATCACCGCGCGAAGGCCCGACTCGTGCGCTCGCCGGATCTCGCCGAGCACGTCGTCGAGCTCCGCAGTGATCTGCACCAGCGCGACGCCCTTGCGACGCTCGGGGGAGTCCGCGCAGAGCTCGGCGAGCCACCGGTTGTGGGCCCGAGCGCCGGCGAGGCCGAGCTCGGGATCGAGGTCGCCCGACAGGCCCAACCCGACCCCGAAGGGCGCGCAGGTCCGGCTCTCGACCGCGTCGGCGTCAGGGAAGATCACCTCGGCGGTGATGCCGTCGTTGTCCATCTCCTTGTTGCGCCGCTCGGCGTCCCAGCCTCCTTCGAGACCCTCCTCGTTCTCGGCGAACCACTTGTCGGCGAACGCCCTGTCGGACGTGCCCATGCGGTGGATCTCCTCGACCGCCTGGTCACGTCCAGCGAGGAACTCGTCGAAGGCCGGCCAGTACTTCTGCTCGAGGTAGTCGCGGTACTGCGGCGTGGGCAGCCCGGCGTGCGCGTCGGAGGAGATGACCGTGTAGACGTCGTCGCTCATTGCTGTGGCTCCCTCATCAACCTGGCACTGCGCGGAGATAGCTGTCGGGCTGGCTGCGGTCGAGGATCGACTGGGTGCGCTCCCGCAGCGCGTCGTCGGTCCGCGGGTTCGCGGGATGGATCCAGAACCGGTTGTCGCGCACCGCCTCGAGCGTCGCCTCGGCGACCTCGGACGGCTCGGTGTAGGCGATCTGTACGCCGGCGGCCTTCATCTGCTGCTCCAGTGCTTCGACCGTCGTGTACGGCGTTTGCCGCGGACGCGTCTTCGCGAACCGGTCAGGCCGGGACCGCCACGACTCGAACAGCCCGGTGCGCAGCATGTGCGGCCCGGGAAACAGCACCGACGCCGACACGTTGGTGCCGGCGAGCTGGCCGTAGAGGCACTCGGTGATGGTCACCACCGCAGCCTTGGTCGCGGCGTACTGCGGCGTCGAGGGCAGGGGTGACAGGCCGCCGTTTCCGCTCGACGTGTTGACCACGTGGCACTCCTCGCCGCCTTCGACCATGCCGGGAACGAAGGCGTTGATGCCGTGAACGACGCCCCAGATGTTGACGCCGATCGCCCACTCCCAGTCGCGGAGCTCGTGCTCCCAGATCTTGCCCTCCGCGCCGGCGCCGATCCCGGCGTTGTTGCACAGCAGGTGGACCGCGCCGTACCGCTCGATCGCCGCGTCGCGCAGCGCGCACACCGAGTCGTAGATCGACACGTCGGTAGGCACGCCGATCACGTCGATGTCCTGCGCGGTGAGCTCGTCGACGGTCTTCGCGAGCGGATCCGGCTGGACGTCGGCGAGCACGACCTTCATCCCAGCCGCGCCGAACACCTCGCCCATTGCGCGGCCGATTCCGCCCGCGCCGCCTGTGACGACCGCGACCTTTCCGGTGACGTCCTTCATCTCAGTCGGTGCCGACCGGCGAGAGGTCGTCGTAGCGCTGGTGCACGTACGGCGCGACCCAGTCCGCCGGAATGGTCGAGACCACCTCACCGGTCTGGACGCTGGACCGCTCGGCGAGCTCGATGCCGCGAAGCTTCAGCACCGGGAGGTCGGCGACCGGGTCGAAGCGGGACTCGCGAAGGATCACCTCGCCGTCGACGTTCCACATCGTCCGGGTCTTCTCCGCGCGACGGCAGTAGACCAGCATCGGCTCGCCGTCGAAGCCCTTGCCGGCGGGGGAGGGCAGGAACTTCAGGTAGAAGCTGGTCCGGGTGCGTTCCGGTGAGGGCTCGACCTCGCCGGTGACGGTCCCGGTGATCTCGACGAACGTCGTGCCCATTCGGGTGAAGTGGGCGCGGACGGCGTCGCCGGTTCGGTCGAGGCCGATCTCGGCGAGCTTCTTCGGCTCACCGAACGTCTCGCGACCGCCCACGACAGCCTGCTCGGTCGTCATCGGCATCACAAGTGCGTAGTCGCCGTCGACGTCCTCGTGGCGGGCGTGCACGGCGAAGGTGCCGGCGCCGAAGACCGGATACCCGCGCCCGACGTCGACCGTCGCGATGGTCACCCGCACCAGCGGCTCGGTCGGCGGCGACAGTGGCGGAGGGAGCACCGCCGCGATGGCCTCGGGATCGGTCTCGTACGTCGCGACCAGCGTCGTCGCCCAGGTGTCGACCTTGGTGGCTTCGACCTCCCGGTTGCGCAGCTCGTCGAGCGAGCGCGCGCCGTACCTGACTCGTGGCATGTGGACCTCCTAGTTAGGCCGTGCCGAATCCGACGAGTGCTGGGCACTTCTCTGCTTCGGGCGGGAGGCTGCGCGGGGGCAGCGGCTCGTCGACCGAGGTCACGGGCGGGCCGATCCGGTCGGCGAGCGGCTGCAACGCATCGATGTCGAAGCCGTACACGCGCGCCGCGTTGAGGCCGAGCATCGCTTGGACCTCGTCGTGGTCGATGCCCGCGAAGCTCGCCCGCAGGGCTTCGAGGGTGAACGGGTTGCTGCCTTCCTTGTGCGGGTAGTCGCTACCCCACATGATCTTGTCCAAGCCCACCGCGTGGCGGATCCGTGCCTCGTCGGGACGGATGAACGACGAGCCGACGCTGACCTGACGGGCGAAGTACTCGCTGGGCTTCAAGCTCATCCGCTCGACGACCGGCAGGCCCCATTCCGCCTCCTGCGAGCCCGACGCGTTGCGGAAGCGGTCGAAGAAGAAGTCGAGTCGCATCAGCTCTTCCGGGATCCACGCCGTGCCTTGCTCGGTGAGCACGAGTCGTAGGTCCGGGTGGCGCTCGAAGGCTCCGGAGACGAGAAGGTGGGTGAAGGCGCGGTGCGCCCACCAGGTGACCTCGAGGATCAGGATCACCTGGTCCTCCGGCCGGTCGCCGGTGTTCGGTGCGGCGCTGCCGCTGTGGTGGTTGACCGGCATGCCCAGCTCGGCGCAGGTCGCCCACAGCGGCTCGTAGTAGTCGGGGTCGAACAGCGGCGGCAGCCCGGAGCCGGGCGGCGCGCCGGGGAGCAGGACGCCTCCGGTCAGGCCGTTCTCCTTGGCCCAGCGGATCTCGGCGGCGGCGGCGTCGAGGTCGTGCAGCATGATCTGGGCGATGCCGGCGCGACGGCCGGGCGCTTGCCCGCAGAACTCCGCCAGCCAACGGTTGTGGGCCTGCAGCCCGGCCCACCGCGCTTCGAGGTCGCCCGCGTTCGCGGCAGGCGGCTGGTCAGCCAGGCTCGCCTTGGGAAAGAACGGCGGGACGGTGTTGGGATAAATGACCTCGGCGACGATCCCGTCCGCCTCGAGCTCGGCCAGCCGCCGGTCAGAGTCCCAGTTGCGCTCGCCGTCGGGTCCCTTCATGTCCTCGTACGGGATCTCGTACGTCGCAGCCCATGCGTCGAAGTCGTCGTGCCAGCGACGTTCCAGGTACGGCTTGTAGTCGGTGAGGTTGCCGCCGCCGTGGCAGTCGGCGGAGATGACGAGGTACCGCTCGTGCTCCATGCAAAAGTCCCCGGCGAGAGGTCGCTGTAACGGCGTTACAGTAACCGCCCACCGGGGACTTGGCTAGGCCCGCGCTTAGCCGGTAGCAGCGGGCCCCAGATGGCTCAGACGTAGGTGTCCTGGTCCTGGATCACCGTGCCGCCGCCCATAGGCGGAGCGCCATAGCCGTTGCTGCTCACGACTCGCGTACGGCGCCGGCGCGGCATGAAGATGATCAGGTCGAGCGCGACTCCGACGGCGCCCACGATCATCAGGATCACGCCGATCGTCTGAATGTTGACGCCGCTTAGTGTTGCGTTGACGCCCCAGGTGAGCACTGCACCAACTGCTACGAGGAATAAACCGCCGCCGACACCCATGACTGCATCTCCTTAGTCGTCAGTCGTCGTTGGCTGAGTTATTGACGGCTGACGACGCGACAAAACGTGGCGCGCGGGTGACGTCACCAAGGTGACCCACCGGTTGAGGAGAGTCGGTCAGATCGCTCGGTAGTCCAGGCGTGACATTCGCGGGCCGCGGCGCTCCCGGCGCGCGCCCGGCGTCAGCTCCAGCAGGCGCACCAGGCGGTGGCGATGCGGCCGCCACGGCTCGAGGAACGCCTCGCACTCCTCATGGGGGACCGGGGCGCCGTCGCCGAGCGCTTCGCCGAGGAGCGCCGGCAGGTGGTAGTCGCCGATCGAGGCGGCGTCGGCGTCGCCGAGGGCGCGATGGCCGACTTCGGCGGCAGTCCACACTCCGATGCCCGGCAAGGCTGTCAGCATCCGGTAGACCTCGCCGGGCGCCTCGACCCGGGCGGCTGTCTCGAGTCGCGCGGCGTACGACGCGGCGAGCGCGATCGTGTTCGCCTTTCGCTGCTCGACGCCGGCCCGGTGCCACTCCCACACCGGGATCGCCTGCCACTGCTCGGCGCTGGGTGGCACCCGCATCCCCGCGGGTGCGGGGCCCGGCGGCCTCGCGCCGTACTTCGTGACCAGCCGCCGCCACGCCGCGAAGGCATCGACGCCGACGACGCGCTGCTCGAGAACGGCGGGGACGAGTGACTCGATCACCCGGTTGGTGCGCGGGACGCGCAGGCCGCGCAGCCGCGCGTGAGCCGCCCGCGCTACCTCGGCACGTGGCTCGAAGGAGTCCGGGTCGTCGCGGCTGCCGAGCAGTTCGGGGAGCCCGCCGACCAGCTCGCCCGCGCCTGGCCCCCATGCCTGCGCCGCGACCTCGCACGGGCCGACCTGCTGGATCCGGTAGGTGACCGGGCCGCTGTCCAACAAGCTGGTGCGCCAGATCGAGCCGTCGACGTCACGTCGATGGCACGGGTCGCCGGCCCCGTGCTGCAGCACGGACAGCGTCAGGGCGGCCGAGATCGCAAAGCCGGGCCGCCACTGCCCGCGGGCTGCCGCTAGCTCGTCGATGAGCGCGAGGGGTCGTCGGGCTTTGCAGCCTGCCCGTAGTCGTTGAACGGCTGGTCGCGCTGCTTGAGGGCGTCCGACAGCTTGCCGTCGGCCATGGCACGCAGGTACTCCTTGGAGGAGCGTTGGTGCAGGCCGAGAGCGGTCAGCTCCGATCCGTAGCGGATCGCCGCGCGCATCCCCATCACGTCCATGGCGCGGTGGACCGTGCGCTTGTTGATCTGCAGCAGGTCGGCGGGGATCTTGGCCATGCGCTGCGCCATCTCGAGGGTCCTCGCCTCGAGCTCGTCGGCCGGGAAGGCGCGGGTCGCCCAGCCCAGTCGTGCGGCTTCCGTGCCCGTCATCGAGTCGCCGGTGAGCATCTGCTCCATCGCGGCGCGCATCCCCATGAGCCACGGATGGAACTGCATGTCGGCAGTGCTCATCGTGCGGATCGCTGGATACCCGATCGTCGCGTCTTCCGCGACGTACACCACGTCGCAGCCGGTGGCGAGCTCGCTGCCGCCGGCGAGGCAGTAGCCGTGGACCTGCGCGATCACCGGCTTGCCGAGGTCCCAGATCTCGAACCAGCCCGCGACCACGTTGCGCGGCCAGTGGCCGTCGCCACCTGCGGTGTGCCAGGGAAAGGGGTCGTCCTTGTTGGGAGTGAGGTCGTAGCCCGCGGAGAAGCAGGTGCCCGCGCCGCGGACGACCATCACGCGTACGGCGGGGTCCGAGTCGCCCGCATAGAGGGCGTCGAAGAGCTGGCGGCGAAGCGAGTTCGACAGCGCGTTGCGCTTCTCCGGCCGGTTCAGCGTGATCCGGCGGATGCCCTCGACCGGCTCGTCAACCAGCACCAGCGGCTCGTCCATGCGACGACCTTACGGCGGCCTCAGCGGTCGAGCAGAAGTGCGACCGGAAGATCTGCCAGGACCTCGCCCACGCTGAGCTCGGAGCCTGGCTCGTGGCGCCTGCCGGTGAGCGCATCGGTCAGCGGGCCCGCCGCTGCATCTCCCAGCACCACGGCGGTCTCGCCCCACGCGGCGTGCCCCAGCGGGAAGCGGCCCGGTCCGACGAGGGTCTGCGTGAGCCTCGGTACGACGACGACCGCGGTGCCGTTCTGGTGCTGGCGGGCGAACGCGATGACATGGTCCGCGGCCGGACCGGTCACGACCAGCGGCAGGTAGCTGCCGTCGGCGAAGACCTCGGGATGGGTACGCCGCGTATGCAACGCCGCACGCAGGACGGCCTGCTTGATCCTTCCGTCTCGCCAGGCAGCGAGGTGCTCGCTGACCGGCTGGTCGTCGAGTGAGGCGAGCGCCTTGTGGTGGGCATCGACGTCGAGCGGGCGCCGGTTGTCCGGGTCGACCAGTGCCAGCTGCCACAGGTCGTCACCCTGGTAGACGTCGGGGATCCCGGGTGCCGTCGACCGCAGCAGGAGCGCGGCTAGTGAGTTCGTAGCGGCTGCCTGCCCGATGTCCGAGACGACGCCCGCGAGCACCGCTTGAGACTCCGGGTCGGAGAGCATTCGCTCCGCGAGATCGGCCAGGACGCGCTCGTAGGACGGGTCCTGGTCGATCCAACCGGTGTGGCGCTTCGCCTCCCGGGCCGCCTTGACGAGGTGGTCGCTGACCCGCCGCACGAAGTCCTCGCTCACCACTCCGTCCGTGGGCCAGGCGCCGACGGCGGTCTCGTAGGCATAGCGCCGGTCCCCGGGGTCGGGCAGTGTCAGCTGTGACGCTCCGAGGATCTCCTCGAGCCTTGCCACCGCGGCCAGCCACTGCGGTGCGATCTCGGTCAGCACGGCGAGGCGGCAGCGAACGTCCTGGCTTCGCTTGCTGTCGTGCGTCGATGCCGCGCTCAGCGCTTCGGGCCAGCGGCCGGCCCGCTCGCCGAGGAACTCGTGCAGCTCGGCTGGCGAGGTCGCCGGATGGTCCGGGTCGGTGCCGACGTCCACGCCGACGAGCGCGGCGCCCGCGGCGTACAGGGCGGTGTCCTCGACGCCCTTGGCGACGACCGGCGCTGTCAGCTGCTGCCACGAGCCGACCGCCTCCCACCCGGCCGAGCCGGGATTGACCGGCCCGCGCAGCACTTCGAGGACCCGTTCCAGGGCCGCGCGCTCGTTCGGGTTGAGGACCTGCTGGGCGGCAGACGCTGCGCTCGCGAGGTGCTGGCGGTCGGCCTTCGACAGCTGGTCACCGGGATGGCGGTAGGTCCGGTACACCCCGACGTTCGTCGTGAGCTCCTCGACCGCGACCGAAGTCTCGGCGAGCGGCGGGCGCGGTGCCTCGATCGCCCGGTTGAGACGGCGGGTCGCGACTCCGAGCGCGCCGTAGAACAGCATGTCGAGCACCAGGTGCTTCGCCTCGACGGCCCGTTCCGCGAAGCTCCGCCCGTCGCCGGTCGCCGCCGCGATCTCGGCCGCGATCCGGGCAGCGCCGCCGTCGTCGACGAACGTCCCGGTCACCGCCGCGGCGAACTCGTAGCCCGTGGTGCCTTGGACCGGCCAGCCGGGCAGTGGCTCGCCGCGCTGCAGGATCTTCTCGACCAGGATGACCGGCTGGCCGGACCAGCCTTCAGCGGCCGCGTTCACACCCGCCCGAAGTGAGGAGAGGTACGCCGACGGGTCCCGCAGCCCGTCGACGTGGTCGACCCGGAACCCGGCGATGCGAGGATCACGGGCGAGGTCGAACACCAGCGAGTGAGTGCCGGCAAAGACCTTGGCGTCCTCCTGTCGGACGCCGATCAGGTCGTTGATGTCGAAGAAGCGGCGGTAGTTGACCAGCCGCGACGCGTCGCGCCAGTGCACCAGCCGGTAGTGCTGGCCGGCGAGCACCAGCTCCAGCTGCCGGCGGCTCGCGGGATCGAGCTCTCCGCGCGTCGCCGCCAGCTCCGCCACGAGGTCCTCGTTGCCCTTCGGCTCCAGGGGAAGCTGCTGCGAGCGGTATGTCAGCGCGTACTCCGAGCCAGACCGCTGCGGCCGCAGCTCACCGGCGTCAAGTGCCTCGCCGAGCGACGAGTCGAGCCATGGCAGGACGATGGTGTTGTCGGCGGTCTCCCACGCGACGTCGAAGACGGGTGCGAACCGTGAGCCGCGGCCGTGCCGGAGGACGTCGGCGAACATCGGGTTCTCGACACTCGCGGCCACGTGGTTGGGCACGATGTCGATGAGCAGCCGCATGCCGTGCTCGTCCAGCGCCTGCAGGAGCCCTTCCAGGCCTTCCGGGCCGCCGAGCGCGGGGTCGACGGCAGTCGGATCGACGACGTCGTAGCCGTGGGTGCTGCCCGACCGGGCCCGGGTGATCGGCGACACGTAGAGGGTCTCGACGCCGAGCTCGGCGAGGAACGGGACCGCCGCCGCGGCACCGGCGAAACCGATGCCGCCCAGCTGCAAGCGGTACGTCGAACCGAGCGGTCGTGAGCTGCTCATCGGCACAGCCGCCTCAGGCAACCGGGTTCTCGTCATGGCGAAGCAACATCGTCGAGTGGCCCGGCAAGGTCACCGCCGCGGTGCGGATCACCCGGCGGCCCGGCCGCGCCGTGCTGAACAGCTCCTCCCACACACCGGGGCGTTCCAGCTTCGGCAGGGTGTACTTGCGCGGCGAGGGCCCGGCGTTGAGCAGCCAGAACAGCGTCTCACCGACGAGCGCGCGGCCACGGTCGTCGACCTCGTCGCCGGCGCGGCCGGGCATCAGCATCGCCAGCGCGCGGTTTTGCTCGTCCCCCCACTCGGCGTCGGTCATCTCCTGGCCGTCCGGCCGGATCCACACCACGTCGGGGTCGCCGTTGGTCCCTCCGGCCGACCCGGCGAAGAAGTGCCGGCGGCGCAACGCGGGGTAGCGCTTGAGGATCGCGATCAGCTCGCGGGTGAAGTCGTAGAGCTCCTGAGCCGGCTCGTCGATGTCCCAGTTGAGATAGCTGGTCTCGTTGTCCGGGCAGTAGGCGTTGTTGTTGCCGAACTGGCTGCGCCCGATCTCGTCGCCGCCGAGGATCATGCGCACGCCCTGGGAGAACATCACCGTCGCGAGCATGTTGCGCTTCATCCGCTCGCGGAGCTCTTTGATGCCGACGGCCTCGGTCTCGCCCTCGACACCCCAGTTCGAGCTGTAGTTCTCCGAGGTGCCGTCCTGGTTGTCCTCGCCGTTCGCCTCGTTGTGGCGCTGCTCGTAGGTCACGAGGTCGGTGAGCGTGAAGCCGTCGTGGCAGGTGATGAAGTTGACGCTGGCGTACGTCGGGCGCCGGCTCGGCGCGAAGATGTCGCTCGACCCGGCCAACCGTGAGGCGACTTCCGGGACCATGCCGGGATCGCCCCGCCAGAACTTCCGGATGCTGTCGCGGTAGCGCCCGTTCCACTCCGACCAGCCCTGCGGGAAGCGCCCGAGCTGGTAGCCGTCCGGCCCGACGTCCCACGGCTCAGCGATCAGCTTGACCGTCGACAGGATCGGGTCCTGCTGCACGATCTCGAAGAACGCGCTCGGCGCACCGTCCTCGTCACCGCGGGCGAGCACCGGGGCGAGGTCGAAGCGGAACCCGTCGACGTGCATGTCGGTGACCCAGTACCGCAGGCTGTCCATGATCAGCCCCATGGTCCGCGGATGGACCAGGTTGAGGCTGTTTCCGGTGCCGGTGAAGTCCATCAGGTAGCGGCGGTCCTCAGGCGAGAGCCGGTAGTAGGCCGCGTTGTCGATGCCCCGCAGCGACAGGGTCGGACCGAGATGGCTGCCCTCCGCGGTGTGGTTGTAGACGACGTCGAGGATCACCTCGAGGCCGGCCCGGTGCAGCTTCTTGACCATCGACTTGAACTCGGTGACCTGCTCGCCGGTCACGCCGCTGGTCGCGTATCCGACGTGCGGCGCCAGGAAGCCGATCGAGTTGTAACCCCAGTAGTTCGTGAGGCCCTTGTCGATGAGGTCGCGCTCGGGCAGGAACTGGTGCACCGGCATCAGCTCGACGGCGGTGATGCCGAGGTTCGTCAGATGGTCCACCACCGGGTCGTAGGCCATGCCGAGGTAGGTCCCGCGAAGCTCTTCGGGCACCTGCGGGTGCCGCATCGTCATGCCCTTGACGTGGCATTCGTAGATCACCGTGCGGTGCCACGGCGTGCGCGGCGGCCGGTCGTCGCCCCAGGTGAAGGACTGGTCGACCACGACGCACTTCGGCATGGCGCCCGCCGAGTCGCGGTCGTCGCGTGAGAGGTCACCCTCCGGGTCGCCGATCGTGTAGCCGAACAGCTCGTCGCTCCACGTGATGTTGTCCGTGACCGCCTTCGCATACGGGTCGATCAGCAGCTTCGACGGGTTGTAGCGGTGACCCTCGGCCGGCTCGTACGGACCGTGGACCCGGTAGCCGTACAACATGCCCGGTCGGGCGTCGGGCAGGTAAACGTGCCAGACGTCGTCGGTGGTCTCGGGCAACGCGATGCACTCGGTCGCCTCGCCCGAGTCGGCGCGGTCGAACAGGCAGAGCTCGACCTTCGTGGCATGCTCGGAGAACAGCGCGAAGTTCACGCCCTCGCCGTCCCACGTGGCCCCGAGGGGGTACGGCGATCCGGGCCAGGCGCGCATCATGCGGCGGCCTCGCTCGGCGTCTGGACCTCGAAGTCGTACGGCGCGCCGAAGTGCAGCGTCACGACGACCTCGTCGCCGTCGCGGCGGCGGCGCAGGACGAGGGTGTCGCCCGCGACCTCCACCTCGGTCTCGGCTGCCGGGTCGTGCAGCAGCGGGACCGACCGGCGCAGCTCGAGGAGCCGCTGCACCAGGCGCAGCATGGCAGCGCCCTCGGCGGACTCGCGTTGCGAGCGGTCGAGCTTCGCGGCGAGGTAGGTCGCCTCGGCGGCAGGGTCGAGCTCGTCGGCGTCACGGCCGAACTCCGCGGCTCGGCCCTTTCGCACCGCCTCGAGCAGGTCGGCGTCGCTGTGGTCGACGAAGTACGGGAACGGCGTCTTCGCGGCGTACTCCTCGCCCATGAACAGCATCGGGATGTTGGGTGCGAGCAGCAGGGCCGCGACCGCCAGCTGGGCTTGCTCGGGGGCCACCAGCGTCGCCAGCCGGGCCGCGTCGGCGCGGTTGCCCACCTGGTCGTGGTTCTGCGCGAACACCACGAGATGGTCCGGTGGCACCGGCGGCGTGGTGACGCCGTGACGGCGCCCGCGGAACTCGGAGTACTCGCCGCGGAACACAAACCCGTGCCGGTAGGCCGTCGCGAGCTGCTCGAGGCGCCCGTAGTCGCGGTAGTAGCCGTCGCGTTCCGCGGTGAGGAGGGCGTGCAGCGCATGGTGGAAGTCGTCGTTCCACTGCTGGCGGAAGCCGAACCCGCCGTTCGCCGCCGGCGTGACGACGAGCGGGTTGTTGTCGCCGCTCTCGGCGATGGTGACGAGCTGACGTCCGAGCTGCATGGACAGCTCGGCGACCGCGGTCGTCGTCTCGCGCAGGAACGGCGACGCCGTCGGGTCGACGATGCCGTGGACGGCGTCGAAGCGCAGGCCGTCGACGTGGAAGTCGCGAAGCCACATCAGCGCGTTGTCGCGGAAGTAGCGGCGGACCTCGTCCGAGCCGGCCTCCGAGAAGTTCATTGCCGCGCCCCACGGCGTCGCGTAGGTCTCGGTGAGGTAGGGACCGTACGACGCGTGCACCGCGCCTTCGGGGCCCAGATGGTTGTAGACCACATCGAGGATCACGGCCAGCCCGCGCTGGTGGCAGGCGTCCACGAACCGCTGGAACCCGGCCGGCCCGCCGTAGCTCTCCTGAACTGCGTAGGGGAAGACGCCGTCGTACCCCCAGTTACGCACGCCGGGAAAAGCCGCGATCGGCATCGGCTCGACCGCGTTGATCCCCAGCGCGGCGAGATCGTCGAGGTGTTCGACCGCCGCATCGAAGGTGCCCTCGTCGCTGAAGGTGCCGATGTGCAGCTCGTAGATGACGAGGTCGCGCGCGGGTACCGCCACGAACCCGTCGTCGTTCCAGGCATGAGTGCTGACGTCGAACGCCTGCGACGGGCCGTGCACCCCCTCGGGCTGCCGCCGCGACGCCGGGTCGGCGAGGGCGTTGCCGTCCCACACGAAGCGGTAGCGCGGCTCGGCGCCGAGGTCGCTCACCACTCCGGAGAAGTAACCGTGGGCGAACCTTTCGAGCGCGACCTCCCGCCCGTCACCCGGGTCCTCGATCCGTACCGACAGGTGCTCGGTGTGCGGTGCCCACACCGTGAAGCGCCACTCGTGGTTGCCGACACGGCTTGCGCCGAGGGGATAGGTGCACTCTGGGTCGCCGGTCGCTCTCACCCCGACGCCTTGAACGCGACGATTCCCAGGGGCGGCAGCGTGACCTCCACCCGGTAGGGCAAGCCGCCCCACTCCTGCTCGACCGCGGTCACCCGGCCTAGGTTGCCCACACCGCTGCCGCCGTACACCTCCGCGTCGCTGTTGAGCAGCTCCTGCCACTCGCCGCCGGTCGGCACGCCCAGCGTGTAGTGGTCGCGGGGGATAGGCGTCATGTTCATCGCCACGAGCACCGCTTCACCCGAGCGCGAGAACCGCAGGTAGCTCGCGGTGCTGTTGTCCGCGTCGTCGTAACGCAGCCAGCGGAAGCCTTCCGCGTCGCAGTCGAGCTCGTGCAGGGCTGGCTCGGATCGGTAGAGCCGGTTGAGGTCGCTGACCCAGCGCAGTACGCCGGCGTGCATGGGTTCGGCGAGCAGGTTCCAGTCGAGCGACTCCTCGTGGGTCCACTCGCGAAGCTGGCCGAACTCACCGCCCATGAACAGCAGCTTCTTGCCCGGGTCGGTGAACTGGTAGCCCAGCAACAGCCGCAGGTTGGCGAAGCGCTGCCACTCGTCGCCCGGCATCTTTGTCAGCAGGGAGCCCTTGCC
The DNA here is from genome assembly GCA_035547515.1 of Mycobacteriales bacterium. Lineage (GTDB taxonomy): Bacteria > Actinomycetota > Actinomycetes > JAFAQI01 > JAFAQI01 > DASZTV01. The sequence continues at coordinate 13,086 of DASZUS010000030.1, forward strand.
GTGCGTCACCTCGTCGTGGGACAGCGGCAGCGTGTAGTTCTCGGTAAACGCGTAGACCGCGCGGAAGGTGAGCTGGCCGTGGTGGTGCCGGCGGTGGATCGGGTCCCGCTCGAGGTACTCGAGCGTGTCGTGCATCCACCCCATGTCCCACTTCATGCCGAAGCCGAGGCCGCCGGCCTCGACCGGCCGCGACACCGACGGCCACGCTGTCGACTCCTCGGCGATCATCTGCACGTCCGGGTGGTCGGCGTAGACGCCGGTGTTGAGGGCCTTGAGGAAGTCGACCGCTTCGAGATTCTCCCGACCGCCGTACTTGTTGGGCAGCCACTCGCCGGGTTGGCGTGAGTAGTCGCGGTAGAGCATCGACGCGACTGCATCGACCCGCAGGCCGTCGGCGTGGTAGGTCCGCAGCCAGTGGTCCGCCGACGACGCCAGGAACGACCGGACCTCGTGGCGGTCGTAGTTGAAGATCAGGCTGCCCCAGTCGGGGTGGAACCCGAGCCGCGGGTCGGCGTGCTCGTAGAGGTGGGTGCCGTCGAAGCCGGCCAGCGCGAACGCGTCTCCGGGGAAGTGGGATGGCACCCAGTCGATGAGTACGCCGATCCCGGCCTGGTGCAGCTGGTCGATCAGGAACATCAGATCCTGCGGCGACCCCTGCCGCGCGCTAGGGGCGAAGTACGACGTGACCTGGTAGCCCCAGGACCCGTAGAACGGGTGCTCCATGACCGGCAGGAACTCGACGTGGGTGAAGCCGGCTGAGGTGACGTATTCGACCAGCGGCTCGACGAGCTCGCGGTAGCTCAGCAGCTCCGAGGGCCGGGCCGGGTCACGGCGCCAGGAGCCGAGGTGCACCTCGTAGATGGAGATCGCAGCGTCGAGGCTGTTGCGCCGGCCACGCGTGGTCATCCATTCCGAGTCGTGCCACTCGTAGTCGAGATCCCACAGCACCGATCCGGTCTGTGGCGGGCACTCGGTCCGGATCGCGAACGGGTCGGCCTTCTCCAGCACCAGGCCGTTGCGGGTCGTGATCGCGAACTTGTAGACCTCGCCCTTCTTCGCCTTCGCCTCGACGCCCTCCCAGATCCCCGAGCTGCCACGCGGCTGCAGCGGCGTCGCGGCGGCGTCCCAGCCGTTGAAGTCGCCGATGACGCTGACCGCTGTCGCGTTCGGCGCCCACACCGCGAAGGAGTAGCCGGCGGGCTTGCTGCGCGCCGTCTTGCCGGGCACGCGATGCGCGCCGAGGTGCTCGGCGAGGCGGCGGTGCGTGCCCTCGTTGAACAGGAACACGTCCGAGTCGCTGAGTCGGCTGTACGGAACGTGCGTCGTCTCGACGCTCATGCTGTCGCTACCTCCAGGTCGGCGCTGCTACGTGCTCGGGCAAGGCCGGTCATCAGTGCCCGGGTCACGGGGTCGTCAGCGAGCTCCTCGACGGTCCGTGGCAGGCGCAGCTGCCAGTTGCCCGCCTCGGGCCCGGTGCCCGGCCGGTTGTCGGGCTCGGTCTCGCCTTCCAGGTCCGCGACGTCCACCAGCAGGCAGGACGCCGGCCCGGCGGCGAGCGACTCGAGACACCTCTTCAGCGCCTCGGCCGGCTCCGGCTCGCCGAGCGCTCCGACCAGCTCGCGCTGCGCCGGCTGCGTCCAGAACTCCGCGAACCGAGGGAGGTCGTGGCTGCCCAGCGAGGCAGCGGACGGGCGCGTGGGCTGCGGGAGCGGCCGGCGCGCCGTTGCCTCGAACTGGTAGACGAACGAGTGGAGGATGCCGTCGCGGTCCATGCCGCGCCGGATCTCCGGGGACACCGTGCCGAGGTCCTCTCCGACGACGGTGACCCCGGCGCGGTCGGCCTCGATCGCGATGATCGCGCGCAGCTCCTCGGCGGGGTACCGGACGTAGACGCCGCTGCGGGCATCGGCGCCGGCGGGGATCCAGTAGAGCCGCTGCAGCCCGAGGATGTGGTCGATGCGGATCGCGCCGGCGTAGCGCAGCGCCGCGCGCAGCCCGCCGATGAAGTAGGAGTAGCCGGACTGCCGCAGCCGCTGCGGATGCAAGGGCGGGAAGCCCCACGCCTGGCCGCCTTCGGCCAGCGCATCCGGCGGCGCACCGACTTCGGCATCGGCGAACAGGTCCGGATGCGACCAGGTGTCGAAGCCGTCGGGGTGGACTCCCACCGGAAGGTCGAGATACAGGCCGGCGGTCCCGGCCTGCGCCGCCTCTGACAGCTGCGTGGCCGCGGCGTACTGGACGAAGCGGTAGTACTGCGCGGCCGACGCGTCGACCGACCCTTCCGGTACGGCGCCGGGCGCGCTCGGCCAGCTTCGCCAGTGCTCACCGATCCGCTCGTCCGCGGCCCGGAACGCTGCGTAGTCGTTCAGCTCCGGATGCGCGGCGAGGAAGTTCTCGAACTCGTTGCGGCGCTGGCCGCTGGCCTCATGGATCGCCCTCGCGCAGGCGTCGAGCGCGCGACGCTTGGCGCGGGCCACGGCCTCGTAGTCGGCGCGTCGGGCCGACAGGACCTGCGGTCCGGGTCGCGCGGCGGCGATCTCCGGGTCGTTCTCGGCTCCGGCCAGGCGCGCGGCGGCGGCGACGTCGACGTACAGCTCGTTCCAGAACATCCGGCTGACCGGCAGGTACGGGCTGGGATCGATCGGGGACCGGGTGAAGATGGCGAACAACGGCAGGGTGCCGGCCAGGTCCGCCCCCCACGAGGCGGCCAGCGCCGCGAGCCCGCCGAGGTCGGTGTAGCTGCCGATTCCCCAGTCCTCGCTGCCGCGCAACGCGTAGACCGGTGCGTTGACGACCAGCTGCCGCTTCCGGTTGGCCGGCCGCTGGGGTGGGACCAGCAGCAGCGCCTCCTCGCGCCCGGTGGGCCGGCTCACGGTGAGGCGGTGGTAACCGGGAGTGAGCCGGTGCGATGCCCGGTCCAGCGCGACGCCGTCCACCTCGACCAGTCCGGACTCCGGCATCGGCGTGGAGAACGACCCGTCGACCCTTCGTACGACGACGGGCTCCAGCGAGCGTTGCTGCCGCTCGCGTCGCGCCTCGGCGAGTGCGGTCGAGATCGACGCGGCGTCCTCGACGTTGTGGCCGAGAGCGGTCAGCACGCCGGCCAGGCTGTCGACCGACGCGGTGACCTGGCGACCGTCGTTGCCGGTGTAGCGCAGCTGCACCCCGCACATGCCGGCGAGCTCCCGGAGCTCGCGGCGCGTCGACGCGGCGCTCATTTGCGGCCCAGCAGGTCCAGGACGCCGCGCGCCGGGATGTCCACCCACGCCGGCCGGTTGTCCGCTTCGTAGCCGAGCTCGTAGATCGCCTTCTCCAGCAGGAAGAAGTCGAGGAGCGCGCCGAGCTCGTCGTGCGAGACGGGCAGGAACGAGCCCTCGGCGGCGACTGCGAGGTAGCAGCGAAGGAAGGCCCCGGTGATCGCGCGGTACCAGAGCGTGGTGAGCGGGTCGAGCAGCGCCCGCTCGTCGGGCAGGGTCAGCTCGCGGGAGAGCCGGTCGCCGGCAACCCGCGACACGTAGTGGAACGACCGGATCATGCCAGCCACATCGACCAGCGGCGGCCGCTTGAGCCGCCGCGCGGACAGCGGTCGGGCGGGCTCGCCCTCGAAGTCGATCAGCACGAAGTCCTTCCCGGTCCACAGCACCTGACCGAGGTGGTAGTCGCCGTGGCATCGGGTCTTGCGCGCGTTGATCGGCAGGCGCATCGTCGCCTCCAGCCGGGCGAGGATCTCCGGCTCGCGGGCGAGCAGCTCCCGGACGCACTCGCTCGGCTCGCCGATCGCTCGCACACCGCGAAGCGAGCGGCGCAACAGGCTCCGCGCGCCGTGGTGCAGCGACCGACGGTCGACGGCCGTGAACGGCTCGGGCGCGAACGCCTCGTCGGTGCTGTCGCCGGCAAGCGCCAGGTGCAGCTCGGCGGTACGCCGGCCGAGCACCTCCGCCCAGTGCAGGTGAGGTCCGACGAGCGGGTGGTCACGGGCCGGCTCGGCTTCCGCCGCGGCCAGCGGCTCGCTCGACGAGGTGATCCGCAGCTCGTCCTGCGCCGGGTGGCTGAGCACCTCGCCGAGCACCCGGCTGAGCGCGTCGAGGACGTAGCTCCACCCGTCGCCCTCGTTGGCGACGTACTCCTGCGCGACGACGATGGCCGCCGCCTCGTCGTCGCCGGACACGTAGCCGACAGAGCCGGCCAGTCTCGGCGCGTGGTCGAACCGCGCGACGTCGGTCAGGAAGCCGCTCACCTCGACGTCGGGGTTGACGCCCTCCTCGACCCGCCGGATGACCTTGACGACCAGATGGTTGCCGACGACCACTGACGTGTTGCTCTGCTCGGCGGAGATGGGCACGGCGGGCGTCTCGGGGCCGATCCCGTCGCGCAGCCGCCGAAAGGCGCGGGTGGGAGTCGGCTCCAGCCGGCCCTTCGTGCCGGCCAGGTGGCGGCGGCGCCCCATCAGGTCGACGATCGCCTTCGTGAACGGCGCCGCAGTCAGTGCGTCGTAGATCACGCCGTCGCCATCGGCCGAGCGCACCTCGCAGAGCACGCTCTCGGGGCGCCACTTGGCGATCTCGGCGGCTTCGGAGCCCACGGCACAACCGAGGGTGAGGACGTAGCGCTCGGGCAGGCCCTGGTCGAGCTGGACGTCCACCACGACGAACTGGCCGGGTGACTGGCTGCCCATGCCGGCTGCCGGTGGGACCTCGATGGCGTCCGCGATCGTGGCCGACCGGATGCGCCGGGACTTGTCGCGGAACCACCGGCGTGACGCGAGGTAGGACGGGAGGAGCCGGTTGAGCGGTGCGCGGCTGCCGCCGCGCAGAGCGTCGGTCCACGGCCCGGTGACCACGATCGGGTCGCGGCGCGGCTCGCTCGTCGCGCGCCGCTGCAGCGAGAACCAGTAGAACCCGTGCCCGCCGAGGGTGATGAAGTACGGCAGGTCGCCGATCTCCGGGAACTCGGTGCTGCCGAACAGCTCCGTCGGGATCGCGCCGCGGTAGGCGGAGAGGTCGAGCTCGACGGCCTGGGTGAACCGCGACAGGTTGACCACCACGAGCACGATCTCGTCGCGGTACTTGCGCAGGAACGCCAGCACCTTGCGGTTCTCGGGATAGAGCATCTCGAGCTCACCGCGGGCGAAGGACGGGTGGCGGTTGCGCAGTGCGATCAGGCGCCGCATCCACCACAACAGCGAGTTGGGGTTCTGCTCCTGGGCCGCCACGTTGACGGCCTGGGCGTGGTACTCCGGGTCGATGATCACCGGCAGGTAGAGCCGCTGCGGGTTCGCCGCCGAGAACCCGGCGTTGCGGTCGGCGTCCCACTGCATCGGCGTACGCACGCCGTTGCGGTCGCCGAGGTAGATGTTGTCACCCATGCCGATCTCGTCGCCGTAGTAGACGATCGGAGCGCCGGGCAGCGAGAACAGCAGCCCGTTCATCATCTCGATCAGCCGGCGGTCGTTACCGAGCAGCGGGGCGAGCCGCCGGCGGATGCCGACGTTGACCCGGGCCTGCGGGTCCTCGGCGTAGACCTTGTACATGTAGTCGCGCTCGTCGTCGGTGACCATCTCGAGGGTCAGCTCGTCGTGGTTGCGCAGGAACAGCCCCCACTGGCAGTTCTCCGGGATCGCGGGGGTCTCGTTGAGGATGTCCACGATCGGGAAGCGGTCCTCCTGCCGCGCCGCCATGAACATCCGCGGCATCAGCGGGAAGTGGAACGCCATGTGGCAGGCGTCGCCGCCCGCGAGGTACTTGACCGCGTCCTCGGGCCACTGGTTGGCCTCGGCGAGCAGCATGCGGTCCGGGAACCGCGCGTCGATGTGGCGGCGCAGCTCCTTCAGGAAGGCATAGGTCTCCGGCAGGTTCTCGCAGGTCGTGCCTTCCCTGCTGTAGAGGTAGGGCACCGCGTCGAGGCGCAGCCCGTCGACGCCCATCTCCAGCCAGTAGTCGACGACGTCGAACATCGCCTGCCGGACGTGTGGGCTGTCGTAGTTCAGCGCCGGCTGGTGGGAGTAGAAGCGATGCCAGAAGTACGCCTTCGCGACCGGGTCGTAGGCCCAGTTCGACGTCTCGAAGTCCTGGAAGATGACGCGGGCGTCGGCGTACTTGTCGGGGGTGTCGCTCCACGTGTAGAAGTCGCGGTAGATGCTGCCCGGCGGAGCCATCCGGGCGCGCTTGAACCACGGGTGCTCGTCCGAGGTGTGGGCGAGGACCAGCTCGGTGATGACCCGGATCCCGCGGGCGTGCGCGCCGCGCAACACGGCACGGAAGTCACGCAGCGTCCCGTAGGACTCGTGCACCTTGCGGTAGTCGGAGATGTCGTAGCCGTCGTCGCGCAGCGGTGAGGGATAGAACGGCAGCAGCCACAGTGCCGTGACGCCGAGCTCCTGCAGGTAGTCGAGCTTGCCGCGCAGGCCTTTGAAGTCGCCGATCCCGTCGCCGTCGCTGTCGGCGAAGGCGCGGACGTGCGCCTGGTAGATGACGGCGTCCTTGTACCAGGTGGCGGCCTCCGGGTCGGTGCCGAGGAACGGCTCGGCGCTCATGCGACCACCGGGTCCGTAGCGGGCTCGATCCGGAAGATGTGCGCCGGCGTGACGTTGGGGTCGAGGATCACGAAGCTGTGGGACCCGCTCCAGGTGTAGCGCGATCCGGTGAGCAGGTCGTGGACGTCGTACGACGCGCCGTCCGGCAGGCCGAGCGCGGCGAGGTCGAGGTCGACCCACGCGGACTGCCGGTAGCGGTCGTCGAGGTTGACCACCACGAGGATCGGGGCGTCCGCGAGCGCACCGGTGCCTTTTGGCGCGCCAGGCACCGTCTTCGAGTACGCCATTAGCGCGTCGCTGTCGGTGCGGTGCAGGTGCAGCGTCCGGTCGTGCTGCAGCGCGCGCTGCTCGCGACGGATCCGGTTCAGCGTCGACAGGAACGGCGCCAGGCTGGTGGGGGAGTCGAGGTCGTAACTGCGCAGCTGGTACTTCTCGCCGGAGAGGTACTCCTCGGAGCCGGCGTCGCGGGGCTCCCGTTCGGCGAGCTCGAAGGACGGGCCGTAGATGCCGTAGTTCGCCGCCAGGGTGCCCGCCAGGACCGCGCGCATCGCGAAGGTGCGGCGGTCGCCGCCTTGCAGCTGCTCGGTGAGGATGTCCGGCGTGTTCGGCCAGAAGTTCGGCCGGAAGTAGTCCGCCATCTCGGTGCGGGTCAGCTCGGTGACGTACTGCTCGAGCTCCCATTTCGCGGTGCGCCACGCGAAGTAGGTGTAGGACTGCGAGAAGCCGAGCTTGGCGAGCCGCTTCATCACCTTGGGTCGGGTGAAGGCCTCCGCGAGGAACAGCACCTCCGGATGCGTCTCGTGCACGGTCGGGATCAGCCACTCCCAGAACGGGAATGCTTTCGTGTGCGGGTTGTCGACCCGGAAGATCGAGATGCCCTGCTCGATCCAGAACTCCACGACGCCGTGTAGTGCCTCCCACAGCTCGCGCCACTGCGGCGAGTCGAAGTCGAGCGGGTAGATGTCCTCGTACTTCTTCGGCGGGTTTTCCGCGTAGCGGATCGTGCCGTCCGGGCGATGCCGGAACCACTCCGGGTGCTCGCTGACCCACGGGTGGTCCGGCGAGCACTGGAAGGCGAGGTCGAGGGCCAGCTCGATCCCGGCGTCACGCGCGGCGCCGACCAGCTTCGCGAACTCCTCCAGCGTGCCGAGCTCGGGGTGGATCGCGGTGTGACCGCCTTCAGCGGCGCCGATCGCCCACGGGCTGCCGACATCACCGGGCTCGGCGGTCACCGCGCCATCACGGCCCTTGCGCTTGGTGACTCCGATCGGGTGGATCGGCGGCAGGTAGAGCACGTCCGCACCGAGCTCGCGCACGTAGTCGAGCCGGTCGATCACGTCGAGGAACGTCCCGTGCCGGCCGGGCTCGGCGGACGCGGAGCGGGGGAACAGCTCGTACCAGGTGCTGAACCGGGCCCGCTCGCGGTCGACCCAGATGCCGTACGCCGGCGACAGCGCCGCCGCATCCGGCGAGTAGCGCGCGACAAGGGCGCCGAGCGCGTCGAACTCCTCGTCGCCCGGCGCGGGGACGCCTCCGGTGCGCACTCGGCTGGCGAGGGCGAGCAGCTGCTTGGCGTGCCCGGCGCTGGCCCGGTCCGCTGCCCGCTCGGCCAGCTGCGCGCCGGCTTCGAGCTCGGTAGTGATGTCCTGCCCAGCGGATGCCCTTGCGCGCAGGTCCCGCAGCCACGTCGCGAACCCGTCGACCCGGGCGCGGATCTGGAACAGGTAACGCCCGACTCGTTCGGCGTGGAAGGTGCCGTGCCACCGGTCGTCCGCCAGCGGCGACATCGGGGCCTGCTGCCAGGCCCGCTCACCTTCTGGGCGGTAGAGCACGTCGACCCGCAGCAGGTCGTGGCCGTCGACGAAGGCGTCGGCGTACACCTCGATCGGTTCGCCGACCGTCGCTTTCGCGTCGTACCGGCCGTCATCGACCCGGGGTCGGACATCCTCGACGACCGGGCGCGGCGGAGCCTGCTTGGCTGGGCTGATCTTCACTGTCCTCACGACCTACCCCAGCATTCGCGGGCTAAGTCCTCGTGACGCGCGTGTGAACGCCGATGGCCCGCTCCGAGCGGCGGAGGATCCTTCCTGGGCGGGGGCAGGCGGCCGTAGGGTGCGGTCATGACCGCGCCGGGGGGTGCACAGACGCCGGGTGGGATCCATCTGCGCGCTGAGGCGACTGAGGTCGGGATCGACTCCCGCCGCGGCCTGGTGCGGATCGCCCCCAGCGTGCTCGCCGCGCTCGGAGCGCGCCCGTACTCGGTGGTGCGGCTGACCGGGGCGAAGTCGACCGGGGCGCTGGTCGCCCAGACGGGTGATGACCAGGACCCGGGGGTCATCCGCGTCGACGACCTGATCCTGAGCAACCTCGGAGTGGCGCCTGGTACGCCGGTGACGGTCGAGGTCGTGCCCTCACTGGCGGCCGACCGGATCGTGCTGACCGGGCCGGAGCAGGTGACCTCGGTGCTGCCGCCGCAGACCGCGAGGCTTGCCCTGCTGGGCAAGGTGGTGTGCCAGGGCGACTCGGTCTCGCTGCTGCAGCAGGACCTCGCACTGCCCGAGGGTGCGAGCGTCGAGCTGATGAGCCAGGGTCGGCTGCAGCTGCAGCAGCTGTTCGGTGCGGCCTGGCAGGGCATGGTGCTGACGGCCGTCGAGGCCCCGTCGGTCCCCACCGTGGTCACCATGTCCACAGACGTGCAGTGGGTCGGCACGGCGGCGGGCTCGGCGCTGCCGGGCCCGGCGCCCGCCGGTGCCGCGCCGGCCGGTGCCATGCCCGCCGGTGCCGCGTCTGCAACGGGCGGCATCGGCACCCCGGTCGCGACCGTGATCCCGCCGGCTGCGGCCGCCCCCGCGCTCACCTCCGCTGAGGCGAAGCAGCTGCGGGAGCTCCTCGACGTCGGCCTCAACAACCCCAGCCTGCTGACCAAGCTGGGCACCGCGCCGTCCCTCGGCGTACTCGTCACCGGGCCCGCCGGCTGCGGCAAGAAGACGATGGTCGGGCAGGTCGGCTCCGCACTCGGTCTCACCGTCCGCTCGGTGTGGTGCCCGCAGCTCGCGTCGTTGACCCCGGACCAGGCGGCATCTCAGCTCGCCGCGCTCAAGGCCGAGCTGCTCGGCGCGAGCGGCGCGCGGGAGCTGCTGGTGCTCGACGAGATCGAGGCGCTCGCCCCCGCGGAGGGCGACGCGCCGCTCGCCGCCGTCTTGGTCAGCGCGGTCCGTGAGCTCGTCGCGGCCGGTCGTGCCGTCATCGGGCTGACCGCGACCCCTGACACGCTCGACCGGGATCTGGTCGAGCCCGCGATGCTGTCCAACCGCATCGTGATCCCGCTGCCCGACCAGCCCGCGAGGCGGGCCCTGCTCGGCGTCCTCACCCAGCCGGTGGCGCTGTCCGCCGACGTGTCCCTGGACGACCTGGCCGCGAAGACGCCGGGGTTCGTCGTGGCCGACCTCGTCGCACTGGTCACCGCCGCCGGGCGGCAAGCCGCGCTGCGCGAGCAGGCCGCACCGTCGCCGACGCCCTGCGTGTGCGCCGCCGACTTCGCCGCCGCCCTGGCGACGGTGCACCCGTCGAGCATGGACGGGCAGCTGCTCGATCCGGGTGATGTCGGCATGGCCGACATCGGCGGCCTCGACGAGGTCAAGCAGGTGCTGACCGAGGCAGTGCTGTGGCCGATTGCCTACCCGGACACGTTCGCCCGCCTGGGGGTCGCCCCGACTCGCGGTGTCCTGCTCTATGGGCCGCCCGGGTGCGGCAAGACCTATCTGATCAAGGCCCTCGCCCACGACGGCCACGCCAACGTGCTGTCGGTCAAAGGCGCCGAGCTGATGAGCAAGTGGGTGGGGGAGAGCGAGGCCGGCGTACGCCAGCTCTTCGCCCGAGCCAGAGGCGCGGCACCGAGCCTGGTCTTCCTGGACGAGGTCGATGCGCTTGCTCCACCGCGTGGTGCCGGCGCCGCGGATGACGGCGTGGGGGACCGGGTGGTCGCCGCGCTGCTCACCGAGCTCGACGGCATCGACCAGCTTCGCGGTGTGGTGGTCGTCGCAGCGACGAACCGGCCCGACATGATCGACCCCGCCCTGCTGCGTCCGGGCCGGCTCGAGCGGCTGCTGTTCGTCCCGCCACCGGATCAGGCGGCGAGGGCGGCGATCCTGAAAGCGGCTGCGGCGCACACGCCGCTCGATCCGTCCGTTGACCTCACTGCGTTGGCGGCGCGGACCGATGGCTTCTCGGGCGCCGACTGCGCCGCGCTGATCCGGCAGGCCGCACTCGCGGCGATGCGCCGGTCGATGCAGGCGCCGAGCGTAACGGCGGCGGACATCGAGTCGGCCCTCGCCGTCGTACACCCCTCGCTGGATCCGGCGCAGCTCGAGAAGCTTCAGGAGTTCGCCGCAGAGCGTGGGAAATAGGCCCCTCGAGGCATTACACGTTTGCCGGGCGGCAGGCATCTTAGAGGCGTGACGTTCGAGGAGTACGCCGCAGCCAGACTGCCCCGCTTGCTCCGATACGCCGTCATCCTGACCGGCGACCACGACCTGGCACAGGACGTCGTGCAGGAGGTGCTGGCCCGTGCGCAGGTCCGGTGGAGCCGGATCATGCGCGCGGGTTCACCCGACGCATACGTCCGCCAGATGGTGCTCAACGAGTACCTTTCGTGGCGGCGGCGCTGGGCGGTGCGCAACGTCCAGGCGGTGGGGGAGCGGCTCGTCGATCTCGGCGACCGCAGCGCTTCTCACCGCGACCACGCACAGGACGTCGTCGACACCGACGAGGTCTGGGCCCGGCTCGCGACGCTGCCGCGCAAGCAGCGTGCGGTGTTGGTGTTGCGCTACTACGAGCAGCTGGCTGACGACGAGATCGCCACGTTGCTCGGCTGCGCGCAGGCGACCGTCCGCAGCAACGCATCGAAGGCTTTGGCAAACCTGCGGCTCCAAGAGGAGCAGCAGCGAATCCCGGTAGCAGGAGACGCCCGATGAACCCCGATCTTCGCCAGCTCGACGAGGTCTTCGCGACGCACGAGGTGCTCGCGCCCGACGCCGACGAGGTGCTCGCCCGGTCTCACGAGATTGCCCGCAACCTCAAGCGCCGCCAGTGGGCTGTGCGCGCGACCGGCAGCGGCGTGCTCGCCGCCGGTCTGATCGCCGGCGGCATTGCGATCCCGCACGCGCTGCACAGCTCGTCGCACAACGTGGTGCTGCAGGAGTCCTCCGGCGGCGGCTCGCCGAAGGACGCAACCCCGGCTTCGCCCGTGGTGTCGAGCGACGACCCGCTGACGGCGTACTTCGACGCGGGGTACACCTACGCCGACGCGCAGCAGCTCGCGCAGCTCTGGCACGAGTCCGGCCCCGACGCCATCGGCAATGTGAAGACCGAAGCAGGACAGAAGCTGATCCAGGGTGAGACCCTGCCGATCCCGCCGAGTGGAACGCCGGCGACGCCGCAGGACCTCGCGGAGCAGGCCTTCTTCAATGCGGGATACGACTACCAGGATGCGCAGCAGCTCGCGCAGCTGTGGCACGAGACCGACATCGCGCAGGTCAAGGCCGAGGCCGGCCAGAAGCTCGAGAACGGGCAGCAGCTGCCGATCCAGCCGAGCGGGACCTCGGTCACCGCGGGCAGTGCCGACGACGCTGCCGTCAACGCGTTCTTCGGGGCCGGCTACACCTACGACGACGCCGTACAGCTCTCGCAGACCTGGCACACGGCAGACCCGTACCACGCGAAGATCGAGGGCGGGCAGAAGCTCGAGGCCGGCCAGACGCTGCCGATCCCACCGAGCGGCACGCCGTCGGCGGCCTACACCGACCAGAAGGCGCGCGATGCGTTCTTCGCCGCCGGCTACGACTACAACGACGCGGTCCGGCTCGGCCGGATCTGGCACCAGAGCGACACAGACCAGATCAAGGCCGAAGCGGGACAGAAGCTGGAGAACGGGCAGACCCTGCCGATCCAGCCGTCATCCTGATGGTGTGACGGCTCTCCAGACGCGGATCGGCTTCGAGCTCGAGCTCCTCGCCCCGCGCGGATCGAGTCGTCGCACGCTCGCGAAGGAGCTCGCCGCCCGCACCGGTGGCGAGCTCCTTCCGATCTGGCACCTGGACAGCGAGCCGGTGCCGCTCGAGTCGCTGGGCGGGCGCTTCCTGCACCTGACGCACGGCTTCGAGGTACGCCGGCGTACCGGCGAGCAGCTGTGCACGCTGGTCGACGACATCACCATCAACGCCGAGCTGGACCCGAAGGCCCCCGCGGTCGACGGGTGGCATCGCTTGCTCACCGACGACATCCGGCTGGCGCGCCTGCTCGAGCAGCGGTGCGATCCGGCGGCCACGATCGACGCGGTGTTGGACCCGGTGGGGGCGCTGTGGGGCGAGGCGGTCGAGACGATCGGCAACATCCGGCGGCTCGACGGCGGCGGTGCGACCGTGGCCCTCGCGGCGCCGGCCGGCGGTGAGCGGGAGCGGCCGTGCGAGATCGTCACCCCGCCGATCGCATCGGGTCACCGTGAGGCGCTGGACGAGCTGCTCGGTCCCGCTCGCGACCTCGGCTTCACCGTGCCGGTCGAAGCTGCCGTGCACCTGCACGTCGACGGCGCGCCGTACCGGGAGCCGGCGGCGCTGGCCAACCTGGTGCGGCTCTTCGGGTACTGGCGGGAGCCGTTGCGCAAGCTGCTCGGCACCAACCCGCAGTGCCGCCGGCTCAAGCCGCTGCCCGACGAGCTGGCCGCGGTCGTCGCCGGTGAGCCGACGTACGACGAGTTGCGTGCTGCCGCCAAGGCAGGCGGGTTGACCAAGTTCTACGACGTGAACCTCACGCAGCTGTTTCGTGACGACCCGATCCGCGACACGGTAGAGATCCGGATCCTGCCCGGCGCGATCGATGCCGAGGAGGTTGTATCCCGGGCGGTGGTGGTCGAGCAGCTGCTGCAGCGCTGTCTCGACCCTGGGCCGATCGGGCGTCCGGGCGAAGGCCCTCCGCCGAGCCCAACGTTGGTGGCGTAACTCGCCGCGTTTTGCGTAACTATCGTTGGCCTCGACATGATCGCGGACCTGATCGAGCAATGGCACCGGTTTGTCGAGGCGGGGGATCCCGCTCTTCTCGACGCGTTGCTCGCCGACGACGTGGTGTTCTACTCGCCCGTGGTCTACACGCCGCAGCGCGGCAAGCCCGTCACGACGATGTACCTCACCGGCGCGACACAGGTGCTCGCGGGTGACGGCGCGGACGGTGCGTTTCGGTACGTGAAAGAGGTGCTCGCCGGGGACACCGCCGTACTCGAGTTCGAGACCTCGCTCGACGGTAAGTACGTCAACGGTGTCGACATCATCCGGTGTGACGACACCGGGAAGATCGTGGAGTTCCGGGTGATGCTGCGACCGCTGCAGGCGATCCACGCAGTGCACGCCGCGATGGGTGCGATGCTCGAGGCGCTCAAGGGCTGAGGATGATCGTCGAGCCGTTCCTCGCTGCCGGGCTCGCCGCGCTGTTCGACGACGGCCTGCCGGCGCCCCAGCCGGGCGAGCCGTTGCCGGCGTACTGGCATCTCGCGGCGTGCGCAACACCGGCTGCGACCGGTGATCTCGGTGCTGACGGGCATCCGCGAGCCGGGATCCTCGTGCCGCCGGCCGACCTGCCGCGGCGGATGTTCGCGGGCGGCTCGCTGCACATCGACCAGCCGCTGGTCGTCGGCGAACGGGTCGAGCACTCGGCGGCGGTGGTCGACACACGTGACAAGCAGGGACGCAGTGGGCCGCTGCGCTTCGTCACCGTCGAGCACAGCTTCGCGGGCGCGCTGGGCGACTCGGCACAGGTGGAGCGTCAGCGCATCGTCTATCGCGCACCCGGCGATCCCGCCGCGCGACCCGTCGCGCGACCGGTCGGGTCAGGGGCGCCGCACGCCCAACCGCACCGGCTGCTGACGCCCGGCGGTCCGCTGCGAGGCACGCTGCGCGCGGACCCGGTCGCACTCCAGCGGTTCTCGGCGCTGACCAGCAACGCCCACCGCATCCACTACGACTACCCGTGGGCGACCGGGGTCGAGGGGTACCCGGACCTCGTCGTACACGGGCCGCTGGTGCTGCTGGCCTTGCTGGAGCTGGTGCGGCTGGACGACCCGCATCGCCAGGTCACCGATGTCGAGTTCACCGCGAGCGCCCCCGTGTTCTGTGGCGACCAGGTCGAGCTCTCCGGTACGGCGGACGGCGACCAGCTCATACTCCAGGCGACGGTGCGCGACCAGGTAGCGATGACCGCCACCATTTCCTCGAAGTAGCACATGACCCGGCCGGGTCCTGGCCGTCAAACCGGACAGCTGGGCAGCATTCACCCGGTTGGGCCGAGGATCATGTGCTACTTCGGGGAAAGCGGGCGGCGGTAGCGGACCTCGGCGACCGTCGTGTCGCCGACCTGCGCCTGCTTCGTGGCGCCGTCAACGGCCCACCCATGCCGCTCGTAGAAGCGTCGTGCGCGAGGGTTGTCGTCGAGGACCCACAGCATCGCTTCGCGGAAGCCGGACTCGGCCAAGCTCTCGATCGCCTGCTCGTGCAGCCGCGCGCCGATGCCGGCGTCCCAGTGCGCCGGGTCGGCGTAGATCGCGAGCAGCTCGCCGACCGTTCCGGCGGCTGCGTCCTCGTCGCGCGACGGGCCGACGGCGGCGAATGCCACGACCTGCCGTCCCTGCTCGGCGACCAAGACCGTCATGCCCGCCGACAGCGAGCGCCGCCACACCGCGGTGCGATCCGCCACCGAGAGCGCGGCCAGGAGGTTGGCGGGCAATGCATGCGCGTACGCCGCCTTCCAGCTCGCAACGTGTACGCCGGCGATGCCTGCGGCATCGTCTTCGCCGGCCGGTCGCACGACCACATCCACCTCTGCAGCGTCGACCCGACCTGCGACGCGCGCAAGCCGTTAGCCGGCGCGGGCCGGGACCCGCCAGCCCATTTCCTCGAAGTAGCACATGACCGGCCGGGTCCTGGCCGTCAAACCGGACAGCTGGGCATCATTCAGCCAGTTGGGCCGAGGGTCATGTGCTACTTCGGGGAAAGCCAGGAAGTGCCGGGCGGCGTCGGCGGCATTACCGGACCCGGGCGAGGAGCTGCCGGGCGGTTGCCACTACGGGGGCGTCGACCATGCCGCCGTCGACCACGACCACACCGATCCCGTCGGCCTCGGCCGCGTCGGCTGCTTCGACCACTTTGCGGGCCCACTGCGCCTCTGCCTCGGTCGGCGCGAAGCCCTGCGCGATCGGCTCCACCTGCGCGGGATGGATCAGGGCGCGTCCCGAGAAGCCGGCGTGGCGCAACCGGGCGGTCTCGGTACGAAGCAGATCCGCGTCGTGGATGTTCACGCTGACCGGTCCGACCGGGCCAGCCAACCCGGAGGCGGCCGACGCGATCACCACCGCGTCGCGCGCGGCCTGCATCGGCCCCGGCAGCGGGTCGGCACCTTTCGACAAGTCCGGCGGCAGCCCGAGGTCGGCCCGCAGATCCTGCTCGCCGAGCTGGAACAGCGCCACCCGGTCACTCGCCAGGGCGAACTCGCCGCAACGCTGGATGCCGCGCGCGGTCTCGACCATCAGCATCAACGGGCGGCGCGGCGAACCCTCCGGCTCGAACCGGTCGAGCACCGCGCTGGTCGCCGCGACCTCGTCGGGCGACTCGACCTTCGGCAGGCAGAACCCCTCGACCAGCGGGTGCATCGCGGCCGCGACGTCGTCGCCCACTGACCCGGCATTGACGCGGACCCACAACCGCGGACGCGGCGCGGCGGCGCCGATGTCGGCGAGCCAGGACGCGAGGCAGTCCCTTGCGGCTGCCTTGCCCGACGCGGACACCGCATCCTCGAGGTCGGCGAGGATCGCATCGGACCCCGCAGTCAGTGCCTTGTCCAGCTTGCGGCGCGAGTCCGCCGGCACGTACATCCAGGTCCGCACGGCTGAGATTCCCATCATCGAAGCGGACCCTAGCCGGGGTCCGCGGCGTCGGGTCCAGCACCCGCCGCTACCGTCGCCGGCATGGAGCCACGGATCAGCCTCATCACACTCGGCGTCGCCGAGCTGGCAGGGTCACGCGCGTTCTACGAAGCCCTCGGCTGGCGCGGGCAGGAGGTCGAGGAGACCTACTTCGTCCAGACCGGCGGGAGCGCCGTCGTGCTGTGGTCCCGTTCGAAGCTCGCCCGTGACGCGGGCGTGCCCGACACTGCCATACCCGACACCGCCGCCGGCAGCTTCGGCGGCGTCGCCCTCGCGCACAATGTCCGAAGCCGTGAGGAGGTCGACGCGATCCTCGATGCGGCCCGAGGCGCCGGGGCGACGATCACGAAGGCGGCCGAGGAGACCTTCTACGGCGGGTACGCCGGCTACTTCGCCGACCCGGACGGCCACCTTTGGGAGATCGCTTACAACCCGGGGTTCACCCTCGAAGCGGACGGGTCGCTGACCTTGCCCGACTTCGGGGCCTGACCGCCTGGCCGTCACATCAACGGGTCGGGGACGCCGTCACGCAGGAAGGAGACCAGCAGCTCGTTGACCACGGCGGGCTGCTCGATCGGCAGGCCGTGGCTGCCCGGGATCACCGCGAGCCGACCGTCCGCCAGCCGGCTTGCCACCTCGACGCTGTGCGCGACCGTGACCTCGTCGCGGTCGCCCTGCAGCACCAGCGTCGGCGCGGTCACGCTGGCGAGCTCCGCGAGGTCGAGCTCCGGCTCGGCGTCGAACATGGCGAGCAGCTTGTCCCGAACGATCGGGAAGTGCTCCGGCCCGTCGGGCGAGTACGGGTCGTACATGCCCCGCAGGAAGCCCTCCGCCTCCGGAGAGCCGATCATCGCCAGCAGCGGGCTGTCCGGGACCTTGCCGGAGGAGTTGAAGTACTGCCCGATCAGCACCAGCCGCCGGACCAGATCCGGCCGCTTCATCGCCACCAGCAGCCCGACGACCGCGCCGTCGCTCCACCCGACGAGATGCGCCGGCCCGGCGATCACCGTGTCGAGATAGCCGACCGTGTCCTCGGCCATGAGCTCGTAGGTGATCGGCCCGGCGACGTCCGGCGTACGCCCGTGGCCGCGCCGCTCCGGCACGTAGACCTGGAACCCGGCGGCCTCGAGCGCCGGCACCTGAAGCATCCACGAGTCCGCGCTGGCGAACCCACCGTGCAGCAGTACGACGGGATCGCCGCCGCCACTGCCGTGAACCGCGTGCCAGACCCGTTGCCCGCGGATGTCGAGGTAGCCGGTCTCGTGCGCCACGGCTCCTTCCTATCCGGTCGCGGCGTACGTCGCGGTGCCTGCGTCCTGTACGACGTCGACGTGCGCGCCCACCCGCCGCGCCCCGGAGCCGCCGACCGCATGCCCGTCCTGCCAGATCACCACGCCGTCGCGGGCCACGGTGGCGTGCGCACCTCCGATCGGAACCGACACCAGCCCGCGCTCGCCGCGCGGTGACCGCAACGTCATAACGAACGCCTGCCCGCGGCCTCTGCGCCACCGCACGCCGATCGGTCCCCTCGGCGTCGGTACGACGCCCTGCGCCCAGGTCAGCCCCGCCGGCTGCGGCGCCACCTGCCACCGGGCGAACCCGGGAGCGGCCGGGCTGACACCGAGCACGTACTCGGACAACGCAGGTGTCGGGCCGGTCGACCACGCGTGGGCCATGCTGTCCGACACCGCGCCGAGGCTCCCGCCGGCCGGCACGCCGTCGAGCTGGATGCGCTCCCACTCCACGCCGCCAGGGCCGTGGCTGACCATGTAGCCCCACTCCTGCCGGATCAGCGCGAGCGCCGCTGCGGACCGCCCGGTGGCAAAGTCGGCGAGCACGTTGAAGCTGCCCATGTACGGCGAGATGTCGAGCTTGTACGCCTTCGGTGCGGGCTTGCCGGCGACCACGGGACCGAACCGAGTGCGCAGCTTGCGGGCAAGAACCGCGAGGATCTCGCGGGCGCGGGCGGGACCCGGGATTCCGGCAAGGATCGCGGTGACGTTGGCGTCCTGCACGTAGTTGTGCCGCAGCGAGGTGCTCGCGTCGTACACGTGGGTCGCCGGGTCCCACAGCTCGCCGTTCACCGTTCGGGCGACCGCCGCCGCGGTACGCCGCCAGGCGGCGGCGTCGGTGCCATCGCCCACCACCCGGGCGAGGCGCGCCGCGTCTTCGAGGGCGAGGACGTACAACGCGTTGACGTAGGTGAGCTCGCCGCTGACCATCTCGAGGTTCCACGACGCGTCGTCGGTGGCGTCGACCTTGATCAGCCCGTCGGGCGCGGTCTGCGTCGCGTCCCAGCGCATCTGCCTGAGTACGGCGGGCCAGTGCGTGCCGACGAACGCGCGGTCCCCTGTGAAGCGGTAGTAGTTGTAGACCGCCGGGATCACGGCGAGTGAATAGCTGGTCGACCAGGTGACGCAGCCATCGTCGAGAACCAGCGGGTTCGGGCTGCACGCGCCGGGCAGCGGACCGGGGATCGCCATGACGCCGGCTGCCGGCGTGACGAAGCTCGATGCTGACGCCGGGTGGTCGAGGAACAGCGCGTCGGAGTCTCGCGCATAGACCGGATCGCTGACGTAGTAGTCGGTGAGGTCGGAGATCATGTGGTCGCCGCTCCACACCGCGCGGTCACGCTTCGCGCCGTCGAGGAGCAGGTGCCGCCGGTTGACCATCCCGTCGGCGACCCGCGTGCCGGGCGTCAGCTGGTTGAGGTTCAGCGTGTAGGCCCCGGCGTACCAGATCCGGTTGAGCAGGTCGTCGCTGGACAGGAAGTGGCCGCGCAGCTTGTCGGGCGTCTCGCGCAACGGAGTGAAGTCGATGCCCGCGGCGCGCAGCGACACCGAGCCCGGCGCCGTCAAGGTCACCTGCTCGTACCGCTCGCCCCCCTGCACGAGCGCGCCCTCGATGACGCCGGCCTCGAGCACCGGGAACACGTCGCTGCGCGCGAGGTCGCCGGCCTGGAACAGGTCGACGCTCGTCGCGCTGTCGGCGCCGAGGTTGCGCAAGGTCTCCGAGTACGTCGCGCCGATCGCGGTGCCGGAGGTGGTGTGGCTGATGTCGAACGTCGGGTAGCCACCGACGTCCTTGCCGAAGTCGAGCAGGACCGACGGGGCCTTGCCGCCGAGCGGGTACGTCAGCGTCGCCGCATCGCGGGTCGACGTCGTGGCGAGCGCCCCCGGGTCGGTCACCGAGCCCTTCGTGGCGATGATGCGGACCGGCTGGATGTGGCGCGACCGCGGGGCCTCGTCGTACTGCCGCCAGTGCGGGTCGACAGGGACCGGCGTCTGGGAGAGCTGCGCCGCGCTGACCGTGTCGGCCGCCCGGGGCGCCGCCGACGAGCCGGTCGGCACCGCAACGACTGATGCCGCCAGTACCGGCGCGGCGAGGGAGACCAGCCAACGTCGAGAGGGCACCGCACATCATTCGGCTCAGTGGCCCGGGCACCTGCCGGGCCACCCTCTGCGGCGCACCGAAGACGATCATTGAAAGATTGCAGCCATGACTGAGATGCGCGTGGTGGCCCTCGGGGTCCATGTCCTCGACGTTCTGGTCCGGCCGGTCGAGTCGATCCCGGAAGGCCAGGGCGGTGCGATCGTCGAGGAGATCCGGATGACCGCTGCCGGCACGGCCGGCGGTGCGGCGATCACCCTGGCCAAGCTCGGGGCGATGGTGCAGTCGGCCGGCGCGATCGGCAACGACCCGATCGGTGATGTGCTGCTCGGCCGGCTGACCGCGGCCGGGATCGACGTGTCCCATGTCGTCCGTCGCGACGATGTTCAGACCTCGGCGAGCGTCCTGCCGATCCGCCCCGACGGGTCGCGGCCCGCCTTCCACGTCATCGGTGCCAACGGGACCTATGTCGCCGACGACGCGCCGTGGGATGCGATCGCCGGGTCGACCCATCTGCACCTCGGCGGTCCGGAGTTCATGGGTGGTGACGAGGCGGCCCGCATCCTGTCCTTCGCGCGCGACCACGGGGTCGTGACGTCGGCGGACTTCCTCGCCCCGGGCGAGCAGCTGCGCGACCTCGTGGACTGGGTCGCACCGATCTTCCCGCTGGTCGACTACCTCCTGCCCAACGACGAACAGGTGCTCGGACTGACCGGCCGCGACTCGGTCGACGAGGCGTGCCGCGACCTCGTGGCTCGCGGGGCCGGGTGCGTCGCGGCGACGGTGGGCGCGGATGGCGCCGTGCTCGCCAGCACCGACGGCGTGCAGCGGATCCCGGCGTACACCGTGCCGGTGGTCGACACGTCGGGCTGCGGCGACGCGTTCTCGGCCGGGTTCCTGCGCGGTCTCTCGCTCGGCCGCGACCTCGCGGGGGCCGCGGCGCTCGGTTGCGCGACCGCAGGGCTGGTCGTGCAGGGCCTCGGCAGCGACTACGGCGACTTCGACCTCGAGGCCGCGCTGACTCTGGCCGACACCGCCTAGGTCGCTCGCGTCAGAGCCTGGCGAGGACTTCCTTCGCGGCCCGGTATCCCGAGGAGATCGCGCCGTCCATGTAGCCGTTCCAGTACGTCGCGGTCTCGGTGCCCGCCCAGTGCGTGCGCATGAACGGCTTGGTGAGGTGCGGAAGGAACTCGGTGACCACGCCCGGCGCCACCACCGATACTGGGCAGCCGCGGGACCACTGCTCGGCGGTCCAGTCGTGCTCGAAGTAGCCGATCGGCTTCAGTGCGCGCTCGCCGAACGCCTGCGCGAAGTCGTTCAGCGCCCCACGCCGCCGGCCCACCGGGTCGTTGACGTACTTGCGCCATGAGTGCCCGCCGTGGAAGCCCATCAGGACGCCGGGCGAGCCGGACTTCGGAGTGTTGTCGAACATCTCCGGTACGACGCCGCCGACCTTCAGCGCCATCCAGACGCCGGGGTCCTTGCGCCACCACGGCTCGTCGTACACCGCATGGATCTTCATCAGCGTGCCGAGGGTCATCCGGCGGCGCATCGCATCCTGCACGGCAGGCATGAGCGGCGACCACACGATGTCGACAGCCAGTGCCGGCGGCACCGCGACGATGACGTGCTTGCCCTTCCACACCCCTGCGTCGGAGTGCACCGTCACCGAGTGTTTGTCCTGGTCGATCCGGCGTACCGGGGCGTTCAGCACCACCCGCTCGTCGAGACGGCGCGCGGCCTCGATCGAGATCCGCTGGCTGCCGCCGACGATGCGGCTGTCCTGCGCGCCACCCTTGCTGGAGATGCCGCGCTCGATCGTGCCCGGCGTGGTCTTGTTGCCGAAGCCGGCGACCTGCGCGATGACGTAGAGCGCCGAGACCTCCGCGGCGGTCCCGCCGTACGCGGAGTCGAAGAACAGGTCGACCAGCTGCACCGCCGTGTCCGGGTCGGCGGCCATCGACCGAACCAGGCTCTCTGCGCTCTGCCGGTCCATCTCGGCGGCCTTGCTCCACTTCCAGGGCGCCTCGACCGGCACGTGCGCGGCGTACTGATCCAGGGTGGTCACGAGCTGGACGAGGTCCACGATGCCGGTCACGCCCGCCGAGGGCAGGTCGCCGGAGTAGGTCGAGCGGTTGCCCTTGCCGTCGATGAAGACGCTCTCGAGATCCAGGTACGCCGGATACGTCTTCAGCCCGAGGTCGTGGATCAGATCGAGCGCGAAGTCCTGGGTCGGTCCGACGAACTCGCCGCCGACCTCGACGGTCTCGCCGTGGGGGAGCGGGTGGTTGAGCGTGCGGCCGCCGACCCTGTCGCGGGCCTCGAGCACGGCGACCGAGTGCCCGGCCGCGACGAGGTGGCGTGCCGCAGACAGCCCCGCGAGCCCGGCGCCGACGACGATGACGTCGACGTTGCGCCTCGGCTTGGCCGCAGCCGTCGCGGCGGTCGCGACCGAAGGCATCGCCGCCCCGGCTGCGGCCGCCGCTGCGGTGCCGGCAAGGAGCTGTCGCCGTGACACCGGCATCGTGGACCTGCTCAACAGTTACCTCTCATCGGGCGGTGGCGACCCGCAGGTCGCCGAGCGATTCGCGCATGAGAGCGCGGAAGTCACGAGTCTCCTTCGGTGCAATCCAGCGCTCGAAGGCGACCTTGAACACAGCTACTCCCGCCTCGGCGCTCAAGGTCGCGGTCGGCTCGCTGACTCCGCGGGCACGCAGGCCATCCGCGAGGGCGGCCGACAGCGCCGCCATCTTCAGCAGCTCACGCTCCCGGAGCTCCGCGTGAGCGGAGATGACCACGTGCCTGCGTCGTGCGTGGTGACGATCGATGAAGAGCTCGCCAGCTGCCTCGAGCGCGACGACGACCTGCTCGATCGGCGGAAGCCCCTCGTCGGCCTCCCGCAGCGCTGCCACGAGCGCGTCCTGCAACAGCGATGAGCCGGCGAACAGCACCTCGCGCTTGTCGGCGTAGTAGCGGAAGAACGTGCGCTCGGTGAGCTCGGCCCGCTCGGCGATCTCAGCAACCGTCGTCTGGTCGTAGCCGCGCTCGACGAACAGCTCCATCGCGGCGCGTTGCAGTCGTCCCGCCGCGCCCGGCTGCCACCGTCCCACCGGCCGCATTCTAGTGATGACAGCCGCTGACATTGATGGTGTACCGTGATGACAGATTCTGACATCAGTCTGGGCACGATTGAGGAGACGCAGTGCGCTATTTCATGACTGGGGCGTCCGGTTGGATCGGTCTGCCGACGACGAGGAGCCTGATTGCCGCGGGGCACGAGGTGATCGGGCTCGCGCGCTCGGAGGCATCCGCCGCGGCGATCGAGGCAGCCGGTGGCGCCACGGCGCGCGGGGATATCGAGGACCTCGCGATGCTTCGCGAGCTCGCGGCCGCCTCGGACGGCGTGGTGCACATGGCATTCCGCCACGACATCGCCTTCACCGGCGACTTCGCCGGCGCCGCCGCGAGCGATCTCGCTGCGATCGAGGCCTTCGGCGATGCGCTCGCCGGCTCGGGCAAGCCGCTAGTGATTGCCTCGGGCACGCTCGGCGTCAAGCCGGGAGCGGTGGGAACCGAGAGCGACGTGCCGGATGGCGACGAGAACCCCAGGCTCGCGAACGCCAAGGCCACGCTCGCGCTCGCGAAGCGCGATGTGCGCTCCGTCGTCATCCGGTTCGCGCCGACCGTCCATGGCCAAGGCGACCACGGGTTCGTCGCGACCCTTGTCGACATTGCGCGCCAGAGCGGGGTCTCGGGCTATCTCGGCGACGGGTCCAACCGGTGGCCCGCCGTGCACGTCTCGGACGCGGCGGACCTGGTCGCCCTCGCGACTGTGAACGCGCCCGCGGGCTCGGTGCTGCACGCGGTGGCCGAGGAGGGAGTGACAACCAGGTCGATCGCCGAGGCAATCGGCCGGCGGCTCGGCGTACCGGTGAAGTCGGTCCCGGAGGCCGGCGCCGAGCACTTCCGGTTCCTTGCCCGGTTCTTCGGGATGGACTCGCCCGCCTCGAACGAGATCACTCGCAACCTGCTCGGCTGGACGCCGAGCGGCCCCACGTTGCTGGAGGATCTCGATGCTGGCCGCTACACCAGCTGAGGCCGCCGGGCCCCTCAGCGGGTCGTGCGGCGGACCCTCGGCGCAGCTTTCGGTCGAGTGGGTGCCGCCGGCTTCTTCGGCGTACGGCGGACGAGGGTGGCTGCGATCTCGCCGTCGCGCAGCTGGATGCGGCGCTGCGCCCCACGCGCCACGTCCTCGTCGTGCGTCGCGAGGATGATCGTCACTCCGGTCTCGACCAGCCCGGCGAGCAGCGCCATGACCTCGGCGGCAGTGGTGGAGTCGAGGTTTCCGGTCGGCTCGTCGGCGATGACCACACGTGGCCGGTTGGCGAGCGCCCGAGCGATCGCGACCCGCTGCTGCTCGCCGCCGGATAGTCGCGACGGCAGGTGGTGGAGACGGTCGGCCAGGCCGACCTGGGCCAGCAGCTCGCGCGCCCGGCCGAGCCGCTCGGCGCGGGGCGCCCCGTTGGGCACCATCGCGAGCTCGACGTTCTCCTCGGCGTTCAGCGTCGGGATCAGGTTGAAGTGCTGGAAGACGAACCCGATCTCCTGGCTGCGCAGCCTGGTCAGCTCGGCGTCGGACTCGCTGGCGAGCTCGCGTCCGTCGAAGCGGATCGAGCCGCGCGTCGGCACGTCGAGGGCGCCGAGCAGCTGCAGCAGTGTGGACTTCCCTGACCCGCTCGGACCTTCGAGGGCGAGCAGCTCACCGGACCGGATCTCGAGTGAGATGGAGCGGACCGCGTCGACCGTGACGCCGGCCTTCGCGTACGAGCGGCCGACGCCGTCGAGGACGTAGAGCGGCGCTGCCGCGGTGGCGGCACGGGTCGCGCTCATCCGAGGTCCCGCAGGGCAGTCGCAGGGGCGAGCCGTGCGGCTCGCCAGCCGCCGAGGGCGCCGGCTAAGACGCCGCCGACCAGAGCTCCTAGGAAGCCGAGGATGACTGCGGTCGTCTCGATCGGCGCGGTCAGCGAGACCGAGCCGGTGCTCGACCCGCTGGTGGACTGGCCGAACAGGGCGCTGGCAGCTGACGCGCCGACGCTCAGGCCGCTGCTGGTGGCCGACAGGCTCGGCCCGACGGCATCGATGACGCCGCAGATGCCGGCGCCGAGCGCGATGCCGATCAGGCCGCCGATCACGCCGATGCCTACCGTCTCGGCGAGGATCTGGCGTACGACGAGGCCGCGCGACCACCCCATCGCTCGAAGCGACCCGATCTCGCGAACCCGCTTCGTGATGTTGGACAAGGTGAGCAGCACCGCGATCGCGAAGCCGGCGAGCAGCACGACGATCGCGAGCGCCGCACCGAGGTCGTCGGCGAGCTTGTGGGCGTTGGCCAGGCTGCCGGTCACCTGGTCGGCGAGGTCTTTGGACGTGAGTACTTGCGCGCCGGGCAGCGCCTTCTGGATCGCCGCGGAGACGGCGTTGACGTCACTGGCGTCCTTCACCGAGACCAGCACCTCGTTGACGCGGGCCGCGTTCGTCGACAGCGACTGCAGGGTGGGCAGGTCGAAGTACAGGTCGGCGACGTTGCCCGTCAGCGTGGGCTTGACGAGCCCCGCGATCGCGTAGCCGGCGCCGTTGATCTTCAGGCTGTCGCCGACCGTGAGGTGATGGGTGTCGGCGTAGGCGGTGTTGACCAGGACCTCGTGGGCGGCCCCCGCGTCGTACCAGTGGCCCTTCGTGACCTGGCTGCGCGTCACGAGACCCGACGCCGGGCTGGCTGGATCCACGCCCGCGACCGTGTAGGTCGAGGTCAGCGTGTGAGTCGACGGCGGGTTGATGACCTGGTGGATCGTCTCGGCGGGGACCACGACGGAGGTGTAGTACGCCCGGTCCTGCGCGGGCAGGCAGCCGACGATGACCTGGTTGCTGAGCTGGGTGGTCCCCTTTGCGTGGCTGGTCGCCGGGTCGAGGCTCACCCCGTGGCTCTGAACGCAGGACAGCGTGTCCTCGAGCTCCGCGACGGTGAACGACGCCGGCTTCGCGACAGTGCGCACCGTCTGGCGCTGCGTGGTGAGCGAGGCGACGATCTTCGGAACGGTCCCGGTCTCGTGGACCGCCGACAGCGACAGTGCGCCGACCGCCGACGTGACGCCGGGGATCTTGGTGACCGCGGAGACGGCCTGGCTCGGGAACGTGATGAGGGTCCCTTGCACGAAGAAGTCGTGGGTGAACCTGGTGCCCGGCGGACCGAGCTTCGAGAGGTCGGTGAGGACGGTCGAGTTGGCCTGGACCAGCGCCGACTGGTCGGCGGAGTCCAGTGCCGCCGCATCGGCGAGGAGTCCCTTCCCGGAGCCGTTGCCGAAGAAGCCGCCGTTGGTGGAGGCCTTGGACGCCTGGCTCGCGGTGGTCGATGGCGACGTGGTCGGCGCCACGGTCCGCGTGACGATGAGGTCGGTGCCGACCGACGACAGTGGGGAGAGCACCTTGTTCTGGGCGCGTGAGACGCCGGTGGACACGCCGATGATCGCCATCACCAGCCCGACGCCCGCGGCAAGCCCGAGCGCTGTCACGACGGTGCGTCCGAGGCGATGCCTCAGCTCCCGCCACACGTAGCTGAATGCCACGGCCTGCCGCCCTTCATGCCGGCTGCGCCGGCTCCCGCTGGTGGGTGACCCGAATCGGTCTCAACCACCTCGAACGGTAGCGATCTCCGGCACGTCGCCACTATCACGCAAACGCGTCAAATCCCTTTAGTCACAACGGAAATCACAGGTAGTCCGAAATGACTACGCCCGGAAGCGGAGTCTGCGCTCCGCTCCCGGTAGCATGCTTGATCCGGAGCGTTCGCTCCGCTTATCCGAGGGGATTCTCAATGTCCGCGGCTCGTGCCCGCACCCATCGCAAAGCCACGTTCGCCGTGCTGGCCGCTGCTTCGGTCGGGTACGCCCTGCTGCAGTCGCTCGTAGTACCGGTCTTGCCGACCATCCAGCACGGCCTGCACACCTCGCAGAACAACGTCACGTGGGTGCTGACCGCCTACCTGCTCTCGGCCTCGATCTTCACGCCGATCGTCGGGCGGTTCGGCGACATGTGGGGCAAGGAGAAGCTCCTGGTCGTAGCCCTCGTGGCGCTCCTGGTCGGGTGCATCATGTCCGCGGTCGCGAGCTCGATGCTCCTGATGATCCTGGGCCGGGTCGTCCAGGGTGTTGGCGGCGGCGTGCTGCCGCTGGCGTTCGGGATCATCAGGGACGAGTACCCCGAGGACAGGGTGGCGGGTGCGGTCGGGCTGATCGCCGCGATCATCGCCGCCGGCTCCGGGCTCGGTCTCGTGCTCGCGGGCCCGATCGTGGACGCCCTCGACTACCACTGGCTGTTCTGGTTCCCGGCCATCATGCTCGCGCTTGCGACGCTCGCGGCACACGTCGTGATCCCCGCGTCGCCGGTCCGGGTGCCGGGCAAGGTCAACCTCGGCGCCGCCCTGCTGCTGTCGGCGTGGCTGGTCGCGGTGCTGATCGCGGTCAGCGAGGCGCCCGACTGGGGCTGGGTGTCCACGAAGGTGATCGGCCTGATCGTCGTGGGCGTGGTCCTCGCGGCGCTCTGGATCGTGCTCGAGCTGCGTTCGGAGCAACCGCTGATCGACATGCGCATGATGCGGCTGCCGGTCGTGTGGACGCTCAACCTCGTGGCCTTCATGTTCGGCTTCGGGATGTACGCGGTCATGGGCTTCGTGCCGGAGTACCTGCAGACCGACCCGAGCGCCGGCTACGGCTTCGGCCTGTCGGTCACGCACTCGGGCGTGCTGATGCTGCCGCTGTCCGCGGTCATGTTCTTCGTCGGTCTGGGGACCGGGCGGCTCACGGTCAGGTTCGGCGGGAAGCTCGTGATGGTCGTCGGCTCGATCATCAGCGTCGTGCCGTTCCTGATGCTGGTCTTCGCCCACGATCATCAGTGGGAGATCCTGCTGTGCACCGGCCTGCTCGGCGGCGGGTTCGGGCTGGCGTACTCGGCGATGTCGGCGCTCATCGTCGCCGGCGTGCCGCCCGAGCAGACCGGGGTGGCGAGCGGCATGAACGCCAACATCCGGACGATCGGCGGTTCGATCGGCGCCGCGGTGATGAGCTCGATCGTCACGGCGTCGGCGCATCACGGCGCGCTGCCGACGGAGTCGGGTTACAACCACGGCTTCGCGCTGCTCACCGTCGGCGCGGTGGCCGCCGCACTCGCCGGTCTGCTGGTGCCCTCGGTGAAGCACAAGCTGACCGAGCCGGAGCTTGCGCACGCGATGCCCCACGCCGAGCTCGGCATGGTGGCGGCGGGGACGCTGGTGGGGGACGAGCCCGAATGAGCACGACGCTGGCCTCCGAGCACAGGCAGCTCCGGCGCGATGCCGCCGAGAACCGCGAGCTGCTCCTGGCCGCTGCGTCGAGGGTGTTTGCCGAGCAAGGCCTCGGCGCCGGCGTCGAGGAGATCGCCCGGGGGGCCGGCGTCGGCGTCGGCACGCTGTACCGGCGCTTCCCGAACAAGGACGCGCTGATCGCGGAGCTGGTGCAGGACGTGCTCGACCGCATGTCGGCGCTGGCGAGTGAGGCGACCGCGATCCCGGACGGGCGAGGCCTCGAGCACTACCTGGAGGGATCGAGTGCCTACCAGGCCGATCATCGCGGCTGCCTGCCTCGGCTGTGGAACACCCCTGTCGACAACCCGGCGCTCGTGCAGCTGCGGCAGAAGATCGCGGCGTTGCTCGCCGATGCCAAGCGTCACGGCCGGGTTCGCGAGGAGATCACCGCGACCGACCTGACGATGATCAGCTGGTCGATCCGCGGCGTCATCGAGACCACCCGCGACGTGGCGCCGGAGGTGTGGCGCCGCCACCTCGCGATCCTCATCGCCGGCTTGCGCCCGTCGCAGGAGCCGCTGCACCACAAGCCGCTCTCACGTGCGCAGGTCGACCGGGTGCTGCAGGACCGGTCCGGCTGAGCTGCCCCCGGGGTGGCGCGGGCCCGGTTGATCTGCCTGAAACAAATCCGCCATACCTTCATGGGGTCAGCGATCGGGTCGCCGAGCGGCCCGGACAGGTGCGAACGGGCATTAAGGGGAGAGCTGGATGGGTGGCAACGCCGTACGACGGCAGGCAATCGAGGCGCTGGCGGCCTACGTTCCGCCTCCCGTGACCTTCTCGCTGGAAGACGAGCCGGGCGGGGTCTTCGGGGAGAACGTGTTCAGCACCTCCGTCATGCAGAAGGTGCTGCCCAAGGCGGTCTACAAGTCCGTCATCGCGACGATCGAGAAGGCCCAGCCCCTCGACCCCACCGTCGCAGACTCGGTCGCCGTCGCCATGAAGGACTGGGCGATGAGCAAGGGCGCCACCCACTACGCGCACGTCTTCTACCCGCTGACCGGTCTGACCGCGGAGAAGCACGACAGCTTCCTCGAGCCCAACGGCGACGGTACGGCGCTCGCTGAGTTCTCCGGCAAGACGCTGACCCAGGGCGAGCCTGACGCCTCCAGCTTCCCCAACGGCGGGATCCGCTCGACGTTCGAGGCTCGCGGCTACACCGGCTGGGACGTGACCAGCCCGGCGTACATCCTCGAGAACCCGAACGGCAACACGCTGTGCATCCCGACGGTGTTCGTGTCGATGACCGGCGAGGCGCTCGACCACAAGACCCCGCTGCTGCGCTCGCAGCAGGCGATGGCGAAGCAGGCCGAGCGGGTGCTCAAGATCTTCGGCCACGAGAACCCCGACGCGGTCGTGTCGTTCGCGGGTCCCGAGCAGGAGTACTTCCTGGTGGACCGGCACTTCCTGCTGGCCCGCCCCGACCTGCTCAACTCCGGCCGGACGCTGTTCGGTGCCAAGCCCCCGAAAGGCCAGGAGTTCGACGACCACTACTTCGGCGCCATCCCGGACCGGGTGCTCGCCTGCATGTTCGACGCAGAGCGTGAGCTGTTCAAGCTCGGCATCCCCGCCAAGACCCGCCACAACGAGGTCGCGCCCGGCCAGTTCGAGATCGCCCCGGTGTTCGAGCGCTCCAACATCGCCTCGGACCACCAGCAGCTGCTGATGACGACCATGAAGAAGGTCGCCAACCGTCACGGCATGGAGTGCCTGTTCCACGAGAAGCCCTTCGCCGGCATCAACGGCTCCGGCAAGCACGTGAACTTCTCCATCGGCAACGCCAGCCAGGGCAACCTGCTGCTGCCCGGCGACACCCCGCACGACAACGCGCAGTTCCTCGTGTTCTGCGCCGCGGTCATCCGGGGCGTGCACAAGTACGGCGGCCTGCTGCGCGCCGCGATCGCCTCGGCGGCCAACGACCACCGTCTCGGCGCCAACGAGGCGCCGCCGGCGATCATCTCGATCTTCCTCGGCGACCAGCTGGCCGACATCTTCGACCAGGTCGCTAAGGGCGGGGCGACGTCGTCGAAGGAGAAGGGCACGCTGCAGATCGGTGTCGACACCCTGCCGGTCCTGCCGACCGACCCTGGCGACCGCAACCGCACCAGCCCGTTCGCCTTCACCGGCAACCGGTTCGAGTTCCGCGCCGCCGGGTCGAGCCAGACGATCGCCGGCCCGATGACGATGATCAACACCATCCTCGCCGAGGCGCTCGACTACATCGCCACCTCACTCGAGGCCTCGATCGCCAGTGGCACCGAGTTCAACACTGCGGTGCAGAAGCTGCTCGAGGAGATCATCACCAACCACGGCAACGTGGTCTTCAACGGCAACGGCTACTCCGAGGACTGGCAGGTCGAGGCAGCCGCGCGCGGCCTGCTCAACCTGCGGACCACGCCGGACGCGCTTCCCGAGCTGATCAAGCCGGAGTCGATCGAGCTGTTCTCCAAGTACGGCGTCTTCACCGAGCGTGAGGCGCACAGCCGCTACGAGATCGGCCTCGAGCAGTACGTGCTCAGCGTCGGGGTCGAGGCGCGCACCGTCCTCGAGATGGGTACGACGACGATCCTGCCGGCGGCAACGCGCTACCAGACCGAACTGGCGACCAACGTCGCGGCGCTCAAGGCTGCCGACGTCGCGGCGGACGCGAGCGCGCTGAACGAGGTCACCGAGCTGATCGGCTCACTGCGCTCCGCGCTCGGCGCGCTGAGCGCGGGTCTGGCCCACGAGGGTCATGACGACCTGCTCGCGGAGGCGATCTACTACCGCGACACGCTGCTGCCGGCCATGCTCGAGGTGCGCAGTGCGGTGGACGCGCTGGAGGCCGTCGTCGCCGACGACCTGTGGCCGCTGCCGACCTACCAGGAGATGCTGTTCATGCTGTAGCCGGGCTCAGACCGGCGTACCGCTGAACAGCGGTACGCCGGGGCGCGCCGGGTGGTGCACCCACAGCGTCACGGTCAGCCCGTGGAACGGCACGATCCTGACCAGCCGGAAGTTGTCGACGAGCAGGTCGCGCTCCTCGTCGTCGATGCTCGTGGGCAGCTCGCCGTACGGCGCGTGCCCGACCATCCAGATCCGGTCGCGAGCAAGGATCCGCGGTGCCACCGTGAGGAACGGCGCGTCGACGCCCCTGACCGGGCCGCTGGCCAGCGGCGACTGCGCCGCGGCGATGTCGGCGAGGTTGCGGAAGTCCTGCGGGTAGCCGAGCTCCATGAGCCGGAAGTAGTCGCCGAAGAACAGCACGCCGTCGCCCGGCCGGGAGTGCCTGTCGAGATAGCGCGCGGGCGCGCCGAAGTCGCGCAGCCGGCTGTCGGGGGTGCGGATGTATCGCGCCGCGGGGATCTGGATCACGAAGATGGCGGCGACGATGCCGACCGCGGGCAGCCACAGCCAGGTACGCAGGTCGGCACCGATCGCGCGCCGGGACAGCCGGACCGCCCCGTCGCCGACGAGCAGCACGGCACCGACCACGCAGTAGAGGAGGTAGCGGTCGACATAGAGCGGCTGCCCGACCACGGATTCGCTCATCAGCAGCACCGGCGGCACCGCGAGCATTGGCAGCGCGACGGACACCAGCGACACCGCGCCGCGGTTGTGCCAGGCGGCCAGCGCCCGGCGCTCGGCGATCGCAGCGCGCAGCTTGGCACCCGGCAGGCACGCGATGATCGCGCAGCCGATCGTGACCGCCATCACCAGCGGGTGTGGGCCGAAGTAGTCGCGCAGCAGCGTCACGACGTCGTGGGTGTCGGGCCGGGTCACCCAGTCCACCGCGTCCTTCTCCCCGCTGCTGATGACGAAGAGCGGGATCACCGTCACCATGCCGGCGACCGCCGCGGCGAGCCACTGCAGCCGTACCCGTCGCGCATAGCCGGTGACGAGCATCGTGACGGCATGGGCGGTGACGATGAGCAGAGCCATCTCGTTGAGCCACCCGGCCACCGCGAGGAGTACGCCGTAGAGCACCCAGCGGCGTACCAGCACCGCTCGGGGCCGATCCGCGCGCGAAGCCTCCAGGGCGCGCAGCAGAGCGAGGGTGGCCAATGCCACCAGCAGTGACACGAGGGAGTAGGAGCGAGCGGTCTGCGCGTAGTACATGACGAACGGGTTGATCGCGTAGAGCAGCCCCGCGATCACGCCGATGGTCCGCCGTCCGGTCAGCCTGCGGCCCAGCTCGGTAACCACCCCGGCCGTCAACGCCGCGGCGATCAGTGACGGCAGGCGCAGCGCGATCGGCCCGCTGCCGAAGACCATCCAGGCGTGCATCATCAGGTAGTAGAGGCCGTGCACCGCGTCGATGTGGCGGAGCAGCCGGAACAGGTCGTGGATCGGCAGCAGCGCGGCCCATCGGGTGGCCGACTCGTCCCCGCCGTACGCGCCGTGACGGTCCAGCCCCCACGAGCCGAGCCCGGCCAACGCGATCGGCGCGATCAGCAGCGGAAGGAAACGGCCCAACCGGGATCGGCGGCGGGGCGGCAGCGAGAGGTTCGGCTCGCCGGCGGTCCACCCGGTAACGGCGGCCTGTGGCGGGATCAGCACGTCCCAGGCGGCACGTGGGCGGCCCGGCTCCGGGTCGAGCGCCATGGGCCGTGGCCTCACATGGGGGCTAGTCGCCACGAACGATGTCTCCAGCTTGCTTCCGTGACCGACCCGGACCTCACAGGAAACTCTAAGGCACGGGCCGTCCGGCTTCCTGATGACGGCTTCAGGTTCGCCGGGCCGACCCGGGGCACCTTCAGCGAAGGCCGTCGAAGAGATCCTTCTCCGGAAGCGGCGCGCCGGTCGTGTCCCGCACGCGCACGAACGTCTCCGTGCCCATCAGCTTGGTGAAGGTGTCGAGGCCGAGCTGCAGGAAGAAGATGTTCTCGCTCTGGCTGGCGTGCGCCGCGAGCGACTGGAACTTCTGCTCGGCGTAGTCGGCGATGTCGACCCACGTCGTGATCTGCTCGTCCGGCAGGCCGATGTCGGGCTGGCCGTCCTCGCCGTCGGGCAGCTCCTCGTCCCAGTCCGCGACGCCCGCTTCCCGGATCGCGTCGGCGAACTCCGCCATGCGCGACTTCGGCACCGTCCCCCAGTAGACCTTGGCGCGCGAGCCCGTCGACGCGTGCGCCGCCATCGTGATGCGGTGCGCCTGGATGTGGTCCGGGTGCCCGTAGAAGCCGTTCTCGTCGTAGGTGACGATCACGTCGGGCTGGTACTTCTCGATGAGTACGGCGAGCCGAGCGGCAGCCTCGTCGACCGGCGTCGACCAGAACGAGCCGGGAGCGTTGTTGAACTGCTCCCAGCCGATCATCCCGGAGTCGTGGTAGCCGAGCAGCTCGAGGTCGCTGATCCCGAGGATCTCGCACGACTTCTCCAGCTCCGGCACCCGCGCGGCGGCGACCGCGTTGGGATCGTGGCCCGGCTCACCTGGCTTCACACCGCCCGGTCCGTCGCCGCAGCGGCCGTCGGTGCACGTGACCAGCACGGTGCGGATGCCTTCCGCGGCGGCCTTGGCCAGCACACCGCCGGTCCCGGTCGCCTCGTCGTCGGGATGTGCGTGGACTGCCATCAACGTCAGCTGGCGCTCGGTCATCGGCATGAGGTTAGAGCCACTCGGTGACGGCGCTCAGAAGCCCGGGAAGACGCGGCGCAGGTCGTCCAGGGTGACCTCGCCGGACACCCGCACGGTGTCCGGAGTATGGGCATCGGTCAGCCGGCCGCCGATCAGCCGGATCAGCGACTCCAGCGGTCCCTCGAATGACGCGGTGACGTCCTGCGGCGAGGTGGTCATCGACACCTTGTCGGCGATGACGAGGCCGTAGCTGCCGGCATCGACCACTGCCGGCCTGCCCAGCGCGTCAGGTTTGCCGACGTAACCGAGGATGAAGTCCAGCTCGGTGCTCAGCTGCGCCGCGAGAACGTCGGCCGCCTCGTCGTCGAGGGCAGCGGAGGGATCCAGGGCGACGCGGACGTCCCAGCTGTGCAGGGCCACCTCGTTGAGCCGCATGCCCGCGGTCGTGACGAACGGGCGTGGTGCCGGAAGGTAGGGCAGCTTCACCATCAACCCGGCGCGCTGCTCGGCGGTGAGGTCGTCCAGGGACTCGACGAGCCGCTCGTCGAAGGTCACGAACTCTCGTGCCTGCTCCTCGGGTCGCATCGCGTCCCACCGATCCCAGACCGTCTGGCTGAAGTCCGGGCCGGCGTCCGGCTCCGCGCCCAGACTCGCGCGATAGCCGGCCAAGGCGAGCTCCGCGCCGCTGCCCAGGTGCGACAGCACCTGGGCGACGGTCCACTCG
The DNA here is from genome assembly GCA_035547515.1 of Mycobacteriales bacterium. GTDB lineage: Bacteria > Actinomycetota > Actinomycetes > JAFAQI01 > JAFAQI01 > DASZTV01. The sequence goes on from DASZUS010000030.1 coordinate 47,645, forward strand.
GACGCGCCTGAAGGCGCGGTCAGCTGCACGTCGCTCAGGTCCGCGACGATGTCCGCGAGGGCGTCGTGGTGATCGAGCAGGACGTCGATCGTGCGGTCGGCAAGAGAGGCCATAGTCCCGGCAAGTAGGCCGCCGATGCGAATATTCCCGCGTGCCCTCTCCCGACGATCCCGGTCCGAGCTTTCGCACGCTCTCCAGCCGCGAGGTCTATCGCAACCCGTGGATCACGGTGAGAGAGGACGAGGTCGAGCTGCCGGACGGCAGCGCAGGACGGTACGGCGTGGTCGACCGCCCGGACTTCGCCCTCGTCATCCCGCGTGAGCCCGACGGCAGTGTCTGGCTGGTCGAGCAGTACCGCTACGCCATCGGCCGTCGATCGTGGGAGTTCCCGCAGGGGACCTGGCCTCCCGGCAAGGACCGCGGGCCGATCGATGAGCTCGCCCGCGCCGAGCTGCGGGAGGAGACCGGGATCCGCGCCGACACGCTGCGCAACCTCGGCCACCTCTACACCGCGTACGGGTTCTGCAGCCAGGGGTACGACGTGTGGCTGGCGACCGGGCTTCACCAGGGCGAGGCCGAGCGCGAGCCGACCGAGCAGGACATGGTTCAGCGGCTGTTCACGGCAGAGGAGCTCGAGGCCGGAATCCGCACTGGGGAGATCTTCGACAGCCACTCGGTCGCGGCGTACGGGTTGCTGAAGCTGCTCGGCATCTAGCGTGCGAGCCGGCGGTGCATGCACTCGACTGCTAATGGCAGCGGATCTAGCTGCAGCCGACCCACTCCTCGGTGCCGTCAGTGAACCGCTGGTGCTTCCAGATCGGCACCTCGGCCTTGATCCGGTCGATCAACGCGTGGCACGCCGTCATCGCCTCGCCGCGGTGCACTGCGCCGACTGCGACCACCACAGCGACCTCGCCGATGCCGAGCGTGCCGACGCGGTGCTCGGCCGCTACGGCCGTCACGTCGTACTCTGCGGCGACCGTCGCACAGACCCGCTCGAGCTCGGCGCTCGCGCTCGGATGGGCCTCGTAGTGCAGCGACTCGACGCGCCGTTGGCGGTCGTGGTCACGCACGATGCCGAGGAACACGCCGACCCCGCCGGTGGCATCGCTGCTGACTGCGTCGATGCAGTCCTGAGCCGCAAGCGGATCTCCGCTGATCCGGGCCCGTACGACCTGTCCGCTAATGGTCGTACCCGGCAAGCTGGTCGACCGCGTGCATCAGGATCGGCTCCAACGCGGCCATGCCGTCACGCACCGCGCCGGTGCTGCCCGGGAGGTTGATGATCAGGGTCTGCCGGCTGATACCGGCGACGCCGCGCGACAGCGCCGCGGTCGGCACCGTCCCCGACCTGCGGATCAGCTCGCTGATGCCGTCGGCGCGACGGTCGAGGACCGCGAGGGTCGCCTCGGGCGTGACGTCGCGCGGAGCGAGCCCGGTCCCGCCGGTGGTGATCACGAGCTTGACACCGGCATCGGCCGCCCTGCGCAGTACGTCGGTGATGGCGTCCGCGTCGTCCGGCACGACCTCGCGGGTCACGTCGAAACCATGGGCGGTCAGCACCTCTTCGGCGAGCGGACCGCTCGCGTCCGGCCGCTCGCCCGCCGCCGAGCGGTCCGAGACAGTGAGGACGACCGCCCTCACGGACGCTGCCAGTCGCCGTGGCGGCCGCCGCTCTTGGCGATGAGCCGGACATCGGTGAGCGACGCAGCGGGGTCGATCGCCTTGACCATGTCGTGCAAGGCCAGGCCCGCGACGGCGACGCCGGTCAGCGCCTCCATCTCCACGCCCGTGCGGTCGGAGGCGCGGCAGGTGACCTCGATCTCGACGGCGTCGTCGACAACCTCGAGCTCGACGTCGACTCCGGTCAGGCGGATCGGGTGGCAGAGCGGGATCAGCTCCGAGGTCCGCTTGGTCCCGCCGATCGCGGCGATCCGCGCGACGGCGAGCGCGTCCCCTTTCGGGATCTCGCCTTGCCGGAGCAGCCGGACGACCTCGGCCGAGACGACTAGCCTGCCGCGGGCGGTGGCGGACCGTTCGGTGACGTCCTTGGCGCCGACGTCGACCATCCTGGCCGCGCCCGCTTCGTCGAGGTGGGGGAATGACGTCACGAGGCGTCAGCCGCCGATCGCTGACATCGGGCGCTCGGGCTGGCGGAAGCCGCCGTCGTCGACGCCGTGTCCGGCGGCCTTGCCGGCCATGGCAAGCTGCCAGAGCGCCGCGATCTCGCCGTCGTCGGCGCCGCGCCGCATCGCCCCGCGCAGGTCGGTCTCGTCGAGGGCGAACAAGCAGCTTCGTACCTGACCGTCGGCGGTCAGCCGAGTCCGGTTGCAGGCCGCGCAGAACGGGCGGGTCATCGACGCGATGATGCCGACCCGGGCGGGGCCGCCGTCGACCAGCCAGGTCTCCGCCGGCTCGCCGCCGCGGCTGTCCGGCAGCGGCGTCAGCGACCAGCGGGCGGCCAGCTGGGCGAGGATCTCCTCGGCGGTGACGAAGCCGTCCCGGTCCCACGAGTGCATCGGGTCCAACGGCATCTGCTCGATGAAGCGCAGCTCGTAACCATGCTCGAGGCAGAACTCGAGCAGCGCAGGCGCCTCGTCGGCGTTGATGCCGCGAAGCAACACGGCGTTGACCCTGACCGGGGCGAGCCCGGCATCAGCTGCCGCGCGCAGGCCGGCCAGCACGTCGCCGAGCCGGGGCCGGCGGGTGATCGCGGCGTAGCGGTCCTCGGAGAGCGTGTCGAGTGAGACGTTGACCCGCTGCAGACCGGCGCCGGCGAGAGCGGCGGCCCGGCGGGCGAGGCTGATCCCGTTGGTGGTCAGTGCGGTGGAGACGCCGAGCGAAGCGGTCGCCGCGACGATGCGCTCCAGGTTCGGTCGCAACAGCGGTTCGCCGCCGGTGAATCGGACCTTGCGTACGCCGAGACGCTCCACCGCCACGGTGATGAGGCGGATCACCTCGTCGTCGGTGAGCACCGCGTCGCGCGGCAGCCAGGCCAGACCCTCGGCCGGCATGCAGTAGGAGCAACGCAGGTTGCACCGGTCGGTCAGCGACACCCGCAGGTCTGTGGCCACCCGCCCGAAAGAGTCCCGCAGCGGCAGCATCACTGGCTCCCGCTCGGGCCGCATCTGCCGATGATAGGCAGGGGCGCAGCGCCGCCCGTCGTCCCGCAGACCGGGCAGCGGACAATGGTCAGGTGGCGTGCGTGCGGTACTGGGCAGGCGCCCGCGAGATCGCGGGCACCGCGGAGCAGTGGGAGCCGGCCGCCTCGCTGGCCGAGCTGCTCGTCGCGATCCGCGCGAAGCACGGTGATCGCATGACGCGGCTGATCGAGACGGGCTTGGTCCTGGTGGACGGCGAGCGGGTGTCGATCGCGACCGAGCGTGCCCTCGCCGAGTCGACGCTGGTGGAGATCCTTCCCCCGTTCGCGGGCGGCTGAGTGAAGAGCTTCGACGCCCACCTCGCCGACTGCCGGACGCTGCTGGCGCGCCGCCCGCCGGTCCGGGTGCCGGCCCTCGACAGCGTCGGACTCGAGCTTGCCGAACCGGTCGTCGCGACCGCGCCGTACCCGGCGTTCGCGGTGAGCGCGATGGACGGCTTCGCGGTGCGGGTGGACGACGTGCCTGGTCGGCTCCGCATCGCCGGTGAGGTCGCGGCCGGCCGGGTGCCCACCGTCGAGGTCGCGCCCGGGAGCGCGGTGCGCATCATGACCGGGTCGCCGATCCCGGTCGGCACGGAGGCGGTGGTCCGCGTCGAGGACACCGTGACGCACGGCGACGACGTTGAGGTGTCGGCGCCGGCTCGTCACGGGCTCAACATCCGCGAGGTCGGTGAGGACGTGCAGGCAGGAGACGTGGTGCTGCCGGCCGGCCAGGTCATCGCGGCCGCCCAGATCGCCGCGCTCGCGGCGCACAACGTCGACACGGTGTCGGCCTACCCACGCGTGAGGGTGGGGATCCTCTCGACCGGCGACGAGATCGTCAGCCACGGCAGCGTCCCCGGCCCGGCGCAGCTGGTGGACTCCAACGGTCCCGGGCTGGCTGCCGCCGCGATCGCCGCGGGCGCCGACGTGGTCCATGTCGCGCACGTCAGCGACCAGCCCGACAGGTTTCTCGCGGCCATGGACGCACTGCCGGAGCTCGACCAGGTGATCACCAGCGGTGGCATCAGCATGGGCGCCTACGACGTGGTGAAGGCCTCGCTGGCCAGCCGCGGAGTCCAGTTCCAGACCGTCGCGATGCAGCCCGGAAAGCCGCAGGCGTGGGGGCGCTACCAGGCGGACGGCGGCACCCGTCCTCCGGTGAGCTTCCTCGGGCTGCCCGGCAACCCGGTGTCTGCGCTGATGTCCTTCGAGCTGTTCGGCAGGGCGGCGCTCGGGCGCGAGCTGCCGATCGCGACCGCGACGCTGCTCGACCCGGTCGAGCGGTCTCCCGACGGCAAGCGGCAGTTCCTGCGGGGCAGGCTTGCCGATGGCACCGTCCGGCTGGTCAGCGGTGCCGAGTCCCACCTGGTCGTCGGGCTCGCCAGAGCCAACTGTCTGGTCGTGGTTTCCGAGGACATCGTTGCCGTGCCGGCAGGCGCTCAGGTGCCGGTCATCGTGCTGGCGGGTTGAGCGCCGCAGTCACTTCTCGACGACGACGTTGGTCGCCTTGACGACCGCATAGGCACGTACGCCGGGCGCGAGCTGCAGCTCGTCGGCCGCCTCGCGACTCATCAGCGACACGATCCGGTAGTCGCCGCAGGTCATCTCTACCTGCGCCATCACGCCGTCACGCTTGACGGCGGTCACGATGCCCGACAGGCGGTTGCGTGCGCTGCTCGTCGTCGTACGCGCAGACTGGGTGACGAGCAGCTCCGCGAGCTGCTCCGCGGGCAGCACCCGCCGGTTGTTGTGGCGGACGAAGCTGACCCTGCCGTCGGCCTCCCACCGGCGCAGCGTCTCGACGCTGACTCCGAGCGCCTTCGCCACGTCACCGATGCTGATGTAGTCGGCCATCGGCAAACCCTACGGGTGCGAGGCGGATGCGAAGCGAGCGCCGCCTACGACGGCGAGCCGCAGCGCCGAGCCGACATCGGGGCCCGGAGGCGGCACGACGACCTGCAGCCGGCCCTGCTCGCAGCGGACGTCCAACCGGATCGCGTCCTCCTGCATGACGCGGCGCGTGACCGTGCCCTCGTAGCGACCGGACGGGTCGACGACGACATGTGCCGGCCGTGTCAGCACCAGCTCGTCGCCGTCGCGGAGCTCACCGCTGAAGCCGAGGAACCGGGCGACGTCGGGCGACGGGGGAGCGGCCAGAAGCGCGTGTGGCGTGTCGTCGGCGACGAGGCGCCCCGACATCATCACCACGACGCGGTCGGCCAGCCCCCATGCCTCCGCCCGGTCGTGGACGACCAGCACGACTGCTCGCGCGCTGGTCCGCACGGGTCCGCTGATGTCGTCGAGCAGGGCGTCTCGCGCACTGACGTCGAGCGCGGTGAACGGCTCGTCGAGCAGCAGCAGGTCGGCGTTCAGTGCGACGGCTCGCGCCAGGTGGACCCGGCGGCGCTGGCCGCCCGACAGCGTCGCTACCTGACGCTCGGCGAGGTCGGCTGCACTTAGCTGCTCGAGGGCGCGCATCGCCCGCGCCCGGCGCTCGCCAGCGGGCACGCCCCACCAGGCGAGCGCGACCTCGACGTTCGCGCGCGCGGAGCGGGCGGCGAGCGCGCCGTTCTGGTGCGCGAGTGCGACGCGGCCGTGCGCGGTGACGGTTCCCATATGCGGTGCGAGCTCGCCCGCCAGTCCTGCCAGGAGCGTGCTCTTGCCCGCGCCGTTCGGGCCGAGGATGGCGACGACCTCACCCTCGCGGACAGCGAAGTCGACGTCGTGGACGATCTCGCTCCTGCGACGCGCCAGACAAAGGCCTCGCGCCTGCAGCAACGGCCCGGACATCACGCGCTGCTGCGTCCCGCGGCGGTGAAGCGAGCGCCTCGCACCTGCAGCGCCGTCAGCGCGGCCACGACCAGCACGATCAGGCCGAGCAGCACGATGGCAATCGCGACGCCTTCGGCGAACTGCCCCGCGTTGACCTTCTCCAGCGCCGCGCTCGCCAGCGTCTGGTCGGAGCCTTCGATGTTCCCGCCGACCAGCACGACCGCTCCGACCTCGGACAGCGCCGAGCCGACCGCCGCGATCGTGGCGGTCGCGATCCCGAACCGCGCTTCCCGCAGCGCCAGCGCCCACTGCTGCGTCCGGCTCGCACCGAACGCGCGGGCCTGGTCGATCAGGCCTTCCGGCAGTGAGGTCACCGCGCTCGCGGTCAGCGCGGTGACGATCGGCAGGGCGAGCACCGACTGGGCGAGATACACGCCGCGCAGGGTGAACAGGAGATGGAACCGGCCGAGGGGCGACGCCGGGAACATCAGCAGTGAGAGCACGAGGCCCACCAGGACCGGCGGCAGCACCAAGCCGATGTTGGCGAGGGCTCGCGCCACGCCGCGGCCGGGGAAGCGGCCGAGCCCGATGACGAGCCCGAGCGGAAGCCCGACGACCAAGGCGGCGATCGTCGAGACCGCGGTTACCTTCAGCGTCACGACGATGAGGTGGTCCAGGTACGGGTCACCACTGACCAGCAGATGCCAGCCCTGCCGGATCCCCGACCACAGGAAGTCCATCAGCGAGTACTGCGCGCGGTTCCAGGTCTCACCACCACGACCCTGCCGATGGCCTTGGCGCTCGGGGCGAGCAGGTCGGCGAACGCCGGGGTGAGCGCGGTGTTCTCGACCTGGGTGAGCCGGCCCGTGACGACCAGGTACACGCCGCTAGTTGTCGGGCGGAAGGAGAGCGTGAAGTGGCCGGTCGCGTCGGTCTTCGCGGTGGCGACGGTGCGCGTCGTGCCGCGCCGGGCGACGACGAGCTTGACCGGCTGTGATGCCAGCGGCGGCGTGGCTGGCGCGACGTTGACCAGTCGGCCGTGGATGGTCTGCTCCGTGCCGGCGGTCGTCGGCGTCTTCGGCTCCGACGCGGTGATGAGGGGTGCGGCGTCGCCGGTGAACGGCGCCGTGTCGCCGTTGGTTCCCGCCAGGTACGCCGAGACCGCCGTCTGTGTCGCGGGAGACGTCAGGTAGTTGAGGAAGTCCTCGGCACCCGTGATGTCGATGTCGCTGTGGGCCGGGACCGCCGCCGGGTTCACGGCGTACGCGTGGAAGTAGTTCGTCAGCAGCGTCGAACCGCCGGGCGCGTTCGCCGCATTGTCACGGGTGACGACCTGCAGCTTCGACACCGCGTGTGTCGACTCGAGGTAGTCGAAGGTGCCGCGGTCGGTGAGCAGGTAGCAGTCGTTGCTGCCGCTGCGACTCGCGTTGGGGAAGTCGCAGGCGTCGCCGGCCTCGACGTTGGGTCCCTGGTTCAAGCCGGTCGCGTGATACCAGCTCGGGTAGCGGATCGATGCCGGACAGCTGCCCGAAGCGGTGCTGGGCGAGTAGCCGCCGCCGTCGGCGGCGCTCAGCTCGCACAACGTCAGCCCGTCCACCTTCGATGCGCCGCCGCTGCCGGTCAGGAGCTGCCAGATCTGATGCTCCTCGACCGTGGTGCCCGGAGTTCCGCCGCGCGAGACGAAATCGGCCTTGCCAGCGGCGCCCGCGACAGCGATGTCCTTGAACGCATCGACGACGTCGTGCGGAGCTCTTGCGAGGACGCCCGCCGGATCGTCGGATGGGCCGAGCAGCACGAAGTCTCCGTAGAAGATCGCCCGGCCGAACGGCTCGTAGCTGTAGCTCGGCCGGCCGTTGCCCGGGTCGACGAACTGGTTCTCCAGCGACTCGGCGTGCACGATGAGGCCATCAGCGGCGCCGGACTCGGCGTAGGCGATCGCGGCGCCGGTGCCCTTGGGGATGTAGTTGAGGTGGTAGCCCGGGTACGCCGCGGCGAAGCCCGGTGCCAGGACCGACTGCACCAGGTCGGAGTCGCTGACGTCGCTGGTCCCGACGATGTTGACCGCGGTCGTCGATGCGTGGACCGCGGGCGCCCGCACGATCACCGCGACCACCCCTGCGAGCGCCACGGCAGCGGCGCCGATGGCGGCGCCTCGCGCGGCCGGCGATCGGAAGCTCGGGAACACGGGCTACTCCCTGGTGACGCCGACGACTGGTCCGGTCCAGCCATCCTAGGAAATACCTAGGTACCGTGCGGACCGGGTCCGGGTCGCCCGTTCAGCCAGCGACCAGTGCCTGTGGAGCCGCTTCCTTGGCCCGGGTCTTCAGCCACTTCACCTGGGTCAGGAGCTGCTTGTGCATGTCGTCGACGGCGCTGAGCAGTTCCGCGTCGCGAAGCGCCTGTGCCGCCTGACCGAGCATGATCCAGTAGAAGTCGATCTCCTCGGCCGCGACGTAGAGCTGGCGGAGGTCCCGCAGCAGCACGAGCCCGGTCTCCGGCCGGTGCGCGACGAGTCCGGACAGCGCCCGCCGGGCGCTGGAGAGCAGCCAGTCGATCGTCGGCTTGTCGGTCGGCTCGTGCAGTGGCGTGCCGAACCGCTCCGCGATCGAGCGCAGCCGTTCCGCGCGGGCGGCGCACTGCTCGGCGAGCTGGTGGCAGAGATGGAAGACGTCCTGGTCCGCGGCGTGCCGTTCGCCGACCGTGCGGAAGTCGTCGGCGAGATCGATCTCGGCCGCGTGGAGGCGCTCGACGAGCCCGCCGACCCTCGCGCTCATGGGGCACCCACCCGCTGGGATGCGGTGTTCTCCGGCGCCGGCGCTGGGCCTTCACCAGGGCCGACCCGGGTCACCCGGACTGCGGCGGTCTTGAACAGCGGCTGTTTGGACACCGGGTCCCAGGCGGTCAGCGTCAGCTCGTTCGCCGCGGTCGGCGGGTCAGCGGTCTGCGCCGCGTCCCAGTACCCGTAGTGGAAGGGTGCGAACACCAGTCCGCTTCGGCTGTGGGTGATCCGGGCCGGAGCGACCACGCGCCCTCGCCTCGACGCGACCTCCACGATGTCTCCCTCGGCGACCTCGAGTGCGGCCGCGTCGTCTCGGGAGAGCTCGACCCACATGCTGGGCGCCGCTGCCACGAGCTCGGAGGCCCGCCCGGTCTTCGTCCGGGTATGGAAGTGGAAGGCCGTGCGGCCGGTGGTCAGGCTCAGCGGGTACTCCTCGTCCGGGCTCTCGTTCGGCTCGACGTAGGGAGCTGCCTTGATGATCGCCCGGCCATCGGGGTCGTGCGCGACGTACTCGTCTTTCTCGTTCGTCGCGCCGGTGACCAGATCGTGGCCGTAGCTTTCGCACTCGCCGCTCGCGGTGTGGAACCGTCCGTCGACGTAGAGGCGCTCGGTGCCGCCCGGTGCCTCCTTCGTCACCGGCCATTGGATGCCCTCGCTCTCCCGCAGCTTCGCGTAGGACAGCTCGCTCTGGTCGCACAACCGCCCTTCCGAGAGCCGCCGGTAGTCGTCCCATGCCTCTTCCGAGGTGGCGAACTTCAACAAGGGCTGGCCGTCGCGATCGGTCAAGCCCATTCTCCGGGCGTAGTCGATGAAGATCTCCAGATCCGATCGGGCCTGGCCGGGCGGCTCGACCGCCTGCTCGGCGAGATGGACCGTGCGGTCGGCATTGGTGAAGACGCCGGTCTTCTCGCCCCAGATCGCTGCGGGAAGGACGACGTCCGCGAGCTCGGCGGTCTCGGTGAGGAATGCGTCCTGTACGACGAGGAACAGCTCGTCGCGGCCGAGCAGCTCCCGGACCCGGCCGAGCTGAGGCAGTGAGACCGCCGGGTTGGTGCCGTTGACCCACAGGAAGCTGATCGATCCTTGCTCGATGTAGCGCAGGATCTGCATCACGTGAGTTGGCGGCGACCAGTGCGGGATCTGCAGCGCGTCGACGTTCCAGTGCTTCGCGAGGATCTCGACGTGTTCGTCGTTCTGCCAGTTGAGGTGGACCGGAAGCAGGCCGTTGGCCCCGGTCTCGCGGGTGTTCTCTGCGGTGGGCTGCCCGTTCATCTGGAACACGGTCGCGCCCGGCTTGCCGATCATGCCGCGCACGAGGTGGATGTTGTTGACCTGCACCGCGGCCGCTGTCGCCTGGTGGGACTGGTAGACGCCCTGGAGCACCGTGGACACCAGTCGCTCGGCGCTGCTGAGGATCTCCGCGGCCCGACGGATGTCCTCGACGGCCACCCCGCACACTTCCGCGGCCCGCTCGGCCGGGTGCTCGGCAACCACCGCCTGCAGCGCGTCGAACCCCGCCGTGTGCGCGTCGATCCACTCGCGGTCGATCCATCCGTTGGCGATGATCTCGTTCAGCAGGGCGTTGAGTACCATCACGTTGGTGCCGTTGCGGATCGCGAGGTGGACGTCGGCCTCGCGGGCAGCCGGCGTACGGCGCGGGTCGATCACGACCAGCTTGGGCCGGTCCGGGCCCGCCAGCCGGTCCAGCATCCTGGCCCACATCACGGTCTGCGTCTCAGCGACGTTGTGGCCGACGTGCAGCAGGGTGTCGCAGTGGTCGATGTCGGCATAGGAGCCGGGATCTCCGTCCGCGCCGAACGACTCGATGAGCGCCCAGGCCGCGGTCGAGGTGCACAGGCGGGTGTTGCCGTCCAGGTGCGGCGTGCCGATCCCGGCGCGCGCGATCATTGCGAGCGCGTAGTAGGCCTCTGCGAACAGCTGGCCGGAGGTGTAGAACGACATCCCGAGTGGCCCGGCGCTGCTCAGCGTCTTCTTCGACGCGGCGACGATCTGGTTCATCGCGGTGTCCCAGTCGGTCGGCTGCAACCTGCCGTCGACGCGAACCAGCGGCTGGGTGAGCCGATCGCTGGTGTAGCCGCCAGCCCACCCGTAGAGGCCCTTCGGGCCGAGCCGTCCGTGGTTGATGCGGTCGTCGGCGCGGCCGCGCACCCCGACGATGCGCCCCTCTGCAACCGCCACGTCGAGCCCGCATCCGTTGGAGCAGAGGGCGCAGGCGGAGTGCACCCACTTCTCGACCGCGCCCGGGTCGACGGTGAGATGTTGATCCACCCGGCTGGGCCAGGCGCCGCTCGCCGCATAGGGGGTTCGTTCACCCCAGATGTCTGCGGTGCGGTCGCTCACTACGCTCATCGTCGCCTCGTCGCTGCCGGTCGCCGGAATCCGGCCGTCGTCAGCGGCCTGCCCCGGGCGGGGCAAGCTCAATCAGCCCGCTCGCCGGCCCGCCCCCGGAGCCAGTGGAAGTGAGTGCCGCGATTAGCGCGTTCGACCTGCCGGATCACCTTGCCGCCAAGGCGGACCCAGCCCTCATTGCAGCGGATGAGCGTTCGGCCTCGATCTCTGCCTCGGTCACATGGTCAGTGCGGACGGATCGGAGCCGACGTACGTCGGGCGCCTCGGTCTTACCGATGCCGAGGGACGACGGCTGCTGCTCGACTGGCGCTCACCGGCGGCGGAGCCGTTCTTCGGCGCGACCCACGCGAACCCGATGGGGCTGGTCAGCCGGCGCCGGTACCGCTGGAGCCGGGGTCGGATCAGGCTGATACCTGCGCCGGTCACCGACCTGCAGCGCATCCTCGACGGATGGCTCGTCGAGCATGCCGAAGGCATCGCGTGC
>DASZUS010000031.1:0-6467 GCA_035547515.1 Mycobacteriales bacterium
TCCTTGGCGGGTCGGTGCCCAATCACAGCAAGACTGCTTCGCGGCGGATGTCGTCATCGATTCGGGGTTTGAGACCGGCGTAGGAGATCAGATCGATTTCCCGCCCGAGGATTTGTTCGAGCAGCTGCCGGAAGCGGATGAACGCGAACGTCGAGGTGCCGGCAGGGGCCTCGACGATCAGGTCGATGTCGGAGTCCTGCCTGGCATCACCTCTGGCTACCGAACCGAAGGCCGCGAGCCGGGTGTAGCCATGCGCGTCCGCGACCGCCGCCAACACCGGCGCCGCGGCCTCGAGCAAGACCTCGGGACGCAGGTCGTCAAGGTCCGGTGACGACCGCAACTGCTGACTGACTGCCGGCTGCGAGATTCCGAGCGCATCCGCGATCTGAGTCTGCGTCATCCCCTCGGCGACCATCGCCCGCAGCGAAAGCACGCGGCGCAGCCTTGCGGTCTGCTCGTCGCGACGCGCAGCGCGGTAGGCAGCCACCAGTTCCATAAGGTGATCTTATACCCCGCCGTCGCGCGGCAAACCTGCTTCGGTTACTCCGCTCGGTCCCAGGTTTCGGCTAGGTCGGCCAGCACCTTTTCTGCCATGGGCAGGCTGCCGAGGTGGCTCTCGCCGGGCATCACGAAGAGCTCGGCATCTGGAAGCAGCGACACCATGTGCTGGCCGTGGCGGAACGGGATGATGTGGTCGGCGTCGCCGTGCCACCAGCGGATCGGCGTCTTGACGTCGGCGACCCGAAAGCCCCAGTCGCGACCGAACAGCACGATGTCGTAGACCGGCGCACGCAGGCTTCTGGCGTTGAAGATGTCGTCGAGGAACATCGCACGGAACTCCGGCCGGTTCAGCACCGCACGGTCGCCCGCCGGTGACAGCCGCGCGTACGCCATCAGCGCCGGCGTACCGAGCGGGCGCGCCAACCCGACCAGCGTCGACACGGTGAACGCGAGCGGATCGCGGAACCGCGTGAGCACACCCTGCAGCTGTGCGGTCAGCTTCACGATGCCGCCCTCGGCCGCCTCATCGCCGATCGACGGCGCGACCCCGCCGAGCACCGCCGCCGCCCTCACCCGCGGATACAGCGCGTACGCCGACGCCAACACATAAGGCCCACCGCCGGACAGCCCCACCATCGCGAACTGGTCGATCCCCAGCAGGTCGACGACGACCTCGAGATCGTTGGCGAACTCGAGGATCGTGTCGTACTGGTACGGCGTCGAGCGGTTCGTGCCCGGCCGGTCGATCGCGATCAGCCGCAGGTTCGTCTCCTGCGCCGCGACCCGCGCCTCCTGCGGGATCTGCCGGCTGCCACCGGGCGTCCCGTGCATCCAGACCACCGGGCGACCGCCGGGGTGGCCGTACTCCGCGAACGACATCTTGCGGCCGTCGGGCAGCCACGCGTTGCCCTCCAGGCGCGGCGAGGTCAGCACCGGCGCGAGCCCCCCGTCACGATCATCGTTCCTCGCGGCCCGCGTGCACCCAGCGGATGAACCGCTCGACGCCGCGGATCACGTGCGCGCCGCGCACCGAGTGGAAGACGTCGAAGCCGTGCTGCGTGCCCGGCAGCTCGGCGTAGGCGACCGCCTCCTTGCTGACCTCACGCAGCCGGCGGACCAGCTCGCGCGCCTCCGCGACCGGGACCAGCGAGTCGTGCGCGCCGTGGATCACGAAGAAGGGAGGTGCGTCCGGGCCGAGGTGGAGCAGCGGCGTCGCGCTGTCAGCCGTTGCACCGTCGCTGCCGCGCCCGAACACCAACGGCTTGAGCAGGAAGTCCAGCCGCGTGCGGCCCGCCAACGTGCCGAGGGTGTTGGCGAGGTCGTACACGCCGTAGAACGGCACGCACGCCTGCACCGTCGTGTCTTCCTGCTCGAAGCCCGGCTGGAACCGCGCGTCGTTCGGTGTCAGCGCGAGCATCGCCGCGAGGTGACCGCCCGCGGACCCGCCGGTGACGGTGATGAACGACGGGTCCCCGCCGTACGACGCGATGTTCTCCTTCGTCCACGCCAGCGCCCGCTTCAGCGCGACGAGGTGCTCCGGCCACTTCGCCTTGGGTGAGAGCGGATAGTTCGGCGCGACGCACACGAAGTCGCGCGCCGCCAGGTGGTTCATCAGTGGGATGCCCTGCTGGTGCTTGTGGCTGATGATCCACGCGCCGCCGTGCACCTGCATGACGACCGGCAGGTTCTCGCCGCCGTCGCGCGGGACGTAGACGTCGAGCTTGTGCCGGAACATCCCGTCACCGACGTAGTCGATGTCCGCAATCCGGCGGACCCGGGGCTCGGAGATGTCCCACGGCTTGAGCACCGTCCGCCACGGCGTGGTCAGCTCCGACTCGGTCGGCGCGCTGGCGAGCCGCTCGACGTAGTCCATCTCGAGGCCCTCGCACAGCGCGTTCTCAACGACGCCGCGGGCCTGCATTGCCTGCCGCAGCATGTGCGCCAGCCCCGCCACCGACGCCGCGTTGAGCGCGAGCGCGAGCTTGTCGGACTTGCTGAGCCGCCCACGCTTCCCGGCGACGTACGCCGCGCTGCCGGCGGTCGTGATCGCGAGATTCTGCGGCGCGAGCTCGCTGGTGAGCCAGGCGCCGAAGAAGCTCGGGATCGCCAGCGGGTTCGCGCCCACGGCCGGGCGCAGCGCGTTGGCCGTCAGCCCCGCGCCGAGCGCAGAAAGGCGAAGGAAGCGCTGGGCCACACCGCCATTCTCGCAGCCCGCCTTCCACCACCGCCGAGCCCAACGGTTTGGGCGTCTCAACCGCCTTCGAGACACCCATATCGATGGGGTCGAGGAGGCTTCGGCACTTACCTCCCGCGGCCGACGAGGCGTTGCTCGAAGGCGAACGCCGTCGCGGCGGCCCGCGAGGACACCTGGATCTTGGTGAAGATATTGGTGAGGTGACGGGAGACCGTCTTCGGGCTCAGGTGCAGCTGGTCGGCGATCTCGCGGTTGGTCCGGCCGGCGGCGATGAGGGAGAGCACCTCGATCTCCCGCTCGGTGAGACCGGCGGGGCGATGCGGCCGGCGGACCGAGTCGACGTCACGTGCGTCCAGCCCGGCGCCGATCTGCTCGAACAACGAGCGGGCTCGGGCGAAGGATTCCCGAGCCGCCGCCTCGTGCCCCGCCTCGCGCTGTGCCTGCGCAAGCAGGGTGCTCGCCGTCGCGATCTCATACGGCACTTGGAGCTCATGCCACCGGTGCAGCGCCGCCTGGAGCGCCGCGGTCGACCCGCCCGGGTCGCCCATCGCCAGCTCGAGCCGTCCGCGCGCGACCTCGGCAAGGGCATGCAGCATCGGACGGTCGAAGCGCTCGGCGATCGACTCGAGTTCGACGACGGCCGCTTCGGCGTCGTCGAGGTCGCCGGCAGCAACCGCGATCTGCACCGCGGCCGGAAGCAGCCGGGCTCGCCCGGGCCGCAACGGCGGCTCGTGCGCCAGGCAGTCCTGGATGACGCGGCGCGCCTCCTCGACGCGCCCTTGCGCCAGCCGCAGCAGCGCAGCGCCGCCGCAGGGCTGGCCGGACAGCGACTCGGCCTGCCCGAACGCCGCCTCGGCAAGGTCGAGCTGACCGAGCCGGCGGCGAATGTCACCGACCGTCGCGAGCGCCGTGACCGCATTGGGTAGGTGGCTGTCGGCGAGCTCGCCGCATGCCTGCATTGCCTCCCGTTCGGCCTCCTCGAGATCACCCCGCCGCTCAAAGACGACCGCGCGGTGGACGCGGCAGATCCCGGGGAAGATCGCGAACGGATGCCGTGCCGCCCACGTGGTCGTCGCCTCCGTCCACTCGGCGGCGCGTTCGAGGTCGCCGAGCTCCTCGCAAGCGCTGATCAGGCTGCAGTAGATCTTGCCGGTCGAGTACGGGCCGAGCCGTCCCTCGACGGCGAACAGCATCGCCTCGTCGAGATGAGCGAGGCCCGCGATCGGGTTTCCGTCGTCGATCAGGACTCGGCCGAGGGTCTGCAGCGCCTCCGCCTCGAGGTCTTCGGATGCCAGGGTCCGGGCGAGGGCTCGCGCACGCTCGGCGAGCTCGACCGCTTCCTCGAGCCGGCCGCCGCCGTGCGCGGCCTCCGCCTCCCGCAGCAGCAGTGCGCCGTACTCGACGCATTCGGTGTCCCCATCCAGTGCGCGGCGGGCGCGCTGCAACCAGCCCGACGCGACCGCGGGGCGAGCCCGCATGCAGTGGTCCTGGTAGAGCCAGATTGCGCACCGGCCGGCCGCGCGCTGCGCCCCGATGGATTCGAAAATCCGGTGCGCCGCCTCACGCGCGGCGATGCCCTTCTCGACTTGGCCGAGCCACCAGGCCGCGTCGGCCAGCAGCTCGAGCCGATCGGCCTCGGCACGCGGATCGTCGAGCTGTACGGCATACACGGCGTCGTAGCAGGACTGCCAGTCATGACGATCGAACGCCTCGCGCGCGGCGGCGAGCACGTCGACGTCGGCAGTCACGACGACTACGCAGGGATCGATGCGCGCCGACCCGTGAATGCCGCGAGCCGCTCGATCGGCGCCGCGTCTGGTGGCGCGGGAACCGCCGCGGCGAACGTCTCTCCGTCGCGGAGCGGATCGACCGTGGCCCGCGCGAACTCCTCGGCCGCAGCGACCAGCTCCGCGGGCGGGTCGTAGGGCTGACCGGTCGCGGTCGCGAGGTCCCAACCGTGGACCAGGCCGTCGAGGACCACGAAGCGCGCGAAGGTGTTCCCCGGCACCGCGCCGAACGGTGCGTCGATTGTGCGATCGAGCGCACCGGGCGAGTGCATCGAGGCGGCAAGTCCGGTCAAGGCGGGGCCGAAGCTCGCCAGTACGTCGTGAGCGTCCGGCTCTCCTGCCTCGTCGCCGCGAAACGCGGCAGCGAACGCCGTTGCCCCGCCGATCATGTGCTCAAGGACGCCGCGGACGGTGAACGCCGCACACGGCGTCGGGTTGTCGAGCTGGTCCTCGCGGATTCCGCCGACCACCGCGGCCAGCAACGGGCCGAGGGTGTCCAGCTGGTCGAGTACCTCCATGAGCTTCCCTTCGCTATGAGTCTGAGCATTGTGGAACGGATGGCGCTGGGCAACCGCGAGCTCGGCAGCCTCTCGATCGCGGCCCATCTCGATGAGCTGGGCCACGCGGGTGGCGTCTCGCCGGCTGTCGCGGACCTCATCCATGCGGTGATCGTGCCGCGTGCCCAGTGGCCGCCGCATCGGGTATTCACCCCATCCACACCACGACGCGAAATGGGGTGTCCATCCGATGCGAGCGGGGCGACGCCTGTCGAACGATGCAGTCCGACTTGGGGACCATCCCCTGGGGCAAGGAGGAGGCAGGTCATGCCGTTCATTGATGTGAAGGTCATGGAAGGCGTGCTCAGCACCGAGCAGAAACAGGCGATCGCCCGGGGCATCACCGACGTGTTCTGCGATGTCGTCGGAGCAGCGGCCAGGCCGGTCACGTGGGTGACGATCCAGGACGTCGCCAGCGGCGAGTGGACGATGGGCGGCGAGGCCGTTACGACCGACGGCGTCCAGCAGCTCCTGTACGGCGAGCCGGCGCGGGCCTAGGCGCTCGCTCGACTTTCTTGGGTTGGGCGGCGGGAGCCGTCGCCCAACCCAAGTGCGCTACTTGACCCCAAGCAGGTCGATCACGAAGACGAGGGTCTGACCCGATAGGCGATGCCCGCCGCCCGCGGGGCCATAGGCGTACGACGGCGGGCACGTCAGCTGGCGCCGCCCGCCCACCTTCATCCCGGGGATCCCGTCCTGCCAGCCCTTGATCAGACCGTTCAGCGGGAACTCGATCGACTCGCCGCGGTTCCACGACGCGTCGAACTCCGAACCCGAGGCGAACTCGACGCCGACGTAGTGCACCTCGACGGTGTCACCCGGCTTGGCCTCATCCCCTGTCCCGACCTCGAGGTCCTCGATGACCAGGTCAGTCGGCGCGGTCCCGCTGTTACCCGTGAGCTCCGGCTTGGTGAGAGACATAACGACACCCTATGGCCGCGTCGAGCCCAACGTTTCGGGCGCCTCGACCCCCATTGAGAGGTCATCTACGGCGGGCTCGGCGGTACACCCGCGGCGACACGACCACGCTCCGGGCCCGCACCGAGGCACTGCTACGAATCGCGCAGCGGCTGCGCCACGAGGTTCACCAGATCAACCAGAAAGTCCCGGAATCCGCCAAGGCGCTGCCGTGAGCACGCCCGCCGTGCGCGTCAGTATGGCTAGCTAACGGCGTTCCAGCCGGGGGTGCGGGCGGCCTGCTCGAGCCATGCGGCGAACTCCGGGCTGTCCACCTCTTCTATGGAGGTCAGCTTGACGTAGCGGGTGCGGTCCGTCGTACCGAGCGGCGGTGGCGGGTCAAAGTCGGCACCACCGTAGAAGACGACGTTGACGGACTGGTGGTACGGCGCGACCTCGATGATCCAGCCGAGGTCGGGCAGTCCGTAGTGCGGCCGGCCCCGCTTCGCGGCGAAGTGCAGGCCGGGGATC
>DASZUS010000032.1:0-4111 GCA_035547515.1 Mycobacteriales bacterium
GTCCGCCACCAACGGCGTCACGACCCTGGTCATGGGCAACTGCGGCGTCGGGTTCGCGCCGGTCCGCCCGACAGACCACGACAAGCTGATCGACCTGATGGAGGGCGTCGAGGACATCCCCGGCTCGGCGCTGTCGACCGGGATGCCGTGGGGTGAGTGGGAGACCTTCGAGGACTACCTGGACCTGGTCGGCAACGGCAGCTACGCCCTCGACATCGCAGCGCAGATCGCCCACGGCGCGGTCCGCTTCTACGTGATGGGCGAGCGCGGAGCCGCCAACGAGGACGCGACCGCCGAGGACCTCGAGGCGATGGCGGCGATCGTGCGCCGTGCGCTGGACGCCGGCGCGGTCGGGTTCACCACCTCGCGGACGGTCGGGCACCGGGCGCGCTCCGGCACGCCGGTGCCCGGGACGTTCGCTCCCGAGGCCGAGCTGATGGCGTTCGCCGAGGCGATGCGCGACGCCGGTCGCGGGGTGTTCGAGGCGATCGTCGCCGGGACGATCGGCAACCTCGAGGCGCTCGGCGGCGAGCACTCGACGATGATCGCCGAGCTGCCCTACCTGCGGCGCTTCGCCGAGGTCAGCGGTCGGCCGGTCACCTTCACCGTCGCGCAGCTGTTCGACGACCCCGAGGGCTGGCGCACGATGCTGGAGCTCTCACGCGAGTCGACCGCGGCCGGCGCCGTACTACGCCCGCAGATCATCCCCCGGTCGGTCACGCTGATGACCAGCCTCGACGCGTACCACCTGTTCATGTTCCGGCCGACGTACCTGTCCATCAAGGAGCTGCCACTCGCCGAGCGGGTCGCGCAGATGCGCCGACCGGAGATCCGCGACGCGATCCTGACCGAGACCGACAAGCTCGAGGGCCAGCCCAACGGCGCGGCCGCGCTGATGCTGCTGTTCTCCTCCGCGCTGCCGGTGACATTCCCGCTGACCGAGCCGGTCAACTACGAGCCGTCGTTCGAGGACTCGGTGATGATGAAGGCGATGGCGCTGGGCGTCGAGCCGCAGGCCTACATGTATGACCTTCTGCTCGAGCAGGACGGCAAGGCCTTCTACGCAGCGCTCGGCTCGAACTTCGCCGGCGGCAACCTCGAGGTGTGCCGGGAGATGCTGCTCGACCCCAACACCGTCACCGGGCTGTCCGACGCCGGCGCGCACGTCAACCTGATCTCGGACTGCTCGGCGTCGACGTTCCACCTGACGCACTGGGGCCGGGACCGTACGGCGGGCGAGAAGCTGCCGCTCGAGCTGCTGGTGCGCAAGCTGACCGGCGCCAACGCCGAGCTGTACGGGTTTGCTGACCGCGGGACCTTGCAAGTCGGGAAGCGGGCCGACATCAACGTCATCGACCACGAGCGGCTGCGGATCAAGGCGCCGGAGGTCCGCTTCGACCTGCCGAGCGGCGCAAGCCGGATCCTGCAGGGCGCCGAGGGCTACCTCGCGACCCTGGTCAACGGCACCATCACGCGCCGCGACGACGCCGACACAGGTGCCCGGCCTGGCCGCCTCGCGCGGTCTGCTGGCTAACGGACACTTCGAGTCGTCACTAGTCCTTGTCCGACGGCGGATCGCACAGGCATGCTCGCCACCGTGGCGGTCCTCGAGACGTGAGCACGATAAGCCGGTCGATCAGGCTCAGCGCGTACCACCGCCGCGAGGGGAGCGTCGCGCCCCACCTCGCGATGCACATGTACAAGACGAGGACGAAAGCCCGGTACGCAAACGCCAAGTCGGCCGCCGTCCGGTCGATGAGCGCGTCGGCCTGACCGGGGTCGACCCGCACCAGGAGACCGCCTTGTCCGCTCGCGGCGATCGTCAGGTTGCCGTTGATCAGGAACGCCAGGCCGCCGAACGTCCTGCGCTACGGCATCGACGACCGCTTGCGCGGCAGTCGTCCGCGCCAGCACCCCTCATGAATCTGAGCCGACGGGGTTACATCCTTCCGCTGACGCGAGTCGAAGTCCTCGAACCCGCCGAGAGTGGCTGACAAGGCATGCGGCTTCACGGTTCAATCGGGCAGGGGAACCAATGTCACGGGGGCCACCATGCGCATGCGCGCCGCAACGAGCCTGACACTCACGATCGCACTCGCCTTCGGCAGCCTGCTCGAGGCGACCACCGCGACCGGCAGCGCCGCGGTTCCCATCGGGGGGCTGCGCGCGGTACACAGCGTCTCGACGACGGCGACGTCAGCGTTCAACGACGGCAACTGGGCAAGCCCCGATCCGGCGTACGTGTACGCCGACAGCGGCGGCACCCTCCACGTCGTCACCTACGAGCAACAGGCGGGCGCGCTCTCAGTCTCGGCATACGACCCCGTCAGCCTGGCGCGCGCCGGCGAGCCGACCACGATCTCGCTGTCAGGGTGGCCCGACTGGGGCGGCTTCTACGCCGGACCGGATGGCTACTTCTACGTCCTCGTCGGTCGGCCGAACCACAACGAGGAGGACAGCCGCGACGTCGTGGCGGTGCGCCGGTACGACGCGGGCTGGTCGCTCGTCGGCACCGCGTATGTCAAAGGCGGCGCAACGCAGGGAACGATCAAGGGAATCTACGACCCCTTCGACGCCGCGGACCCGCACATGACCCTCGTGGGCGACCGGCTCGTCGTACACATGGCGCGCACGATCTACGCGGTGGAAGGCGTCCATCACCAGGTCAACCTCACCTTCGAGGTCAACGTCGACACGATGGTCGCAACCACCTTCGACGAGCTGGGCGACGTCTCCTACAGCAGTCACTCCTTCCAACAGCTGGTCGCGATGAACGGCACGAACCTCGTGATGGTCGACCAGGGCGACGCGTTCCCCAGGGAGATCCAGCTCGGCGTGATGGCCGGCTATCCCGACCAGCGCGCAGTCGTCGATTACGACCTGTTCGACTTCAATGGCGAAGAGGGTGACAACTTCACCGGCGCCTCGCTCACGAGCCTGGTGAGCGGCCCGCAGGGCGTGGTGGTGCTGGGCAACTCGATCCCGCAGCCGGACGCGCCCGGCGGCCCGCTCGGCTCCGCCGACGAGCAGCGCAACATCTTCGCCATCGCCGTCGACCCCACCACCGGCGCCCACACCGTCAACTGGCTGACGGACTTCGCGCCGGACGGAGACACGGGGGCGATGGAGCCACGCAGCGTCCAGGTCGGTGACGACCGGTACGCCGTGCTGTTCGGCGTCCGGCACGGCCGCCACTACCAACTCGAGTACCGCCTGATCGACTCCGCCGGCGAGGTACTGGCAAGCGCGTCGTTCCCTGATGTTTTCTACAGCACGATCTGTGATCCGGCGCTCGTCGGCCAAACGGTGTACTGGGTCGGCGACGAGCCGGACGCCGCGGGATCAGCGCACGCCTACCTGTTCGGACTCGACGTCACCGATCCAGCCGCGCCCGTGCTCACCGACACCGAGCGCACGATCCGGCCGCGGCCGGGCACGATCCGGATCCGGCACAAGCCGCGCCTCGAAGGCGGCTTCCTCGTCGGCGACTACGCGAATGTGGTGGGCGGCCGCTGGTCACCTTCGCCGTCTGCTTACCACTACCGGTGGTATCGCAACGGCCACCCGATCCCGGGCGCGCACGGGACGCAGCGGCGCATCACGCGCCACGACAAGGGCAAGCGACTGACGGTGAAGGTCACGGTCAGCAAGCCCGGCTACACCACGACCTCAGTGCGGACCAAGGCGCACCGCGTGCGCTGAGCCCTCCGCCGGCGGACGTCAGCTGAGGATCGCGGAGCTGAACCCGGTGCCGCTGCTGAGCTGGCAGGGCGTCGGTGACTGCGCGTAGGTGAGCTGCGAGAACTCGTTGAGCGCGCTCTTGCCGTGCGCGTTCGACACGACGACCGGCACCGTGCCGCCGCTCTGGTTCGCGGGGACCGTCGCGAAGATGTAGTTGCCGGTCAACACCTGCACGTCACGCGCGAGCCGCTTCCCGACGTACACCTTCGAGTCCTTCGTGAAGCCGGTGCCGCTGATCAGGATCTTGCCGCCGGAGGTGACGATCTGCTCCGGGCCGACGAGGTTCACCTCAGGCCGGTACTGCCGCACCAGATGCCGCCACGACGGCTCGAGCCCCGCGACCTTCATGATCGGCTGCGGCGCCTCGTCG
>DASZUS010000033.1:0-3463 GCA_035547515.1 Mycobacteriales bacterium
CAGGCCCCGCGAACTTGCACTTTCCGACCGTTTCCGCGTGAACTTCGGTCGGATTTCGCAAGTTCGGCGGGGCTTGGGCTAGGCCTTGGCGGTCTCCTTCGAGGCGATCTCCTTCTTCATCGCCTCGAGGTCGACCAGCACCGGGTAGCCGCACTCGGTCATCGCGTGCCCGTGGCCGAGCGTGTGCACGTCGAAGACCGCCTGGACCGCGTTGGTGAACCCCTGGATGTCCAGCGTCTGGTTCACCGCGCGCTTGGCCATCCGCAGCGCCCACGGGTGCTTGCTGGCGATCTCGAGCGCGAGCTCGCGGGTCGCGGTCTGCAGGTCGTCGAGCGGCACGACGCGGTTGACCATGCCGACCGCCTTCGCCTCCTCCGCGCTGATCGCGCGGCCGGTGAAGAGGATCTCCTTGGCGAGGCGCGCGCCGAGCTCCCAGGTGTGGCCGTGGTACTCCACCCCCCCGATGCCCATCGCGACGACCGGGTCGGAGAACTTCGCGTTGTCCGCCGCGACGATCAGGTCGCACGGCCAGGCGAGCAGCAGCCCACCCGCGATGCACACGCCCTGAACAGCCGCGATCGACGGCTTCGGGACGTTGCGCCAGTGCAGCGAGTACCCGACGTACTGGCGGGTCTCGATCTTGTAGATGTCCTGCACGGTCCACTTCCGCGCGGCCTGGCTGTCACCGCCGCGCATGTCGTGACCCGAGGAGAAGTGCTTGCCGTTGGCGTTGAGGATGATGACCTTCACGTCGTCGTCGTTCTCGGCCATCGTCCAGCACGCGTCGAGCCGGTGCAGCAGGTCGGGGTTCTGCGCGTTGGCGGCTTCGGGTCGGTTGAGGGTGATCGTCGCGATGTTGTCCGCGACGTCGTACAGAACCAGGTCGTCGCTCACGGACGTCTCCTTCGTGTCGGTCGGGTCATTCTGAGTCCTTCGACTCCTTGCGGGGCATGGGACCCCGGTAGTCCAGCTGCCCCTCGCGAAGCTCCATCGCGACGAAGGTGGCGGTCGCGGTCGTCGAGAGCACGTTGCGGCCGGTGTCGTAGACATCCACCTGTACGACGACCATGCGCTTGCCGGCCCGCAGTACGCGGGCCTCGGCGCGTGCCGGGCCGACGGTCACCCCAGACAGGTAGTGCAGGGTCATGTCCGATGTCGCCGCACCGAAGCCGGGCGGCAGCGCGTGCACGGCGGCACGGCCGGCGACGACGTCGACCAGCGTGGCGATCAAGCCGCCCTGCAGAGCGCCGCGGGTGTTGGAGACCTTCGCCGTGACCGGCATCTCCATCGCGAGATCACACCCGTCGGCGTCGACGTCGTGAAACCCCAGGTCGGCGAACAGGTGGCGCTCGCCGGTGAGCATGTGCGGATCGATTCGCTGCGCCTCGATGTCGGATGTCGTCATTCGCTGATGCGCCGGTTCGTCATTCGCTCACGCTCAATGCCTGGCGCGGACACCGCACGACCGCCTGCTCGATCGTCGGGCGCTCGGCCTCCGAGAACTCGTAGGCGTGGATGTGCAGCCGGTCGTCATCGTCGAGCTCGAAGCGCGCCGGATCGATGGTGGTGCAGACGCCATGCGCCTCGCACAACACGTCGTCGTGAACGATCTTTGCCACTTGCTCCAACTCTCCTAGCGCTTGCGCCGGCTCGCCTTCGCCGGCCCGTTGCCGACCAGCCCACCGAGACAGAACTGCCACAGCTGCTCGGTCCCGAGCGCGACGCCTCCGGGCTCCGAGCCGAGGGCGTGCATGTGCGCCGCGCCGACGATCGTCTGCATCATGATCATCGCGAGGGTGTCCGCGTCGATGTCCTCGCGGAACTCGCCGTCGTCGATGCCCCGCTTCACCAGGTCGAGGATCAGCTCGCGCAGTGGCGCGAGGACGCGGGCGTACTCGGCGGGGCGCGACTCGGCCAGCTGGAGGTGGTACACCGACAGCGCGCGGTTGATCCCACCGCCGGTCGGGTCTCCGGCCTGGGCGTGGACCATCTCCACCACGTAGCGCAGGCCCGCCAAGGTGTCCGGCAGCTTCTCGACGTCGCTGCGCCACTGGGCGGACGAGGTCGCGATGATCTCCTCGAAGAGGGCGAGCAGCAGCTCCTCCTTGCCGGAGAAGTGCTGGTAGAACGACCGCAGCGAGGTCTTCGACCGCTCGATCAGCTCCTGCACGGTGAAGTCGGTGCGGCCCGTCTCGGTGAGGATCTCGATCGCGGAGGAGATGAACCGGTCCGACCGCGACATCGCCTTGGCACGGGCGTTGCGCAGCGACCGCTCGACCGCGCGCTCCCGCCAGGTGACCTCGGCCGCTTCGGAGCCGCCCTCGGCGGAGGTGGCCGCACCGTCCACGAAACCGCCTCCGTAATCCAGCCAGCCGGGCGAGTACGACATTACCGCTCGCGGAAGGCAGGCGTGCAACGTCACGACCTGTCCCGTTGCTCGCCAGCGAGAACGCCACTTCCGCTTCGAGAAACCGGTGGCCGGCACCCAACCCGGTGACCAGACTCAGACCATGTCAGCGCCGGCCGTGAAAGCGGTGACCGCGCCTCGCGCGGCTCGGTCGGCCGGTGAAGAAGATGATCGGGGGAATCGTCGGCTGGCTGGACGAAGGTTTTGCGCTTGAGCAGTGAACGACCGGTAGCGCTCGTCACCGGTGCGAGCCGTGGCATCGGCAAGGCCTGCGCGCTGGCCCTGGCCGATGCCGGCTTCGCCGTCGCGTTCACCGCGCGGACCGCGAAGGAAGGCGACGGCCGCGACGACTCCGACGCCGGCGGCAACGTCGCGATCGAGGGCAGCCTCGAACGCACCGCCGCCGAGGTGGAGGCTCGCGGCGCCCATGCGCTGCCGCTCGTCGCCGACCTGCTCGACTTCGGCTCGCTCGAGGCTGCGGTTGCCACCACCCTCGAACGGTGGCACCGCCTCGACGTCCTCGTGCTCAACGCCGTGCACACCGGCGCCGGAAGCATGCTGCGTGTCCTCGACACGCCCGCGGACGTCTTCGTCACGAAGCTGACCGCCAATGCCGCCGCGCAGCTCGTCCTCGTGCGTGCAGCGCTGCCGGCGATGCTGGCCGCAGGACGCGGTCGGATCATCGCGATCACGTCGTACTCCGCGACCCACGACCCGACCGCGCCGGTCGGCGAGGGCGGGTGGGGCTACGCGTACGCCGCGTCGAAGGCCGCGTTCCATCGCCTGGCCGGCCATCTCGCGGTCGAGGTCGGCGGCCGGGGGGTCATCGCGGTCAATGTCGACCCTGGCCATGTCATGACCGAGCGGATGGCCGCCAACGCCGAGCGGCTGGGCCTCGAAGGCAGGTATGAAGGAGCCCCGCCGAGCGCGCCCGCTGCCGCCGTGGCCTGGCTCGCGACCGCCGCGGAAGCGGTCGAGCTGAACGGCCAGACGGTCAACGGTCTGAAGATCGCGCTCGAGCGGGGCCTTCACCCCGACTGGCGGAGGTAGCCAGTC
>DASZUS010000034.1:0-12215 GCA_035547515.1 Mycobacteriales bacterium
CCGAAGTCGATGGAGACGATGTCGCCGTCGGCGAGCACCGCCTTCCGCGACGGGATGCCGTGCACGATCTGGTCGTTGACCGAGGTGCAGACCGTCGCGGGGAAGCCGTGGTAGCCGAGGAACGACGAGGTCGCCCCGGCCTTGGCGAGGCACTCGCGCGCGATGTCGTCCAGGTCCGCGGTTGTCATGCCCGGCCGCACCGCCGCACGCAACGTCTCGAGGGTGGTGCCCACGACGATGCCGGCCTGACGCATCAACGCGATCTCGTCGCGCGACTTGATCTGGATCACCTGGGCGCGCCTCCTCCAGCGACTCATCCAACCTACCCGCGGGCGAAGGGGCGCAGCGCCGCCGAGGCGCGCTCGGTCACGTCGTCGACGGGACCCATCGCGTCGATCCCGACCAGGATCCCGCGCTCGGCGTAGTAGCCCACCAGCGGCGCAGTCTGCTCGTAGTAGACCTCGAGGCGGTGGCGGATGGTCTCCGGCTTGTCGTCGTCGCGCTGGAACAACTCGCCGCCGCAGTTGTCGCACACGCCCTCTCGAGTGGGCGGGTCGAAGTCGGCGTGCCAGATGTGACCGCACGACCGGCAGGTACGACGCCCCGAGAGCCTGCGGATGACCTCCTCGTCGTCGACCACCAGCTCGAGGACGACGTCCAGCTTGGTCCCCATGTCGGCGAGGATCTCGTCGAGCTGGCCGGCCTGCGGCACGGTCCGCGGAAAGCCGTCGAGCAGGAAGCCGCGGGCGGTGTCGGGCTCGCCGAGCCGGTCGCGCACCATCGCCACCGTCACCTCGTCAGGGACCAGGTCACCCTTGTCCATGAACTCCTTGGCCTGCTTGCCCAGCGGGGTGCCTTGGCTGACGTTCGCCCGGAAAATGTCCCCAGTCGAGATCTGGGGTACGGCGAGGTGCGCGGCGACGAACTGAGCCTGCGTCCCCTTGCCGGCCCCGGGCGGGCCTACGAGGACCAGTCTCACTAGCGCAGGAAGCCTTCGTAGTTGCGAAGCATCAACTGGCTCTCGATCTGCTTCGAGGTGTCCAGCCCGACGCCTACGAGGATCAGGATCGACGTACCGCCGAACGGGAACGCCTGGTTGGCGCCGGCCGCCGAACCGCCCGGCAAGTAGTGCAAGGCCAGGATCGGCAAGACCGCGATCGCGGTGAGGTACAGCGAGCCCGGCAAGGTGATCCGCGACAGGACGTACTCGAGGTACTCGGCGGTGGGCCGCCCCGGTCTGATGCCGGGGATGAAGCCGCCGTACGTGCGCATGTTGTCGCTGACCTCGACCGGGTTGAAGGTGATCGCGACGTAGAAGTAGGTGAAGAAGATCGTCAGCAGCGCGTAGGTGATGACGTAGACGTAGTTCGGGTTGTTCGGGTTGAAGTACGTCGTCACGAAGTTCTCGAAGCCGGTGTTCGACGTCCAGATCTGGCCCAGCAGCTGCGGAAGGTAGAGCAGCGACGAGGAGAAGATCACCGGGATGACGCCGGCCTGGTTGACCTTCAGCGGGATGTAGGTCGAGGTCCCGCCGTACATCCGCCGGCCGATCATGCGCTTGGCGTACTGGACAGGGATCCGGCGCTGGCCCTGCTCCATGAACACGATCGCCACGATGATCAGGACACCGATCAGCAGGACGATCGTGAAGGCGGTGGCGCCCTTCTCCTGAAGGATCGCGCTGCCCTGGCTGGGGAAGCGCGCCGCGATCGAGGTGAAGATCAGCAGCGACATGCCGTTGCCGATGCCGCGGTCGGTGATGAGCTCGCCCAGCCACATGATCACCGCGGTCCCGGCGGTCATCGCGATGACCAGCGTCACGATGCGGAACACCGATGTCGAGTGCAGCAGCGGGATCTGGTTGCCCGCGCTGTCGGTGCACTGCAGCAGGCGGCCGCTACGCGCGAGCGCGACGATGCCGGTGGACTGCAGGATCGCCAGCGCGACCGTGAGGTAGCGGGTGTACTGCGTGATCTTGTTCTGGCCGGCCTGCCCCTGGTCCTTGAGGCGCTCCAGGCGCGGGATCACGACCACGAGCAGCTGCAGGATGATGCTGCTCGTGATGTAGGGCATGATGCCGAGCGCGAAGACGGTCAGCTGGAGCAGTGCGCCGCCGCTGAACAGGTTGATCAGCGCGAGCACCGAGCTGTTCTTCTGCAGCTGAAGGCACTCGTGGACGTTGTGGTAGTCAACGCCCGGCGCGGGCAGCGTCGAGCCGAAGCGGAACAGTGCCAGGATCGCGAGCGTGAACAGCAGCTTGTTGCGCAGGTCCGGCGTACGGAAGGCCCTGCCGAAAGCAGTAAGCAAGGCTCCTCCTGGTCTGACTTAGCGGGTCTGGCTGGCGCTGAGCAGGTTACAGGGCGGTGGCGGTGCCACCGGCCGCGACGATCTTGTCGCGGGCCGACTGCGAGAACGCGTGGGCGCGCACGGTCAGTGCCACACCGATCTCACCAGTCCCAAGAACCTTCACCAGCTCACCCTTGCGGACCGCACCACGCGACACGAGGATGTCCGGGTCTACCTCGCCGCCGGACGGGAACAGCTCGGCGAGCTTGGAGAGGTTGACGACCTGGTACTCCGTCCGGAACGGGTTCGTGAAGCCCTTCAGCTTCGGAACCCGCATGTGGAACGGCATCTGCCCGCCCTCGAAAGCCGCGGGCACCTGGTAGCGGGCCTTGGTGCCCTTGGTGCCCCGGCCTGCGGTCTTGCCCTTGGACCCCTCGCCGCGACCGACGCGGGTCTTCGGCGTGTGTGCCCCGGGTGCGGGGCGCAGGTGATGGACCTTCAGCGTCATCGCGCCTCGACCTCCTCCACGTTGACGAGGTGGGCGACGGTGCGGACCATGCCCCGAACCTCGGGACGGTCCTCGTGCACCACCACGTCACGAATCCGCTTCAGACCCAGCGTGCGCAGGGTCTCGCGCTGGCTGTGCGTGCCGCCGATCGGCGAACGCGTCTGCGTGATCTTCAGGCGGGCCATCAGCTGGTCGCCCCGGCCTGTGCCCGCAGCATCGCGGCGGGCGCGACGTCCTCGATCGGCAAACCGCGACGGGCTGCGATCTCCTCCGGACGGTGCAGGCCCTTGAGGGCCGCCACCGTCGCGTGGACGATGTTGATCGGGTTCGACGAGCCGAGCGACTTCGACAGCACGTCGTGCACGCCGGCGCACTCCAGCACGGCACGCACCGGGCCACCGGCGATGACGCCGGTACCGGGCGACGCGGGCTTGAGCAGCACGACCCCCGCCGCGTCCTCGCCCTGGATCGGGTGGGGGATCGAGCCGAGGATGCGCGGCACCTTGAAGAAGTGCTTCTTGGCCTCTTCGACGCCCTTGGCGATCGCCGCGGGCACCTCCTTGGCCTTCCCGTAGCCGACACCCACCTGGCCGTCGCCGTCGCCGACGACTACCAGCGCGGTGAAGGAGAACCGCCGGCCGCCCTTGACCACCTTGGCGACGCGGTTGATCGCCACGACTCGCTCGAGGTACTGCGAGGCTGCGGGGCCGCCTCGGTCGTTACGGCCGCCGTCGCGGCGATCACGCCGCTCACCGCCGCCGGCGCCACCGCCAGCAGCACCTCCGGCGCCGCCGGGGCCGCGTCGCTGAGGACCTGGCATCAGAACTCCAATCCAGCTTCGCGCGCCGCGTCGGCGAGCGCTGCAATCCGGCCGTGGTAACGGTTGCCGCCACGGTCGAAGACGACCTTGCCGATTCCCGCGCCGCCGGCGCGTTCGGCTACGAGCTTGCCGACCTGTGCGGCACGGGCCTTCTTGTCACCCGACGCCGTACGGATGCCCTCGTCGAGGGTCGACGCCGACACCAGGGTACGGCTGGCGGTGTCGTCCACGATCTGGACGTAGATGTGACGAGCGGAGCGCGTCACGACCATGCGCGGACGCGCCGGCGTACCGCTGACCTTCTTGCGAACCCGAAGGTGACGGCGGCCGCGCGCGGCACGGCGCTGCTCGGAGACTCGAGAGCCACTCATTACTTGCCAGCCTTTCCGGCCTTGCGGCGGATTACCTCGCCGGCGTAGCGCACGCCCTTGCCCTTGTAGGGCTCGGGCTTGCGGATCTTGCGGATGTTCGCGGCGACCTCGCCGACCTTCTGCTTGTCGATGCCCGACACGACGAAGCGGGTCGGCGACTCGACGGCGAAGGTGATGCCCTCCGGTGCGGGCACCGGGACCGGGTGGCTGAAGCCGAGCGCGAACTCGAGGTCCTTGCCCTTGGCCTGGACGCGGTAACCGGTGCCGACGATCTCCAAGGTCTTGGAGAACCCGTCGGTCACGCCGACGACCATGTTGTTGACCAGCGTGCGGGTCAGCCCGTGGCGCGCCTTGCTGTCGCGCTCGTCGTCGGGGCGCTGCACCAGCAGCGTGCCCTCGGACTGCTCGACGACGATCGGCTCGACGATCGTGTGCTTCAGCTCGCCCTTGGGGCCCTTCACGGTGATGTCGCGACCGTTGATCGTGACCTCGACGCCGGAGGGAACGGGAATCGGAAGTCGTCCGATGCGGCTCATCTCATGCCTCCCTTACCAGACGTAGGCGAGGACTTCCCCGCCTACACCCGACTTGGCGCACTGCCGGTCGGTCCGCAGACCACCGCTGGTCGAGATGATCGCCACGCCGAGGCCGCCGAGCACGCGCGGCAGGTTCGTCGCCTTCGCGTAAACCCTCAGCCCGGGCTTGCTGACCCGCTTGATGCCGGCGATCGAGCGCTCCCGGTTGGGTCCGAACTTGAGCGTCAGCGTGAGCACCTTGGCAGGCGCGTGCTTGGCCGACGGGTCCGGGTCCTGGACGCTCCAACCGGCGATGTAACCCTCCTGCTGAAGGATCTCGGCGATGTGCACCTTGATCGAGGAGTGCGGCATCGACACCGTGTCGTGGTACGCCGAGTTGGCGTTGCGCAGACGAGTCAGCATGTCTGCGATCGGGTCGGTCATGGTCATTTTTTCGCGTGAGCCTTTCTCGCTTCGCTCGAAACGCCCCCGCGAGGGAGGACAACGCCCGAGCTGGTTCGAGTGAGAAGCATTCGGTTGGTTACCAACTGCTCTTTGTGATGCCGGGGAGCTCCCCGGCGTGGGCCATCTGGCGCACGCAGATGCGGCAGAGGCCGAACACGCGGTAGACCGCGCGCGAGCGGCCGCAGCGCGAGCAGCGGGTGTAGCCGCGTACCGCGAACTTGGGCTTGCGCGCCGCCTTCGCCCGCAGTGCCTTGGTTGCCATCTCTACTGCTCCTTGAACGGGAAGCCGAGAGCGCGCAGCAGGGCACGACCCTCGTCGTCGGTGGGCGCACTCGTGACCAGCGTGATGTCCATGCCACGCGGCCGGTCGATCGAGTCCGGGTCGATCTCGTGGAACATCGACTGCTCGTTGAGACCGAAGGTGTAGTTGCCGTTGCCGTCGAGCTTGCGCCCGTCGAGGCCGCGGAAGTCACGGATGCGCGGGAGCGCGACCGAGAGCAGCCGGTCGACGAACTCCCACATCCGGTCGCCGCGAAGCGTGACGTGCGCGCCGATCGGCATGCCCTCGCGCAGCTTGAACTGGGCGATCGACTTGCGCGCCCGCGCGACTGCCGGACGCTGACCGGTGATCAGGGTGAGGTCGCGGACCGCGCCCTCGATCAGCTTGCCGTCCTTGGCCGCGTCGCCGACGCCCATGTTGACCTTGACCTTGACCAAGGTGGGCACCTGCATGACGTTCGAGTAGCCGAACTGCTCCCGCAGCGACGCGACGATCTCGTCGCGATAGCGCTGCTTGAGCCGGGGCACGGCCCGCTCAACGGTGGTTGCCGTCATCTCGTCGTACTCCTCAGATGTCCTGGTCGCACTTGCGGCACACCCGGACGCTGCGGCCTTCTTCGTCCTTGCGGTAGCCGATGCGGGTCGGCTTGCCGCACTGCGGGCAGACGACCTGCACGTTGCTCACGTGCACCGGCGCCTCCTGGTGGACGATGCCGCCCTCCTGCGCGCCGCGCTGCGTGGTCTGGATCTTGCTGTGCTTCGTCACGCGGTTGACGCCCTCGACGATGAGCTTCGAGGTCTTCGGCGACGTGACGAGCACCTTGCCCTCGGCTCCGCGGTCCTTGCCGCTCCGCACGCGGACGGTGTCGCCCTTCTTCACGAACAGGCCAGCCATGACTACAAGACCTCCGGGGCGAGGGAGATGATCCGCATGAACCGCTTGTCGCGGAGCTCCCGGCCGACCGGCCCGAAGATGCGGGTGCCACGCGGATCGCCGCCGTCGCGAATCAGCACGGCCGCGTTCTCGTCGAAGCGGATGTACGAGCCGTCGGGGCGGCGGCGCGACTTCGTCGTACGGACGACGACCGCCTTGACGACGTCGCCCTTCTTCACGCCCGCGCCCGGAAGCGCGTCCTTGACGGTGCCGACGATGATGTCGCCGATGCCCGCGTAGCGACGGCCGGAGCCGCCGAGCACGCGAATGCAGAGCAGCTCCTTGGCGCCGGTGTTGTCGGCGACGCGGAGACGAGACTCCTGCTGGATCATCTGCCTACTTCGCCTTCTCGAGAATCTCGACGACGCGCCAGCGCTTGGTCGCCGACAGCGGGCGGGTCTCCATCAGCAGGACGCGGTCGCCGACGCCGGCGGTGCTCGCCTCGTCGTGCGCCTTGACCTTGCGGGTACGGCGGATCGTCTTGCCGTAGAGCGGGTGCTGGACCCGGTCCTCGACCTCGACGGTGACCGTCTTGGTCATCTTGTCGCTGACGACGTAGCCCTCACGGGTCTTGCGGAACCCGCGCTCCGACGTTGCGGTCTTGGTTGCTTCGGTCATGGTTTCCTCACTCACCGGCCAGCTCGCCCGCCGCCGGCGCCGTGGTCAGGCCCAGCTCGCGCTCGCGCATGACGGTGTAGATGCGGGCGATGTCACGCCGCACGGTCTGCAGTCGCTTGTTGTTGTCCAGCTGCCCGGTCGCGGACTGGAAGCGCAGGTTGAACAGCTCTTCCTTGGACTCCTTGAGCTTGGTCACCAGCTCGTCGTCCTCGAGACCGCGCAGCTCGACGGCTGCGGTTCCGGCTGCCATCACGCCTCACCCACTTCACGCGTCACGATGCGGCACTTCATCGGCAGCTTGTGGATCGCACGGGTCAGCGCCTGACGCGCCGTCGCCTCGTTGGGGTAGGAGAGCTCGAACATCACGCGGCCCGGCTTGACGTTGGCGACCCACCACTCCGGCGAGCCCTTGCCGGAGCCCATGCGGGTCTCTGCGGGCTTCTTCGTCAACGGGCGGTCCGGGTAGATGTTGATCCAGACCTTGCCGCCACGACGGATGTGCCGGGTGATCGCGATACGCGCCGACTCGATCTGGCGGTTCGTGACGTACGCCGGCTCGAGCGCCTGGATGCCGTACTCGCCGAACGTCACGCGCGTGCCGCCCTTGGCAGCGCCGGAGCGCTTCGGGTGGTGCTGCTTGCGGTGCTTGACCCGCCGCGGAATCAACATGGCTCAGGCCTCTTCGGTGTTCTGGGGAGCTGACTCGGACGCAGCAGCCTCGGGGCTGTTCCCCGGCACCGCCTGGGTCACGGACTCGGCGGGCGCCTCGACGTTCTCGACGGCGACTCCGCCGGTCGGCTCCGCGGTGGCAGCGACCGTGGTCGCGTCGGCGGCAGGGACGTCGTCGGTCGTGACGGTGGCTGACGCGCCCGGGCCGCCGTTGACGGCTGCGCTGGCGGCGGTCGACGGACGGTCGCGGCGCGGACGGCGGTTGCGCTGGTCGCGAGCCCGCAGAGCGGCCGCCGCGGCAGCCTCCTCGCGGGTCATGACCTCGTCACCGGTGTAGATCCACACCTTGACGCCGATGCGACCGAAGGTCGTGCGCGCCTCGTAGAACCCGAAGTCGATGTTCGCGCGCAGCGTGTGCAGCGGAACCCGGCCCTCGCGGTAGAACTCCGAGCGGCTCATCTCGGCGCCGCCGAGGCGGCCGCCGCACTGGACCCGGATGCCCTTGGCGCCGCTCTTCATCGCGGACTGCATCGCCTTGCGCATCGCGCGGCGGAAGCTGACGCGGCTCGACAGCTGCTCGGCGACGCCCTGCGCGACGAGCTGGGCGTCGATCTCGGGGTTCTTCACCTCGAGGATGTTGAGGTTCACGTGCTTGTTCGTGAGCTTCTCGAGGTCGCCGCGGATCCGGTCGGCCTCCGCGCCGCGGCGGCCGATGACGATGCCCGGCCGGGCGGTGTGGATGTCGACGTTGACCCGGTCGCGGGTGCGCTCGATCTCGACACGGCTGATCCCCGCGCGCTCCATGCCCTTGGTGAGCAGGCGACGGATCGCGACGTCCTCCGCGACGTAGTCGCGGTAGAGCTTGTCGGCGTACCAGCGGCTCTTGTGGCGGGTCGTGATGCCCAGCCGGAAGCCGTTGGGGTTGACCTTCTGACCCATCAGCGTGCCTTCCTGTGCGGACCGCCCGGAAGGGCCGCCGCGGAGTCGTGCGGTGCAACGACGATCGTGATGTGCGAGGTCCGCTTGCGGATCCGGTACGCCCGGCCCTGCGCGCGGGGACGGAACCGCTTGAGCGTCGGGCCCTCGTCGACGTAGGCCTCGATGACGACCAGGTCGTCGGGGTCGAGACGCAGGTTGCGGACGTGCGCGAGGTGCTCGGCGTTGGCAATCGCCGAGTCGAGCACCTTGCCGACCGGCTCGGCGGCGGCGTGCGGGTCGAAGCGGACGATGGCCTGGGCCTCGGCGGCCGGCAGGCCCCGCACCAGGTCGATCACCCGACGGGTCTTCGACGGCGCCATCGAGACGTGCTTGGCGGTCGCCTTGCCGATGACCTCGTCGTTCAGGACGTCAGCCACGGCGGGACCGCCGCTCGTCCTTCACGTGACCGCGGAAGGTACGCGTGGGCGCGAACTCGCCGAGCTTGTGCCCGACCATCGCCTCGGTCACGAAGACCGGCACGTGCTTGCGACCGTCGTGGACCGCGATGGTGTGACCGAGCATGGTCGGCACGATCATCGAGCGGCGCGACCAGGTCTTGATCACGTTCTTGGTGCCCTTGTCGTTCTGGGCGTCCACCTTCTTGGCGAGGTGGTCGTCCACGAAGGGACCCTTCTTCAAGCTGCGTGGCATCTGCGTCTACTCCTAGCGCCGCTTCGTGGCCTTGCGGCGGCGGACGATCATGCGGTCGCTTTCCTTGTTCGCCTGACGGGTACGGCCCTCGGGCTTGCCCCACGGGCTGACCGGGTGACGGCCGCCGGAGGTCTTGCCCTCACCACCGCCGTGCGGGTGGTCGATGGGGTTCATGGCGACGCCGCGGACCGTCGGGCGCTTGCCCTTCCAGCGCATGCGGCCGGCCTTGCCCCAGTTGATGTTCGACTGCTCGGCGTTGCCGACCTCGCCGATGGTCGCGCGGCAACGCGCGTCGACGTTGCGGATCTCACCGGAAGGCATGCGCAGCTGAGCCATCCCGCCGTCCTTGGCCACGAGCTGGACGCTCGCACCGGCCGAACGGGCGATCTTCGCCCCGCCGCCGGGCCGCAGCTCGATGGCGTGTACGACGGTGCCGACCGGGATGTTGCGCAGCGGCAGGTTGTTGCCCGGCTTGATGTCGGCCGACGGACCCGACTCGATCCGGTCGCCCTGCGAGAGGCGCGACGGCGCGATGATGTAACGCTTCTCGCCGTCGGCGTAGTGCAGCAGCGCGATGCGCGCAGTGCGGTTCGGGTCGTACTCGATGTGGGCGACCTTGGCCGGCACGCCGTCCTTGTCGTGACGGCGGAAGTCGATGACCCGGTAAGCGCGCTTGTGACCGCCACCCTGGTGGCGAACCGTGACGCGACCGTGGACGTTGCGGCCGCCCTTGCTGTGCAGCGGGCGGACCAGCGACTTCTCCGGCTCGGTACGCGTGATCTCGACGAAGTCGGCGACGGACGAACCGCGGCGACCCGGCGTAGTGGGCTTGTACTTGCGAACGCCCATCAGACGGGACCTCCGAACAGATCGATGCGGTCACCCGGCGCCAGCGCGACGATCGCGCGCTTGGTCGAGTTGCGCGTCGCGAAGCCGCTGCGGATCCGCTTGCGCTTGCCCGGGCGGTTCAGCGTGTTGACCGAGGTGACGCGAACGTTGAAAACCTGCTCGACCGCAATGCGGATCTGGGTCTTGTTCGCGTCCTCACGGACGAGGAACGTGTACTTGCCGTCGTCGAGCAGGCCGTAGCTCTTCTCGGAGATGACGGGACCGCGCAGGATGTCGCGCGGATCGGCGATGCGGCTCATTCCGCCGCCTCCTTCTCGGTGGTCTTGCCGCCGAGGAACGCCTGCAGCGCACCTTCGGTGAAGACCAGGTCGTCGGAGACCAGCACGTCGTAGGTGTTGAGCTGGTCGGGAGCCAGCAGGTGCACCGAGCGCACGTTGCGCAGGCTCTTCCAGGTCAGCGTGTCCTCGCGAGCGACGACCACGAGCACGTGACGGCTCGAGGCGATCGCGGCGAGGGCGGCCGCAGCGGACTTGGTCGACGGGGTGTCGCCCTCGACCAGCCCGGATACGACGTGCAGCTTGCCGGCGCGTGCCCGGTCGGACAGCGCGGAGCGAAGCGCCGCCGCCTTCATCTTCTTCGGGGTGCGCTGGCTGTAGGAGCGCGGCGTCGGGCCGTGGACCGTGCCACCGCCGGCGAACTGCGGCGCCCGCGTCGAGCCCTGGCGGGCGCGTCCGGTGCCCTTCTGGCGGTACGGCTTGCGGCCACCGCCGCTGACCTCACCGCGGGTCTTGGTGTCGTGCGTGCCCTGCCGCGCGGCGGCGAGCTGGGCCACGACCACCTGGTGCACCAGCGGGATGTTGACCTGGACGTCGAACACGGCGTCGGGCAGCTCGACAGAGCCGGTGACCGAGCCGCTCGGCGACTTCACGTCGACGGTGGCCATCAGGCAGCACCCTCTCCGGCGACCGGGGCCTTCGCCGCGGTCCGGACCAGCACGAGCGCACCGGTCGGGCCGGGGATCGCGCCCTTGATCAGCAGCATGCCCTTCTCGGCGTCGACCGAGTGGACCTTCAGGTTCAGCGTGGTGGTGCGGGCACCACCGTGACGGCCGGCCATCCGCAGGCCCTTGAACACGCGCGCCGGAGTGGCGCAGGCGCCGATGGAGCCCGGCGAGCGGTGCTTGCGCTGCACACCGTGACCGGCGCCGAGGCCGCCGAAGCCGTGGCGCTTCATGACACCGGCGAAGCCCTTGCCCTTGCTCGTCGCCACCACGTCGACCAGTGCGCCGGCCTCGAACACCTCGGCCGTCACCTCCTGGCCGACCTGGTACGTGGAGGCGTCCGTCGTACGGATCTCGACGAGGTAGCGGCGCGGCGGGACGCCGGCCTTCTCGAAGTGGCCGGTCTCGGGCTTGTTGACCTTGCGGGGGTCGACCGCGCCGAAGCCGAGCTGTACGGCGTCGTACCCGTCACGCTCCGGGGTCCGGACCTGCGTCACGACGCACGGCCCGGCCTTCACCACCGTCACCGGGACCAGCCGGTTCGCGGCGTCCCAGACCTGGGTCATCCCGAGCTTCTCGCCCAGGATGCCCTTCTGCTGCCTGATTCCCATTGTCGGTCGGTCCCTTAGAGCTTGATCTCGATGTCGACGCCGGCGGGCAGGTCGAGGCGCATCAGCGAGTCGACGGTCTTCGGCGTCGGGTCAAGGATGTCGATCAGGCGCTTGTGCGTGCGCATCTCGAAGTGCTCGCGTGAGTCCTTGTACTTGTGCGGCGAGCGGATCACGCAGTAGACGTTCTTCTCAGTCGGCAGCGGCACCGGGCCCGCGACCTGCGCACCCGTGCGAGTCACCGTCTCGACGATCTTGCGCGCCGATGAGTCGATGATCTCGTGGTCGTAGGCCTTGAGCCGAATGCGGATCTTCTGTCCCGCCATGGCTTCTCTTCACAATCCTTCGGTCGTTACCGCTGCTGCACTGCTGGTTGGTGGCGGCCGTTGCGTACTGGTCCTACTCGGTGATCTTGGTGACGCGGCCCGCGCCGACGGTCCGGCCACCCTCGCGGATCGCGAACCGCAGACCCTCTTCCATGGCGACCGGCTGGATCAGCTCGACGGCCATCTCGGTGTTGTCGCCCGGCATGACCATCTCGGTGCCCTCGGGCAGCGTGACGACGCCGGTGACGTCCGTCGTACGGAAGTAGAACTGCGGGCGGTAGTTGTTGAAGAACGGGGTGTGACGGCCACCCTCCTCCTTGCTGAGGATGTAGACGTTC
>DASZUS010000035.1:0-5758 GCA_035547515.1 Mycobacteriales bacterium
AAGATCCTCAAGGGCGAGGAGATCTGGTGCCAGGGGTTCAGTGAGCCGTCGTCCGGCTCGGACCTCGCGTCGATGCGCACCCGAGCGGTGCGTGACGGTGACCACTACGTCGTCAACGGACACAAGATCTGGACCTCGCACGCCGAGGTGGCGGACTACTGCGAACTGCTCGTCCGCACCGATCCCGACGCGCCGAAGCACAAGGGGATCACCTGGCTGATGATGGCGATGGACTCGCCCGGCCTGGATGTGCGTCCGCTCAACACGCTGCTCGGGTCGAGTGAGTTCTCCGAGGTGTTCTTCGACAACGTCCGGATCCCGGTGACGAACCGGGTCGGCGAGGAGAACGACGGCTGGCGGGTCACGATGGTGACGCTGTCGTTCGAGCGCGGGACCGCGTGGGTCGACCAGATCGTCGACTCGGTGCGGCTGGTCGGTGACCTTGCCGCAATCGCCAAGAAGGTCACGACCACCTCGGGTGTGGCCTGGGACGACCGCGGGCTGCGTCGCGACATCGCGCACCTCGGCGCGGAGTTCGACGCGCTCTGGGCGCTGACGAAGCGCGGCGTCACCGAGGCCGGGTCCGGAGTTCCTGGTGCCAGCGCATCGGTGCTGAAGCTTCGCTACACCGAGGCGCGGCAACGACTGATGGACCTCGGAGCGCGGGTGCTCGACCGCGCGTCGGTGTCGCGCACCGTCATCGCCGGGCTGCCGACCGGCGAGTGGACGACGGAGCGGCTGAACTCGCTGTCGTACACGATCGCCGCGGGCACGTCGCAGATCCAGCGCAACATCATCGGCGAGCGGCTGCTGGGTCTTCCCAAAGAGCAGAGCCTGCCGAAGGATCGCTGATGTACTTCCTGCCGACCGAGGAACAGCGCGAGCTGCAGCGCGGCGTGCGCGAGGTGCTCGACTCGGCGTACCCGCTCGACAAGCTGCCCGGCGGTTTCGATGCCGCAGTGTGGTCGACGCTGGTCGAGACCGGGGTCTTCTCGCTGCGCACCGAGCTCGAACTCGGTCGGGTCGAGGCCGCGCTCGTCTTCGAAGAGCTGGGTCGCGCGGCGGTCCCGGGTCCGCTGGTCGGCACGTTCCTGGCCGCGGGGTACGCCGAGGGGCCGGTCACCGTCCTGGACGAGACCACCGGTCCCGCGTTGATCGCGCATCTCGAGGTGGCCAAGTCCGTTCTGGTGCTCACGTCGGTAGCCGCGTGGACCATCGCGCCTCCGCCTGGAGTCGCAATCCCCGAACCGATCGATCCACTAACTCCGCTCTATGAGCTCGAGTCGATGCGGTGGAACGTCGTCGGCCAAGACCCGATCGAGAAGGAGATCGGGGTTGAACGCCTGCGGACCGAAGGGGCGCTGATGACGGCCGCCTTGCAGGTGGGCTTGGCGCAGCGGCTGATGGAGCTCGCCGTCGACTACGCCAAGACCCGCGAGCAGTTCGACCGGCCGATCGGCTCGTTCCAGGCGGTCAAGCACATCTGCGCCGACATGCTCGTGAAGACCGAGCTCGCCCGCGCCGCGCTGCACAGCGCCGCGGTCATGCTCGACGACCCGGAAGCGGGCGACGCGAGCCGCGCGGTCGCCGGCGCGAAGCTGCTCGCCGACGAGGCCGCGACCGGCAACTCGCGTGCCTGCGTCCAGGTCCACGGCGGGATGGGCTTCACCTGGGAGGTGCCCGTCCACTACTTCCTCAAGCGCGCGTGGCTGCACGCCACCGAGTTCGGAACGGCGGACCACCACGCCGAAGCACTCGCCGCGCTGCTGTGACGCTCGCTGCCCTGTCCGGCGTCAGCGACGAGTCCCGGACCGCCGTCGAGGACGGTACGTCGCAGCTCACCTGGCGGGACCTCGACCAGCAGACCACTCGGTTCGCCCACGGCCTGGAGTCCCTGGGTGCCGCACCGGGCAGCCACGTCGCGCTGTGCGTCGGCAACCGGGTCGACTTCGTCGTCGCGCTGATCGGCGCGTGGCGCGCGGGGTGCGCGTTCACTCCGCTGAAGACCGGATGGACAGCTGCGGAGGTCGACACCGTCCTGGCCGACGCGCACACCGCGGTCGTCGTCGCGGACCGTGACGGCGCACGCGAGGCGGCGAGCAACCGCGGGGTGGCGCTGGTCGACCTCGACGCCGCCGACTACCCCGAGTGGCTCGCGACCCAGCCGGTCGAGCCGCTGACCGGAGCCCGCTGCGGCTACAAGCTGCCCTACACGTCGGGCACCACCGGGCGACCCAAGGGTGTCGTCATGCGCGGCTCCGGGACGACCGACTTCGCCTCCGGCTGGGCCGGCCTCGCGCACTGGGCCGAGGTTCTTGAGCTGCCCGGCGACGGCGTTCACCTGTTCTGCTCCCGGCTGTTCAACGGCGCGCCGCAGACGTTCGGCTTCGGCGCGCTCGCGCGCGGCGCGACGCTGCGGATCCTGCGGCGGTGGGACGCCGCGGAAGCGCTCGGCGAGCTCGCGCGCGCCGATGTCACCTCGACGATCATGGTGCCGACCATGTTCCGGCAGATCCTCGCCCTGCCGGCGCAAGCGCGAGCAGGCCGGGCACCGACCCTTCGCACCGTGCTGCACGGCGGCGAGCCGTGCCCGGCGCCACTGAAGGAGGCCGTCGCGGATCTGCTGGGCGACGTCCTGGTCGAGTACTACGGCTTCACCGAAGGCGGCCTGACCGTCGTCCGCCGCGACGAGTGGCGGCAACGTCCGGGAACCGTCGGGCGCCCGCTGCCCGGGATGACCGTGCGGATCCTCGACGAGGACGGGCGCGACCTGCCGCCGAACACCGAGGGCACCGTCTACTTCACGCCGTCCAAGGGCCGGATGTTCCGCTACCAGGACGACGACGGGAAGACCGAGGGCGCGCACCTCGGTGACTCCTTCACGGTCGGCGACATCGGGCGGGTCGACGAGGACGGGTTCCTCTACCTGTGCGGTCGGGTCGCCGACGTCGTCGTGTCGGCGGGAGTCAACGTCTACCCGGCCGAGGTCGACCAGGCGCTGACCGACGTACCGGGGATCGCCGACCTGGCCGCCGTCGGCGCGCCGGACGACGAACGGGGCGAGGTGATCGCGTTGTTCGTCACGCTGGCCGACGCCGCCGACGAGGCCACGGTCCGGGCCGCCATCGGCGCCACGGCGGTCGAGCGGCTCGCACCGTACAAGCGGCCGCGCGCGATCCACGTCGTACCGGAGATCCCCCGCGACCAGACCGGCAAGCTGTTGCGCCGCGTGCTCAGAGACCGGCTCCGGAGCCCACGGTGAAGGTACTGGTCACGGGCGGGACTGGCTTCGTCGGCGCGCACGCAGTGGCCGCCCTGCTCGCGGCCGGGCACGACGTGCGCCTGCTGGTCCGCAGGCCGCAACGGATGGCGACGACGCTGGGCGCGATCGGCGTCGACACCGCCGCGCTCGACGTCGTCGTAGGTGACATGGTCGACGCCGAAGCGGTCAGACGCGCCGTTCAGGGAACGGATGCCGTGATCCACGCCGCGGCCGTGGTCGCGGCGCTCGATCGCCGCCACGCAGAAGCCGCGCTCGACGTCAACGTCACCGGGACCAGGACCGTGCTGGACGCAGCGATCGAGGCGGGCTGCGACCCGGTGGTGCACGTGTCGAGCATCGCCGCGGTGTTCACGCCGACGGGCGAGCGGCTGACCGCCGACCTCCCGCCCATCGTCACCGCCGCGAACCCGTACACCCGCTCCAAGGCGATCGCCGAAGACCTCGCCCGGCAGCGGCAGGCCTCAGGCCATCCGGTGGTGATCGTCTACCCCGGCGGTGTGTGCGGCCCGCAGGTGGGTGAGCTGTGCGGCGAGGCGGCAGCGGGCTTCGCCTCGATCCTTCGGCTCGGCTTCCTCGCCTTGACCGACGGCGGCATCAACGTCATCGACGTACGCGACCTGGCCGCCGTACTGGTCGCGGTCCTCGA
This sequence comes from Mycobacteriales bacterium, assembly GCA_035547515.1. Taxonomy (GTDB): domain Bacteria; phylum Actinomycetota; class Actinomycetes; order JAFAQI01; family JAFAQI01; genus DASZTV01. The sequence goes on from DASZUS010000035.1 coordinate 3,930, forward strand.
GCGCGGCCGCGGACCGCGCCGGTACATGGCGGGCGGGACCCTGGTGACACTGCCGTCGCTGGTCGAGATGTTCCGCCGTGCCACCGGACGACGAATCCCGGCGATGCGCACACCCGGTGCGGTCTACCGCGGCCTCGGGACCGCGCTGGACGGCGTCCGGCGCGTGATCCCGTTCGACTCCGTCTTCACCGCGGAGGCGATGCAGCTGCTGACCCGCGCCATGGATACCGACGACTCCGCCGTCCACGACGACCTCGGGGTCAGCTACCGCGCGGCCAGCCAGACGGTCGAGGACACCCTCCGCGCGCTGTACGCCGCGGGGCGCCTGAGCGCGAAACAGGTCGGCGCCCTCGCTCGTTGAGAGACACTGTGACCATGCGTGACTGGCTGCGCCGCTCCGCGCTGTTCGCGACGGTCGCCGCGAGCCTCGCGGTGTGCCTGCCGGCGGGGGCGAACACGCCGAACTTCACGCCGTACCGGCATCCGACGTTCCGCTGCCCGGTGGTTCACCACTACGGCAACGGCGTGGGACCCAAGCCGGGAACGCTGGGTGGCACGACGCTGTGCGTCACCTACAACAAGCGCGACATCACCGCCGACAACGGTGGGGCCCTCCGCTTCGCGCTGGCCGAGCCGGCCCGCTTCGCCGTCGCGGGCAAGTGCCAGTACTGGCAGCGCGACCACTGGAAGATCCGCGTCGACCGCGGCTTCACCGCGTTCGTGGAGTGGGACGGCAGCTACTGGTGGGACCTGCGCAACGGGTACGGCGCCGCCATCATGCGGCACTTCAGGCTCGGCGGCTCTCCGGTCGGCGCGCGGCAGGCGGCCGCCGCCGTCGCGATGGTCAGCCCGCCACTCGCCGCACAGATCCGCAAGTACGGCGGTCCGCGCGGCGGGGCCGGAGCAGAGGTGACCCTGCCGAGCGGCATCGGCTGCTGAGGTGACGCCGCAACAACCCGAGCTCGGCGGGCTGAGTCGCCGCCAGCTGCTGTGGCTGGCCGGAGTCGGGATGGCCGGCGTACCCACGATGGCTCACGCGGCCGCACCTTCGCCGCCCAGCCCGCTCGGCCTGGTGGGCACCGACCCGGTCGGCCTGCTCGGCACCACGACCGACCCGGAAACACTGACGATCGAGGCGGTCGCCGACACCTTGATCCCCGGCGCGAAACGGTTTGACGGCGACGTCGCCATCGCCGGCGTGGCGCGTGGCGCCGGCGCGGTGCAGGCCGGCGCGGTCGAGTTCATGCGCTACCGCGGGACCGGCGTCGGGGCTGCGCTGCCTGCGTTCGCCGCAGCGGTCAACGCGGAGGCCGTCGTCTACGCGGCAGAGCACGGCAAGGTGCCCGACCCCACGCTGCCGCCGTTCGTCGGTCTGGACTACCAGGACCGCAAGGCGATGCTCGACGGCCTGCTCAACGTCGGCAACGGCACCGAGCAGCTGCTCTGGTTCGCCCTCGCCGGGCTGGTGTTCCTCGCCTACCACACCGCCGGCTACCTCGACACCGCCGAAGCCGTGCGCGACGGACACCCGGGCCTTGCGGCGATCGGATTCCCGAAGCCCGACCGGGACGGGCTGTGGCGGTTCCCGACGTTCTCCTACCGGCGCAGGCTCGCGAGGGAGCACCCGCACACGACCAGGACCGGCCAGCCGCGATGAGCCCGGCGACAGAGCAGACCGACGTACTGGTCATCGGGTCGGGTCCTGGCGGCGCGATCCCGGCGTACCGCTTGGCCGCGGCCGGCGCGAAGGTGACGATCCTCGAGCGCGGACCTTGGCTGGAGACCAAGGACTTCACCCACGACCTGCGGATCGACACCTACACCCGGAT
>DASZUS010000036.1:0-4450 GCA_035547515.1 Mycobacteriales bacterium
CCGCCGGGCCGCACGCGGATCCAGCCGGCCGCCGCGTGCGCCGAGCAGCAACGCCGGCGGGCTGTCCGCAACGGCCAGCGCCGGTCGCCCGGAGGCGAGCCATCGCTCGGTGGCCTGCGCAGCGGGCACGCCCAACGGGACGACTCGCTCCTTCGCTCCCTTTCCGAACAACCGCACCGTGTGGCGGCCGCGGTCGATGTCGTCGACGTCCACGCCGCACAGCTCGCTGACGCGAGCCCCCGTCGCGTAGAGGAGCTCGACGATCGCCGCATCGCGCAGCCCGGTGACCGAGGTGTCCTCGGCGGCACGCTTCATCACCGCCGCAGCCTGGTCCACCCTGAGCACGTCGGGCAGCGTGCGCTGGGCTCGCGGCGAGGCGAGGCGAGCTCCCGCGTCCTCGTCGGCCAGCCCGTCGCGCACCGCCCACGCCGTGAACATGCGAGCAGCTGAGGACCGTCGGGCGAGGGTGGCGCGGCTCGCGCCCATCGAGCGCTGCTTGGCCAGCCACGACCGCAGGACGGTCAGGTCGATCTCATCGAGCGCGGTCCGACCGAGCCGCATCGCATGACCGCACAGGCCTTCCAGGTCGGCGCGGTAGGCCCGCACCGTATGCACGGACAGGCCGCGCTCGAGCCCCAGATGCTCGACGTAGCGCGCCAGCGCATCCGCCAACGCGGGCGAGAGCTCGACCGCCTCCGCCGGATGCGTCCCCACCGGCCCAACACTCCGTCCGACGGCCGCCGGCGTCAACTCGCCACGCCTAGCGGCTCACCACCAGCCGAGCTCCAGCTCCCCGGTCCCCGACTCGGCAGCTGCGAACCGCTCGTCGCGGCCGATCGACGTCATGTTCCAGCCCGCCGCGCACTGCGCGACCAGACCGGCCGCCGCAAGCGCGGCCAACCCGGCCGCGACGGTCTCGACGCGCAGCCCCGCGGTGATCGCGATCCGCTGCAGCGGGGCCGGACGGTGGACCGGAACGGCCTCGAACACCCGGCTGACCACGGGCCCGAGGAGGTCGCGGCGTCGGACAGGCCCGCTCACCCGCTCGGCGAACTGACCGAGCGGTCCGACCTGTTCGAGGACCTCGTCGGCCTTGGTGACCAGGACGGTGTCGGGCCGGTCGCGCAGCAGCTGGTGGCAGCCCGCAGAGGTCACCGACGTGACCGGGCCGGGGACTGCCATCACGTGACGGAACAGCTCCGCGGCATGGCGGGCAGTGGATCGGGCGCCGCTCCGCGGCGCCGCCTCGACCACGACCGTGCCGGAGGACAGTGCGGCGATCAGCCGGTTGCGCACCAGGAAACGGTGCCGGTGGGGCGCGGTGCCGAGCGGATGCTCGCTCACGACAGCTCCGCGCTCGGCACATGCCGCGGCCAGGTCGTGGTGCGCCTTCGGGTAGGGGACGTCGACGCCGCACGCGAGCACGGCGACCGTGTGTCCGGACGCGGCGAGCGCTCCGCGATGCGCCGCGGCATCGATCCCGAGGGCCAGACCGGATACAACCGTCCAGCCGCTCTCTGCGAGGCCGACCGCCAGTGAGCGTGCGACGGCGGCACCGTAGTCGGTCGGGGCTCGCGTCCCGACGATCGAGACCGCGCGATCGCTGAGCTCGGCCAGCGAGCTCAGCCCGCGTACCCACAGCCCCAGGCAGTCCGCGCCGACGTTGCCCAGGTCGTCGAGAGCAAGCGGCCACTCGCCGTCGCCAGGGCACACCAGCCGGATGCCGAGGTGTGCAGCGGCCTCGAGCTCCCGCTCACCGTCGACGTCGACGATGCGGGCGGCGTAGGCAGCCACGTCCAGATCGCGGGTGCAGACCCCGCGGCGGATGTCCTTCACCGCCTCCTCGACGCCGACCTTGCGGACGTGCCGGAGCAGCTGAGTGGTGCACGGCTCGGCCGCACGCAGCAGCAGGGCTCGCGCGGCGCGCTCCCGGTCCCCGGCACTCATGCGGTTCTCACGAGCTCGAGGCGGGCGTTCGGAACCCGCAGACCGAACGCGCGATCGACATCTTGCTGCCGTGGGACGTCACGGCCGGCGAGGTCAGCGATCGTCCATGCCACCTTCATGACCCGGTCGAGGCCCCGCGTCGACAGCGAGCCGCGGTCGTACCCGGCCGACAACGACGTGAGCGCCTCAGCCGGGATCGGCCAATGCCGGCGCAGATCGGGGCCTGGGACCTCGGAGTTGGTCGTCCACGGTGTTCCCGCCAGTCGTCGCGCGGTGCGCGCTCTTGCCTCAAGCACTCGTTCGCGGACCGCCGCGGTCGGCTCGCCGGCCGCGCCGTGCGCCAGAACCGCGCGGCTGACCGGCTCCATCCGGGCTCTCAGGTCGATGCGGTCGAGCAGCGGGCCCGAGAGCCGGTTCTGGTAGGCGCGAAGCTGCGTCGAGGTGCAGCGACACGATGAGGCGTCCGTCGAGCGACCGCCCCGTGCACAGGGGCACGGGTTGGCCGCCAGGACCAGCTGGAACCGCGCGGGATAGGTAGCGGTTCCGCCCGCGCGATGCAGCCGCACGACGCCGGACTCGAGGGGCTGTCGCAGGGCGTCCAGCGCCCGTCGTTCGAACTCGGTTGCCTCGTCGAGGAAGAGCAGGCCGCGGTGTGCCAGCGAGATCGTGCCGGGCGTCGGCACCCCCGTCCCACCGCCGACCAGCGACGCCACCGTGGCCGAGTGGTGCGGCGCGCAGAAGGGGGGCCGCGTGAGCAACGGCCGGCCGGGCGCGAGCCGGCCCAGCAGCGAGTGGATCGAGGTGACCTCCAGCGCCTCGTCCCCCACGAGGTCGGGCAGAAGTCCGGGGAGCCGCTCGGCGAGCATCGTCTTGCCGACTCCCGGCGGCCCGGTCAGCAGCATGTGGTGACCGCCGGCCGCGGCGACCTCGATCGCCTGTCGCGCCTCCTCTTGCCCGACGACGTCGGCCAGGTCGGGACCGCAGTCCGGCGGCGGCTCGACCGTGCCGCTGTCGTCGTCGAGCTCGGTGAGCTCGCCGCGCAGCCACGCGCAGAGCTGCGCGAGCGATCTGACCGCGAAGACCTCGATGCCGGGGACGAGCCGAGCCTCCCGCGCGTTGCCGCGCGGAACCACGACGCGGGGGTAGCCGAGGCGTGCCGCGCCGATCACGGCCGGGAGCACACCGGTGACCGGGTGCACCCGCCCATCGAGGCCGAGCTCTCCGAGTACCACGAGGTCGCGGACCGCACCCGGGTCGAACGCGCGCTGCGCGGCGAGCACGGCGAGCGCCACCGCAAGGTCGAAGTGGCTCCCGCTCTTCCGGACCGACGCGGGCAGCAGACCGACCGTGATCTTGGAGGTCGGCCAGGGTTCGTCGCTCGTGGTGATGGCGGACCGGACCCGCTCGCCCGACTCGCGTACGGCGGCGTCGGGCAACCCGGTCCATGCCGTCCCCGGCAGGCCCTCGCGGACGTTCGCCTCGACGGTCACGAGGTGTGCCGACAGCCCACTCAACACGATCGAGCGGGTGCATCCCAGGCTCATCAGAACGCCGACCGGACGTGCTGGAGGGCGGGCTCGACGTTGTTCGGCATCACGATGCCGATGACGTCGAACCGGAACGGTCCCGAGTGCCGGTGCTCGCGCAGCCATCTCAGGCCGAGCTCTCTGAGCTTCGCGGCCTTACGCGACGTGACGGCCTCGAGCGGCAGGCCGTAAGCAGTCGACGTCCTGGTCTTCACCTCGACGAAGACGAGAGTGCCGCCATCCTTCGCGACGATGTCGATCTCGCCGTCGGGACAGCGCCAGTTGCGAGCGACGATCGTGTGGCCGGAGCCTTGGAGATAGTGAACGGCGTAGTTCTCGCCGTTGATGCCGAGTTTGTCCTTCGTATGCACGCAGCCCAGGCTGGGTTCGGTCGCCGACGCGACCGGCGAGGTGCGGCGGTGCTTGTGGAGAAGGACGAGAGCTGATCCCGCTGTGGGCGGTCAGCGCTCCTCGGGGACCTCGAGGTCGGCCGGCGGCAGCTCTTCGATGTTGACGTCTTTGAACGTCAGCACCCGCACGTTCTTCACGAACCGCGCCGGCCGGTACATGTCCCAGACCCACGCGTCGTGCATGACGGCCTCGAAGTAGGTCTCGCCACCGTCGGCGTGCTGGATCACCTGAACGTCGTTGGTGAGGTAGAACCGACGCTCGGTCTCGACGACGTAGCTGAACAGCCGGACCACGTCGCGGTACTCCCGGTAGAGCTGCAGCTCCATCTCGGTCTCGTACTTCTCGAGGTCCTCTGCGCTCACAGTGCCATTCTTACTGATGAGTCCCAGTCGTCCTGGTCCTCATCCGGGTCGACGACCTCGACGGTCAGCGGTTGGTCGACGCCATTGGCCGCGTTTCGCACGTTGATGTAGGAGCGACGGTGCTCCGGGCACGGTCCGTGCGACAGGAGCGCGGTCTGATGCTCGGGAGTGACGTAGCCCTTGTGCGCTGCGAACTCGTACATC
>DASZUS010000037.1:0-67811 GCA_035547515.1 Mycobacteriales bacterium
ACCAACCAGTACGTCAACTACGAGCTCTACGGCCGCTGCCTCGACGTGAGCGGCCAGACCTGGGCCAACAACCTGATCGCCTACCCGTGCAAGCAGTCGCCGAACGTGAGCGATCTGGCATGGAACGAGCTCTGGTACTTCCAATCGGAGACCACCGTCAACGGCATCACCTACGGCATCTTCTACGACAACTGCACCGCGAACTGCGTCGGGACGGCCCCCGAGAAGGACTGTCTCGTGTCTCCCACAACCGAGAACACGCAGGTCACCGGCGCCAAGTGCCCAACGAGCGGGACGATTCCCAACAACGAGCTGTGGGAGGCCACCGGCGACATCGCAGGCGACTACCCGGACTCTTACCTCTTGGTCAACAAGGGGTCCAACATGTGCATGGCGGCGGACCCGTCGCAGCTGAACCCGAGCAGCCACGTCACCGAGATCGTCGTCACCAACTGCAACGGTCAGGATGTGCCGTCTGCTGCCAACGCGGTGAAGAACAGCCTGCTCCTGAAGTGGAACGCGCCGCCGAACAGCCCCACGCCTGGCCTGTCCGACATCCAGCAGGTCACGGGCAGCAGCGGCGCCGCCGGCTGACCCACCCCTCGCCGAGCCCAAGGATCGGGGCGTAAAACGCGCCGAGTTACGCCCTCTTCGTTGGGCTCGGCGGTCGAAGCGGGCTGGAAATGGGCTGGTGGTGGGCAGGGGCGGGGTCGAACCGCCGACCTTCCGCTTTTCAGGCGGACGCTCGTACCAACTGAGCTACCTGCCCTTGTCGGCGTACGCCGCAGGGACCGCACGAGTCTACGGGTAGCCGCGCTCGCGCCAGAAATCGGACAGACAGGACTACAGGACCCCACAGATGTGGTCGATGACTGTAAGAGCCACATAACGCCACAAGATCGCTAGCCAGCGCGCTTCGCCGCGCTGCCATCTCAACTACACGGGGTTCCCAGCCATGCACCGTGCCCGAATCCGGGCTGCGGTCGCCGTGCTTGCGTCGGTCGTCGCCTTCGGCGTGCCCGCGCAGTCGAGTGCGACCGCTGCACCTGCCGCCGCCCGCAGCGGCGCCTACACCCACGGTTTCGACCTGTCCTGGCCGCAGTGCCGCGGCCACGCCGCGGGTAGCGTTCCGGCCGGCCGGCCCGCCTACGTCATCCTCGGCCTGACCCACGGCACCGGTCACACCGTCAACCCGTGCCTGCGCTCGCAGCTGCGCTGGGCCGGGATGCACGGCGCGATGGTCGGCGGTTACCTCGTCGCGTCGTACCCGACGCAGCGGCAGCGGGCCCGCTCCGGGCACGGCCTGTTCGGCAAGTGTCATGGCGGGCTGCTGTGCCGGTTGCGCAACGACGGCGCCGGTCAGGTGCACGATGCGCTGGCCACGATGCACCGCGCGCACATGCACTCGCCAATGGTCTGGCTCGACGTGGAGTTCCGCGACCAGCAGCCGTGGACCCACAACCACCTCCGCAACCGTGCGGTCCTGCAGGGCATGGTCCGGGCGCTGCGCCACCGCCACACCCGCTTCGGCGTCTACACGACCGGCTACATGTGGCACGCCATCGCCGGGCGGTACCGGCTCGACGTGCCGCAGTGGCTGCCGTCGGGTCGTTCCCGCGCCAAGCCGACCATCCCCTTGTGCCGGCAGACCGCGACGGGCGGCACCACCTGGCTGGTGCAGTACACAAACCGTCTCGACCAGGACCTGACCTGCCCGGTGCTCAGCGCGACGCGCTCCCACTTGCGCGGCGCGCACCAGCGGCCGGTGCTGACGAGGATCGTCGCGCGCGTGTAGCCGCTCGCGCCGGCTTGTTAGCGTCCGCCTGGCATCGTCGGGTCAGGCCGAGGAGTCGGCATGAAGCTACTGCTCACCTCAGCGGGCATCACCAACGCGAGCATCCGCGACGCGCTGGTCGAGCTGCTGGGCAAGCCGGTCGAGGAGGCGAACGCGCTCTGCATCCCGACCGCGACGCACTGCATGCCCGGCGGCGCGGACCTGGGCTGGCGGTTCATCAGCGGCAACGAGCCGCGTACGCCGATGGTGGAGCTCGGCTGGCGGACCGTCGGCGTCCTCGAGCTCACGGCGCTGCCCAGCATCGACCGCGATATCTGGGTCTCGCGGGTCGAGGAGGCCGACGTCCTGCTGGTCGGCGGCGGCGACACGCTGTACCTGTGCCGCTGGATGCGCGAGTCCGGCCTGGCCGATCTGCTGCCGACGCTGCAGGACATCGTGTACGTCGGGTTCAGTGCCGGGAGCTGCGTGCTGACGCCGAGCATCGGTGAGGCGTTGGTGCTCTCCATGCCGCCGGGCGGCAGCGACGAGACGCTCGGCCTGGTGGACTTCTCGATCTTCCCGCACGTCGACCATCCGGACATGCCACCGGGTTTCACGATGGCCGACGCGCAGCGGTGGGCGGCCGGGATGCGGCGTACCTGTTACGTGATCGACGACAGTACGGCGATCAAAGTCGTCGACGGTCAGATCGACGTCGTCTCCGAGGGGACCTGGCGGCTGCTGACCCCTTAGAGCGCCCTCTGCGCCCCCGCGCGCGAGCTCAGATCGTAATGATGGCGAGTCTTCGTCCGGCGGCCTCTGCGAGCACTGTCAGGTCATCGCGATCGCCCGTCACGACGGCGTCACCGCGGCGGAGCGCTCCGACCACGACGTTGGCGTCGACGACATCACCGCGTCCCGCGTTGGCCAGCAGCGTGCCAGCGCCTCGAGCGGCCGCCTCGTCGAGGACATCGCTAGCCGTCGCGTCGAGGAAGCGTGACAACAACGGCTGCGGCCCACCGCGCCAGGCCTGCGCTAGCACGCCGGCTGGGATCGTGGGCACGTGTGCTCGTTCGAGTGCACGGCGGTGAATCGCCCAAACTCTACGGTCGTTCGCTTCCGCCGCGAGCAACGCGCCAGCATCGTAGGTGAGGCCCATCGTGCGCACTACGTTCGCATCCGCGTTCGCGAACGGGCAGAGCGTGGCTTGGCCGATTTCCTGCCCGTAGCCCTACCGGCCGGCGGGGTGGCCGTGAGGTCCGCGACGCCAGCCGCGTCGAGGAGGCGATCGGCCTCGGCGAGCTCCTCCTCGGTGAAGGCGCCAAACTCCGCCTCGTAGGCCGCGATCGCCGCCAGTCCGCGTTGGCGGCGCAGGTAGTGCGCGAGCGCATCGTTCACGAGTGGTGAAACGGCTCCGCCCTGCACTTCGGCGGTCATGGCGTCCCAGACGTCCGCATCAAACGAGATCGACCTCTTCACCACGACCATGAGAGCAGGGTACGACCGTTGGTAACACCACACCACCGTCATCCACAGCGGGCGATGGCCCATGCGGGCAGGTAGCGTCCTGGAACCATCCGGCCACGGGAGTTGGAGTCCGAGTGTCCGCGTTCGACGCAGAGTACGAGCCGAGCCCGTGGCAGCCGGTCGCCGACGAGGTGGCCAAGTACGAGCGCACGGACGGCGCCGAGCCGAGCGACCTGGTCGGCGAGAAGTGGATCGTGCTGTGGACCCTCGGCTCCAAGTCGGGCAAGGTCCGCAAGACCCCGCTGGTCCGCGTCGCAGATGAACAAGGCCATTACGCCGTGATCGGGTCGATGGGCGGAGCGCCGACGAACCCGCAGTGGGTGCACAACGTGCGTGCCCGCCCGATCGCCCGTCTCCAGGACGGCCCGAATCTTCGGGACTACACGGTTCGCGAGGTCGACGGCGACGAGAAGGCGCAGTGGTGGGCTCGGGCGGTCGCGGTGTGGCCCGACTACGACAAGTACCAGGCCGGCACCGCACGCGTTCTCCCGCTGTTCGTGCTCGATCCCACGCAGCCGAGCCCATGATCGACTAGCGCGGTGTAGTCGGGCGCAGATCGGCGATAAGCACGCCCATGTCGACACCCGCCCAACGCGCTACCGAAGCCGACCCGGCTGGTGAGACGAAGCTCGCCGACGCCTTCGACCGAATCGTGGCGGAGGGTACGCCGCGAATGCAGCGCGGCTGGCCGGAGCTCCTGAGCACCGGTGCGGTGGCCGGGCTCGAGGTCTCGATCGGCGTGCTCGCGCTGATCGCGGTGGAAACCGAGACCGGGAGCCCGCTGCTCGGTGGGTTGGCGTTCTCGTTCGGGTTCATCGCGCTGTTCCTCGGCCACAGCGAGCTGTTCACCGAGGGCTTCCTGCTACCGATCACCGTGGTCGCCGCAGGCGAGGCGACGCTCTGGCAGCTCCTGCGCCTGTGGGTCGGGACGGCGGTGGCGAACCTCGCGGGCGGCTGGTTGCTCACGCTGATCGCGATGGAGGCCTACCCGCAGTTCCACGCGACGGCGATCAAGGCCGGCACGGAGTTCATCGACAGCGGCATCACCACCCGGTCGCTGTGCAGCGCCATCCTCGCCGGCGCGGTGATCACCTTGATGACCCGCATGACGCAGGGCACCGAGTCGGTTCCGGCGCGCCTCATCGCGGTCATCGCGTCTGCGTTCGTCCTCGCCGGGTTGAAGATGTCGCACTCGATCCTCGAGTCACTACTGATCTTCAGCAGCCTGCACGCGGGCGCGACGTCGTTCGGGTACGCCGACTGGGCCGGCTGGTTCGCCTGGACGGTCCTCGGCAACGTGATCGGCGGCGTCGGTCTCGTGACCCTGCTACGCCTGATCCGCAGCCGCCGCATGGTCCTCAGCCACCGCGCGGAAGCGAAGACCTGAGACGCCGCGCGGATCCTGCTCGACACCAGGGATCGCCGGGGGTTGGCGGTCCTGACGGGATTTGAACCCGCGACCTCCGCCTTGACAGGGCGGCGAGCACTCCAGCTGCTCCACAGGACCTTGACTTGTGTTGCGTCGTACCCCCAACGGGATTCGAACCCGTGTTACCGGCGTGAAAGGCCAGCGTCCTAGGCCACTAGACGATGAGGGCAATCCCTCGGCGTCCGCCGTCGGGGACTGCACAAGTGTAGGGGACGATCGCTCAAGCGTGCTGCCCACCACAGGAGGAGCGAGCAATGACGGTGGACGAGGTCCGGTACGAGCGTCGCGGCGCCGCCGCGCTGGTCACCATCGATCGCCAGCACCGCCGCAACGCGATCGACGGCAAGACCGCCGACGCCCTGGTCGAGGCGCTCGACGACTTCGAGGCAGACGAGTTCGCCCGGGTCATGGTGCTGACCGGTGCCGGCTCGGCGTTCTGCGCCGGCGCGGACCTCACCGCGATCGAGACCCTCGAGCCGCGGCTGCGCCGCGGGGAGGGCCCGCTCGGGTTCACCCGGCGCGTGGCCGCCAAGCCCACCATCGCGGCGATCGACGGGTGGGCCGTGGCCGGCGGGTTGGAGCTCGCCGCGTGGTGTGACATCCGGATCGCCTCCCCGCGCGCGCAGTTCGGGTGCCTGGAGCGCCGGTTCGGCGTACCGCTGATCGACGGCGGCACGTGGCGGCTGCCACGGATCGTCGGCTTCGGGCGGGCGATGGATCTCGTGCTGACCGGGCGGCTGGTCGACTCCGCGGAGGCCCTCGCGATCGGCCTGGTGACGGCGGTCGTCGAGGACCCGGTCGGCCACGCGCTCGCGATGGCCGAGCAGCTCGCGACCTACCCGCAGGAGACGATGCTGTCGGACCGCCGCTCGATGTACGACGGCTACGGCCACCCGCTCGACGAGGCGCTCGACATCGAGGCGCGCTACGGCAGGGAGGTGCTGCTCGTCGGCCGCGAAGGCGCCAAGCGCTTCGCCGGCGGTGAGGGCAGAGGCGCGGCGGGGGTCTGACCGCGCCGGTCGCGGCCCCACCGGGCGCAGTGCTTACGCCGCCAGCGGAGTGTGCTCGGCGGCTACCGTCTCGCCGGGCACCGGCGGCCCGGGCGGCGTACCGTCCCCGAACGGCCGGCCACCGAGCGCTTCGCGGCCGTGCTCGCTCAGCCAGCCGCTGAGGTCGGGACCCGCGGGGACGATCCCGGTCGGGTTTATGTCGCGGTGCACGCAGTAGTAGTGGCGCTTGATGTGGTCGAAGTCGAGCGTGTCGCCGAACCCGGGCGTCTGGAACAGGTCGCGGGCGTAGGCCCACAACACTGGCATCTCGCTGAGCTTGCTCCGGTTGCACTTGAAGTGGCCGTGGTAGACCGCGTCGAACCTCGCCAGCGTGGTGAACAGCCGCACGTCGGCTTCGGTGATCGTGTCGCCGACCAGGTACCGCTGGCCCGAGAGCCGCTCGCTGAGCCAGTCGAGCCGCTCGAACAGCCTCCGGTACGCCGACTCGTAGGAGTCCTGGTCGCCGGCGAACCCGGCCCGGTACACGCCATTGTTGACGTCCCGGTAGACCAGCTCCGCGACCTCGTCGATCTCGCCGCGCAGCGGCTCCGGGTAGAGGTCGGGGGCGCCTTCACGATGGAACTCCCGCCACTCTGTAGACAGGTCGAGTGTGATCTGCGGAAAGTCGTTCGTCACGACCTGGCCAGTGGTGATGTCCACGATCGCCGGCACTGTGATGCCCCGGTCGTAGCCGGGGTCGCGCGCGAGGTAGGCCTCCCGCAGCCGCTCGATGCCGAGCACCGGATCGCGCCCGCCCGGGTCGAGGTCGAAGGTCCAGCTGCGCTCGTCGTGGGTCGGCCCGCAGATCCCCATCGAGAGAACCGGCTCGAGGCCGAGCAGCCGCCGCACGATGATCGCGCGGTTCGCCCACGGGCAGGCGCGGGAGACGACCAGGCGGTAGCGGCCCGGCTCGACCGGGTAGCCGTCACGGCCGTCGGCGGTGACCCGCGTGGTGATGTAGTTGCTGTCGCGCTCGTAGGAGCGTCCGCTGGTGACGTAGGAGCCGGCCATGCTGGGTGGTCTACCCGGCCCGCGGGCGGCGGATGCCGGCGGGCGCTGGTGGGTAGGCCCGCGTCGTGACCGGCGACCACGACGACGGGGCCGAAGTGCAGCGCGCCTTTCAGCAGCTGGTCGGCGGGCTCGACTACCCCATGTACGTCGTGACGGCGGCCGGAGCCGACGGCCAGCGCGCGGGCTGCCTCGTCGGCTTCGCGACCCAGGCGAGCATCGACCCGGGACGGGTGCTGGTGCTGCTGTCGAAGGAGAACGAGACCTTCCGGATCGCCCAGCAGTCCCAGCTGCTCGGGGTGCACTACCTGCACGAGGGAAACCGCGCGCTGGCGTCGCTGTTCGGCGAGGAGTCCGGCGACTGGACCGACAAGTTCGCCCGCTGCGAGTGGCGCGAGGGCCCTGGCGGCGTACCGATGATCGCAGGGGTCCGGGGCGTCGTCGTCGGGCGAGTGCTGGCCCGGCTCGATGCCGGCGACCACGTCGCGCACCTGCTCGACCCGGTCGCCGTGGAGGTCGGCGAGGACCGCCCGGCGCTGACCTACCAGGCGGTGCGCGACCTCGACCCGGGGCATCCCGCCTGACCCGCAGGAACCTGCGGCCGCGCGTGGAACATGTCCGCGACGGACGCAGTGGTCCGGGAGGGCGGGGACATGTCGTACCTGAAGTCTGAGCCGTATCTGCCGACCGAGGGCGCGGAGTTCCTCGACTACATGGATCGCGTGATCGAAGGCGTCACGGAGCTGCAGCGCGAGGGCAGGGTGCCCGACGAGGAGGGCGTCGACTCCCTGCTCGACCAGTGGCGGATGGTCACCCGCCACGTCAGAGCCGACGTGAACGCGGCGGGGCCCACGTCGGTGCGGCCGATCACGACGACCATCCCGATGACGGCGGCGGAGTACCAGCAGAGCTCGTCGATGTTCGCGACCTTCTACCAGCTGCTGCGCATTCTCGAGATGCGCGGCGCGATCGACCTGCGGCGCTCCGACGGGGTGAGCCGCGTCGCGATGGCTGTCTACAACGGGACGCTGCTCTGACGCGGTGGAGTCCTGGCTCGAGTGCTTAGGCTCGGTGCATGTGCCGCAGCATCAAGACCCTGCACAACTTCGAGCCGCCGGCGACCGCTGAGGAGGCTCACGCTGCCGCGTTGCAGTACGTGCGCAAGATCAGCGGTACGGCGAAGCCGTCCAAGGCCAACGAGGCGGCGTTCGCCCGCGCGGTGGAGGCGGTCACCGCGGTGACCGTCGAGCTGCTCGGCTCGCTGACCGCCTCGGCGCCGCCCAAGAACCGCGAGGAAGAAGCCGCGAAGGCGCGCGCCCGAGCAGCCGAACGCCGCCTGACGACCGTCTAGCACTGTCAGGCGGCGCTCGGAGAAGAGCTGCTGCTTACGGCTGGTCGGCGTACCGGAGGTAGGGGAGCTTCTCCTCGACGTTGGAGAACTTCTCCTTGGCGTCCTCGGTCGAGACGGTGGGGGCGACGATGACGCGGTCGCCCGGCTTCCAGTCGACCGGGGTCGAGATCGGGTTCTTGTCGGTGGCCTGCAGCGCGTCGATGACGCGGATGATCTCGTCGAAGTTGCGGCCGACCGACTTCGGGTAGGTCAGCGTGAGGCGCACCTTGTTGTTCGGCGCGATGATGAAGACCGAGCGCACCGTGCTCGAGTCGCCCTCGCCTGGGTGCAGCATGTCGTAGAGCTCGGAGACCTTGTGGGACTCGTCGGCGATGATCGGGAAGTTGACCTCGCTGCCGGTGACGCTGGCGATGTCCGGCGACCAGCCCTTGTGATTGTCGACCGAGTCGACCGAGACCGCGATCGCCTTGGTGTTGCGCTTCTCGAACTCGCTCTTGAGCGCCGCGGTGCGACCGAGCTCTGTGGTGCAGACCGGGGTGAAGTCAGCGGGGTGGCTGAACAGGACCGCCCACGAGTCGCCCTTCCACTTGTAGAAGTCGATCTCGCCCTCGGTCGTGTCGGCGGTGAAGTTGGGGGCGTCGTCGCCCAGCCGGATGCTCATTCGGTGCTCCTTGGGAAGTTAGGTCCGCTTTGCGCTAGCACCGAAACTACCGGGAATGAGGCCCCGGCTACTCGTCGAGGTCGTCCGCCGACGCCTGCTCGATGGGGGCGTCGGTCGAGGCGCCGTCCGCCTCTCGCTGGAACACGTCCTGGTCCTTGAGCTCGGACGCGGTCTGCTCGGCGACCTCGGCTGCGGCCTCCTCGTCGGAGAGGCCTTCGCCGGCCGGTCGCGTCGTACCTGAACTGGCGGGGGACTCAGCTGCGCTCATGTCCGCATGGTGCCCAGGTCGGGGACGGACAACCGTCGTGACCGGTCAGTCGCTGTCGCGGCAGAGTCTGCGGCTCAGCGGCAGGTGGGACGAGGAGTCGCCGACGTCGATCGAGTAGCAGCCGGGTGCCACTCGCCAGCCGTTGGCCTTGGTGTCCCAGTAGGAGAAGGAGCGCTTGTCGAGGTGGAGGGTCACCCAGGTCCGCTGGCCCGGCTCGAGGGGGACCTTCTGGTAGCCCTTGAGCTGGATCGGCGGTTCGTGCGCGGCCTTCGGGTCGCCGACGTAGAGCTGAGCGACCTCCGCGCCGGAGCGCGTGCCGGTGTTGGTCACGAGGAACCGTGCGGTCGCCGTGTCGTTCTTGCCGGCGCGCAGCGTCAGGTGCGAGAACCGGAACCTGGTGTAGGACAGGCCGAACCCGAAGGGGAACAGCGGCGTGATGTGCTTCGCGTCGTACCAGCGGTATCCGACCAGCAGCCCCTCGCTGTAGTGCGACTGCGGGACCCCCTTCTTGTCCGGGACTCCGGGCCACTGCTTCGCAGACTTGATCGGGTCCTGGCTGACCGACTTCGGGAACGTGATCGGCAGCTTGCCCGAGGGGTTGACGTCGCCGAACAGCAGCGCGGCCGCGGCGTTGCCGTCCTGCTCGCCGGGGTACCACATGTCGAGTACGCCGCGAACCTGGTGCAGCCATGGCATCGCGACCGGGCCGCCTGCCTGGATCACCACGATGGTGTTGGGGTTGGCCTTCGCGACGGCGGAGACCAGCGCGTCCTGGTTCGGACCGACGGCCGGCAGGCACACCAGGGTGCACTCGGCGTTGACCGCGGACAGCGTCTTGCGGTCGACGCCCTCGGTCTCGCCATCGCCGATGAAGACGATCGCGGTGCTCGCCAGCTTGGCGGCGGCGACCGCGTCGGCGATCGTGAGCCCGACGCCGGGTACGACGACGTCGCCGTTGGCCTCGGCGCGCAGCGTGATCGCCGACAGCGGGTCGACCACGGCGGGGTTGGTGCCGGTGAGCGGGACCTTGGAGCTTCCGCCGCCCTGGTAGTCGATCTGCGCGCCGACCGGCGTGGCCGGCAAGCCGATGACCGCGAGGGTCTTGTGGGGGGCGGTGATGGGCAGCGCGTGGCCGGCGTCCTTCAGCAGTACGGCGCCGCCTTCGGCGGCCTCGAGCGCGATGGACTTCGCCTGTGGGGTGTCGACGATCGCCGTGTCGGCGACCGGGTCACTCGGCGGCGGGTCGTCGAACACGCCCGCGGAGAACAGCCCGTACATGATCCGTTCGGTCATCTCGGTGATGGTCGCGACGGACACCTGGTGGGCGGCGATCGCGGCCATCATCGCCTTGGGTGCGAAGTAGGTGCCGGGGAACTCGCTCTGCTCCTGGTCGAGCCCGTTGTTCGCGGCGGTCGCCGTCGAGTGGGTGGCGCCCCAGTCGGACATGACCCAGCCCTTGAACCCGAACTGCTTGTCCAGCACGGTTCTCAGCAGGTAACGGTTCTGGCAGGCGTCGACGTTGTTGACCAGGTTGTAGCTGCACATCACCGATGCCACGTGCGCCTGCTTGACCGCGGCCTCGAACGCCGGCAGGTCGATCTCCTGCATCGTTCGCACGCTGGCGTCCGAGGAGTCCGTCATGCGGTTGGTCTCCTGGTCGTTCAGCGCGTAGTGCTTGACGGTGGCCGCGACGTGCTGGCTCTGGATCCCTTCGATCTCCGCGACACCGGTCTGGCCCGCGAGGTAGGGGTCTTCGCCGGCGTACTCGAAGCTGCGTCCGGCGAGCGGGTTGCGGACGATGTCGACCCCAGGCGCGAGCTGTACGTCGACGCCCTTCTGCCACGCCTGCGAGCCGATCGCCGCGCCCACTCGGTACTGCATCGCGGTGTCCCAGCTCGCTGCCTGGGTGATGCCGTCGGGAAAGGCTGTGGTGAGCAGCTGCACGTCGCCGAGGCCCGCGCCGGCGTCGTTGGAGACCTGCTCCGGAATGCACAGCGACGGGATGGCCGGAATGTCGTTCGCCGCGCCGTAGTGGGAGATGTCGCCTCGTCCGTAGAGCTCGGAGATCTTCTGCGGGAGCGTCATGTGGGCGACCAGCATCCGCGCGCGGCGCTGGGGTGAGAGGTGGGCGTTCATCCACGGGCAGCGCGCCGTCGTCGCGCTTGCGGTGCGCGGGGTGGACGCCGCCGAGGTGGCCGCGAGGCCGATCCCGGACGCGGCGAGGACGGCAGTGGTGACAAGGGCGCGGAGGATGCGGGCTTTGCGTTGCACCGCTGCTTCTTCGACGTACGGCGCGTTATCGCCTGCGCGAGCGCCACTAGCCTTCAGCCAGGGCCGTTAGCTCAATTGGCAGAGCTGCGGACTTTTAATCCGTAGGTTGTGGGTTCGAGTCCCACACGGCCCACTGCTCCGGCCTGCAGGAATGACGAGCATGAAGTTGTTCGCGCAGACGGTCGAACCGGACGGTACCCCGGGGCCGCCGGTGCGAATCGGATCGTGCTTTTCCGCCGTAACCAGCATCATGCAGTACGCGTCACCGCTCGAGGTGCAGGAATTCCCCTAGGTCTGGTTTGATGCGAGTGGTCGGTAACCGACACGAACGCGCCTGCTAGCGGCGGCGAGGTCCGGATCGACATTGAGGGCACATCTTTTGAGTTCGGGTTCATCCGGCAACGAGTTGGGAGTATTCAGTGGCGCGGCGTCGTGTGGTGCGCACTGACAGGTTTCTGAGCGCGTCCGGCGACGACCACGATGACGGTAGGACCTTGCAGGACCTCTACGAATGCCCGCGGAGCAGTTGTGAACACCGCGCCTTCCGCCACACCTCCAATGGATGCGTCCAATGCGATTGCGCGCTGTCCCAGGACGAAGTAATCGCCGAGGTGAAGCGTCTCTGGCCGAGGTGAACGCTTCGGCGGGCGGTGGGGTCTGTAAGGAACTCTGTGTGAGCGAGGCAGGTGTCAGGGCGCGCTGGAGACCTCGTCGACTTCGTCACCGGCCGGCAGCCCGAAGAGGCGCCTGTCGGAGAGCCGGACGCGTTGAGCCGGTTGCATCGCCTCGCCGAGCTCATGGCGTAATCGCTAGCGCTGCCCTCTGCGATCCAACGTTTGCTCCTCGGCCCAGCATGTAGCAAAATGCTACGCAGAGACGGCTGGAGGTTGGGCATGGCGGCTGGGCCGGTGACGCGGGTGAGCCAGGCGCTCTACGACGACGCCAAGCTCGCCGGGGAGGTGCTGAACCGCAGCACATCCCAGCAGATCGATCACTGGGCGCGGCTTGGTCGCGAGATCGAAGCCTCCGCCGATGTCTCGAGCAGCGCGGTCGGTGAGGTGTTGCGAGGCGCCCGCAGCTACGACACCCTTCGCCAGCCGCAGGAGCAGGCCATCGTCCGCGCGGCATGGATGGAGCGGATCGAGCAGCTCCACCGTGACCTCGACATGCGCAAGGTGCACGCGGGCCGTCCGTATGCGGAGCTGGATGAGGCGGGGAACGTGGTCGTCCGCAACGGATGACCACGCCGGTTCTCCATCTGCTCGTCGGGCCGAACGGGTCGGGCAAGACGACCTTCTACGACCACGTCCTAGCCCCGGCTACACACCTGCCATTCGTCAACGCCGACGAGATCGCGAAGCTGCGATGGCCGGGCGAAGAGCTGTCGCGCGGCTACGAAGCGGCTGCGGCGGCCGCCCAGCTGCGGGACGAGTACTTGGCGGCAGGTACGTCCTTCGTGACTGAGACCGTCTTCTCCCACCCATCCAAGCTGGAACTGCTGCGCGCCGCCGCTGATGCGCACTACCAGATCACGCTGCACGTGATGCTGATCCCGGTGGAGCTGGCGGTAGTCCGGGTTGTGCTGCGCGTCGAGACCGGTGGGCACGACGTGCCGGAGGAGAAGATCCGCGCTCGGCACGCCCGGCTGTGGGACCACGTCATTGAGGCAGTCGCAATCGCCGATGCCGTGCGGTTCTACGACAACAGCAATGCCGAGCACCCCTACAGGCTTGTCGCCCGCTACGACCACGGCGAGCCCGTCGGCCCGGTCGAGTGGCCCGCGTGGGCGCCGACCGCACTCCGCGCGCTACACGTTGTGTGAACCGTGCGGTACCGCGGGCGGTATGTAGCGGTTCACAGATGCGCTGAGCGCCGCCACTCGATGCCCGGACGCAGGTAGGCGGCGAAGGTGACCGCGGCGCACAGCAGGTAGAACGCGATGAAGGTCGCGTAGGCGGCGTTCGCATTCTGGTTCGCGAGGAAGCTCTGCCGGAAGGCGAGGTTGACCCCCGCCCCGCCCGCCGCACCGATGGCGCCGGCGATCCCGATGAGCGCCCCCGCCAGCCGCCGAGCGTCGAGATCCGCAGACGCACCCGTCGCGGTCGCCCGATAGATCGCCGGGATCATCTTGAAGATCGACCCGTTGCCGATGCCGGCGAAGCCGAACAGCGCGATGAACCCGAGCAGGAACAGCCCGAGTGAGTGATCGTGCGAGGCCGCCAGTACGACGGCCGCGGCGCCGGCCAGCGCGAGGAACATCGAGAGCGTGACCTTCGCGCCGCCGAACCGGTCCGCGAGCCAGCCGCCGAACGGCCGGATCAGCGAGCCGACCAGCGGGCCGATGAAGGTCAGCTCCGCGGCGTGCGTCGGGGTGTAGGCGAAGGTCACGAGCAGCACCTGGCCGAACGCGAAGCTGAAACCGATGAACGACCCGAAGCTGCCGATGTAGAGCAGCGAGACGATCCAGGCGTGCCGGTCGGTGACGAGCTCGCGCATCGCCTTGGTGTCGTTGCGCACGCTCGCGAGGTTGTCCATGCGAGCCCACGCGAGTACGGCGGCGAGCGCAACCAGCGGCAGGTAGACCGCCATCACGTAGCGAGGATGCGTCGCGCCCGCATTGAGTAGCACTGCGAGACCGACCAGCTGCACCGCCGCCACACCCAGGTTGCCGGCGCCCGCGTTGACGCCGAGCGCCCAGCCCTTGCGCCGCTCGGGGTAGAAGGCGTTGATGTTGGTCATCGAGGAGGCGAAGTTGCCGCCTCCGAATCCGGCCGTCGAGGCCGCGAGCAGCAGCACCCCGTACGACGTACCGGGCTTCATCACCGCCATCAGCGTGGCAGCCGGGATCAGCAGCAACAGCACGGACACGACCGTCCAGTTCCGCGCCCCGAACCGCGCGATGGCCAGGGTGTACGGGATGCGCGCCGCGGCACCGAGGAGCGTGGGCAACGTGGTCAGCAGGAACTTCTGCGCCGGGCTGATCCCGTACGCCGGGCTCATGAACAGCACCATGACCGACCAGATGCTCCAGATCGCGAAGCCCACATGCTCGGCGAACGCCGACAGCACGAGGTTGCGCAGCGCGATCCGCTTGCCCTGTGACTCCCAGAAGGCGAGGTCCTCCGGCCGCCAGTCGTAGATCCAGCGCTTCTTCGCCGCGGCGGTCGCGCCGCCGAGCTCGACCTCGGCTGTGGTTGCGGTCATGCTGGCCTCCTGATTGCGTCCCGTCGCGACGGTAGGAAGCAGGCGTTACGCGGCCGTAACCCGCGGATCATGCTCAGTGAAGTTGTGCTCACCCTCGCGGGACGCCGAAGGAGAGGTCCGTGGAACGCTTCGACGCGATCATCGTGGCGGGCGGTGAAGGCCGCCGGCTCGGCGGCACCGACAAGGCAGAGCTCGTCGTGGCGCGCGGCCGCCTGCTCGACATCGTGGTCGAGGCATGCGCGGCGGCTGAGCGGACGATCATCGTCGGACCCCGTCGCGAAACAGCGCGACCGGTGATCTGGACGATCGAAGAGCCACCCGGCGGCGGCCCTTGCGCCGCTCTCGCGGCCGGCCTCGCCGAGGTGGCCGCACCGACCGTCGTACTGCTCGCCGTCGACCTCCCGAACCTCACCGCCGACCTCGTCGCGTCCCTGGCGTCCTCGGCGCCCACGGTGGCCGTCGATGCCGGCGGCCGGGAGCAGTGGCTGCTGTCAAGCTGGCCGGTCGCATCCTTGGTGGGCATTCCGTCGAGCGGATCCCTGCGCGATGCGCTCGGTCCGTTGCCGCACGGGACCCTGGAGGTCGGCGACGGCGCCCGGGACGTCGATACGCCGAGCGACCTGGCTCACGCGGCGAGTGAGATCTCGACCACCCCGTCGCAGACCCGCGCCGAGTAGCAGCGCACGCGCGTCTCGGGATCGTCGACGGCGGTCCCGGTACGCAGGTCGAAGGCCTGCTTGTACATCGGCGAGAACACGACATCGGCGTCGCCGCGGGATCCGACGATTCCCCGCGACAGGACGGCGACCCCGCAGTACGGGTCGAGGTCGTCGACCGCGAGGACGGTGTCATCCGGCAGCCGGAAGACCGCCACGTCACGGCCCTCCACCAACGCGCACACGCCTCGGCCCTCGACCAGATCATCGAGCCGGCAGATCGCAACCCAGCTCACGGCGCACCCACCGGGATCCGTGATCCGAGGTTGACGTGCCGGGTGAAGCGGGCCAGCCGCTGCGGGTCGGCCAGGGTCTCCGCCCACTCGTCGCGGTAGTCGCGGATGTGGGCAGCCATCTCGGCGTCCAGCTCGTCGTGGATGCCGAGCACGTCGTCGAAGACGACCGCCCGCACGTGGTCGAGCCCGCCCTCGATCCGTTCCAACCAGGTCGAGGTGCGCTCCAGCCGCATCCCGGTGCGCAGGTAGTACCCCAGGAACCGGTCGATCGCCTGGACGAGCTCCTCGCTGGAGAGGTCGGCGGCGAGCAGGTCGGCATGACGAGGCACCGCGCCGCCGTTACCGCAGACGTAGAGGTTCCAGCCCTTCTCGGTGGCGATGACCCCGACGTCCTTGGATCTCGCCTCGGCGCATTCGCGGGCACAGCCCGACACCGCCATCTTGATCTTGTGCGGCGCGCGCAGCCCGCGGTAGCGAAGCTCGAGGTCGACGGCCATCGCGACCGAGTCCTGTACGCCGTACCGGCACCAGGTGTTTCCCACGCACGACTTCACGGTGCGCAACGCCTTGCCGTACGCGTGGCCGCTCTCCATCCCAGCCGCGACCAGCCGCTGCCAGATCGCCGGCAGCTGCTCGGCGTGGGCGCCGAACAGGTCGATGCGCTGCCCGCCGGTGACCTTCGTGTAGAGCCCGAAGTCCCGCGCCACCTCACCGATCGCGATCAGCTTCTCCGGAGTGACCTCGCCGCCCGGAAGCCGCGGCACCACGGAGTAAGTGCCGTCCTTCTGCAGGTTCGCCAGCATGTGGTCGTTGGTGTCCTGCAGCCCGGCTTGCTCGCCGTCGAGAATGTAGGACCTGGTCCGGATCGCGAGGATCGACGCGACGACCGGCTTGCAGATGTCGCAGCCTCGTCCGGTGCCGTGGCGAGCGACGAGGTCGGCGAACGAGCCGATGCGCTCTCGCCGGACGATCTCGTCGAGCTCCGCACGCGTCTGCGTGAAGTGCTCGCACAGTGCCGTGGAGACCTCGAGACCCGCCTTGGTGAGCTCGGTGTCGAGGACCTTCTTGACCAGCGTGCTGCACGACCCGCAGCCGGTCCCGGCCTTGGTGTCCCGCTTGAGCCCGGCAAGCTCGCACTGCCCGCGCGCAATGGCGTCGCACAACGTCTGCTTCGTGACGTTGTGGCACGAGCACACGACGGCGGCAGCCGGCAGCTCTCGCTCGGCGCCACCCGCTCGCGGCGGGACGAGCAGGTCCTCGAGCCGCTCCGGCAGCGCGTCGTGCGCTCCGACGAGCGCCCGCAGCTCGCTGTACGTCGAGGCGTCGCCGACCAGGATCCCGCCGAGCAGGACGCTTCCTGTCGCGTCCACGACCAGCTTCTTGTACACGCCGGCGACCGAGTCGGTGAAGGTCACCTCCTGCGCTCCCTCGGCGGTCGCGAACGCGTCGCCGAAGGAGGCCACATCGACGCCCATCAACTTCAGCTTCGTGCTCATGTCGGCGCCGGTGAAGGCACCGTCGCCGCCGAGCAACCGGTCGGCGACCACCTCCGCCATCGCGTAGCCGGGAGCGACCAGCCCGTACACGCGCCCGGCCGCCACCGCGACCTCGCCGATGGCGAAGACCGCCGGGTCACTCGTGCGGCAGGCCTCGTCCACCAGCACGCCGCCTCGCTCGTGCACGTCGAGTCCGCACTGCCGGGCGAGCTCGTCGCGCGGCCGGATGCCGGCGGAGAACACGACGAGCTCGGTTTCCACCTCGCTGCCGTCGGCGAACTGCAGCGCTCGGACCGCACCGCTGTCGTCAGTGAGAACCGCGGAGGTCTGTACGCCGGTGTGCACCTCGACGCCGCG
The DNA here is from genome assembly GCA_035547515.1 of Mycobacteriales bacterium. Classification (GTDB taxonomy): domain Bacteria; phylum Actinomycetota; class Actinomycetes; order JAFAQI01; family JAFAQI01; genus DASZTV01. Next base: position 17,348 of record DASZUS010000037.1, read on the forward strand.
ACCGACGATGTGGTGGCGCAGCAGCTCGCCACCCGGGCCGTCCACCTGCAGCGGCATCAGCCGCGGAGCCATCTCGACGACGTGGGCGTAGAGCCCGAGCGAGCGCAGCGCGTTCGCTGCCTCCAGGCCGAGCAGGCCGCCGCCGATCACCAACCCGGTGCGGCGGGATTCGGCGTACCCGCGGATCGCGTCGAGGTCCTCGATCGTGCGGTAGACGAAGCACCCTTCTCCGTCACGGCCGTCGATCGGCGGGACGAACGGGTAGCTGCCGGTCGCGAGCACGAGCGCGTCGTACCGAAGCCGTTCGCCGGTGTCGAGGATCACGTGCTGCGCAGGCCGGTCGATGCCGACGACCTTCGTCCCGGTCCGCAGCGTGAGGCCATCTGCTTCGAAGAAGCCGCCAGGGACGAGGCAGAGGTCCTCGGCCGTGGCGTCGGTGAAGTAGCTGGTCAGCGCGACCCGGTCGTACGCCGGCCGCGGCTCCTCTCCGACGACCGTGACCGACCAGGTCGCGAGTCCGCCGCGGTCGACGATCGCCTCCACCAGGCGGTGGCCGACCATGCCATGGCCGACGACGACGAGCTGCTTCACGCGACTCTCCCTTCGGGTGAGGAGAACAGGAGCTCATGGCGGTCGGCCGGGAGCGGCCTGCCGCGTTCGAAGGCACGGGTGAGCTCGCCCGCCGCCGACACGTCGCCGACCAGCAGCGCCCCGATCAGTTGCCCGTCGCGTACGACGGTCTTGCGGTAGGTGCGGGCAACCGGGTTCGCGAGGCAGAGCACTTCGGTGTTCGCGTCGGCGACGGCGGCGGTGTCGCCCATCGCGGCGAGCTCGACGCCGGCGGCGCGCAGCCGGGTGATCTGCGGGCACTGCTCGACGTTGCCCACGGCCGCGCCGGTGAGCACGCCGGCGAGCGCCGTGGCGTGGTCGATCGCGGACTGTGCCCACCCCGAGACGCTGCCGCGGTACTCCGCGCACTCCCCGATCGCCCACACCTGCGGCGCCGAGGTGGCGAAGCTGTCATCGACGACGATCCCGTGGCGTACGGCGATCCCGGCCTCCTGGGCGAGCCTGGTGGCCGGCCGGATGCCGCAGGCGAAGACCACCAGGTCGCAGTCGAGCTCGTAGCGGTTTGCCAGGCAGACCGCCTCGACGCGGTCGTCCGGACCGCTGCGAAGCGCGGTGGCCCGGGTGTCGAGATAGGTCGTGATTCCCAGGTCGTCGAGGGTGCGGCGCAGCATCTCCGCACCGCCGGCGTCGAGCTGCTTCTCCATCAGGTGGGGGGCCTGGTGGACGATCTCGACCTGGCAGCCGAGCAGGGACAGGCCGCGCGCGGCTTCCAGACCCAGCAGCCCGCCGCCGATCACCACTGCTCGTTTGCCGGGAGCCGCCGCCGCGGCGATCTGCTCGCAGTCGGCGAGGGTGCGGAAGGCGAAGATGCCTGGCCGCATCCGCCCGCGGTCGGACGCGATCCCGCGCAGGCTCGGCAAGTGCGGGTGGCTGCCGGTCGCGAGGACGAGCCGCTCGTAGCGCAGCAGGGTGCGGTCGGCCAGCCGCACCTCGCGCCGCTGCACGTCCAGCCCGGTCGCCCGCTGGCCGCGCAGCACCGCGACTCCGTTGCGCCGGTACCACCCCGGCGTACGCATCTCGAGGTCGCGCGGATCGTGGATTCCGCCGAGTACGCCGGACAGCAGCAGGCGGTTGTAGGCGTGGTGCGGCTCGTCGCCCACGACGGTGATGTCGTCGACGCCGCGCGCGACCAGCTCCTGCACCAGCCGCCCGGCCGCCATGCCGTTGCCGATGATCAGCGTTCTCACGAGGCCACCGCTTCTAGGCGGGCGGCGCACACCTTCAGCTCCGGCATCCGCGACGTCGGGTCCAGCGCCGGGTTGGTGAGCCGGTTTGCCTCGCCCCAGTGGAACGGCACGAACACGGTCTCTGCCTGGATCGCCGGATCGATCCGTACGTCGAGCTCGGCTGCGCCCCGCCGTGTCACGAGCCGGGCCCGGCCGCCGTCGGCGAGCCCGACGGCAGCGGCAAGCGTCGGGTGCACCTCGACGAATGCCGCCGGTTCCGCATCGGCCAGCGCGCGCACCCGCCGGGTCTGCGCACCCGACTGGTAGTGCCCGCGGGTGCGTCCGGTGGTCAGGTAGAGGGGGTAGTCGGCGTCAGGCTCCTCGGCGGCGGGCCGGTGCTCGACGGGCACGAAGCGGGCGAGACCGTCGGGCGTCGCGAAGCGGTCGGTGAAGACCCGCGGGGTGCCGGGATGGTCGTCCGCGGGGCACGGCCAGAACACCCCGCCTTCCGCGTCGATGCGGGCGTAGCTGATCCCCGAGTAGTCCGCGACACCGCCGGCCGAGGCGCGGCGGAGCTCGGCGAAGACGGCCTCGGCCTCGGTGGGGAAGCCGCTCGTCGCGCCGGCTCCGGCAGCGATGGCGCTGATGACCTCGAGGTCGGTCCGGACCTCGGCGGGCGGCTCGCACGCCTTGCGTCGCCGTACCACGCGGCCCTCGACGGTGGTCATCGTCCCGTCCTCTTCGGCCCACATCGCGACCGGCAGCACGACGTCGGCGAGCTCCGCGGTCTCCGAGCGGACCACGTCGGCGACGACCAGCAGCTCGAGTGCGGAAAGGCGCTCGCGGATCCGGTCGGCGTCAGGCGCGCAGACCGCGAGGTTGCTGCCCATGACGAGCAGGGCGTGCACCGACTCGCCGAGCTGCGTGAGCATCTCGTAAGCAGACGGGCCTGGACCGGGGATGCTCGCCGGGTCGACGCCCCACACGTCGGCGACATGTGCGCGCGACGCCTCGTCACTGATCGAGCGGTACCCCGGAAGCTGGTCGGCCTTCTGGCCGTGCTCCCGCCCGCCCTGGCCGTTGCCCTGGCCGGTCAGGCAGCCCCAGCCCGACAGCGGTCGTCCCGGGAGACCGAGCGCGAGTGCGAGATTGAGGTACGCCGTCGCGGTGTCGGTGCCTTTGCTCTGCTGCTCCGCGCCGCGGCCGGTCACGATGATCGCCGACGAGGCCTCGCCGAGCAGGCCTGCCGCACGGCGCAGCCGCGCCACCGGCACTCCCGTCGTGCGCTCCACCCGCTCCGGCCACCACGCCGCCACGAGCGGGCGTACCTCGTCCCATCCGGTGGTCCGGGTCGCGACGTACTCCTCGTCGATGTGGCGGTCGGCGATCGCGAGGTGCAGCAGTCCCAGCGCGAGGGCGAGGTCGCTCCCCGGGACGTTCTGGAGGTGAAGCGTCGCGAGAGCGGCTGTCGGCGTACGACGCGGATCGGCGACGAGGAGCTCGCCGCCGCGCTCCAGCAGCCGCTCGAGGTGCGCGACCGCCGGCGGCATCGTGTCGATCGGGTTGGCGCCGACCAGCATCAGCACGTCGGTTTGCCCGAGGTCGGAGAGCGGGAACGGCAGCCCCCGGTCGAGCCCGAACGCGCGGTTGCCCGCGGCCGCACCGGACGACATGCAGAAGCGGCCGTTGTAGTCGATGGTGCGGGTGCGCAGCGCGACTCGGGCCAGCTTGCCCAGCAGGTAGCACTGCTCGTTGGTCAGGCCGCCGCCGCCGAAGATGCCGACGGCGTCGCGGCCGTGCCGCTCCTGCACCGCACTGATGCCGCTCGTCACCGTCGCCAGCGCCTCGGCCCAGCCAGCCGGGACGAGCTTGCCGTCGCGGCGGACCAGCGGCGTGGTCAGCCGTACCTCGGGGTCGAGCAAAGCCGCAGCCGTGAAGCCCTTCTGGCACAGGCCGGGACTGGCATCCGTCGCGCGGGGAGTGATCGTGAGGTCCGCGGCGATGTCCATGCCGCACTGCAAGGAGCAGTACGGGCAGTGCGTCGCGGTCGCGGTCACCGGTAAAGGTTGTGTCGGGCGTGTTACCTGGTGGCGACCGGCTTGTGTCGCGTTCGCAACAGTGATCTCTCCGGCGCCACACGAGTGGCGACGATCGGATGCAACAGCGCGGAAACACGCCGTTTCTAGGCTCGGAGCGGTGTCCCAGGTCGAGCCGTTGGTCGGCTACACCGTCGCGATCACGGCCGAGCGCCGCCGCGACGAGCTGGCGACGCTGCTCATCCGCCGTGGCGCAGCGGTCGTCGAGGCGCCGTGCCTGCGGATCCTGCCGGTCGAGGACGACGGAAGGTTGCGCGCGGACACCATCGAGTGCCTGCGCCTGCCGGTCGACTACCTCGTCGCCACGACCGCCGTCGGCATCCGCGGCTGGTTCAGCGCGAGTGCGTCGTGGGGCATCGGTGACGAGCTCCACGCGCATCTTGCGGCAGCGACGATCATCGCGCGCGGACCGAAAGTCAAAGGTGCGATCCGCGCGGCCGGGCTCGCCGAGCGCTGGTCGCCGGAGTCGGAGTCCAATGCCGAGGTGCTCGACTACCTGCGCACCATCGACCTCGTCGGCAAGCGGGTGGTCGTGCAGCTGCACGCGAGCGAGCCACGCGAGCTGGTCGCCGAGCTTGCCGCGCTGGGCGCGGAGGTCCTCGCCATCCAGGTGTACCGCTGCGAGCCGCCGGCAGACCTCGAGCCGGTGCTGCGGCTGGTCTCGCAGATCGTCGACCGCAAGGTCGACGCCGTCACTTTCACCTCGGTCGCCGCCGTCGAGCAGCTGATCGCCATTGCTGGCCGCAGTGGCGACGAGCTGCTGGAGGCGCTGCGCGGCGATGTCATCGCGGCATGCGTCGGGCCTGTCACCGCGGCACCGCTGCTCGCGCGTGGCGTGCCCGCGGTCTCACCGGAGCGCTTCCGGCTCGGCGCGCTGGTCCGGACTGTGGTCGATGCGTTGACCGCGCGCACCCGGGTGATCGAGGCTGCGGGTCATCGGCTGGAGGTACGCGCCCGGGCGGTCGTGACCGACAACGAGGTGATCGCGCTTCCGCGCGCCTCGGCGGCCTTGCTGCACGCGTTGATGGAGCAGCCCGGGCACGTTCTCTCTCGTGCTCAGCTCCTCGAGCGGCTCGGCGGGGACGCTGACGCCGACGAGCATGCGGTCGAGGTCGCGGTCGCCAGGCTTCGTTCGGCGCTCGGCCCGGCGTCTCCGGCGGTCGCGACCGTCGTCAAGCGCGGGTACCGGTTGGCGGTGGGCTGACTCCCGCGAGCCGGTTCTGCGGCGCGTGCCACCATCTACCTTCGGGTCGACAGAGCGGTACGACGAGAGAGGCAGACGCGATGGGGATCTGCGACGGGCGCATCGTGGCGATCACCGGTGCCGGCAACGGGATCGGGCGGGAGCACGCGCTGCTGTTCGGCAAGGAGGGAGCCAAGGTCGTCGTCAACGACGTCGGCGGCGCTCGCGACGGCACTGGCAGCGACGCCGGGGCCGCCCAAGCTGTCGTCGACGCGATCACCGAGGCGGGCGGCACCGCGGTTGCCAACACCAGCAACATCGCGACCCACGCCGGCGCCAAGGAGCTCGTCGACCAGGCGATCGAGACCTTCGGTGACATCCACGCCGTCGTGAACAACGCCGGCATCCTGCGCGACCGGATGCTGGTCAACATGACCGAGGACGAGTGGGACGCCGTCATCGCCGTACACCTCAAGGGCACCTACGGCGTGATGCACCATGCCGCCGCCTACTGGCGCGACCAGTCCAAGGCGGGCAAGGAGGTGAACGCCCGGATCATCAACACCTCGTCGGCGTCCGGCGTCTTCGGCAACGTCGGCCAGTCGAACTACGGCGCGGCGAAGGCGGGCATTGCCGCGATGACGATCATCACCTCGATGGAGCTCGCCCGCTACGGCGTCACGGTCAACGCGATCTCCCCGACCGCGCTGACCCGGATGACCGAGGACCTCGACCGCTTCAAGCGTGAGGAGGCCGCGAAGGAGCTGCCTCCCGCTGCCGTCTCGCCGCTGGTGGTCTGGCTGGCAAGCGAGGCGTCCGCGGGCATCACCGGCCGGGTCTTCGGCGTACGCGGGGGGCGCATCACCGTCTTCGAAGGCTGGGTCAACGGGCCGTACGCCGAGACGGACGGGATCTGGGACCCCGCTGCGCTGACCGAGGTCGTTCCCGGGCTGGTGGCCGAGGCGGCTCCCAACGCGGGGATGGACGGCGTCAGGCGGTCTTGACGGCGGGTCCGGCGAGCGCCGGCTGCGGCTTGGACTTGCGGCCGACCAGCGAGAGCGGGTTCGCGACATCCTCGAGCGAGGTGCGCTCGGCCTTGACCCCGAAGATCGCCGCGACGATGCCGCCGACTGCCATGACCCCGGCGCCGAGCAGGTAGCCGAGCATCAGCTCGTGCGGCCGCTTCGAGGCCACAAAGCCACCGTAGATCGCCGGGCCAAGGGCGCCGAAGCCCTGGGCGATCGAGAAGAACACCGCGATCGCCTGCGCGCGCAGCTCGAGCGGGAAGATCTCGCTGACCGTGAGGTACGCCGAGGAGGCGCCGGCGGAGGCGAAGAAGAAGACCGCCGTCCACATCACCGTCTGCGTGCCGGCTGAGAGCACGCCGTGGTCGAACAGCACCGCAGAGACCACCAGCAGGACGGCGGCGATCAGGTACGTCGCGGAGATCATCACGCGCCGGCCGACGACGTCGAAGAGCGGTCCGAGCGCGATCGCGCCGACGAGGTTCCCGCCGGCGAACGCCAGGTAGTAGTACGCGGTGTGGCCGTTGGGGACGTGGAAGAACGTGGTGAGGACCTGCGCGTAGGTAAAGAAGATCGCGTTGTAGAGGAACGACTGGGTGATCATCAGCGTCGCGCCGAGCAGCGACCGGCGCGGGTACTCCGCGACCAGCACCTTTGTCACTGTCCACAGCGACGGCCGCGATCTCGACGGGTCGATCTCGACCGCTTGGTCCTCGTCGACGTCGGGCAGCTCGTGGCCGTTGGAGCGGACCCAGTCCTCGATCTCCTTGACCCGTCGTTCCGCTTCGTCGGACCGGCCGTGGGTGATCAGCCAGCGGGGGCTCTCCGGCAGCGTGCGGCGTACGAACCACACCACCACGCCGAGCGCCGGGCCGATCAGCAGGGTGATCCGCCAGCCCAGGTTGTCGCTGACGTGCGACGGGTTGAGCAGGTAGATGCCGGCGAGCGAGGCGATCGCCGCGCCGCTCCAGTAGGTGCCGTTGACGGCGATGTCGACTCGCCCGCGGTGCTTTGACGGGATGAGCTCGTCGATCGCGGAGTTGATCGCGGCGTACTCGCCGCCGATGCCCATCCCGGCGATCACCCGGCACGCGTCCAGCCAGTAGATGTCCGGGGAGAAGGCGGCAAGCCCGTTGGCGAGCAGGTACAGGCCGAGGGTGTAGACGAACAGGTTCTTGCGCCCGAGCCGGTCGGAGAGCCGGCCGAACAGCAGCGCGCCGATCACCTCACCGCCGAGGTACCAGCTCGCGACGTCCGAGGCGGCTCGTGAGGACAGGTGCAGCGAGGCCTTGCTCTGCAGGTTGGTCGTGAAGTTGCTGGCGAAGGTGATCTCGAGCCCGTCGAGGATCCACGCGACGCCGAGTGCGGTGACCAGGCGAGTGTGAAACCGCGACCACGGCAGCCGGTCCAGCCGCGCCGGGATCAGCGTCGTGACCGTCTCGCCGTCTGCCACGGGTGGCGGTCTACCCCGCTTCGGCCCGACTAGGCCAAGATCACTCCTGCGTCGAGCAGTGAGGCGTACTCGGCCTCGTCGACTCCGGCGAGAGCGCGCAGCACGTCATAGGTGCTCGCGCCGCGGGTGGTGGCCGGCGCGTTGCGAAGCGGCTGGCCGTGCCAGCGCATCGGCGACTCGGCACTGACCACCTCGCCGATGCCCGGTTGGTCCAGCGCGACGAGCGGACCGCCTCCGAGGGCCGCCGCTTCGCGGAAGTCCCGGTACGGCGCGGACAGCACCCGCGCCGCCGTCAGCTCGGCTTCCGCAGTCGCGCGGTCGCGCGCCGCGAACCACGGCGCGAAGATCTCGGCGAGAGCCTCGCGATGTACGTAGCGGGCGGCTTCGTCGTGCTCGAAGTCGACTTTCACATTTGTGGCGAGCGCCTCGACCGCCTGGGCGGAGCCGGTCATCGCCACCAGCGAGCGCCATTGCGAGGGGGTGAGCGCGACCACCACGACGTGACCGCCGTCGGCGGTGGCGAAGCTGTCCCCGTAGCTGCCGTAGATGCCGTTGCCGTTGCGCGGCCGCTCGACGCCGCCAGCCGCCTCGGTGAACCAGCCCAGGTTCGCGACGCCCGCGAGGGCGATGTCGCCGAGCGCGATATCGACTCGCGACCCTTCGCCGGTCTCGTCGCGGCGAAGCAGCGCCGCCAGCACCGCCGAGACGGCGGTCATCCCGCACAGGAGGTCCCATGCCGGCAGCACGTGGTTGACCGGCTCGGTCATGCCGACCGGGCCGGTGACGAGTGGGATGCCGACCTCCGCGTTGACCGTGTAGTCGACGGCTGGCCGGCCGCCGCGGTGCCCCTCGATGTGCACGTGGATCAGGTCCGGCCGGACGGTGGCGAGCGCCTCCTCGCTGAGCCAGTCCTGGTGGGGCTGGTTGTCGATGAGGATGCCGTGGCCCGGTCCGGGCACGGCGAGCATCCGGCGTACCAGACCCCGTCCCGCCTCCGACCTCAGGTCGAGCTCCACCGACTGCTTGCCCCGGTTGAGCGACGCCCAGTAGATGCTCGTGCCGTCCGCGCTGACCGGCCAGCGGTTGACGTCCGCGGCGCCGCCGAGCGGATCGACCCGCACCACGTCGGCTCCCAGCTGCGCCAGCGCCATGCCCGCGGAGGGACCGGCAACGAACGACGCGATCTCGATCACCGTCCGGCCGTGCAGCGGGAGCTGGCTCATGCGAGGCGCTCAGACCCGCTCGAGCACCGCGCTGATGCCCTGCCCGCCGCCGATGCACATCGTCTCGAGCGCGTACCGCGACCCGCGGCGGGCCATCTCGTGCAGCAGGGTCGCGAGGATCCGTACGCCGGTTGCGCCGACGGGGTGACCGAGCGAAATCCCGGAGCCGTTGACGTTGAGCCGGTCGTCGAGTTCGGCGGCGGTGAGCTGCCACTCACGCAGGCAAGCCAGGACCTGTGACGCGAAGGCCTCATTGAGCTCGATGAGGTCCATCTGGTCGAGGGTGAGGCCGGCTCGGCCGAGCGCCTTCGCGGTGCTCGGCACCGGGCCGATGCCCATTCGCGCCGGCTCGACGCCCGCGGTCGCCCAGGACACGATGCGCGCCATCGGGGTGAGGCCGAGCTCGGCGGCAAGCTCCGGGGTCGTGACGATGCAGGCGGCGGCGCCGTCGTTCTGCCCGCTCGCGTTGCCGGCGGTGACGGTCGCGTCGGGGTCGACCTTCGCTCGCATCGGGGTCAGCCCGGACAGCGCCTCGACGGTGGTGTCGCGGCGGGGGTGCTCGTCCTGCTCGACCGTCGTCGTGCCCTTGCGGCCCGGCACGACGACCGGCACCAGCTCGTCGGCGAACCGCCCGGCGTCCTGCGCGGCCACCGCCCGCGCGTGTGACCGGGCGGCGAACTCGTCCTGCTCCTCGCGGGTGATGGCGTACTCGCGGCGGAGGTTCTCCGCGGTCTCGATCATGCCGCCGGGCACCGGGAAGTTCTTGCCACCGGCGGTCACCCGGCCGCGCGCGAGAGTGTCGTGCAGCAGCAGGCCCTCGCCGCTGACTCCCCAGCGGTCGTGGGTGAACAAATGCGCGTTGCTCATCGACTCGCAGCCGCCGGCGATGACCAGGTCGGCCGCCCCGGTCTGCACCTGCATGGCGGCGAGGATCACCGCCTGCAGGCCGCTGCCGCAGCGGCGGTCGAGCTGCATCCCGCCGACCGTGACCGGCAGACCGGCGTCGAGTGCGGCGACCCGGCCGACGGCGGGCGCCTCCATCGACGGGTAGCACTGCGCGAACACGACGTCGTCGACGCGGTCACCCGGCAGCCCGGTCCGCTCGAGCAGCGCGGTGAGCACCTGGGCGGCGAGCTCATGGGCGGCGAGCGGCTTGAGGCTGCCACCGAACCGGCCGACCGGCGTACGGAGCGGGGAGCAGATGACGTGGTCAGGCATGGCCTTATTCGAGCAGACCGCGCCGGAGGTGGTAGACGAAGGACATGGATTCAACGACGCAGGCGGATCCCGGCGAGGTAGCGAAGCCGTGGGGGGACGCCGACCTGATGCTCGACGTGATGGCGGTACGCCGGGTGGCCGCGCGGCAGTTCACCGGCCGCGACGTCCCCGACGAGCGCCGGCCCGTGGTCGAGGGCAGCCAGATGCTCGGGCAGGCGATCGTCGCCGCCGGCGAGGTCGCGCCGGGCCGCCGGGTGGTGTCGTCGTACATGAACTTCATGCGCGTTGCCGACTCCCGGCTGCCGATGACCTTCGACGTCGATGAGGCCTTCGGCGGGCGCAGCTTCTCCTCGCTGGTGGTTCGGGTGAGCCAGGACCCGCGGCTGTGCGCGGTGGGCGTGCTGCTGCTCGATGTCACGGCACCCGACCTGATCCGACATGCCGCGCCGGCGCCGCCCTGCCCGCCGCCGCAGGAGTGCGAGCCGGTCGACATGGGCGTGGTCGGCCGCGAGATCCGCGTCGCGGACGGCGCCTACAGCGACGACCCGGACGCGCCGGTCGGACCGCCGGTCATCGACGCCTGGGTGCGCTACCGCGAGCTGCCCGCCGCGGGGCCTGCGATGCACGCCGGGCTGATGGCGCAGTTCATGGGCCACATGCCGATCGCCGCGGCGCTTCGACCGCACGGCGGGATCGGGCAGTCCGAGGCGCACCGCACCATCTCCACGGCGATCAACTCGATCGCGTTGTCGATCCATGCCGATGTCCGCGTCGACCAGTGGCTGCGCTACCACCACGAGTCGACCTTCGCCGGCGACGGCATGACCCATGCGGAGTGCCGCGTCTACGACGAGCCCGGCCGGCTCCTCGCGTCGTTCAGCGTCGACGGGATGGTGCGCGGCTTCGCCTCGCCGACTGCGGGAGGCAACCCGCAGACCGCGCTCTAGCAGCTCACGTCGAAGGCTGCTGAACCCTTCCGGACTTCGTGACGGGCGTGGTACACACCGGAGCGTGACTGCGCCCGTGCTGGACTCGCCCGCGGACCTGAGCAACGACTGGCTCACCGACGTCCTGCCGTTGCCGGGGGGTTCGAAGGTGACCGGTTTCACCGCGACGCCGGTCGGCACCGGGCAGATGGCGGACACCGTGCGGATCGGCCTCGAGTACGAGCCCGCGTGCGCCGGCCCGGCGTCGGTGGTCGCGAAGTTCGCCTCCTCCGACCCGACCAGTCGCGCGGCGGGTCAGCTCGCACGGTGCTACGAGATCGAGGTGGCGATCTACTCCGAGGTGGCGCCGCTGCCCGGCGTACCCGCGCACTACTTCGCTGGCCGCATCCCGGAGACCGACGCCTACACCGTGGTCCTCGAGGACCTGGCGCCGTGCCGGCAGGGAGACGACATCGCCGGTTGCTCGGCGGAGGTCGCCGCCGAAGCGCTCAAGCGGCTCGCCACGCTGCACGCGTTCGCTTGGGAGAGCAGCGAGCACGCGGCGCGGCCCTGGCTCAACCGCAGCTCGCCGGAGAACACCGCCATGATGAGCGGCGTCGTGGCGATGCTGGCGCCGTCGTTCCTCGAGCGGTTCGCGTCGCATCTCACGGCCGAGCACCGCGGGTTGGTCGAGCGTCTCGTCCCGCAGATCGCGAACGTCATGGATCTCTACGACGGCCCACGCTCGCTGGTGCACGGCGACTACCGCCTCGACAACATGCTGTTTCGCGAGGGCTCCACGGTGCCGATGATCGTCGACTGGCAAACGGCCTCCTGGGGCCCGCCCGCGATGGACGTCGCCTACTTCATCGGCGGAAGCCTCACGACCGAGGACCGACGGGCGCACGCGGCCGACCTGCTCGACACCTACCACCGGGCGCTCGTCGAGGAGGGCATCACGTCGTACTCCCGCGAGCAGCTGGAGCACGACGTCCGGCTGACCTCCTTCGGCGGAGTGGTGATGGCGTTCGCCTCGGCGATCCTCGTCGTGCAGACCGAGCGTGGCGATGCGATGTTCGCCGAGATGTTCCGCCGGCACGCCCAGCACGTGATCGACTTCGACGCCGAGGAGCTGCTGCCGTGACGGACCGACCGGACTACGCCGTCGCGCCGACCGACGAGTGGCGGCACGACCCCGACGGCGAACCGCTGTGGAACGAGTCCTGGTACGCCGACGTCGTCAGCCCGGACGGGTCGGTCGCGGCGTACCTGCGGCTCGGCTTCTACCCCAACCTCGGGACCAGTTGGTGGCACGTCGCCGTGGTCGGACCGGACCGCGCGCCCGTGGTCTGCCAGCGGACCGACCTGGCGGTGCCGGCGGAGGGCATGACGGTGTCCGGTGAGGGTGTCGACGTCGAGCTGTCGATCTTCGCCGAGCTGCTGTCGTTCTCGGCACGCGGCGCGATGACGGGAGCGCGGCTGGAGTCGCCGACGGACGTGTACGACGGGAAGGCCGGCGAGCCGGCGCTGATCGAGGTCGACCTCACCTGGACGACCGACGGGATCCCGTTCCACTACGGGGTCACGCCGCGCTACGAGATCCCCTGCACGGTCAAGGGGTCGGTCACGGTGGACGGCGAGGTGCTGCGCCTCGACGGCCCTGGCCAGCGCGATCACTCGTGGGGAGTGCGCGACTGGTGGACCTTCGGCTGGTGCTGGTCGGCCGGGCACCTCGACGACGGCACCCACGTCCACCTCACCGACGTGCGAATCCCAGGCATGGAGCTCGCACCCGGCTACGTGCAGCGCGGCGACGAGCTGCATCCAGTCGCCAGCGGCTCGGTCTCGGAGGACCTCGGCGATCGCGGCCTGCCGACCGCCGCAACGGTGCATCTCGACGAGCTGTCGGTGTCGGTCGAGCCGATCGCGTTCGGGCCGATCCTGCTCACCGCTCCCGACGGACGGGTGGGCTACTTCCCGCGAGCCTCCGCCCGGTTCAGCGCACCTGACGGCCGGTCCGGTCTGGGCTGGATCGAGTGGAACCAACCTCCGACCTGAACTGCTGTTGGCAGATTGCCAGTAACGGTCGTAGGGTGCCGGCATGCGGCTCCCTCTCGACGGTGCGCACTGGGTCGACCACATCGGGCGTCACGCGTTCGCGCGTCCGGATGAGGTGGCGATCCGGTTCAACGCCGACTCCCTGACGTGGTCACAGCTCGACGACCGGATCCACCGCGTCGCTGCGGGCCTCGCCGCCCGGGGCGTCACCAAGGGCGACCGGGTGGCGATCCTCATGACCAACCGGCCGGAGTTCGTGGAGACCGCGATCGCGGCCACGGCGATCGGCGCGATCGGCGTGCCGCTGAACTTCCGGCTCGCTCCGGAGGAGGTCGCCTACGTCCTCGGCCACAGCGGCTCGAAGGTGCTCGTCACGGACCCGCTGCTGCAGCCCCTCGCAGCGGCTGCGATCTCCTCGCTCGACGAGGCGCCGCTGATCGTGGTCACCGAGGGCGGACAGCCCGGCGACGGCGCGATCGGCTACGACGAGCTGCTCGCGGCCGAGCCGTGCCCGACCGCGGTCATCGACGAGCGGGACGTCGCGCTGATCATGTACACCTCCGGGACGACCGGTCGCCCCAAGGGCGCGATGCTCACGCACCTCAACCTGCTCATGCAGGCGATCACGGCGATCCGCACCTCGCGGATCCAGGGCGACGACGTCGTCAGTCTCTGCAACGTCCCGCTCTTCCACATCGCGGGCATCGGCGGCATGCCGGTGTCCCTCATGGTGGGTGCTCGCACGGTAATCATGCCGACCGGGTTGTTCGATGCCGAGTCGACGCTGAGCATCGTCGAGTCCGAGAAGGTCACCTCGCTGTTCCTGGTGCCGGCCCAGTGGCAGGTGCTGTGCGCGCATCCCGAGGCGAGCCGTCGTTGCGCCTCGTTGCGGACCATTGCCTGGGGCGCGGCGCCGGCATCGGTGAAGCTGCTCGAAGAGATGGCGCGGGTGTTCCCGCACACCGAGATCGTCTCCGTGTTCGGCCAGACCGAGATGTCTCCGGTCACGACTTCGCTGCCCGGCGCCGACGCGGTGCGCAAGATCGGGTCTGTCGGCAAGGTGATCCCGACGATCGTCGCCCGCGTCGTCGACGACGAGATGAACGACGTCAAGCCCGGCGAGGTAGGCGAGATCGTCTATCGCGGGCCGACGCTCATGGCCGGCTACTGGAACGATCCGGAAGCGACCGCCGAGGCGTACGCCGGCGGCTGGTTTCATTCCGGCGACCTCGTGCGCGCGGACGAGGAGGGCTTCCTCTACGTCGTCGATCGCAAGAAGGACATGATCATCTCCGGCGGGGAGAACATCTACTGCGCCGAGGTCGAGAACGTCCTCGCGTCCCATCCGGCCGTCGCGGAGGTCGCCGTGATCGGCGTGCCGCACGACAAGTGGGGGGAGACACCGGCCGCGGTCGTGGTGCTCGCCGACCCGGCCGTGACGCTGACCCTCGACGACCTTGCCGAGTTCTCTCGCGACCGGCTCGCGTCGTACAAGAAGCCGACGGTGCTCATCGTCGTTGCGGAACTCCCGCGCAACGCATCCGGCAAGGTGCTCAAGCACGAGCTGCGGGCGCAATACGCCAAAGGCGCGCTGATCCCCCGGTGACCGCCACCAGGACCGCACCGCGTTGGAACCGCCTCGAGCACGACGAGCGCCGGGAGCAGATCCTGACCACCGCCCGTGCGTTGTTCACGCAACGGCCGTACGCCGCGGTGTCGACAACGGAGATCGCCGAGGCAGCGGGGGTGACCCGTGGGCTGCTCCACCATTACTTCGGCACCAAGCGCGCGCTCTACCTCGAGGTGGTCAAGGAGCTGGTCGACGCTCCCGTGGTCGGGTTGCTCGATGCGCTCACCGCCGGCCCGGTCGAGGGCGTGCCGCTGCCCAGCTGGCAGGACAGCGTCGCGCTCTGGATGGACGTCGTCGAAGTGAACAAGGAGGCGTGGCTCGTCGCGATCAGCGCGGGTGAAACCGGCAGTGACCGCGCGATGCACGACATCCTCGACGAGTCGCGCGAGCGCACCGCCGACCAGGTGATCACCGTCCTCGGCATCGACGAGCAGCGCGTGCCGGAGGCGCGGTCGCTGGTACGAGGGTTCGGCGGCTTTGCGGAAGAGATCACGCGGGAGTGGCTGCAGCGCGGCCGGCTCACCAAGGAGCAAGCCCGGGTGCTGTTGGTCGGTGCGTTGCCGGGCATGGTCGAGCAGCTGCTCCCCGGTGTCGTCGCCCAGCGGGGGAGCTTCTCATGACCGCCACCACTGAGCCGACGAGGTCCCTCGAGGGCTTCGACATCCGGCGCTACCTCGTGGGCATCGGCGGCGACCTGCCTGGCCCGGCCAACGTGATCATGCAGCTGAGCTGGCCGGAGATCGGCTACGGCGTTATGGAGAGCCGCGTCGAGTCGGGTAGCGCGATGAAGCACCCGTACAAGCGCGCCCGTACGACGTTCACGTACCTGTCGGTCGCGATGCTCGGCAACGACGAGGACCGGCGCAACTTCGCCAAGGCGGTCAACGGGCAGCACGCGCAGGTCCGCTCCACCGACGAGAGCCCCGTCACCTACAACGCGCTCAACCCGGAGCTGCAGCTCTGGGTCGCTGCCTGCCTCTACTACGGCACCCTCGACCTGTACGAACGGATGCACGGGCCGATCGGCGACGAGGTGGAAGCCGACCGCTTCTACGCGTACTGCGCGCGGTTCGGAACGACGCTGCAGGTGCGGGAAAGCATGTGGCCGAAGGACCGCGCCGCGTTCGCCGAGTACTGGGAAGCGGGCGTCAAGCGCGCGAACATCGACGATGCGATGCGCCGCTATCTCAACTCGCTGACGTTGATGGAGAACCTGCCCGAGGCCGTCCAGCGTGTCGCCGCGCAACGGTCGCTCTTCTACACGAAGGGATTCCTGCCGCCGCTGTTCCGGGAGCAGATGGGCTACTCATGGTCGGCGGAGGAGGAGGCGCGGTTCACGAAGAAGCTGCAGCGGCTCGGCCAGATCGACCGCAGGCTTCCGACGAGTGTGAAGGTGCTGCCGTTCAGCGCGCTGCTGTGGGACATGCGCCGCCGCGTCAGGCAGGGCTCCCCGCTGGTCTGACGAACCTGTCGGGATGCGCACTCTCGCCAGGTGGATCGTCGTTGCGCTGCTGCTGTCGCTGACGCCCCTCGTCGCGAGCGCCGCAGCGCCGGCCGCTTCGGCCTGGCCGACACCACGAGGTACCACGACCACGGGTGTCACCAGCTTCAAGGGCGACCAGTATCCCTACCGGCTCTACACGCCGCCGTCGTACCGACCGGGCGCGCCTCTCGTCGTCGTCGCGCACGGCTGCCAGACCACCGCGGCGCAAGAGGAGCAGATCACCGGCTTTGACCAGCTCGCCGACCGCAACGGCTTCGTGGTCCTGTATCCGGAGGACGACGCTGTCAGCCAGCACCTCCCCGGCCCGATCAAGCAATGCTTCAAGTTCTTCTTCCCGCAGGTGTATTTCCGTGGCTTTGCCGACACCGCGGCGATCGCGCAGATGACCCGGAGCGTGATCAAGCAGAAGCAGATCGATGCGCAACGCGTGTACCTGGTCGGGGTCTCGGGCGGCGGTCTGATCACTTCCGCGTCAGCAGGTGCTTACCCGGACCTGTACGCCGCGGTCGGGATCGTCGAGTCGGCAGGCGACGCCGACGGCTTCTGCCTCGGTACCGGGACCGGGATCCCGGTTCAGGTCAGCGCGGCGCTCGCCAGGATCGCGATGGGACCGAGGGCGCGCGTCGTGCCGCTGTTCGTCATGGGCTCGACCGGAGATCTCGCGTTTCCCGCGGCTTGCGAGGAGAAGGCGCTGCAGCAGGGCCTGCGGACCGACAACCTGGTGATCAGCGGAAGTCAGACGACGCCGATCTCGCTGCGGCCTGCCTCGGTGCGAAACGGCAAGGTGCCGGGCGGTCGCAGCTACACGCTGAGCACCTTCCGTGATCCGAACGGCTGCCTGATCGGTCAGCAGACGATCACCGATGGCATGCCGCACGCGTGGCCGGGGGGTAGTCCCGATCCGCAGTGGAAGGGCTACAGCGACCCGACCGCGCCGAGCGGCGCGAAGACCGCGTGGGACTTCTTCCGCCACTTCACGCTGAGCGGTACGGCGATGCCCTGCGCTACCGCAGGCTCCTAGCGACCGTTACTGCAGGTAGCCCTCGACCTCGCCGATCGGGCGCGCGCGGGCTTCCTCGGGGTCTTGCCCGGCCTCACGTCGGGCCTGTCGCTGGCGCAGCAGGTCCCAGCACTGGTCGAGCTGCTCTTCGAGGTGCTGCCGGCGTTCGTGGTTCTCACTGCCGCCGGCGAGCGAGTGTTCTTCGTCGACGAGCGCCTTGATCTGGCTCAGGATGTCCGCGTCGCTGGTCATCGTCCGCCTTCCGCGTCGGCCGGGTTGAGAATCCCACACGTGCTGCGCATCGAAACCCCTGGTAGACGATTGGCATCCTCACACCATGCGCACAACCATCGATGAGGCGGGCCGTGTCATCGTGCCCAAGATGCTGCGCGACGGAGACCCATCGAGCTCTGAATGTGCCGCTCGAGATCCTCGGCTGATCTGTGATCGGCGGCGTCAGTGGTGGCAGTGGTCCGGCGGGTCGATGTCCAACGCCGGGTTCTCGTCGAAGAACCCGTAGGGCCGCAGCGTGAAGCCAGTGACCTCGACCGGCATCACCGGGAAGTCCTCGGGGCGTACGACGTGCGTCGACCCGAACGTGTGCCAGAGCACGACGTCGGTGTCGACGACCGGGCGCTGCTGCTTCACCCACGTGGGCAACCCGGTATGGCCGGGATTGAGGTTGGCGTAGTCGCTGGCCGCGTGCAGCTCCCGCGCGTCGTAGGCGGTGACCCACAGCGCGTGAGTCGCGAACGCGGCGCGGCGGGCGACGTGGCTGTCGGGTGCGGCGATCATCGTCGGTGTCGCTGACGGGACGAGCTCGTAGCCGACCGGCTCGCCTACCGCGTTCAAGACGTTCGGGTTGACGATCTTCCAGCGGCGCCCGGCAGCGGTGTTCGAGTCCCGCGGCCCCTCGGTCTCCACGACCGTCTCTGCCAGCTCCCAGGCGTGGCCCCCAGTGGGCGTGACCTCCGTCTCGACGACGCGGTTGGTGTTGCCGTCGATGTCGAGGTCGAGCCGCGCGCAGAACAGGTGCTGGTGGTGGGCACCCGCCAGCCCCGGCATCACGAGCCGAGTCCCCACCGGCGCGCTGCCGTCGTCCTTCGCCCGCTCGGTCTGGATGATGCCGGTCAGCTGCACCTCGAGCTGGATCTTCGCGTCGGTGTAGAAGTACCAGCGGAAGGCGTACTCGTAGTTGCCCGCGGTGATGACGCAGTTCACGACGAACCGACGGCTGCGTCGGGACTGCACGTCTCCCGAGTGCAGATCCGTGTGCTTCCACGCCAGGCCGTGGTCCTCCTCGTGCAGGCAGATCGCGTTGCGCTGCACGTACGGGTTGCCCCAGTCGTCGGCAAGTACCACGTCGACGTAGGTGATGTCGCCGACGCAGTCGCAGCCGAGCTCGAGCGAGTTCACGAACTTGCCCATCGACAGCTCGCCGGCGTCGAAGGTGTTCTTCCACCGGGTGCTGGGCGACAGGCCGCCGTAGGGCACCACCATCTCGGAGACCGACAGGCGGTGCGCGATCGAGCGGCCGCGATAGGTGACGTTGTGGATCACCAGGCCGGTCACCGGGTGCATCGTGAAGCGGAAGCTCCAGCCCTCCCATGAGACGTGGTTCTTCTCGAGCGTGAACGACGTCCCGTGCGGCTGCGTGATCTCGATCGGCTTTGCCGTCCCGCGCGGCGGGCGCGCGTGCTCGCCGTCGTAGCGGCTCTGGGTGCGCGGGACCTCCCGGGCGTCGACATCGAGCAGGTCGATGACCTCGAGGGTGTCCAGGTCGATCGTCGCGACAAGACCGTCGAGGGGATGGGCGTAGCCGTTGTCGGTGCGGTCGGCCCGCCAGTAGGCCACCGCCCGGGCGATGCGGCGCGTGGTGCCGTCGGCGAGCAGCTCCCACGGCTCGTCGAACCGGCCGGCCGGCCAGGGATCGATCTGCACGGTGCTCACGTCGTCGACGCCGCGGGCGGCGCATGCCGCGACGAACCGCGGGTCCTTGCGGGCGGCCTCGCCCGCGGCATGGAGCTCCATCGCCGCGTAGGGCGGGTGCGAGTCCAGCACCTCTTCGTACGACGTGATCTCGCCGCGGGTCGCCGAGACGACGATGACGTAGGCAACGCGGCTGCTCGGTGAGCGCAGCAGGTACTGCACCCGGCGGTCGACCGCACCGCCGGGGGTATGCGCCGCGAGCTCGGCCTTGTCCGGTTCGTAGAGCGCTGCGACGTGCACGACGGCGTCGGCCGGAATCCGTCCGTCGGCGCGCCAGGCCTCGGTCGCGGTCCGGACCTCGTCGATCGTCAGCGGGTCGAGCGGATGGGGTGCGGGCGGGGCGGCTTCGAAGGTCATCGGCGGTTTCCTGACGCGCGTGTCATAGTCGGCACCGGCACAGGATCGCACTTCGAGGCAGCGCCCGCAGCACCCCAGCCGCCGCGACACCTAGCCTCGGTGCGGTGGCTACGAGAGCGAGGCATCGGGCGCTGGCCGGCGCCGTCGCAGCGCTGACGTTGCTAGGACCCGCGGCCGCGTCGGCGAGCAGCGGCGTTGCGAGCACCGCCCGGAGACTCGCGATCACTGCCTTCCAGGAGGTCGGCGACCCGAATGCGCTGATCACCCGCAGCGAGAAAGCGATCACGACGGTTGGCGTCGACGGCGTGGACGTCACCCGCGACGGGTCCGCGGTGAGCCCGCCCGGCTCGGGAGCACTGGCCGCGCTGGCGGTGGCGCACCGTGACGGGCTGCGGGCGGAGTTCCTGGTCAGCAACTGGGACGACCGGATCAACGACTTCTCCCCGGCGATCGCACAACGGCTGCTCACCAACGCCGGCAACGTCTCGCAGGTCGCGACGCAGCTGGCCGACGACGTGCAACGGCAAGGGTGGGACGGCGTCTCCGTCGACCTCGAGTCGCTCGACGCGGCGGATGCAACCGGGCTGGTCGATCTGCTGTCCGCGCTTCGGGCGAGCCTGCCGGCCGGCAAGTCGATCAGCGTCTGCATCTCCAACTCGCTGACCGCCGCGGCGTACCGGGAGCGTGGCTACGATCTGGCAGGCATCGCGGGCACCGGCGCGCGGGTGATCCTCATGGCCTACGACCAGCACGGCACGTGGGAGAACCAGCCCGGTCCGGTGGGTGCGCTCGCGTGGCAGCGTCGCGGCCTCGCGGCGCTGCGTGCGCGGGTTCCTGCCGCCCAGGTCGACCTCGGCCAGGCTGGGTACGGCTACGCGTGGCGCCCGCACCGCAATGTCCAGATCAGCGACGCCCGAGCCCGGCAGATCGTGGCGGCCAACCACGGCAGTGCCCGGTTCGATGCTGCCGCCGGAGAGTGGACGGCGAGCCTGCCGGACGGCTCGACGCTGTGGTGGGCGGATGCGCGCTCATTCGCGCTTCGCGTGAAGCTTGCCCTTCGCCAGCATCTGCATGGCCTCGCCGTGTGGGATCTGGGCGAGTCCGATCCGCTCTCGCTCTAGCCCTTCGCCAGCTTGGCGGCGGCCTTCGCCAGCTTCTTCGCCTCGCGGACCTTCACCAACGTCTCGCCATCGGTGATGTCGGCGACCGAGAGCAACGCTCCCTTCTTGCCGAACTCGCCGGCCGCGTCACGCCAGCCGCGCGGTGTCACGCCGTACTGCTTGCCGAGCAGCGCGACGAAGATCTTCGCCTTGTGCGCGCCGAACCCCGGTAGGGCCTCGACCCGCTTGCGCAGCTCTTCACCGTTCCTCACGCCGGTCCAGATGCCGGTGGGGTCGCCGTCGTAGTTCGCCACGATCAGCCGGCACAGCTGCTGCACCCGTCCGGCCATCGACCCGGGGAACCGGTGGATCGCGGGCGGGGTCGCGAAGATCTTCGCCAGCGCCTCGGGGTCGTAGTCCGCGAGCTCCTTCACGTCGAGCTCGTGCCCCAGACGCTCGGTCAGCGTCAACGGGCCGGTGAACGCCCACTCCAGCGGCATCTGCTGGTCGAGCACCATCCCGATCAGCAGCGCGAGCGGATCGCGTGAGAGCAGCGCGTCGGCATCTGCGCGCTGCGCGAGGCACAACTGCGGCATGCGCCGTCAACCTCCCCACCAGCCGGAAAGCGGCGCCGGCTGCCGCCGGCACTGTCGACCTTAGACCGGGGGCGCATGATGGTCCGATGCGCCTCTTGCCGGTTGTCGCCGCGCTTGCCGTCGCGGGCGCGCTCGGCGTGTGCGGCTGCTCGGACAGCTCGAGCGGCACGGGCGCCGCGGCGGCGTCGGCACCCGCCTCCTCGGCGGCTCCTTCCACTGCCGCGCAGCCGATCCCGTCGATTCCCGAGTCGTTCACGCTGCTGCCCTGCCCGGCGCACCGGCCGGTCACCACGCTGCAGATCGAAGGCTGCGCGGAGCATCGCATCGTCGCGCTGGACAGCCGGGTCACGCAGATCGCTCGCTCGGTCTACGCCGAGCTGCGCTCCGCCGCGGCGAAGCGGCGGCTGGTCGCCTCGCAGGCCGCCTGGATCGCCCGCCGTCGCGCGGTCTGCCTCGAGGCGTCGAACGCCTACTCCGGCGGCACGCTCGCCCCGGTCGCGTACGCAACCTGCGAGGTGCGCCAGGACCGCAGGCGGGCCGTCGCCCTCGCAGCGCTCGGCGGCGCCGCCAGCCCCTGATCCGCTCGGCGCGGCGGGGGAGGCGTTCGTTAGGTTGGGCTCGTGGAGATCTGGTACAACCCGCGATGCTCGAAATGCCGGATTGCGAAAGAGGCGGTCGAGGCCGCCGGCGTCGAGTTCGACCTGCGGCTCTACCTCGAGGACGCTCCCAGCGAGACCGAGCTGCGCGACGTGATCACCCGGACCGGCCTCGAACCGTGGGAGATCTGCCGCACGGGCGACGCATCAGGACTGGGTGTGACGCTGCCGGCGAAGGATGCGGCTCATCGCGACGAGTGGATCGCCGCGATGGTGGCCAACCCGCCGTTGATCCAGCGGCCGATCGTCATCGCCGACGACGGCACGGCCTACGTCGCCCGCGACGAGGAATCGGTCTCCGCCGCGATCGAACACTCCCGCAAGTGACGCCCTAGCTCCACACCCGCACGTAGTCGACCAGGGTCGTCGCCGGCAGCGGGGTCGATGCGGTCGGCGCGTTGCCGCCGACGCCGAGCGCCTGTGTCAGCGCGATGAAGAACGGCTGGTCGAACGGTGCCGGACTCGTGGTGTTCGACGGCTGGTAGTTGTCGACCAGACAGGTGTTGCCGTTGTAGGTGAGGGTGATCCGGCCGGGCTGCCAGTCGACCGCGTAGTCGTTGAACTGGGTCGGGTCGATGATGCAGGTGTAGTCGTTGGTGACGATGTTCGTGTTCGTCGTCGTGTTCACCGTCGAGGCGCTGTAGTCGTAGTGGATGTAGGGGATCACCTGGTTGTCGTACTGGCTGTAGAACTCGGCGAAGTCGATCTCGCCTGAACCGGGAAACGCGCCGTACTTCGTGTCGTCGGTCGGCCACAGCCAGAAGGTCTCCTGCAGGCCGGGCACGCTCGACTGGGCCAGCTTGGCTCGCACCTCGAACCGGCCGTAGGTCTGGTGGAAGCCGTAGTAGGTGGTGACCTCCCCGCCTTCGTACTGCGTCGAGAAGTTGTGCAGGGCGAGACCGGCGGTGGTCGGCGCCGCGCAGGTGAACTTCGCCGCCGTCTTGACCACGGACAGGTGCAGGTAGCCGCCGGACTCCGAGACGGTGTCGGGGCTGTCGACGTAGCAGACCTTGTACGGCGAGGCCCCCGTCGTGAAGTTGCTGTTGGAGGTGAGCTGCGGCGCCCACTGCGTCCGGTCGAGCGCGGTCCCGTTGAACTCGTCGTCGAAGCTGCAGACGTAGGGCGTGCCGTCGGGCTTGGTGTACTGCTCGCCGCCGCAGTCGCCCGCCGGGCTGGCGGTTGGCGTCGGCGAGCTGGTCGTCGGCGCCGGGGTGGGCGTAGGCGTCGGAGTCACCTTGCACTGACCCAGCAGCTGCTGGAGACCGTTGCACGTGGTGGCGGCGGCCGTGGCATGCGGCGCCGCGGCCGATGCTCCGGCGGAAGTCAGCATCACCGACCCGCCCATGACGGCAGCGATTCCCAGGGCGGCAGCGGCGCGGCGCGGCTTCATGATCGTCAGTATCGGGGTCCAGGGCGCATAACACCACAACGAGGGCTTGACCCTCACGTGACGTGGCGTACGTGCCCGACGCGATCGTCGCCAACGTGGAGGCGCACGTCCGCTAGGCGGTTGACCGCGGTGGGAACAATGAAGGCATGACCGATGCCGCGCCTGACGCCCCCACCACCGACCAACGCTCCTCGGCGGAGGTGGTGCGCGCCTTCCTGACGGCCTTCGCCGACGGGAATGCCGATCTCGCGGTGTCCCTGGTTGCCGACGACCTCGTCTACGAGAACGTCTCGCTGCCGACGATCCGCGGCAAGCGGCGTTTCGAGAAGGGTGCGCACGACTTCTTCAAGCGGGGCCTGGGCTTCGACGTGGTCATCCACCGGATCACCGAGGATGGTGCCACCGTGATGACCGAGCGGACCGATGCGATCACCTACCGCCGGTTCCGCTCCCAGTTCTGGGTGTGCGGCGTGTTCGAGGTCCACGACGGTCTCATCACGCTGTGGCGCGACTACTTCGACTGGCAGGACGTGACGATCGCCAGCCTGCGCGGGCTCGTCGCGACCGTGGTCCCCAGCCTGCGGGAGTCGTTCTGAGCGCGCTTCCCACCTCGCCGCTGCTCGAGAAGATCCGGGCCGCCGTCATCGGCGACGACACCCTGATGGCCGGGCCGTACGGGCCGCGACGCGTCACCTACGCCGACTACACGGCGAGCGGCCGTGCCCTGACGTTCATCGAGGACTTCATCCGCGACGCGGTGCTGCCGACCTACGCAAACACCCACACCGAGTCCAGCGGCACCGGCAGGCAGACCACGCGGCTGCGTGAGGAAGCGCGCGGGGTGGTGCGCGCAGCGGTCGGCGGCGACGAGGACGTCGTGGTCATCTTCACCGGCTCGGGGGCGACCGGCGCGATCGACAAGCTGGTGCGGATCCTGGGCCTGCGGCTGCCGCCGCAGCTCGACGACCGCTACGCGTTCAGCGCGGCGATCCCGCGTGAGGAGCGCCCGGTCGTCTTCGTCGGGCCGTACGAGCACCACTCCAACGAGCTGCCGTGGCGGGAGACGATCGCCGACGTCGTCGAGATCCCCGCGGACGTCGACGGTCACGTCGACCTCGCGGTGCTCGAGCAGCGGCTGGTCGAGCATGCCGGCAGGCCGATGCGCATCGGCTCGTTCTCGGCGGCATCCAACGTCACCGGCATCGTGACCGATATCGCAGCGGTCGCCCGGCTGCTGCACCGTCACGGCGCGTTGTCGTTCTGGGACTTCGCCGCGGCCGCGCCGTACGTCGAGATCGTGATGTCGCCGGAGGATCCTCAGGCGCGGCTCGATGCCGTCTTCATCTCGCCGCACAAGCTGATCGGCGGACCCGGCACCCCCGGGGTGCTCGCGGTGCGCCGCGAGCTGCTGACCAACCGGGTGCCGACGGTTCCCGGCGGCGGGACCGTGGCGTACGTGAACCCGCTGGAGCACCTTTACCTCGAAGACCCGGTGCTGCGCGAAGAAGGCGGGACCCCCGACATCGTCGGCGCGATCCGGGCAGGTCTGGTCTTCGGGCTCAAGCAAGCAGTCGGGGTCGAGCAGATCAAAGCCGTCGAGGACGTGCTGCTCGCCCGCGCCGTCGAGGCCTGGTCGCGCGAGCCGGCGATCGAGATCCTCGGCAACCTCGAGGCCGAACGCCTCTCGATCGTCTCCTTCGTGATCCGCAAGCCGGGCGGCCGCTACCTGCACCACAACTTCGTGGTGGCACTTCTCAACGACCTGTTCGGCATCCAGTCCCGCGGCGGCTGCTCGTGTGCCGGCCCCTACGGGCACCGCCTGCTCGGCATCGACATCGAGCACTCGCAGGCGTTCCAGCACGAGATCGCTCTCGGCTGCGAGGGGATCAAGCCGGGATGGGTCCGGGTCAGCTTCGGCTACTTCATCGACGAGGCGGTGGCGGACTACCTGATCGAGGCGGTTCGCTTCGTCGCCGCCGAGGGCGACCGTTTCCTGACCGACTACTGCTTCGACCCGCCGTCGGGGCTGTGGCGGCACCGGCAGGCCCCGGCCGACCCGCCGTTGCGCCTCGCCGACATCCGCTACGACGGCACCGGGCCCGACCCCATCCCGCGGGCCGACGCCTCCGTGTTGGCTGGCTACCTCGACGAGGCTCGGCGGCTCGCCGCGGCACGTCCTCGCCCTGACCTCACGGGCCACGTCAGCGGGCTCAGCGCCGATGCGGAAGCGCTGCGCTGGTTCGACCTGCCAGCGGCCTGCCTGAGTTAGCTCCACGATGGGCCGGCGCCGCTGACGGCCGTCGGCGTTAGGCAGGCGGGTTCGTCAGATCCCGGTCCTCGAGCTCCCATGCGTGGTCGAGCATGTGCCATGCGCAGCGCCTGATCAGGAACTGCAGCGCCCACGACCGTGCCGGTTCACCGCGGGTGTGGCGCTCCACGATGCCGTCGACAACGGCGTCGCGATAGGCGGCCAGCGCGACCGGGTCGTCCCGTGTCTCGAGCGGGACCTTCACGCCCACCTTCGGCGCGAACTCGTGGATCTCCGCGCCATTCACGTGACGGATGATCTGGTCCTTCTCCCAGCCACCGCCGCGAGGTCCCTTGCGAAGCTCGTCGGAGACCCGCATGGCCGTCTCGTCGAAGGTGCGCCAGCAGGCACGCAGCAAGGCGATCTTGCGGTCGGCTTCGGCGTCGGTCATGGGCACCGTCTCCGGGGTCGCGGGCTTGCCCGACAGGCCGTAGTAGTCAGTCATGCCGATGCCCGCGATCTCTTCGACGACCTGGAGCTCTCCGGCCGCCGCGAACTCCTCGCCGTACCCGGCAACCTCCGCGACCTTCGCGTAGCGCGGGCGGTAGGCGGCCAGCACCTCGAGCGGGTCGTGGCCGACTCGCGCACTGCGGTCCCATCCGGGCCAGTCGAACGCACACGCGACGACTCGCTTCTTCTTCCCGTGCTCGAGCATCACCCGGATCGGCCGGGTTCTGTTCGCCGCGGCAGGCCTATCCGAACGTGAAGTCATAGGCCTTCACTCCTGGGCTCACGGCCAGGGCGAGCACACCTTGCTCGCTCCTTGGCGCGTCCAGAATCGTGTAGAGCGACGGCACACCGGAGACGTGCTGCGTCGCGAGCGGTTGGCCGTCGAGCGTCGCCGTGACCGTGCCCTGGCCCGCAAGCACGAGGTAGACATCCGAGGCCGAAACGTTGATTCTCAGCTGCGCGTCCTTGCCGGCGAGGATGTCCTGCGACTGCACCGTCCACGTCCCGCCGTACGTCACCTCGCTCGCCGGCAGCGATGACGCGGGGGCGTAGGCCTTCGCGACGTTCTTTGCGATCGACGTGCCGGTGTAGCGCTCGAGCCGCTCGTAGCCCAGATAGGTCTCCGGCGTCGTCCGCTGCATCGGCGTCCGGTCCGGCACGGCGGTGGTCGACGGAAGGTGGCGTACGCCGTTAGCCGTGAGCAGGGCCCGGATCGCGGCCTCGGTCTGGCCGTAGTCGCCCTCGCCGATCGAGGCGTACCGCACGTTCCCATTCGGCTCGATCAGGTACTCCGCCGGCCACGAGTCGTTGCCCCATGCGTTCCAGGTGCCGTAGTCGTTGTCCATCGCGACCGGATACGCGACTCCGAGCCGCGCGATCGCCGCCGCGACGTTGCTCTCGACATGCTCGAAGTCGAACTCCGGCGTGTGCACGCCGACGACCTCGAAGCCCGAGGAGTGGTAGCGGGCGTACCACGCCTCGACGTGCGGGAGGCTGCGTAGGCAGTTGATGCAGGAATAGGTCCAGAAGTCGACGAGCACGACGTGCCCTTTGAGCTGGGCCAGGTTGAGCGCTGCGCCGTCCGGGGTGTTGAACCAGTGCGTGACGTCCTCGAAGTCCGGCGCCTTGCCGTAGACCGGCAGGTCCGCCGCCGTCAGCGTCGGGATCTGGTCGGCCATCGGGACCATCGTCGGCCGGGGAGCCGGCTTGCCCCGCAGGGAGTGCTGGAGGGCCTTGGCCTGTTGCGACTCGTGGGGGTTGCCGATGCCGTCGAGGTCGGAGTGGATCGAGCTGCTGCTCGTCAGTTGCTTCTCGATCGAGGCGGAGTACGACGGGATCGCAGTCTGCAGCGAGGTGGCGGCGCCGAACGTGATCGCCAGCGCGCTGGCGAGCAGCCCGGCGCCGCCGGCCTGGCGCACCCGTAGCGCGTGCGCGCGCAGCCAGGCGACTGCCGCCGTCAGCCGGCTGGTCAGCACGACCAAGCCGAAGATCGGTACGGCGATGCCCAGCGAGTACGCGGCCGTCAGCGCGACCGCGTCGAGGCCGAACGACCCCTTCTGCGCGCCAACCGCGCTGATGGCCGAGAAGATCGGGCCGGCGCAAGGCAGGTAGAGCAGGCCCAGCGAGGCACCGAGCACGAACCCGCCCGCCGAGCTGTCCGGTGCGCGGCCGAGACCGAGCCGGGCGAACGGGCGCTCCAGCAACAGCCCGACCTTCGGCACCAGAAACCCGACTGCGAGCAGGTAGAGGACGACCAGCGCGAGGTCGTAACGCAACCCGAGCGGAAGCCCGAGCGCGGTCAGCAGCCGGATGCTCAGCAGCGCGGACAACCCGAACGCGAGTGCCAGGCCGGCCGCGATCGCTAGCGCCCGCCTGCGCCCGCCCGCCGTCACGCCCGAGGCGATCACCGCCGGCAGCACCGGGAGGATGCATGGGGTGATGATCGTGAGGAGGCCGGCGAGAAAGCCGATCCCCAGCAGCAGCGGGCTCACGGCGCCGGTGGGTGGCTGCGGGCGAACGACGTCACGAGGCAAAACGTACGCCTGGCAAACCCCCGCTGCGGCTGGCTCTCGCGCCCTTTACGATCAAGTTCCGGTTGGACAGAGAGGGGCGAGATCCAATGGCGCCGCGTCGTCGGGTCGCCTGTCTCGGCGCTGCCGCACTGCTCGCGGGCGCGCTCTCCACGACCGTGCCCGCGGTAGCGGCGCATGCCGCCAACCATCACCCGGTGGTGGCGGTCCAGGTCAGTGCCAACAGGCCGGCAAACGGCATGGCTGGCGACGTCGCGACGACCGAGACCTGGAGGTCTGGCGACTTCGCCGGCTTCTCGGCGATCGCGGACAAGGACTTCGGCCTGTGGCGTGGCCGCCCGATCACCAGCGCGACAGACTTCCAGACCAACGTCTCGTGGTCGGCCTTCGACCAGGCTCAGCGGGTCACCACCATCTGGCGCGACCAGCACGACGGGATCCTGCTCTCGATCGGCGTACCGCTATGGGCGGGCTACGGCTACAACCACCTCGCCGCCGCCGCGAGCGGTTACTACGACAAGCACTTCATCGCCATGGCACAGCACCTCGTTGCGGCCGGCCTCGGCCACTCGGTCCTGCGGCTCGGCTGGGAGTTCAACGGCAGCTGGTTCAACTGGGGCATCACCTCGACCGGAAAGCCCGCGCAGTACGCCGCGCGCGCCCGGGAGTTCGCCGCGGCGTGGCGTCACATCGTGACGGCGATCCGGCACGTGAAAGGCGCCCACTTCACCTTCGACTGGTGCCTGTCCGCCGGGCCGCACTACGGCCGGGTCAGGCTCGCCTACCCCGGTAACCGCTACGTCGACTACATCGGGATGGACGTCTACGACTGGAACCGTCCGGGGCAGCCGAACTCCGCGAAGGCGCGCTGGCACGCGATCGTCCACCAGGGCACCGGCCTCGCGTGGCTGTCGAAGTTCGCCGCCGCCCATCACAAGCCCATCTCGATCCCGGAGTGGGCGCTGGTTCACGACCAGGTGCAGCGGGCGCACTCCGGCGGCGACGACACGTACTTCATCAACCACATGCACCGGTGGTTCGCGACGCACAACGTCGCCTACGAGAACTACTTCAACTCCTCCGACGGGTTGATGTCGTTCGTGTTGGACGGGACCGGCCAGCAGTTCCCCGCCGCCGGTCAGCTCTACCGAGCCCTGTGGGGCCGGGCGGGCGGCGTTCGCCACACCAAGGCCTAGCGGGACACTCGACTCGTGCAGTGCTGCCGGCTCAACCGTCGCGAGCTGCTGCGCTGGGCCGCAGTCGTGTCCTCGACGTCGCTGCTGCCCGTGATCGATCCCGAGCGCACCTATGCCGCGGCCGCGCGAAGCGACCTGCCGGCGATCGGCATGAACGCCGAGCTGGTCACGCTGACGCCGACCAGCGCGATCGTGACGTGGTACACCGGCGTACCGGGCCTGACCGGCGACTCGCTGAAGCCGAGCCCGCAGGACACCGAGCTGCGGATCGGGACCCATCCGCTGAAGCTGCGCGCCGTGCTGCACGAGGCCCGCCGCACCCCGTTCCACTACGCCGAGATCCACGGTCTCGAGCCGGGGCAGACCTACTACTACCAGGCGCTCTCCGACGGGCTGCCGGTGCTTCCGGCGGTCAACGCCACAGGCAACCCGGTCGGCGTCGCGACGACGACCACCGAGGGGCTGCACGGGCTGACCGGCGTCTTCGCGTTCACCACGCCCGAGCCGCCGCCGGGCAGGCATCTGTTCACCATCGCGCTGGCCAACGACGTCCACATGGGCGAGACGGTCGCCGGGCTGATCAAGACGGTCGGACCGGTCGAGGTGCCGCCGGGGATCACGCAGGTCGCGGGCGAGCCGCCGTACCCCGACGTCATGTGCGCGGCGATGGTCGCGGACGCCAAGACCCGCGGTGCCGACTTCCTGCTGGTCGCGGGGGACCTGACCAGTGAGGCCCAGCCCGACAACGCCCGCAAGGTCAAGGCGCACCTCGACCGCTTCGGCGGCTACCGGGAGAGCTACTTCGTCGTGCGCGGCAACCACGACCGGCAGCACAGCGGGCCGGAGTACGACAGCTGCAGCATCTCCGCAGTGGACCCGTCGGCGCGGGACTGCTTCAAAGACGTCTTCGACCCGCGACGGCCGATCTGGTTCAGCAAGGACCTGCGCGGGCTTCGGGTGATCGGCATCGACACCTATGACAAGAAGGGCAACGGGGGCGACAACGGCGCGCTGTCCGGCGCGCAGATGGACTGGTTCACCCACGAGCTGGCGAAGGACCCCGACCGGCCGACCATCGTGTTCGGCCACCATCCGGTGACGCTCGCCTCGGACCTGGTCAACGAGGAGCCGCTGGTCTTCGACCTGAACCTCAAGCAGTCCCGCAAGATCCAGGCGGCCTACGCGAAGACCCCCGGCGTCTTCTTCCACCACCAGGGGCACACTCACCGCAACTACCGTTCCGCCGGTTCGGTCCCGGGCGTGGTGTTCCAAGAGGTCGCAGCGACCAAGGAGTACCCCGGCGGCTTCTCGCTGTTGCGAGTCCACGAGGGCGGCTACTCGCTCAACTTCTACAAGACCCGCAGCGAGCTGGCCCGTGAGTGGAGCGAGCGCACCCGCGGCGAGTACCTCGGAGTGGGCGCGAGTGCCTTCTACCAGTCCGGCTCGATCGCCGACCGCAACTACGTCGTGAAGCGTGACCTGTCCGGTCTCCGGTGATCGACGCGTCCGATCGAGCGGCCTGCCGGGTTATCTGACTGGGCGAGGCCGGTGGCCTTTGGCCTGCCGCGGCTTCGGCACCTTCGCCGGCACGGGGGTCGGCCCGCCGAGGTCTTCCACTCCGAGCACGCCCTGCCCGGTGATCACACACTCGCCGGCGAGGATCGTGGCCTGCTGCGCGTCGAGGCTCGGGAGCTTCGGTACGTCGAGGTGCGGACGTCGGCCGAAGCTGAACGTCGACACCATGTCGCCCACCGTCTCGCGGCGCCACTTGCTGATGTTCGGTACGTCGACCCCGAAGCGCCGCTCGAGGAGCTTCAGCTGGGAGGTGTGGTCGAACGTCTCGCTCGCGACGAAGCCCCCGCGGCTGTACGGCGAGAGCACCAGACACGGCACCCGGAAGCCCAGGCCCACCGGTCCGCGCACCCCTGAGGCGTCGGCAGGCAACGGGTGCATCGTCAGGTGCTCGCCCGGCGTACCGGGAGGTGGCGTGGGCGGCGCGACATGGTCGAAGAACCCGCCGTTCTCGTCGTACATGACGATGATCGCGGTCTTCTCCCACAGCCCCCGGTTGGCGACCACGGTCTGCAGCACGTCGGCGACGAGCAGCTCGCCGAGGATCGGCGGGGCCGACGGGTGGTCGCAGGCCAGGAAGTCCGGGAAGATCCACGACACCTGCGGCAGCGCTCCCGCTGCGACGTCGGCGACGAAGTCCACCGGATAGCTGATCAGCCCGTTCGCGTTCTTGCCCAAATAGGTGTCCGGGTCGAGGAACTTCTTGAAGTAGAGCAGCGGGTTGAGCAGCGTCAGGTCGGAGGCATCCTGGTAGACCTTCCAGCTCACCCCGGCCTCGGTGAGGTGCTCCGGCATGGTCTTCCAGGTGAACTTCCCGAAGTGCGAGACGCGGTTCGTGACGAGCGTCTGCAGGCAGGGCCCGCCATGGTCGCCTTCGGGATCGAGCGTCGCCGAGAACGACATCACGCGGTTCGGGTCGGTCGGGCCGAGCACCGAGCAGAAGTAGGAGTCACAGATCGTGAACGCGTCGGCGAGGCTGCGGTAGAGCGGGATGTCCTCGCGCTCGTAGTAGCCCATCGTGATCGGGCCGATCTTCGCGCCGTCCGCCGCGAGGTGGGCGGTCAGCCACTGGTCCATCTTCCCGTGGTTCCACGCTTCGTGCTGCGGGCCCCAGTTGTGGGTGATGTCGTCGACGCACTCGGCGTAGCTGGCCAGGTCCTTGGTCGTCAGGTGGAACGGGAACAGCCGCCCGTCCTTGTCCGGCCCGTGCCCGGCTCGGTACCCGCGCTGGTGAAAGACGCCGGGAATGGCGTGGGGGTCGTCGAAGCCGCGTACGCCGGGGTAGGTACCGAAGTAGTGGTCGAACGAGCGGTTCTCCATCATCAGGAAGATCACATGCTCGATGTCCGACAGGGGCGCGTGCTTGGTCGGCTCCGCCGCGAACGCGTCGTCCACCAGTCGCCCGAAGCGCGTCGACATCGCGGCCAACGCCGCCGCCGTACCGCCGGCGAGGACCTGACGGCGAGTCGGGCCGCTGCTGCTGAGCGAGGTCATTGCGCGATTGTCTCCGATGACCGTGAACACTCGGTGGGTGTCGCGGCTGCGCGTCAGCTCGCGAGCAGGTCGGTGTCCTCGTGCAGCCAGTGCAGGATCTGGCTCCCGGTCCACTGTGGCGCCTCCATCATCGGCACGTGGCCGATGTCCTCCGCCACTTCGAGCCGCCACGTTGGGAAGGCCTTCGCGGCCTCGCGCGCCGATGCGACCGGGACCAACCGGTCTTTCGCGCCGTGCAGCAGCAGCACCGGCGCGGTGACCGCGGCCATGGCCCGGCGCAGCTCGCGCGGGCGGCTGACCCGCAGGACCACGGAGCGCCCGGCCGCTGTCACGTCCCGAGGTGGGAAGGCCGCGGGCTCGCGCCGGCTGAGGACCTCGACGCCCGCGGCGACCACCTCGTCGGGGACGCGGTTCATGTCGACGGTGCACAGCCGCAGGGTCTGGCGGATGTGGTGCTCGGCGGAGTGGCGCGCACGACGGCGGAGGTACGCCGCCTCGCCGAGCAGCGGCAGCGACATGACCGCGAACTGCAGCCCGACGCGCACGTCCCCTCTGGCGAGCAACGGACGCGGCAGGGCGGGGTTGACCAGCACCGCGCCGCGTACCTGGTCCGGGCAGCTCGCGGCCTCCAGGATCGAGATCAGCCCGCCCATGGAGTTCCCGACCAGGACGACCGGCTCACCGGCCACCTCGCGGATGAACCGGTCGAGCAGCCGCCGGTTACCGCCGACCGTGGTGGAGCGGCCGGCTGCTGGGGACTGGCCGTGGCCGGCAAGGTCGATCGCCATCACGCGCACGTGGTCGCGCAGCAGAGGCGCCAGCGCGAGCCAGTTCCAGCTCGCGCCGCCGAGACCGTGCACGAGCAGAAGCACCGGGGCTGCC
The DNA here is from genome assembly GCA_035547515.1 of Mycobacteriales bacterium. Taxonomy (GTDB): domain Bacteria; phylum Actinomycetota; class Actinomycetes; order JAFAQI01; family JAFAQI01; genus DASZTV01. The sequence goes on from DASZUS010000037.1 coordinate 50,480, forward strand.
GAAGGCCCGCCGAAGTCCAGGTAGTGGGTCGGCCCGCCGAGGTCCGCCGTACGCGAGACGGCGTCAGCGGCGGTTGTGGTCATCAAACGAGGATGCCCGACAAATCCCAAGCCCGCGCCTGTTGTTCATCTTTCGCTCATCTGCAGTTCCCCCGGGGTGTGCCGCTCGTCGCCGAAGGTGGGGTGTCGTTGTCGAGGCAGGGCGGGGCGCGCTCCTCGCGAGAGCAAGAGAAGGGGGGAGCGCGTGAAGACGCCGCGCTATCTCTTCGTTCTGGGGGTCGGGGAGGGCGCGGCGGCGCATCCGGTCTGGCCTGACTTGCACCAGCCGTTCGAAGGGGAGGTGGACGTGGACGGCTCATGGTTCGCGTGGCGCCTCACTGGCGCGAACCACCGCGAGCTCGGCCGCAGCTGCCGGGTCTTCCCCGATCTGGCGGGTGCCCGAGATGCGGCCGCTGCGCTTCGCGCGCGGGTGCACGACGCGGAGCTCAGCGTGCTCACTGTGCCGCGGACCGGGACGTGGGGCTGGCGGCTGCGCCTCGACGGCGTTGCCGTCGCGACCTCGAGCCGGGGCTATGCCCGACACCGCGAGTGCACCTACAACGCGAGCACCTTCGTCGCGGCGGCCGCCGTCGCCGACCTGTCCGACGCCGACCCGCCGCCGGTCTGGCAGCTCGCCGAAAGCCGGCTCCCGGATGGCGGCGCGGCATGACCGACCCGCTGGAGCTAGGAGAGCCCGTGACCATCGCCCCCGACCGCTCGATCGTCACGCCGCCTGCCGCCCAGGAGGTCGCGGTACGCGAGCAGCCCGCCGTGAGCGGCGCCCGCCTCGAGGCGGTGCGCGTCTCGGCGTGGTTCGGCAACAACCACGTGCTCGACCGGGTGTCGCTGGACATGCCGCCCGCGACGGTGACCGCACTCATCGGGCCGTCCGGCTGCGGCAAGTCGACGTTCCTGCGGATCCTCAACCGAATGCACGAGCAGGTGCCGATCGCGAAGCTGGCCGGCGAGGTGCGGCTCAACGGCGAGGACATCTACGCCCCGCAGTCGCGCATCACCGAGACGCGGCGCCGGATCGGGATGGTCTTCCAGAAGCCGAACCCGTTCCCTGCCATGAGCATCGCCGACAACGTCACCGCCGGCCTCAAGCTCACCGGCAAGAAGATCGCACGCTCCGACCGTGATGCGTTGATCGAGGACTGCCTGCAGCGCGGGGGTCTGTGGGCCGAGGTCAAGGACCGGCTCGGCGAGCCAGGCGGGGCGCTCTCCGGCGGCCAGCAGCAGCGGCTGTGCATCGCGCGCTCGCTTGCCGTGAACCCCGACGTCCTGCTGATGGACGAGCCGTGCTCCGCCCTCGACCCGACCTCCACCCGGCGCGTGGAGGAGACGATCTCGCTGCTGCGCGACCAGGTGACGATCGTCATCGTCACGCACAACATGCAGCAGGCGGCTCGGGTCTCGCAGCAGTGCGCGTTCTTCCTGGCCGAGCAGGGCACGCCCGGCGTGATCGTCGAGTCCGGCCCGACCGAGGACATCTTCGAGCGCCCGCGCGACCCGCGTACCTCCGACTACGTCAACGGCCGGTTCGGGTGACGACGGCGGTTCTCGACGCCCCCGGCGACGCACCGCCTCCGGAGGCGCCTCGTCCGATCTCGCGCAAGCCCACCGGCGCGGACCGGGTCTTCGTCAACAGCTTCCGGGCGATCGGCGCCTCGGTCCTGGTCATCACCGGCGGCATCGGCGTGTTCCTGGCCTACCAGGGGTGGCCGACGCTGCACCACTACGGGTTCAGCTTCTTCACCACCCGCGCCTGGAACCCGGACACGGACACTCTCGGCATCGCGGCGGTCATCGTCGGGACCATCGAGGTCGCCGCGGTCGCGATGGTCATCGCCTTCCCGCTGGCGATCACGACGGCGCTCTACATCACCGAGTACGCGCCCCCGCGGCTGCGCGGCACGTTGGTCGCCGCTATCGACCTGATGGCTGCCGTCCCGTCGATCGTGTACGGGCTCTGGGGCTTCTTCCTCATCGAGCCGCACGCCTCGCAGTTCGCGGTCTTCCTGCAGCGCAACTTCGGATGGTTTCCGCCGTTCCACGTCGACGCCAACCCCAATGCCGCGGTCCCCGACATCAGCCGCTACACCGCGAGCGCGTTCATCGCGGGCACCGTCGTATCGATGATGGTCATGCCGATGGCATGTGCCGTCATGCGGCAGGTCTTCTCACAGACCCCGGTGGGCGAGAAGGAGGGCGCGCTTGCGCTCGGCTCCACCAAGTGGGGCATGATCCGCACCGTCGTCCTGCCGTTCGGCCGCGGCGGCATCATCGGCGGCACGATGCTGGCGCTGGGTCGCGCCCTCGGCGAGACGATCGCGGTGCTGCTGATCGTCAGCCCGGAGTTCGTGATCAAGGGCCGGATCCTCGAGATCGGCACCGACACCGTCTCCGCGCTGATCGCCAGCCAGTTCGGCGAGGCGACCGGCATCCAGCTCTCCGCGCTGCTGACTGCGGGCTTCGTGCTCTTCGTGATCACGCTGGTGGTCAACACGCTTGCGGCGGTCGTGGTGAACCGCAGCCGCTCGGGGGCCGAGACGTGAGCTCGATCGCCGCTCCGGCCGCCGGCTACCAGGACGACAACGCCCCTGCCACACCACGGGCCGACCTCGGCCAGCTGCCCGCCGACGAGCGATTCCTCACGTGGGGCGCGCGCCTCGGCGCGCTGGGCATCGCTTGGGTCGTCGTCGAGCGGCTACTGCCGATCCACGGGCTGGCGTGGTTCATCTTCGTCGCCGCCGTTGCCAACGTGGCGATCCTCGCGGTCGGGACCGCGGTGGTGGGCAGCAACGTTGCTGTCGCCGACCGGGTCGCGCAGTGGGTGATGTCGACCGGCATGGTGATCGTGCTCGTCGCACTCGGCTCGGTGATCGTCTTCGTCCTCAAGCGCGGCTGGACCGCGCTGGACCACGTCAACTTCTTCACCAAGGACATGACCGGGGTCGGGGACGAGGATCCACTCAACCGCGGCGGCATCCTCCACGCCGTGCTCGGGTCGCTGATCGAACTCGGGATCGCATCGGCCATCGCCCTGCCGCTAGGCGTCGGCACCGCCGTCTATATGAACGAGATCGGCGGCCGGTTCGCGAAGGTGATCCGCACCGTGGTCGAGGCGATGACCGCGCTACCGGACATCCTCGCCGGCCTGTTCATCTACACGGTCTGGATCATCGCGCTCGGCTTCCCGCGTTCCGGCCTTGCGGCGGGTCTGGCCATCGCGGTGATGATGCTGCCGATCATCGCGCGGGCATCCGACGTGGTGCTGCGCGTCGTACCCGGCACGATGCGTGAGGCGGCATTCGCGCTCGGCGCGAGCCGTTGGGCCACCGTCTGGCGGGTCGTCCTGCCGACGGCGCGTCCGGGCCTCGCGACGGCGCTGATCCTGGCGATCGCGCGCGGCGTCGGTGAGACCGCGCCGGTCCTGATCACGTCCGGCAATGCGACCTTCGTCCACCTCAACCCGACCAGCGGCGTCATGAACTCGCTGCCGTTGTTCATCTTCACCTCGGCTCGCAGCGGCATCTCGCTGCAGATCCAGCGCGCGTTCGGAGCCGCGGCGGTGCTGCTCGTGCTGGTGCTCATCCTGTTCATCACCGCCCGCATGCTGGCGCGGCCGCGAAGTGGCAAGCCGTCGACGGTGCGCCGCGCCCGTCTCGCCTTCCGGGCAAGTCGCTACGGCTACCTGACTGCAGATCCCCTCGTGCCGGCTGGTCCGGTCGCGCCCCGCAAGGACACCCCATGAACCCCAGCGTGATCCGTCTGCGCCGTACCACGACTCGCTTGGCGATCGTGCTCGCGCTGCTGTGCTTCTCCGTGTACCGCACGATGGGCACGGCCTCGGCGGAGTACGCCGAGATCGAGGGCTCGGGCTCGACCTGGGCCTACACGATCATCCAGCAGTGGATCGCGGACGTCTCCGCGCAGGGCATGCAGATCACGTTCAACAACAACGGCTCGTCCCAAGGACGCAAGGACTTCGCGAACTACGTCACAGACTTCGCGGACTCCGACATCCCCTACCAGGGCATTGACCCGGTCACGCACCAGTCCGACGCGAGCAGCCGCCCGTACGCCTACCTTCCCGTGGTTGCCGGCGGCACGGCGCTGACCTACCAGCTCCACGTCGCCGGCAAGCTCGTGACCAACCTTCGGCTGTCCGGCGAGACGATCGCCAAGATCTTCACCAACAAGATCACCAACTGGGACGACCCCGAGATCACCAAGGAGAACGGCGGGCACGCGCTGCCGTCGACGCCGATCACTCCGGTCGTCCGGTCCGACGGCTCCGGCGCCACCGCGCAGTTCACGCTCTGGATGGGCAAGGAGTACCCGTCGATCTGGGGCCCCTACAACGGCGGTAACACCGGCCTGACGTCGATCTACCCGCGCACCGGCCGCCAGGTCGCGGCCTCCGGCGACGACGGCGTCATGAACACCGTCGACTCGGCGGCCGGCAACGGGGACATCGGCTACACCGAGTACTCCTACCCGCTGAACGCGCACTACCCGGTCGTGTACGTCGAGAATCCGGCGGGCTACTACGTCCAGCCCACCCAGTACGACGTGGCTGTCGCACTCACCCAGGCGAAGATCAACGGCTGCAACGCGAGCGGTGCCTGCAGCCCCGCGGGGCTGACCCCCAACACATACCTGACGCAGAACCTCGACGACGTCTACACCTACAAGGACCCGCGCTCCTACCCGATCTCGTCGTACTCCTACATGATCATCCCGACGAGCTCGACCGACCAGCGCATGACGGTTGCGAAGCGCCAGACGCTCGCGGACTTCCTCAGCTACGACCTGTGCACCGGTCAGTCGAAGGCCGGTCCCTACGGCTACTCCCCGCTCCCGCTGAACCTCGTGAAGGCGTCGTTCACCCAGATCGAGAAGCTGGGGCCGCAGGCCAGCCCGAAGCCGGTCGCCGGCGTCAACATCAAGAACCCGTCGGCGAACCTCGCGTCGTGTGACAACCCGACATTCGTCAAGGGCGACCTCGCCGCGAACCATCTCGCTCAGATCGCCCCCGCACCGCTTGCCTGCCAGAAGGCGACCGCCGTGCCGTGCGGCGACGGGACGGTCGCACCAGGTACGACGACGCAGGCCGGCTCGACGACGACGAGCGCGGGCTCGCCCGGCAGCAACGGCGCGGGTGCTGGCGGCACGGCAGGCGCGTCGACGGGCGGTGCCGCGACCGCCGTCGACCCGGGATCGGGTGGCACCGTCGCGCCCGCTTCCGGGACCGGTGGTGGCACCGCGACCACGGGCACGACGGACATCTCTTCGGTGACGCCGACCGCCGTACAGCTCAGCGCGCAGCGCAACGGCGACAACAAGGTGTTCGGCCTGGTTGCGGTCGCGGAGCTGGTCGCGATCGTGCTGCTGCCCGGTGTGTACGTCGCCTGGATCCGCCGTCGCAGAGGCGCGCCATGAGCCGCCGTCACCGCATCGCGCTGCTCGGCGCGCTCGCCGCAGCGCTGCCGATCGCAGTGGCGAGCCTGGCCCCGGTCGGCGCCGTCGCCACGCCGTCGTCTCCCTCGCCGGCGGCCACGGCTGTCGTGACCGGCTCGCCGACCGCGTCCGCCTCGGCTGCCCCGGCCTCCGCCTCGCCGTCACCTTCCGCGACGCCTTCTGCGTCCGCATCTGCGTCGGCTTCCCCCACACCGACCGCCACCGCCCCGCCGCGGCCCAGCGGCAGCCTCCCGCCGGTCTCGGTTCCCGGCTGCACCGCGAAGTACGGCGTGACCTCCTCGGGAAGTGACTCGTGGTCGGCGACCGAGCCGATCGAGCGGACCTTCGGCGACGGCACACCGGACACCAAGAACTGCATCCACGTGACCGTCAACAAGCACACAAACCTGCAGGACCACGAACGCATCAAGGTAACCTGGTCGGGCGCCCACCCGACCGCAGGACGGGCGCTGAACCCATTCGGGGAGACCGGCCTCGAGCAGGAGTACCCCGTCGTACTCATGCAGTGCCGCGGCGTCGACCCGAAGGACGACCCGAAGGTCAGCTCGGACCACGAGGTCACGCCGGACACCTGCTGGACCAACACCTACTTCGAGCGCACGTCGTCGGCCGACCCGGGCCAGGGCATCTGGCAGCAGGACGCTGCAGCAACCGACGCCGACACGGCTCACATCTCCGGCATCGACCCGTCGAAGATCCCCGACACCTGCAATGTCACGGACACCTTCGACTACCACATCACGCCGTTCCTGGCCGCCGACGGAACCCTTTACCCCGGCTGCTCGTCACAGTCGATGCCGCCCGAGGCGACGGTGAGCTCGGTGACCATCCCGCAAGAGGCGTTCGCCTTCACCAACCTCAACGGCGACGGCACGTTTGAGTTCGACCCGCGCACGAACCTCGACAACGCCTCACTCGGCTGCTCCTCGACGGTCCCGTGCACCCTCGAGATCATCCCGATCGACGGCATCGACTGCGTCCCCGGCAACACCAGCCAGGCCTGTAACGCCACCGGGCAGCTCCCGGCCGGCCAGGTCAACCCCGGCTCCGCGCCGCAGGACGCGGTCGCGCCTGCCTTCTGGTGGTCGGCGTCGAACTGGGACCGGCGCATCCCGGTGCCGCTGACCTTCGCGCCTCCGCCGGGCGTGTGCTCGTCCGCCGCCGCGGGAAAGCCGGTGCCGTTCTACGGCTCTGAGCTGCTCAGCCAGGTTGCGCTGCAGTGGACGCCGGCGTACTGCGAGAACAAGTCGCGGTTCAACTGGCAGGACAACATCATGCCCGACCAGGCGGCGTACGCCCTGACGACCGCCGGCCAGGCGTCGGCCGCCGAGGTGTCGACGCGACAGCCCGACGACGACGGGGTCGGGTACGCGCCGACCGCGGTGACCGGCTGGGCCATCGGGTTCGACATCGACAAGCCCGGCAACGCCGGCCAGCAGGAGACCATCAACCTCAACGCCCGTCTGCTCGCGAAGCTGCTCACCGAGTCATATCCCGGTTCGGTCGACGTCCAGCAGGCGCATCCGGGCCTGTCGCACAACCCGCTCTCGCTCAACCTCGACCCGGAGTTCGAGAAGCTCAACCCAGGCCTGGACACCTCTCACTGGAGCGAGACGGCGGCGACGCTGCTGAACCTGTCCACGAGCTCGGGCGTGATCACGCAGCTGACGTCCTACATCGCGGCGGACCCGCAGGCGCTGGCGTTCATCCACGGCAAGCCGGACCCGTGGGGCATGCGGGTCAACCCGTTCTACAAGAACATCAAGCTGCCGGTTAGCACCTGGCCGCTGCTCGACACCTGGGTCGACAAGACCACCAACAATCCTTGCCTGCAGGCCGCGCCGACCGCGTACATGCCGCTGGTCGCGAGCCCGGTGAGCAGCCTCCGGCTGATCGCCACCGCGTTGCTCTACAGCTGGCCGAACGTCACGACCGGGTGCACCGGAAACGGTACGGCGACCTCGCCGTTCCAGCTCAGCCGTGCGGCTCCGGAGGGACTGGGCAACCGGTTCATGCTCGGCCTGGTCACCCTGGGCGACGCGCGCCGCTACGACCTCACCGTCGCGAACCTGCAGGCCTCGCCGGGACACTTCGTGGCCCCTGACGACGCCGGCATGGCCGCCGCGCTGAAGCTGGCGAAGCCGGGCCCGAAGCTCAAGCCGTTCGACATCTCGCAGCAGGCGATCCGCAAGAGCGCCTCGGCGTACCCCGGCACGATGGTGGTCTACACCGCGGCGAAGCTGTCCGGCCTGCCGGCTGCGACCGCCGCAGACGTGGCGCAGTTCATCAAGATCTCCTCTACCGAAGGTCAGGTCCCCGGCCGCGGCAACGGGCAGCTGCCGGATGGCTACCTGCCGATCGAGAAGTCGGGCGTGACCGCGCGGCTGTTCGCGCAGGCGCAGGCGGTCGCCAAAGCGGTCGCGCAGCAGAAGTCCTCCGCGGTCCCGTCGTCGCCGTCGAGCGGCATCGGCGTGACACCCGCACCGCAGCCCGGCGCCCCCGCGATCAGCCTCCCGGGGCTGGGCGCCACCTCGCAGCCGTCGCAGCCGGCACCCGAGCTCGCGCCAGGTGCCGGTTCGGGTGGCGGCGGGTCGCAGGCCATCACGGCGGCGCTGAGCTCGCCCGTCGGTGGCTCGCTGCTGCCGTTGCTCCTGCTGTTCGCCATCGCCGCTGGCGGTGCCGCGGTAGTCAGCCGGGCCTGGCTGCGTTCCAAGGGGCTCAAGTGACGGCCACGACGGTCGTGACCGACGAGGGAGGTCAGCGCATCTCGGCCGCGCCTGACGTCCTCGACTCACAGACGCCGACCGGCGCCGCGAGGGATGCGCGACCGCGCCAGGAGATCACCCCCGGCGGCCTGGGCGAGCGGCTGTCTCTCGTGTCGTCCGCGTGCCTGGTGCTCGCCCTGGTCTGTGGCTGGATGCTGCTGCAGCTGCTCGTCCTCGGTGGGCTGGCGCACACCCGCAGCCAGAGCATCCTCTACGCGAAGTTCCGCTCGGAGCTCGCGCAGGCCACGGCACCGACCGGCGAGCTCGACTACAACGGCAAGCCGCTACAGCCCGGTGCGCCAGTGGCGTTGCTGACGATCCCCGCGATCGGCTTGCAGCAGGTCGTCGTCGACGGCACCGCTTCCGGGGACCTCACCGCCGGGCCAGGCCACCTGCGTGACACGCCGCTGCCCGGTCAGGCGGGCTGGTCGTGGGTGCTCGGCAAGGGCAGCACCGACGGCGCGCCGTTCGGGAAGCTGACCCGGCTCGCCAAGGGCGACCAGATCACCGCTCTGACCGGCGAGGGCAAGGTGGTCTACACGGTCGTCGACGTACGCCGCGCCGGCGACCCGGTACCGGCGGTGCCGAGCGGAGCGAGCGGCGGGCTGCTCACGCTGGCCACCGCGGACGGCCACGGATTCCTCTCGGCGCTTCGGGCCTCGTCAGCGGTGTACGTCGACGCGACGACCGACAAGGCGCTGACCGACGGTCCGGTGGCCTCGGCCGTGCCCGCCTCGGAGCTGGTGATGGCGCGCGACACGAGCGCGCTGCCCGTCATCACGTTGCTGCTGGCGCTGCTGACCGGCCTCGTGCTGGCGATCAGCGTCGCGCGACGTCATTTCCGTAGCGCGCTCGTGTGGCTGGTCTCGACTCCCGTCGTGATCGCCCTCGCCTGGGCGGTGACCGATCAGGTCACCCGCCTCCTACCGAACTTGATGTGAACCCACATCGAGCACAGAAGAAGATACGAATCAGGGAGCATTTGATGTCCGTTCGAAAGAACAGCGTCAAGCTGGGCGTGGCCGCCGCGGCCGCGTTCGGTTTGGCCCTGACAGCGGCGGCGCCGGCAGGCGCGGTCGATGGGGGCCCGTCGACCTCGCCGAAGCTTGGCACCGACATCATCGGCGCCGGCTCCGACACCACGCAGTACATCCTGGACAAGCTGGCGACCGACTACGACGCCGCCAACCCGTCCGGCCCGCAGCTGGTCAACTACGACGCGTGCGTCGGTGACACCAACACGGCGACGGCCACCGGGCTGGGATCGAACCCGGACGGCTCGGGCTTCCCGTGTGGTGCGGACAACACCGGCACCAAGGTCGGCGTAGCGCGACCGGCGACTGTCGTGGACCCCAAGGCGCCAGCCGCGGCCGTCCTGCCGAACAGCTCCGGCTCCGGTCGCACCCTGCTGCAGACCCCGACCGACCCGCTGTTCAACGACATCGCGTTCGCGCGCTCGTCGGGCCCGCTCAACACCACCAACCTCGCGGCGGGCGAGATCGGGCTGCCGTTCGCGGTCGACAAGATCGTGACCGCGACCAACCCGAACGGCCCCGCGCCGGCGGCGCTGACCGGCGAGCAGGTGCTGAAGATCTACAACGGCACCTACACCAACTGGGACCAGGTCGGCGGCAAGGACGCGGAGATCCACCCGTACCTTCCCAAGGCCGGTTCCGGCACGCTGAACGCCTCTGAGGCCTTCCTCGCCCAGCTCGACGGCGTGACTGAGGCGCCGGGTACGGACAACGACCCCAGCTCGCACAGCGCGGCGTACCAGACCTGGCAGGGTCCGGGCGTCACGATCACCGACGCGAACTGGAACACCGGCAAGGTGAACGTCGAGGAGCACGACCCGTCGATCATCGCGGCGGATCCCAACGCGATCGAGATGTTCTCCTACGCGCGTGCTCAGCTGGCGAACTCGAAGTCGCAGATCCTGCGCATCGAGGGCGGCTGGTCCGAGGACCGCGAGCTGTACAACGTCGTCCGCGGCAAGGCGATCGCCGGAGCGACCACGACGCCGTTCCTCTACGGCAGCGACAACAACGTGCTCGAGGGCATCTTCTCGAACACCGGCTGGATCTGCACGAACTCCACGGCCCAGGCAGACATCGCCGCTCTCAACGAGTGGCCGCTGAGCTCGAAGCTCTGCGGTGTGGCGAACAACAACACGGTTGACACCATTAACCCGTTCGCCAGCAACGGTGTCGGCGAGGGGCCGTCGACGACGACCACCGCGCTCTACAGCGGCGGGGCGGTGCAGGTCACGGTCAGCGCGTCGGACGGCAGCGTGCCGACCGGCTCGGTGCAGGTGTCGGTCGCTCTGCCGGCGGTTGCCGGTGGCTCGCCGACGGCCGCGTCGTACAGCACCACCGCGACGCTGACCAACGGTCAGGCGTCGGTCACGGTGCCCTCGACGGTGTCGGGCAACCAGGTCGTCGACGTCGCGTTCCTGCCGACCAACTTCGGTGCTCAGAGCTCCGCGGGTGGTCACACGGCGGACGGCTCGTCGTACGCCGAGTTCAGCCACACCTTCGTCGCTGGGCCGACCGGTCCGTCGAAGTTCACCAACCTGGCCAAGCCGGTGCTGTCCGGCAAGCACAAGGTGGGCTCGACCGAGACCAGCTCGCACGGCCGGTGGGCGCCGGGCGCTACCTCCTACACCTACCAGTGGTTCAAGGGCAGCACCAAGATCGCCGGCGCGACGCAAGCGACCTTGAAGCTCACCAAGGCGCTGCAGGGCAAGAAGATCCACTGCACGGTCACGGCGCACAAGTCCGGGTACGCCAACGCCTCGGCGTCCTCTGCGGGCGTCAAGGTCACCAAGTAGGGATCTCCTCGGAAAAGGCACGCTGGGCCGGGGCGTTCGCCCCGGCCCAGCGTGTTGCCGGTTGCTGTCGGGTCGTGCCGCCGGCGGCGACTGCGCCGTGTGGTCCCTTGTGACCGCGGCGCCTCCCCGTTAACGTGCTTCCAACCAGGGCGCGACTAGCCGGCCACCCCGGGCCGAGCGGCGTCGTGGTGCCGCCGAAAGGTAGGTCCGGGACAACTTGACGGCGATTCCCCACCGCCATCTTGTTCGACTCTCCTCGCTTGTGACGCATCGGGTGGTGACAGCCCGCGCGCTGGTCGCGCTGGCCCTGTGCTTTGCGTCGCTCGTGGGCGGGCTCGTGGTGAGCTCGCCCGCCTCCGCCGAGAGCGTCAAGCAGCAGATCGCCGACGCCAAGCAGCAGCTGCGGATGCTGGACAGCGAGGCGGAGGCCGCGAGCGAGGCCTACAACGCCGCGCGCATCAAGCTCGCCGCCGCGCACAGCGCCGCGGCCGCGGCGGACCAGGCTGTGACGTCGGCGCAGCGCCGGCTGGGCAACCTCCAGGCCTCGGTCAGCGCCTTCGCGGTCGCGGCGTACCGGGGCGGTGGCACCAACAGCGTCCTCGGGCTGGTCAGCGACGGGTCGGCCGGCCGCTACATCGACCAGATCTCGTCGCTGCAGGCGATCTCGGTCAGCGAGGCGCGGACCCTCTCCGACATGGCGGCGGCGCAGCGGGTCGAGACCGCCGCGCAGGCCACCGCTCAGGCCGAGCTGGCCAAGCAGCAGGCCGCTACCACCGTCATCGACGACTCACGCCAGAAGATCAAGGCGGCCGCCGCGCAGGAGCAGAAGATCCTGTCCGGCCTCGAGGCCAAGGAAGCCGCGATCATCAAGGCGGCGAAGGACCGTGCGGCCAAGCTCGCCGCCGAGCGCGAGCAGGCGCGGCTGCGGGCCGAGCGGGAAGCCACGCAGCAGGGCGTCGATGCGATCGACAGCCCGGTGTCGCCGACGCCGCCGCCGGTCGTCACCGGATCCGGCGGTGCGGCGGTCGCGGTCCGATGGGCCTACGCCGAGATCGGCAAGCCCTATGTCTGGGCGGCCGCGGGCCCGGACTCCTTCGACTGCTCCGGCCTCACCCAGTACGTCTGGGGCAAGGCCGGCGTCTACCTCGGCCACTACACCGGCGACCAGTGGAACGAGGGCGTCCACGTCAGCCAGGACCAGCTCGAGCCGGGAGACCTGGTGTTCTTCGCCTACAACACCTCGGACCCGTCGACCATCCACCACGTCGGCATCTACATCGGCGGCGGCAACATGATCGACGCGCCGTACACCGGGGTCGATGTCCGGATCGACCCGGCCTTCCGCTCCGACTACATCGGCGCGGTGCGGCCTTAACGCTCTCCCGTAGGCTTGATCGTCATGCGTACGCAGCGGGTGGGCCGAGCCGTCGCATTGGTGGCTGCGCTGGTGATGGCCGCGGCCGCCTGCGGCTCGACCAAGCACGAGCCCGGCCCGACCGTCACCACGACGACCGTCAAGCACCACACGAAGATCGTCGTGGTGCACGGCTACCGCACGCTCAGGATCGGCCAAGCGGCACAGATCGGCACCGCGGGCGGCGCCGCCGCCGAGCTGATCAAGATCGGCAAGCCGAGCGTGTCCACCCACCGGCTCTCGTCGTACGCCGACGACCCTGAGCACGGGTACTTCCTGACGTTCCCGATCAAGATCTACAACGACGGCAAGAACCCGCTCGTCGTCAACCGGCTCGACGTCTGGGTCAAGGTGCCGGGTGAGGGCCTCATCAACAACAACGACGGTGCTGCGCCGTTCTCGGGCGCGCACCGCCAGCTCGACACCACGGAGCTCGAGAGCGGCCAGGGTGTCAGCAACATCATGACGTTCGACGTGTCGAGCACGCACGGGACGTTCCTGTACGGGCCCGGTGGCAAGCACGCAGAGCTCGGCTGGACCTACTAGGTCAGGTCCGGGCGGTGGAGGAGTCGGTAGCGGCCGAGGTGGTCGAGCGGTTGCGCGCGAAGCGGATCTTCGCGAGCGTGAACCGGCGAGTCGGCGTCTACAACGTCGGGCTGCGCGTCGTACTCACCGACGGCCGTGAGGCGATCTGGGACAACGACGACACTCCCGGCCTCGAAGCGATGGTCCTGCGCGACGGCGTACTGGTCGGCTTCGTGCCGCAGATCCCCGACAGCGAGAACCTCGACGCAGCGGCGATCGCCGAGATCATCGCGGGCACCGACTACGACGCGCCGCTGCCTCCGTCACCACCGTCGAACCCGACGAGGGCTCCCGCCACGTCACGGCTCCCGACCCCGTCACCGATCGCCCGGGCCCGCTGGACCCGCCGCTTCCGCGGCTAGCACCTACCAGCGCCGGATTTCACACGAAGTAGCACATGACCCGACCGCGCCGCCGTCGAAGTGTGCCCTAGTGTCCGGTTCGCGGGGCTGCCGCGGCTCGGTCATGTGCTACTTCGAGGAAATCGCGACCGGGGTCAGCGGGCCCAGAGGCGGTCGGCGCTCCACCGGTTGAAGCCGAGGCGCTCGTAGAGGGCGTTCGCTGGCGCGTTGTCCGCTTCGACGTAGAGGACGACGGTGTCGAGGCCGCTGTCCCGGAGGTGGTGGAGACCTTTCAGCAAAAGGGCTTCACCGAGGTGCTTGCCTTGCATCCCGGGGGCGATGCCGATGACGTAGACCTCTCCGTACGGCGGGGGGCCCTGGTGCCGCTTCGTCCAATGAAAGCCGGCGATGGCGCCGTCGAGCTCGGCAAGGAAGAAGCCGTTGGGATCGAACCACGGCTCCTGCTCGCGGCCCTCGATGTCCGCGAGCGTCCAGCCCGACTGCTCAGGGTGGCCCGCGAACGCGGCGTTGTTGACCTCGAGCCAGGCCGCCTCGTCCCGGCCGACCGCGAACGTGCGGACCGTCACGCCGGGTGCCCAGACCGGGTCGGCTAGCGGCGGCTCGGCGAGTGAACGGCGCAGCTTCACCACCGTCCGCTCCAGCGCGAAGCCGAGGGTGGGCAGCACGTCGTTGAGCGGCGCGTCGTCGCCCTTGGTCCATAGCCGCAGGCCCGGGCCGGCCGTGTCGACCACCGCCGACAGGAGCTGGCTGGGATCGAGGCCCGGCTCGACGACCAGCTCCGCGACCGGGTGCTCGCCCGAGGCGTCGATATGGGCGTAGCCGACCAGGCGACCATCGCGGTGCTGCGTCAGGTGCGATCCGGGGTCGCGGCGGCGCACCGCTGACACGACGGGATCGGAGAGCGAGCTGAACCCGCTGGCCGCGGCAACTTCGTCGTTGAGCCGGAGTACGGCGTCGGCGTCTGCCTCGGTCAGCCGCTCCACGGCGCCGACACTATGCCGCCCACGCCGTGTCGCGATCCCGCGTGGTCAGTCGATGAGCAGGTCGGCGTACGCCGGGTCGTCGGCGGCTTCGCTGACGCCCTCCGTCTCGCCGGACAGGCCGGCAAGCGGCTGCGCGACGAACTTGTAGCCGACGTTGCGCACCGTGCCGATCAGTGCCTCGCGCTCGGGACCGAGCTTGGCCCGAAGCCGCCGCACGTGAACGTCGACGGTGCGCGTGCCGCCGAAGTAGTCGTATCCCCAGACCTCCTGCAAGAGCTGCGCCCGGCTGAAGACCCGGCCGGGGTGCTGCGCGAGGAACTTCAGCAGCTCGAACTCCTTGAACGTCAGGTCGAGCGGGCGGCTGCCGATCTTCGCCTGGTACGTCGCCTCGTCGATCGACAGGTCGCCGGAGCGGATCTCCTCCGTGGAGCCGGCCTCGCCCGCCGCCGCGGCCTTGCCGAGGGCGAGCCGCACCCGCGCCTCGACCTCCGACGGCCCGGCGGTGTCGAGTACGACGTCGTCGAGACCCCAGTCGGCGGTGACCGCGACGAGGCCGCCTTCGGTGACGACGGCAAGCACCGGCGACGACGTACCGGTCGCCTGGAGCAGCCGGCAGGTCTGGCGGGCCGCCGCCATCTCGCGCCGGGCGTCCACCACGATCAGGTCGTTCGGCGGGGGGTCGAGCAACGGCGCCGCGTCGAGCGGGAGCACCCGGACCGCGTGGCCGAGCAGCGCCAGGCTGGGCAGCACCTGCGCGGATCCATCTGCGGCGTTCGGCGTCAGCAGCAGCAAGCTCGCCATCAGGGCCTCCGTTCAAAAACAACAACGGGTCCGGCGTATGCCGCACCCGGCGTCCTTCGAGGACTCCGTTGGGGGGCGGCGCTGCCCGAACCCGACCTGGTGAAGGATAGCGGAGTGGGCGATCCGCCGTTCGCGACCGGTCGCGCCGCGGCTCACACCCTGACGACGGCCGATGGCGAGCGCCTTGTCGCCGTACACCTCGAAGGCCCCGATCCGGCACGCCGGCTCGCGGTCGTCGTCGCCCACGGCTTCACCCAGTCGACCGCCCATCCGGGGCCGCTGAGCGTGATGCGCGCCCTCGCGGCACATGCCGGTGTCATCGGCATCGACCTGCGCGGGCATGGCGCCTCGAGCGGATGGTCCACCGTCGGGCGCGACGAGATCCACGACGTGGAGGCAGCGGTCCGCTACGCCCGCGATCTCGGGTACGACGACGTCGTCACCTGCGGCTGGTCGATGGGCGGGAGCATCGTGCTCCGTCACGCCGCGCTGATCGGCGGGGTGGATGCGGTGGTGACCGTCTCGGCGGTGTCGCGGTGGTTCTACCGCGACACCAAGCCGATGCGAAGGATCCATTGGGCCGTCGAGACCCGCCTCGGCCGGCTGATCCTGCGACGCGGCATGCGGACGCGGATCACCCCCGACGGCTGGGACCTCGACGCGCTGCCGGAGTCGCCTGTCGAGGTCATCGGCCGGATCTCCCCGATCCCGGTCCTGATCATCCACGGTGACCGCGACCACTACTTCCCGGTCGAGCACCCGGAGGCGCTGTACGCCGCGGCCCGCGAGCCGAAGCAGCTCTGGATCGAGCCTGGGTTCGGCCATGCCGAGAACGCCGCAAGCCCGCAGCTGCTCGACCGGCTCGGGCGAGAGCTGACGACCCTGGTCAACCGTGGCCCGGGCAGGTAGACAGACGCCCACATGTTCCGGAAGCTGCTGATCGCCCTGGTCCTGCTGATCGTCGTCCTCGTGGTCGCGGCGGACCGGGTCGGCGCGCACGTCGCGGCACACGTCCTCGCCGGCAAGCTCGAGACCGACGAGCACCTGTCCAGCCGGCCGTCGGTGACGATCGGCGGCTGGCCGTTCCTGACCCAGGCGGTAGAGGGCCACTACAGCGACGTGACCGTGCGGACCGGCGAGGCCGTGACGTCGGACCACGTCGATCTCGACACGATGACCGTGCACCTGATGGGCGTTCACATCCCGCTGTCGAAGGTCATCAGCGGCTCGGTCAAGACGGTTCCCGTCGACCGGGTGACCGGGACTGTCGCCATCACGTTCAGCGATCTCGAGAGCTACCTCACCTCGCGCGGCATCACCGTGAAGCTCTCGCCGTCCATGACGTTCTCGGTGGCCAACTCGGTGCTGACCGTCTCCGAGCATCTCGGCGCGACCGGCGCCAGGCTGACCACCATCCCGGTGCCACTCGGCGGGCTGCCGTTCCGGCTCACCGTGACCTCCGTCAGGGTGTCCGGCGACGGGCTGGTTGCCAGCGGTACGGCGCGAGACGTCGTCCTGGGCAGCTGAGGGACCCAGCCCGCCTGCTCGCGTAAGGTTCGCACCGTGAACGTCGCCGACTATCTCCTCGGCGACCTTGCGCTTTCCGTGACGCTGCTCCCCTGGGTGCCGGCGTCGGTCCGGCTCAGCCGCCGGCTGCTGCCCGGCAGCGACGCTGCGGTCGCGGCGCTGTCTTCCTCCGTGATCGGCATCGGCGGGGTGATCGTCGTCGCGGAGCTGGTCGGAGCCTGTGACGGGTTCCGCCGGTGGCCGTTGGCGATCGTGAGTGCACTGGTGGCAGCCCTGGTCGCCAAGCTCGGCCGTCCCGGCGACGGGCTGCGCCGGCGAGCCGCAGGCCTGCCCGCCGGTCGCGCCGCCCGGGCGATGCTGGCCTGCACCGCCGTGTGCATCCTCGCCACGACCGCGGCACTGATCGGCCGGGACGCCTCGGTGCTCACCACCGGACCCCACGACCTGGACAGCCTCCACTACCACCTGACCCAGGCGGCTCAGATCGTCGAGTCGCACAACATCGACCGGATCCACCACACGGCGTCATCGGACGGCACG
>DASZUS010000038.1:0-1532 GCA_035547515.1 Mycobacteriales bacterium
AGGTCGCCGATGACGTCGCCCATGTACTCCTCGGGCGTGCGCACCTCGACGGCCATCAGCGGCTCGAGCAGCACGGGGCTGGCCTTGCGGGCAGCTTCCTTGTACGCCATCGAACCGGCGATCTTGAACGCCATCTCGGACGAGTCCACCTCGTGGTAGGCACCGTCGAGCAGCGTCGCCTTGACGCCGACGGTCGGGTACCCGGCGAGCACGCCGACCTGCATGGCATCCTGGATGCCCGCGTCGACCGAGGGGATGTACTCGCGCGGAACGCGGCCACCAGTGACCTTGTTCTCGAACTCGTACGTGGTCTCGGCGGTGATCTCCAGCGGAGCCAGCGAGATCTGCACCTTCGCGAACTGACCGGATCCACCGGTCTGCTTCTTGTGGGTGTAGTCCAGCTTCTCCACGGTCTTGCGGATCGTCTCGCGGTAGGCCACCTGGGGCTTGCCGACGTTGGCCTCGACCTTGAACTCGCGCTTCATGCGGTCGACGAGGATGTCCAGGTGCAGCTCGCCCATGCCGCCGATGACGGTCTGACCGGTCTCCTGGTCCTGCTCGACGCGGAACGTCGGGTCCTCTTCTGCGAGCTTCTGGATGGCCGTTCCCAGCTTCTCCTGGTCGGCCTTCGTCTTCGGCTCGATCGCGACCTTCAGCACCGGCTCCGGGAACGTCATGGACTCGAGCACGATCTGGTGCGCCGGGTCGCAGAGGGTGTCGCCGGTCGTGGTGTCCTTGAGGCCGATCACGGCGTAGATGTGACCCGCGGTCACGGAGTCCACCGGGATCTCCTTGTTGGCGTGCATCTGGAAGATCTTCCCGATGCGCTCCTTCTTCTGCTTGGTCGAGTTGATGACCTGCGCGCCGGAATCGAGGTGACCCGAGTAGACGCGGATGTAGGTCAGACGACCGAAGAAGGGGTGCACGGCGATCTTCGAGACGAGCGCGGAGAACGGCTCTGCGGCATCCGCGTGACGCTCGAGCACCTTCTCCGGGTCACGCACGTCGTGGCCCTGAACGGCAGGCACGTCGAGCGGGCTCGGCAGGTAGTCGACGACCGCGTCGAGCATGGGCTGCACGCCGCGGTTCTTGAATGCGGAACCGCACAGCACGGGGTAGATCTCGTTGTTCACAGTGAGCTTGCGGATGGCCGCCTTGATCTCGGGAACCGTGATCTCCTCGCCGCCGAAGAACTTCTCCAGCAGCTCGTCGCTCGTCTCCGCGACGGTCTCGAGCAGCGCGGCCCGGTACTCCTCCGCCTTCTCCTTGAGGTCGGCGGGGATGTCCTCGATCTCGTAGTGGGCGCCCATCGTGACATCACCCTTGGCGTCGCCCGGCCACACCAGCGCACGCATCTCGATCAGGTCGACGACACCGACGAAGTCGTTCTCGCTGCCGATCGGGAGCTGAAGCACCAGCGGCTTGGCACCGAGGCGGTTCACGATGGTGTCGACCGTGAAGTAGAAGTCGGCGCCCAGCTTGTCCATCTTGTTGACGAAGCAGATGCGCGGAACGTTGTACTTGTCGGCCTG
>DASZUS010000039.1:0-2351 GCA_035547515.1 Mycobacteriales bacterium
GGGTCGAAACCGACCGTCACCAGGGCGGGGTCATGCACCTCTACGTCGACCGGGCCGGCGTCATCGCAGCAGTAGGCGAGTTGACCGGGACCTGAAATGCGAAACCGCCACGGACTCAACCCGTGACGGCTCGCGGAGAACGGCAGACCCATTACAGCAGAGGAGAACAGCGAAGTGACGGCAGAGGTTGTCGACACCGCGACGGGCGAGATCTCGCCGACGCCGTACCAGCTACTCCCTCGCCTCACCGACGACGAGAACGCGGCGTTACGCGCTGACATCGAGGCCAACGGCATCCGCGTGCCGATCGATGTTGACGAGAGCGGCACGATCATCGACGGTCATCACCGGGCGTGGATCGCCGGCGAACTCGGCGTCGATTGCCCGCGTCGTGTCGTTGCAGGGTTGACGTCGGATCAGAAGCGGCAGCACGCCATCGCGGTCAACGCCTACCGCCGCCAACTGTCCCGTGAAGCACGCCGTGAGCTGATCGCGAAGTTGCGCGAAGAGGGCATGTCAACGCGACAGATCGCAGAGATCGCGCAGGTCCCCCACCGCACCGTCGCTCGTGACGTTGATGCCGTACAAGGTGTGCCAAGTGGCACAGGTCATACGGCCACGCCTCCGGTGGTTGGCCGAGACGGCAAGAACTACCAGCCGCAGACCCTCGACCAGCGCCGCGAACTCGCCGCGCAACTCCGTGACGAGGGGTTTTCGATCGGTCAGATCGCGGACCACATGCAGGTAGCGAAGTCCACTGCACAGTCGCTGCTCGCGCCTCGTAAGAAGATCGCGCCGATCTCCACGAAAAGCCCGGCCGACACTCCCCGCAAAGCTGAGCGAATCCGCGAGCTCGCGGCCCAGGCATGGACAACCGCGCAGATCGCCCGTGACATCGGCGTCGGAGAGGCGCGCATCAAGGACATTGCCCGCGAGTTCCACATCGAGATCGCCGCAGACAAGGCGGTCGGCAAGACGAGGCGCATCGACAGCAACAACGTCATGCAAGAAATCGTCGCCGGACTCGAACAACTCGCCTTGCCGATGCGGCTCGTGAACTTCGACGACCTGGACGCGACCCGAGCAGAGGAATGGGTCAACTCCCTGACCGACTCAATCCGGGCTCTCAACCGGTTCACCAAGCAGATCAAGGAGCTGACCCAACAGTGAAAAAGCCTAACGGGAACGGGCGCGCCGAGCGCAACGCCGCGCTGCGATGGGTGCCCATCGACCTGATGCGGACCTCACCCGTCGCGCAACGCGAACTGAACCAGGCCCGCGTCGACAAGCTCGCCGCGAACTTCGACTTGGAAATGCTCGGCACGCCGACCGTCTCCAAGCGCGACGGCCACTTCTACATCGTCGACGGCCAGCACCGCATCGAAGCACTGAAAGAGATCGGCTGGGGCGACCAGCAGATCCAGTGCTGGACCTATGAAGGTCTGACCGAGGCCGAGGAAGCCGAGAAGTGGCTCGTCCTCAACGACGTACTCACGCAAAGCGCCTACGACAAGTTCGCTCGGGGAGTCGTCGCCGGTCGACTCAAGGAATGTGACATCGACCGGATCGTCCGCGCTCAGGGACTCGCCGTGTCGCGCGCACACTCCGGGCAGGGCGCGATCAGCGCGGTCGGCACACTCACCCGCATCTATGACCGGGCCGGGCCGGCGGTTCTCGCCCGAACGCTGCGGATCATCCGCGACGCCTACGGCGACGCCGGGTTCGAGGCCGCGATCATCGACGGGATCGGCCTGCTGTGCGCCCGGTACAACGGCGACCTCGAGGACCAGATCGCGGTAGCGAAACTGGCGAAGATCAACGGCTCCGCATCCGGGCTGCTCGCGTTCGCTTACCGACTGCGGGCCGCGTCGCATCAGTCTCTCGCGCAGTCTGTCGCGGCTGCCGCCGTGGATGTCATCAACGCCGGGCGTGGTGGTAAGAAGCTCCCGTCGTGGTTCCGTGAGGACGCAGCCGCATGACGGCCCCTCTGGTCCGTACCGACGAGACCCGTCTGATGATCGAGCAGTTGGCGTGGTCCGTGACCCGCATGGGTGCGACGACCGACCCGCGAATCTTCAAGGGCGGCGTGTTCTCCCTCGCCGCGACGCTTCGTGTGCCGCCGTGGGACATCGACTGGCTCGCCCACGTCGAAGCCCTCTTCTACTCCCTCGTCACGTGCATCAACGACCTGATCAACCTCACCGAAAACGAGGACGGCTGGCTCAACAGCCACGGCCTCCCGCAACACGGGGACACGGCAGCCGACGCGAAGGCCGCCCTTGACCGGTCGGTCGCGCGGACCCTCACCGACCTCGCAGGACTCACCCGATGAGCGCCGAGAGGGAAGTCCG
>DASZUS010000040.1:0-4841 GCA_035547515.1 Mycobacteriales bacterium
CTTGCGCACCTCTTGCTGCTGGGCGTAGTCCGCAGGCAGCGCCGGCGTCGTGCTGCCCGGTGTGCACACCGGTGTGCCGGTGAGCTTGAGCGCCTTCCAGGTCTTGCGGTTGGTGGTGGCCCTGGCCTTCAGCCCGGCCGCCTGCCGTGCGGCGGTGAGCGCCTTGCCGGTGTCGAGATCGAAGTCGGCGTCGACCGGCTGGTCGAGCGCGGTCTCGAGTACGGCGACCGCCGGGCCGGTGTCGCCCTGCGAGACAACGGCGCAGCTCACCGTGAAGCCGGTGCCGCTGATCTTCTGCGCGCAGGCGCTCGCCGCCGTCGCCACCGGCATGACGGCCCAGGTCGAGTTGTCGACGACCCCGGTCGCGGGGATGCCGTGATCGGTCTGCCAGGCCTGCAGGGCGGCGACGGTCTGCGGCCCGAACTCGCCGTCGGCGTCAGCGCCGACCAGCGTCTGGATCGTCTTGACGGCCGCTCCGGTCGTTCCGGCGCCAAGCGTCGCGCAGGTCGTGACCGTCGGCGCCGGCGCCTGCCCCTGAGTCGGCGGATCGGAGCCCGCTGCGGATGCCGGGAGGGCGGAGCCGAGGATCGCCAGAGCGGCAACCGCGCCCCCGACGAGCGCGCGGGTCACCCGCCCATGCCTGCGCACGCTCCGGCTCCCCTCTAACGAGTGTCGTCACTCCTGCAACAGCTGTTACCCATTGTCTCGGCAGGTTGAGCCAGCAGGCTTAACCGGACAATCCTCGCCAGCGGCGAGAGGGAGCAGCGCGAGTCGCTGCGCGGGGCCGCTCAGGCGGCGGAAGCGGCCCGCCGGCGGCGGACCGTCGCCACGAGTAGGGTGCCGACGACGAGCAGCAGCAGAGCCGCCACCACCAGCGCGGCGATGTTGGCTCCGGTGAAGGCGAGCCCCCCGCTACCCCCGGTCCCGCCGATGCCCGGCAATGTGCCGCCGCCCGGTAGCGTGCCGCCGCCCGGCAACGTGGCCCGGCTGCACGCCTCCGAGGGGGTGACCGTGAAGCCCGCCGATGCCACGTGCCCGGACGTCTCGCCCTCGAGGGTGAAGGTGTGCGCGCCCGGCTCGATGCAGCTCGGGATCGGTCCGGTCATGGTTGCTGAACCGTCCTCCGCCGCGGCCGTGTCACCGATGAACGCAGGCTGGGAGTGGATGAATCCGGCGACCGTCTCGCCCGGCAGGAAGCCACAGGCCGTCCCCGTGACGGTTGCGCCTTGCGCGACGACATACACGCTCAAGGTCGCCTGCGTCGGGTCGCATTGGTTGGTCGACGTGGGGGACGGGCTGGGGCTCGCGCAGTTCGTCGAATCGGGTGGCGCGTTGTAGCTGGCCTGCGACGTCGCGGCCTTGCCGTCCTGATCGGTGCCGTTTGCCACGATCGTGTTGGTCACACTCTGCGTGCAGTCGGTGTTGATCGGCATGTCCGTGCAGCCGTGGCCGCTCGAGTTCGTGTGAATGGTGCCGGTGGCACCGTTGGTGGTGTTCGTCACGGAGACGGTGCTGTTGGGCGCGTAGTTGTCGACGCAGTAGGTGACGGAGCCCGGCCTCGCGTCGGGCGTGATCGTCGACGTCGGAACCGGCGGGGTCGCGCTGCCGGCAGAAGGGGCCCGCACCGATGCGGCGGCGGTGGCGGCGTCAACGAGGGAGCCGGCCGCGCACAGCACCGTGACGAGGAGCAGCACGCGCACTGCGCGCCGCAGGGTTGCCCCCAAGGCGGTCTCCGTCCCGGTCGTGCGGTATGTCGGGCCTAGTGTCGCACGCTGCGACAATATGCGCACCGCCCCCAAGTGGGTACGAATGGCGTCCTCACTCGGCCGAGCCGGAGCCGGCTGCGGATCGCCGCCGGCGGGCCAGCACGATCCCGCCCCCGCACAGGCCGATGACCAAAACTCCGCCGACTGCCAGCAGCGTGATCGCCGTCGCCGACAGAGAGCTGGACTGGGACGACCCGCTGTCGGCGCGCCCGGCCGGCGAGCCGGCGCAGCGGCCGATGTTGCCGGGTACGTCGGCGCGCGCGCTCGACGTACCGGGATTCCCGTCGGCCCCGACCCCGGTGGCGACGATCAGCTGGGACACCCGCTCGCCACAGGTCACGTCAACCGGCACGTCCGCGCAGCCCGACCCTTTGTGGTTGGTGTGGAGCGACGCGGTCGCCCCGCTCTTCTCGTTGTGTACCGAGATGGTGGCGTTCGGCGCGTAATCGGTGACGCAGTAGTGCGCCGAGTCGGCGCCGAACGTGGTGACTGTCGAGGCCGGGACGCCCGGTGAGCTGCCGGCCGGTGCGCCGGCAAGGGCCACCGACGTCGCCAAGGCGAATCCACCGAGCACCGTCCTGACCACAACGGACTCTCGGCAAAGTCCGGCCCATGGCTTAGCCACAGCGCGGAACGGCGAAGTGGGTCACCTGCGGACGCGCGAGCGGCTGGACACGCGTGATCGCCGCACCGGGGGCAGTCGGCTCGGACAGGTTCAGCACGATGGTCTGCGGCACGCCGGGGCGCAGCAGCACCGG
This sequence comes from Mycobacteriales bacterium, assembly GCA_035547515.1. Taxonomy (GTDB): domain Bacteria; phylum Actinomycetota; class Actinomycetes; order JAFAQI01; family JAFAQI01; genus DASZTV01. The sequence goes on from DASZUS010000040.1 coordinate 2,525, forward strand.
GACCATGAAAACCGGGTGTCCCCGCTCGAGGGTGGCACCCACCGCGATGACGTGACCGTCGAGGGTGGCACGCAGCAGCGATGCGCCGGTAGTCGCATGGATGAACACGTACTCCTTGTTGTTGGGGACCCGTTGGATCGTCGGCTCCGCCGCGGTGGTGATCTGCTTGCTCCGCACGTAGACCGGCAGCCCGTGCCGCGGAGCGTTGTTGGTGAGCTCGACGGTGATCGTCGAGGACCGACGCGACGAGGAGCAGCCGCCGGCCTGGTAGCTCAGCCGGCTGTTGAGGTAGTAGTCAAGCTTCGAGGCGTAGGCGTTGTTGATCGAGACCGACGCAAACGGCCCGGTTGTCGGCGACAGCTCGCCCGCGAGCGGGGTCCCGGTGATGCTGGTCTGCTCATCAGGACGCTGCGACCAGAGCTCGAGATGACCCTCGCCGGCGGTGCGTCCCAGCGCCGAAGTGATCGCCTGCGGGTCGCCCGCCCCCGACAGCATCTTGTGAATGACCGCAGTTGCGACCCTCGACAGGAAGCTCTTGCGGAATGGGTTGTGCAAGCCCGGGAAGTCGGCGTACTGGGTCGACTCGATGTATGTCGCGAGATTTCCGCCGTCGAAGACGCCCTGGTAGCCGTTCAGCGTCACCGTGCCGACCGAGCCGAGAATGTCGGCGAGGCCGACCGCGTCGACCCCGAAGACCCCGTCGATCTGCTGACCGGTCTGCGCCTGCCACAGATGCGCCCAGATGTTCGCGGCGTCGGGAAAGTTCGGGGAGAGGTTGCTCGTGGTCCAGTCCTGCGCAGGCAAGTAGTTGCCGTACGTCTGCTGATACTGGTCGGCCAGCTTCACCACCGGCGTCGGCGATCGGAACGCCTGCAGCTTGCTGTCGTTGCCATGCTCGACGACACGGATGGTCCCGTGGTCGGCGGTGACGACGGCGTACGCCGCGATCAGGCCGCCGGTCGCGCGCGCCTCCGCGTTGTTCTGGATCCCGACGAAGTAGCGACGTTCACCGTGCAGTCCCAGCATGGTCGGGCCTGCCTTCGTGAAGCGGCTGATGTCGTCGACCGTGCCGGCCAGCGACGTCAGCTGAGTGAGCACCTTGTTGCGCGCGCTCGAGATCAACCCGAACCAGCCGCCGGGCAGGTCCGCGATCTGGGTGCGGGCAAGCGATGCCGCAGCGGCGGCACGTTGCATCGTCGGTGCGGCGGCGACGAGCGGCGCGAGCGCGATCTTGTTGTGCCGCACCCGCAGCTCGGCCGGGCGCAGCTTGGGTGCGACCGCGACGAAGTCGGGCAGCGCCTGGGAGGCGAGGGTGTCGATCGCGGTGGTGATTCCCCGCACTGTCTTGACCGGCGGCAACCACGATGTCGCTCCCCAGACGAAGTCGTGGGTGTCGTCTTTTGCCGCGGCAGCGTCGCGCTGCGCCGCCCGCATGTCGGCGAGCGGGCTGCGACCGGCCAGGAGGTCCGCGCGGATCCGCGCGATGTCGGTGCGGGCGTCAGTGAGGTGTCCGGTGGCGTCGAGGGCGTGCGCGAGCATCCACAGGCCGGCCGCGATCACCACCACCACGACGGCCACACCGAGCTCGAGGCTGAGGATCATTGCGCGACGGATGCCCTTCGGCCGTCGCGAGCGGCGCTGCCGGCCGCTACGACCGACCCCCGGCTTCGCGTGCATCGCCTCGGTCTCGCGGAGGTACTTCTCCCGCTCCCGGTTGAGCCTGCGTTCGTTTGAGAAGCTCACGGCTCGACGGGGTCGAGCGCCGCCGCGAGATGTGGGCTCAGCCCGCCACCGCCGCTCGCCAGGTCGATCGCGTACATCAGCTTGCCGCCCCGCACGGCGTACATCCGCTTGTCGGCCGAGATGTCGCGCGCGGTGGGCGTCCGGGCGATGACATCGCTGGCGAGCTCGAGATGAGCGCCGGCCGGACCGGTCACGACTTCGCCGACCAGGACCTCGACGACGCCGGTGGGCTGGGCGAGGACCATCTCCACCGGGACGGTGCCGTCGGCTGCGACCGGCTGCGGCCGGATCCAGCCGTGCTCGACGTGCAGCACGATGTGCCGCTCGATCGGGTGGACGGCCTTCGTGTCGTAAGTCAGCCACGGCAGGCTGTCGTCGTTATGGATGGTCAGCTCTTCGAGGTACGGGAAGTCAGGAGCGCCGCCGCCGGGCAGCGCACCCTGGCCTTCGCCACGCCACCTGCCGATGAGGAACTCCAGTGGGCGCAGGAGTTCCGGCAGCTCGCCGGCCAAGTCAGATGTCACCCAACAGGATCCGGCTGATGATCAGCTTCTGGATCTCCGAGGTGCCGCCG
>DASZUS010000041.1:0-3338 GCA_035547515.1 Mycobacteriales bacterium
CGGAGGCAGTTGCGGCGGCTGGCCGTCGATCGCCACGTCGTTGCACCCGTCGGCGAACCACTCGCCCGTCACCTGGACCTTGTCACCCGCCTGCACCGTTACGGGCTTGACGGTCAGCGTCGGGGCGACGCAGCTCGCGGCGACCCCTGAGCCGCCACCGGCAGCACCCGAGTTGTCGACGGTCGACCCGTCCCCGCTCGAGCCGCCACCACAAGCAGCCAACAGTGGAACGAGCGCCGACGCTGCCATCAGCCGAATCCGCATATCCCCTCCAGGCCAGTTGCCGGTTGGACGGAGGACGCGCCGCTGCGGTTCCAGGCAGGTTCCGACGCTGAATGAGCGAAGGTTGGGTGAGGCGATCTTGGAGGGACGGCCCAGCGTGTTCGGAATCCGCTCGACGTTGTCGCGGCTGACCGTGTCGGTCGCGATCGCGGCCGCTGCCGTCGCCATACCAATCACCGAGGCGGGCTCGGCGCGCGGCGTCACGCCGGTGACTCGCGTCCAGCAGCTTTCTCACCGCGGGCCGTTCCTCACCGACGGCACCGGCCGGGTCGTGTTCATCCACGGCGTCAACGCGGTCTTCAAGCGCCCGCCGTACGTCGCGCCGAAGACCGCGAGTGGGTTCACCGCACGCGACGCCGACTTCCTCGCCCGCAACGGGTTCAACGGCGTACGCCTCGGTGTGCTGTTCGCCGGCGTGATGCCAAGGCCGGGCGTAATCAATCAGCACTACCTGAACCGGATCGACCGCATCGTCCGGCTGCTGGCGAGCCGGCACATCTGGGTGCTGCTCGACTTCCATCAGGATGCCTTCAACGAGCGGTTCTCCGGCGAGGGCTTTCCTGACTGGGCGGTGAACGACGACGGTCTGCCGTTCGTGGATCTCGGCAGCTTCTTCGTCAACGACCAGACCCCCGCCGTGCAGCGCGCCTACGACCATCTCTGGAACAACGACGCGAACCTCTGGCACTACTACGCGCAGGCATGGAAGGCCGTCGCGACGAAGTGGCGGGACCAGCCGTACCTGATGGGATACGACCTGTTCAACGAGCCGAACGCCGGCACGCAGATGCTCACCTGCGCCAACCCGTTCGGCTGCCCGATCTTCGACGCGCGACTGCAGAAGTTCTACGACTACATGCGGGCCGCGATCAGGCGCGTCGACCAGCGCAACATCGTCTGGTACGAACCGCAGTTCCTCTTCAACGCGATCTCGCAGTCGAACTTCACTGCCATCGACGACCCCGAGGTCGGGCTGTCCTGGCACGACTACGCATGCACTCCCGCGTTCGTCGAAGGCGGCGTCGTCCCGGGCGACATCGACTGCCAGGTCAACGAGCCACGAGTGATGAACAACGCGGCGGCCCAGATCAAAAAGATGGGCGGCGGCGGTGTCATGAGCGAGTTCGGTGCCGGCGACGACCTCGACGACCTCGCCCGGCTGACCTCGCTTGCAGACAGCCAGCTCAGTGGCTGGATGTACTGGCAGTACAAGCACTGGGCCGACCCGACGGGGAGCAGCGACGAGGGCCTCTACCGTGACGACGCAAGGCCGTCCACCGTCAAAACTGCGAAGCTCGCCGTGCTCGTCCACCCGTATCCGCAGGCGATCGCCGGAACGCCGACCTCGATGGCATGGGATGCCGCAGCCAAGACGCTGCGGTTCACCTACACGCCGAAACCCTCGACGGGTCTCACCGATGTCTTCCTGCCGGCGCTGACGTGCACGCACGGGTGCGCGGTAAAGGTCACGGGCGGCACGGTGATACGACGGACCGCCCGGCACGCCTACGTCGGCGCGAGCCGCGGTAGCCGGGCCGTCGCCGTCACCGTTGTGCCGCACTGACCTGTTCGGGACCAAGGACCTGTTGCCCTTAGCCCGGGACAACTCCTGTGGATATCCCTAGCAAATGATGTCGTGGTCGACTCCATGGCGGATCCACTGCGCCATCAGCGCCGGACCGCCGGTGATCGACACCGGCTTGCAGTTGCTACGGGCGTTGCGCTTGCTGCCCGCACCTCCGCCCCACACCGGCGTCTTGCTGAACCGGGCACCGCCGGTGATCAGCGCCCACCAGATGGTCTGGGTATAGACGCCGACCGTGACGTGACGCTTGTGGCGCAGGTAGTTGACCGCGCCGCGGATGATCATCCGGTTGGCAGCGATCCCCTTCGACGAGTACGCCCAGGTGTTGTCCGTCTCGACGTCGACCCACCAACGACCGCGACCGGGCGCGCCGACCGCCGCGACGTACCCCCACGCCGCCTTCGCCGCGCGCCACCCGTAGTCATAGCCGCAGCCCGCGTCGTACTTCGGCGTGCGGTCGCAGCCTCGCGGCCCGCCTTGGCCCCAGTTGGGGCTCTTGCGGCCCGGATTCGCGAGGTTCATGTAGTACTGCGGACGGTAGGTGAGCGACGTCGCCCAGGTGTATTCCAGCGACAGACACGACGACGGGAAGTAAGGGCGCCCTGCGTTCACTCCGACGACCCCGAAGCTGACGTCTGTCGCAAGCGGCTGCGAGCAACTCTGGAAGCCCACGTCGCGGCCGATGGCACCGCTCGGCGGATTTCCGCCGGTGCGCGCCGCTGCGTTCATGGGTACGGAGCCCGAGCCGGCCAGCGCGCCGAGAAGCACGAGGCTGACGAGCCTGGCCATTGCTGGGAGGAAAACGACCACGCTGTCCGACGCTAGCCCGAGCGACTACGGGGAAAGACCCCGCTCTTCCAGCCAGGCCGCGGCACGGCGTTTGGATGCTCTGGCCAACCACGCGTCCTGTACGACCTCGGCGAGCTCGTCGTACGTCAGCTCGCCAACACTCGATGTGCGCAGCAACACGGAAGCATGTCCGTCGAAGTGTGGCGTCGTGAAGAAGGGCGTGGCTTCGTCGGCGACCAGCGCATGCTTGTCCGCTTCGGAGGCAACCCGGAAGACGACCACGTCGTCGTACCGCTCACGGGTCTCCGGGTCGAACGCGTCCGGCCGAGGGGTTCGAAAGAAGATGAATGACTTGCCGCCGACCTGGTAGACCGGGTTCGGGCTCACCTCGTCCCACAGTGTGGTGAAAGGCATCGCTCTCGCGAGGTCGTGAATGTCCTCGACGCGCGCACGTCGCGACCGGCGCGCGCTCATGCGGCTACTTGTAGACGCCGCAGCGGCGGCACTTGGTACGACGGAACAACCGCGTCATCCACTCGTGACCCGGCCCGGAGATGCACGCGATGACCGATGCGGCCCGAACGTCGTCGTCAGTACGCATCCGCCACATCGGACCGTCGACAAGACGCCCGACGTCGCTGCGACCCATGTCCCGCACCGTTCCCCCTACTTGCAAACGCCC
>DASZUS010000042.1:0-2711 GCA_035547515.1 Mycobacteriales bacterium
CACTGTGCCGCGTTCGGTGACGGCTAAACCGCGTACGTTCAGTCCTTGCTGAACCGCTCCCGCGCCTTGTCGAACTCGCCCGACTGCACCAGGCCGTGTACGGCGATCCGGTCGATGTGTCGCTGCGTGGTGCGGTCGACATCGGCATACATGTCGACGGCGAGCTTCGTCACGCCCAGGACATCGGGTGAGATCGCCTTGAGCCGCTCGCAGAACGCGTAGACGTCATCGAGGAAGGACTCGGCGGGGAACACGTCGTGAACCAGGCCCATCGCGAGGGCGCGCTCGGCGTCGACCCGCATGCCGGCCATCGCGATGTACTTGGCCCAGGCCGGGCCGACGATGCGGGTCAGCCGGCTGGTCCCGCCGCTGCCGGCCATCACCCCGATGTTGACCTCCGGGAGCCCGAACTGCGCGTTCGGCGTGCAGAACCGGAAGTCGCACGACACGGCCATCTCCACGCCGGCACCGAGCGAGATCCCCTGGGCGGCGATGATCACCGGCTTCTCGATGGCTTCGATCTCGTCGTAGAGCAGATGGTGGCTTCGGTAGTTGCGCCGGAAGTTCCAGCCGGGGTGCTGCGCTTCGGTTTCGGGGTTGCCGGGGCTGGACCCGACCTGCGTGCCGAGGTCCATGCCGGCGGTGAAGTACTTCCCGGTGCCGGTGATGACGAGGCAACGAAGGTCGTCGCGTAGCGACAGCAGGTGCAGCGCCTCCCACAGCGCCGCGGTCATCTCCGGCGTAATCGCGTTGAGCTTCTCTTCGCGCGTGAACGTGACGGTCAGGATGCCGTCGTGCTCGGTGATGGGAGCGTTCGCGCAGGCGGCCCAGGATTCGTGTGACATCGCGGCCTCAGCCTGCCACGGGATGCAGCATCTTCATGGCGAGGGTGGCCAGCGAGTCGATCATCGCGGTCCGCTCGATGTCGACGTCCCAGGTCCGCACCTGGTGCGCGGTCCGTTCGGTCATCGCGATGATCGCGAGTGCTGCCATCTTGGTGTCCACGCCGGTCACCCCGCCTCGGTTGAACCGCTCCGACAGGACGTCGGCGAACCGCGACGTCAGGAGCACCGCCCGCTCCCTCGGCCGCGGATCGGTCATCCGGGGCGCGTTGACCTCGTCGACGAGCACCCCCCATCGTTCGGTGATCGACACCAGGTCGGCGATCCAGTGCCAGAGCGTCGCCTTGCCGTCCGCGTCCGGGGTCACCGCGCCCAGGTGCGCGGCGGTGTCGAGGACCTCGCTCGACATCAGCTCGATCAGCGCGTCGAAGACCTCCTCCTTGCCATCGAAGTAGCGGTAGAAGGTGGCCCGGGAGATGGCGGCTTCGGCGCAGATGTCGTCGATCCGGGTGGACGCGTAGCCGCGGCGGGTCAAAACGGTCAGCGCGGACTCGAGCAGCCGCCGTCGGCGGTCGACGACGAGCGATGAGCCGACCGCGTCAGTGACCACGGGCCCATCTGCTCGTTACGCTGCCGCGGTGCCTGAGCCGCCGAAGTGGGTCCTGGCCGGCGCCTGCGCCGAGCCACGCGCCGCGCGCGGGCGGGGCGAGGAGACGGTTCGGCGCATCCTGGCCGCCGGCCGGGAGTGCTTCCGGGCGTACGGGTACGCCGGCGCCCGCATCGACGACATCGTCACCGTCGCCGGTACGTCGCACGGCGCGTTCTACCTCTACTTCCGCAACAAGGAGGATCTGCTTCACCGCCTCGCGGTCGAGTGCGGCACGCAGCTGCGCGCGCTGGCCGCGGATCTGGAGGCCATGCCGCGGCCGGTGCGGCCGGAGCAGATCGAGCGATGGGTCGCTCGTTTCGTCGCGTTGTACCAGCAGGACGGCCCGGTGATCCGGGTGTGGCTGGACAATCGGGACGCCGACCCGCTGATGCAGGCGCTGGCCAACGACTCGTTGGGGCCACTCGCCGACGCGCTGAACCGGGTGGTCGACCCGGCCGTGGGCGCGCAGCTCGCCGACGGGATGGCCGGGCTCGGGCTGCTGTCGATGCTCGAGCGGCTCAGCTCGTACCTGCGCGACGACGTGCCGGAGCACTTGGCGACCGCCACTGCGGCACGGTTGATCTTCGCCACCGCGCTTCCCGCTACGTAGGCGGCTGCAGACCGAAGCCGTAGCCCTTGACCGAGAAGCAGGTGGACGCCGGGGAGGCCCGCGTGATCCAGCGGTTGGCCTTGATCGACCACTGCGCGGCCGACACGCAGTGGCGTGACGGCTTGCTGTAGAAGCTCGGCGGGATCGGCCGGAAGCTCACCCACGGCACCGTCACCCCGTCGCCGCCGAAGTCCTTCTTGTGGTCCATGTAGTTCATGACGCACTTGCGGGTCAGGTCCGCGCCGCACGACGCGGCGGCTTCGGTGAACCACGAGGCGCCGATCCAGCCCTCGAACGACCACTCGTGGTTGTGCGGGAGCCAGCTCGGGAAGTACTTGCGCAACGCGGCGTTGAACTTGCGCACCTCGGGGTTGGACTGGTCCTGGAAGTTCAGGGTGTAGCCATCGACCCAGCTCTTCGCCAGGCAGTGGGGGGTCTGGGCGAAGTCCTTGCCGATGCTGGCCCCCCAGGCCGAGATGGTCGACAGGTGCACCTTCATCTGGCTCTCGAACGGCTTGTTCTGCTCGATCGCCTGGCACAGCTTCTGGCCGCCGTTGAGGTCGACCGCGTCGGCGACCAGGTCCACGCCGTCGGCCTTCATCTGCGCGAC
>DASZUS010000043.1:0-9517 GCA_035547515.1 Mycobacteriales bacterium
CTGCGGCACGCGGTCGCCCCCCATCAGCACGGCACGCGTGAGCAGGGTCTCGGCGCGCATGTTGTCGTCTCGGGCGAGCGCGGCCTCACCCAGCCGGTCGAGGGCGCCGAAGCCGATCTCGCGGGCGACCCATGCCGGGTCGCCTCGCGGGAGGTTCATCTCGCTGGCGAGGCTCACCGCCTGCTCGGCTTGCGCGGCGACGAACGCGTCGGTGTCGGCGGCCGACCACTGCAACCCGTCGATCGCCCACCGGGCGACCGCGGCGTGGCGGCGGGCGCGCTCCCCCTTCGGGATGCCGGCGTACGCGACATCGCGGGCCAGCGCGTGGGTGAAGACGAACTGCGGCGCGGCCTCGGACCCGTCGGTGACCGGGCGGAAGATGCCGCGCGAGACCAGCTCGTCGAGACCGCTCGCCACCGCGTCAACCTCGCCGGTGTCTGCCGGGCTCAGCGCGCGGAGCATCCCGTAGGTGAAGCGGTTGCCGACGACGGACGCCTCGCGGACCAAAGTGCGCGCCGTCGGCGACAGTCCGTCGATGCGCGCGGCAAGCACCGCCTGCACGCCGGCCGGGAGTACCTCACGCGGCAGGTCGCCGACGAGATGCCAGCCTTCGCCTTCGCGGCGCAGCAGCCCACGGTCGACCAGCAGGTGCAGCAGCTCGGCGAGAAAGAACGGGTTGCCCTGCGCTCGGCTCAGCAGCAGGTCGCGAGAGCGTGGGTCGAGCTCGGCGCCGTCGAGGTAGGCGCGCAGCAGGCGCTCGCTCGCGGCATCGTCCAGCGGTGACACCGGCAGCAGCTCCGGGTCCGGCAGCCGCTCCCACCAGGAGGTGCTGAGCAGGTCGGGGCGACCCGCAGCGGCGAACATCACCGCACCCGAGAGCTCTGCGACGAGCTCGGCGACCGAGTGCAGCAGCCCGCCGACCGCCCAGTGCGCGTCGTCGATGACGAGCACCAGCGGACCCTCCGCCGACAAGGCCCGCAGTACCGCCCCGACCGCCTCGACCATCGGGTCGCGGGAGACCTCGATCGCACCCGGCGTCGCGGTGTCGCGCGGCCCGATCACGCCGCCCTCGACGAGGCCGAGCAGCGCGAGCAGCCGGTCCACCGCCTGGCTCCCGATCGGCCGGCCCTCGCCGAGGCTGCTGAGCCGCGACACGGTCCGGCGGACCCGGCCGATCGCGGTCTCCGCGTCGTCATCCTCGATGATGCCGAAGGCGGTCCGCATCCAGTCCGCGAGTGGCGAGAGCTCCCGGCTCTCGCCGTACGGCGCGCACCTTCCCCAGAGGACGCGAACCGCGGGCAGCTCCCCGGCAAACTCGGCGAGCTCGGCGACGAGGCGGGTCTTGCCGACACCGGCGTCGCCGCTGATCACGATGGAGGCGGGCTTGCCGCGTTCGACGACGTCGAGAACGCGGCCGACCAGGCGACCGAACTCCGCGTCCCGGCCGATGAACGGGGCCTCCTCGCCCAGCCCGATCCGCGCCGCTCCTGGCGGGCGCAGTCCGACGAGCTCGTACGCCGGCACCGGCTCGCGCTTGCCCTTGAGCCGAAGCGGCTGGAGTGCTCGCCACGACGCGATCGACATGGTCGACAGCGCCGTCGAGCGCCCGGCGTAGACCGAGCCGACGCTTGCGGCGTCCGACAGCCGCGAGGCGGTGTTCACGGTGTCGCCGACCACCGTGTATGACAGCGACGCCTGGACGCCGGCGAGGACCTCCCCGGTGTTGAGGCCCACGCGAAGACCCATCCGGCGGCCACCGCCGGACTCCTCTTCCATCACCCGGCGGACCGCGGCCTGCATGTGCGCGGCGGCCCGCACCGCGCGCTCGGGGTCGTCCTCGTGCGCCGTCGGGGCCCCGAAGACCGCCATGATCCCGTCGCCGGTGAGCTTGTCGATGGCGCCGCCATGGTCGGTGACCGACTTGCCGAGCACCGCGAGCACGTGGTCGATGACGATGCCGACGCGCTCCGGATCGACCTCCTCCGCCCAGGCGGTGAAGTCCGACAGGTCGCCGAACAACACGGTGACGATGCGGCGCTCGGCTGTCGTCTCGGCGGCGAGCTCCGAGGTGTCCAGCAGCGCACCGCACGAGTAGCAGAAGCGAGCCGAAGAGATCGTCGGCGTACCGCAGACCGGGCAGGTGAGAGGAGCGCTCATCGGCGGCTAGCCGTAGTCGCGCAGGTAGTCCAGCTGGGCACGCACCGAAAGCGTTGCGTACGGCCACAGCGACTCGTCCACGTCCGCGTAGACGCGGCGCACCACCTCGTCCTCGGTCTCATCGCCCGCGGCCAGTGCGGCACGCACCTGGTCGAGGCGCTGCTCCCGGTGGGTGAGGTAGTACTCGAGGACGGCGAGCGGCTGGTCGAGCACCGGCCCATGTCCCGGCAGGATGACGTCGATGTCCGATCCAGCGAGATCACGCAACCGTCGCAGGGAGTCGAAGTAGTCGCCGAGGTGGCCGTCGGGATGAGCGATGACAGCCGTGCCCCGGCCGAGGACGGTGTCGCCCGTGAGCAGGGCCCGGTCGGAGTCGAGCACGAAGCTCACCGAATCGCTTGAGTGTCCGGGTGTCAGGACGGTCAGCCAGTCGAGTCCGGCGATGGCACTGCGGCCCGGGTGGTCCGGGATGGGATCGGCGTCGATGCAGAGCTTCGGGTCGCGGGCGATCACCGGCGCGCCCGTCATCTCGTGAAGCTGGGGGGCGCATTCGCCGTGGTCGAAGTGGCCGTGGGTCAGCACGATGGCCGCGATCGGACCGACCTTGGCGACCTCGTCGACGTGCCCGTCCTCGATGGGGCCGGGGTCGATCACGACCGCGGCACCCGCGCCATCTGGGGCGCGGAGCACCCACGTGTTGGTGCCGTCCAGCGTCATCGGTCCGGGGTTCGGCGCGAGCAGCCGCGAGGCGCTGGGCGTGACGGGTTCCAGGGTCGCCACGAGATCAGACCTTGGGGTAGTCCGGCTCGTGCGGCAGCAGGAAACGCAGCTGGTCGTTCTCGCCGAACACCAGCTTCGGCAGCACCCGGGTGACCGTGCGGTCCGCCGCCGCCTCGAGCACCTCGTCGACCGATCCGAACGCCGAGAGATCACGAAGTGCGGAGATCGTCGGCGGCATCAACATCATCTCGCCGGCCTCGCTGGCGCTCACCGCATCAGCCGGCCGCATCCACGCGACCCGGTCCGCCTCGCCGCCGACGTCGCGGGTGCGCTGGCCCTCCGGGAGCGCGGCGACGAAGAAGCGGGTGTCGAAGCGCCGGGTTTCGATCTCCGGTGTCAGCCAGTGCGCCCACGGCCGCAGCAGGTCAGCGCGCACGACGAGGCCGCGGCGCTGCATTAGCTCGGCAAGCGAGATCGACCGGTCGATCAGGGCGAGGCGGTCGTTCTCCCACTCGTCGCCGCTGGTGTCCGCGACGACGGTGCCCGCGTCGGGGCCCGCGAGCATGACACCGGACTCCTCGAACGTCTCGCGTACGGCGGCGCACACCAGCGCACGAGCAGTCTGCTCATCGCTCGACAGGTCAGCCGCCCATTGCGCCGGGGAGCGGCCGACCCACGCCTCGTCTTCGATGTCGACATCGCGGGGGTCCATCGAGCCGCCGGGGAACACGAAGGCACCTGCGGCGAAGGCCATCGAGGCGCTACGGCGGAGCAGGTAGACCTCCGGCCCCGCCGCACCGTCGCGCAGCATCACGACGGTCGCAGCGTGCCGCGGCTCGACCGGCTCGATCTCGCCGGCTTCGAGCTGACGCAGCCGGTCCACGAGGCCCGCGAACAGGTCGTTGGGGTTGGTCATGCGGCTCTCACCTGCACGACGACCTCGACTTCGACGGGCGCATCGAGCGGCAGTACGGCGACCCCTACGGCACTGCGCGCGTGTCGACCGGCGTCGCCGAACGCCTTCGCGATCAGCTCGCTTGCCCCGTTGACCACCGCCGGCTGCCCGGTGAACGACGGATCGCTCGCGACGAAGCCGACAACCTTCACAACCCGTTCGACTTCGTCGAGGTCGCCGATCTCGGCCTTGATCGCGGCGAGCGCGTTGAGCGCGCAAACCTCGGCGAGCTCGGCAGCGCGCTCGACCGATATCTGTGCGCCGACCTTGCCGGTCTCCAGCACGCTGCCTGCGACCGTCGGCAGCTGCCCGGACGTCCACACGAGGTCGCCCGCGCGCACCGCGGGCACGTAAGCCGCCAGCGGCTTGGCGACGTCGGGCAGCACCTTGCCGGACTCAGCCAGCCGCGCTTCGACCTGACTCACGGCGCGGCGCTACTCGACCGGGCGCTTGAGGTAGGCGACGAGCTGCTCGCCGCCGCCGGGAGCCGGGACGACCTGGACCAGCTCCCAGCCGTCAGAGCCCCACTGGTCGAGGATCTGCTTTGTGGCATGCACCAGCAGGGGAACAGTCGCGTACTCCCACTTCGTCACACCCGCACCCTATTGCGGAGTGATTTCCGAGGTAAGCGGCGCGGATTGCCGCGAGGTCGGGTCAGGCGGTCTGCGACTTGCGGGCCCGGAGCAGCCGCTTGCGCTCGAGCTCGTTGAGGCCGCCCCAGATGCCGTGGGACTCGGCTACCCGCAGCGAGTAGTCAAGACACTGTTCTTTGACCTTGCAGCGGCGGCACAAGGCGCGGGCAGCACCCTCGCGCAGGTCCTTTTCAGGCTTGCGTTCGAAGTGGCTCGGCGCGTAGAAGTGCATCGCGTTGTCCGCCTGGCATTCCGCATCGGCCCGCCAAGTGAGCTCGTCGTACATCGGAAGACCTCGCTCTGTACTGGGTTGCAGAGTGTGACTTTCGCCACCTCCTCGCCATCTCCTGCTCACCCGGCGAGCGAATCCGGGCCGCCGCATACCCTCGTTTCGTGGCCGACTTCCCCGCGGTGAAGCTGCACGTGGTCAGCGGCAAGGGCGGCACCGGGAAGACCACCGTCGCTGCAGGCCTCGCGTTGGCCCTCGCCGCAGGCGGTCGCCAGGTGCTGCTCACCGAGGTCGAGGGCCGGCAGGGCATCGCGCAGCTGTTCGACACCCCGCCGCTGCCCTACGAGGAGCGTCGCGTCGCGGTCGCCCGCGGCGGCGGCGAGGTCTATGCGCTGGCGATCGACCCGGAGCAGGCGCTGCTGGAGTACCTCGAGCAGTTCTACAACCTGCGGCGGGCGGGCTCCATGCTCAAGAAGCTCGGTGCGATCGACTTCGCGACGACCATCGCGCCCGGCCTGCGCGACGTGCTGCTGACCGGCAAAGTCATGGAGGCGGCGACCCGCGAGCGGCGCAGCAACGGGCGCCGGTACGACGCGGTCGTCCTCGACGCTCCCCCGACCGGACGGATCTCGAAGTTCCTCAACGTGAACACAGAGGTCGCCGCCCTTGCCCGCATGGGCCCGGTCAGCAAGCAGGCGAACAGCGTGATGGAGCTGCTGCGGTCGCCCCGGACGGCGGTGCACCTGGTCACGGTGCTCGAGGAGATGCCGGTCCAGGAGACCGCGGACGGAGTCGCCGAGCTCGTCGACACCGGGCTGCGGCCGGGCGCGATCGTCGTGAACATGGTGCGCGAGCCGTTGATCCCCGCCGAGCGGATCGCGGACGCCGCCGCCGGGACCATCGACCCGGCCGAGATCGTCCGCGGGCTGAAGGCTGCCGGGCTCGACGGCGACTCCGCGACGGTGGCAGCGCTGTCGCAGGAGATGACGGCGCACGCGAAGCGGGTGCAGCTCGAGGCACAAGAGCTCGCCACCCTGTCCGCTCTGGACCGTCCGACCTACCAGCTGCCGTTCGTGGCCGACGCCGCGGAGCTGTCCGGCCTGCAGGAGATCGCCGACCGCTTGCAGTCCGCAGGGATGGTCTAGCGGTGGAGCAGGAGCTGGATGTCGACGCGCTGCTGCGCGACGCGAAGATCATCGTGTGCTGCGGGGCCGGCGGCGTCGGCAAGACGACAACTGCGGCCGCTCTCGCGGTGCGCGCGGCAGAGCAGGGCCGCAAGGTCTGCGTGCTCACCATCGACCCGGCGCGCCGCTTGGCGCAGTCGATGGGCCTGACCGAGCTCGACAACACCCCTCGCGAGGTGGCCGGCATCGACACCTCGGCGGGTGGTCACCTCGACGCGATGATGCTCGACATGAAGCGGACGTTCGACGACATCGTCCTGGCACACGCGGACGAAGCGCGAGCGAACGCGATCCTGTCGAACCCCTTCTATGTGTCGCTGTCCTCGAGCTTCGCCGGCACGCAGGAGTACATGGCGATGGAGAAGCTCGGGCAGCTCAAGACGACCGCCACCTGGGACCTGATCGTCGTCGACACCCCGCCCAGCCGGTCCGCGCTGGACTTCCTCGACGCGCCGCAGCGGCTCGGACGGTTCCTCGACGGGCGGATGATCCGCATCCTCACCGCCCCCGCGCGGGCCGGCGGGCGGGCGTACCTCAAGGTCTTCGCGGTCGGCGTGAAGATGTTCACCGACGTGCTGAACCGGCTGCTCGGGGCGCAGGCGTTGCGCGATCTGAGCGTGTTCGTGAGCTCCCTCGAGACCATGTTCGGCGGCTTCCGCGAGCGGGCGGATCAGACCTACAAGCTGCTCAAGGAGCGTGGCACCTCGTTCGTCGTGGTGGCCGTCCCGGAGCGCGACGCTCTGCGGGAGGCGGCGTACTTCGTCGAGCGCCTCGAGTCCGAGCAGATGCCGCTCGCCGGGCTGGTCCTCAACCGCGTCCATGTGACGTCGGCGCCGGACCTGTCCGTCGAGCGCTCGATCGCCGCCGCCGAGACCCTCGACGCGGCCGGCGACGAGCCGCTGGCCGCGGCGGCGCTGCGGATCCATGCCGGACGCACGGAGGCCGCAGCGCACGACGCGCGACGCGCCTCGCAGTTCCACACCGCGCACCCGCGGGTGCGGATGGCCAAGGTTGCCGCGCAGCCGAGCGACGTGCACGACCTCGACGGGCTTCGGGCGATCGGTGACGAGTTCGCGAGCGCATAACCTGACCCGGTGAGGCGCCGCGTCCTGCCCCGGAGCTTCGTGCTTCTGGCGTCGGTCGGTTTGATCGCCGGCCTGGTCATGTCGGTGGCGCTGCTGCCGCTCGTCACCGGTGCGGGTCTTGCCGCGCGTAGCCTCGCCAACAGCTTCGACAACCTCCCGGCCGACCTCACCGCCAAGCCGCTGCCGCAGGTGTCGCGCATCCTTGCGGCGGACGGCTCCACGATCGCGACCTTCTACTCCCAGGACCGGGTGAGCGTCCCACTCTCGGAGATCCCGGTGGTGATGCAGCAGGCAATCATCGACATCGAGGACGTCCGGTTCTACGAGCACGGGGGCATCGACTTCAAGGGCACCCTGCGCGCGCTGCTGCGCAACGGCGCCACCGGCACCGTCACCCAGGGCGGGTCGACACTGACTCAGCAGTACGTCAAGAACGTGCTGGTAGAGAACGCGAGGACCGAGAAGCAGCGCGAGGCGGCGACCGCGGACACGCTGGCTCGCAAGGTCCGCGAGGCGAAGTACGCGATCGAGCTCGAGCACAAGCTGACGAAGGCGCAGATCCTCGACCGCTACCTGAACATCGTCTACTTCGGCGACGGGGCATACGGCGTGGGCGCCGCGGCACGCCACTTCTTCAACGAGCCGGTGACAGCGCTGACGCTGCCGCAGAGCGCGCTGCTTGCCGGCCTGGTCCAGTCCCCAGTCGCCTACAACCCGCGCTTCAACCCGACGCTCGCCACGCAGCGGCGCAACACGGTGCTCAGCCAGATGCTGAAGTACCACTCGATCAGCCAGGCCGCCTACGACGCCGCGGTCGCGACCCCGCTCGGTCTCGACGTGCACCAGCAGCCCAACGACTGCGTCGCATCGAAGTACCCCTACTTCTGCGACTACGTGAAGCACATCTTCGAAGTCACCCCGGGCCTCGGCCTGTCGCTGCTGACGCGCGGTGGCCTGACGGTCACCACCACGCTGAGCCCGAAGGTGGAGAAGGCTGCCGAAGCCGGCATCCACCAGTACGTGCGCGCCCGCGAGCCGAGCGGCGTCGATGCGGCAGAGGCGGTCGTGCAGCCGGGGACCGGCGCGGTGCGGGCGATCGCGGTCAACACGCCGTACGGCGACAACCCGAAGCTCGGCGAGAACAGCATCGACTACGCGGTCGACGAGAAGTACGGCGGCAGCACGTACGGGTTCCACGCCGGGTCGACCTTCAAGCTGTTCGTCCTGACGGCGGCCCTCGAGGAGGGCTTCCCGCTCTCGACCTCGATCCCTGCGCCGGGGAGCATCACGGTCACCGGCTACAAGACCTGTTCCGGTCAGGACGCCGGCGTCTACGCCCTGCACAACGCTGCCGACAGCGAGTCCGGCACCTTCAACCTCGAGTCCGGCACCTGGTTCTCCGTCAACACCTTCTACGCGCAGCTCGAGCAGCGCACCGGGTTGTGCGAGCCGATCAAGCTCGCGGAGCAGATGGGCATGCAGCCCTCCAACGGTGGACCGATCCCGCAGGTGCCGTCGTTCGTCCTCGGTTCGGCCGCGGGGTTCACCCCCCTGGACGAAGCGGAGGCGTACGCCACGATGGCGGCGCACGGCGAGTTCTGCTCGCCGATCGCGATCACCTCGATCGTGGATCGCGACGGCCACCACTACCCGGTCCCGCAGTCGCACTGCCACCAGGTCGTCGAGAGCGGCATCGCCAATACGGTGACCTCGATCCTCGAAGGCGTGCTGACCGTTCCGGGCGCGACGGGCACCGAGGACGCGCTGCCCGGCCGTCCGGCCGCGGCGAAGACCGGCACCGTCGACGACTACGACGGGTCGTGGTTCGCCGGCTACACGCCGCAGCTGGCGGCCGCGGTGTGGGCGGGCATCCCGTCGAGCCCGAACAAGTCGCTCGCGGGCCTGACGATCGGCGGCGTCTACTACGGCGAGGTGTTCGGCGCCACCATCGCCGGGCGGATCTGGCAGTCGACGTTCAACGCGGCGCTCGCCGGCGTACCGCCGGTGCAGTTCAGCGGCAGCGAGTCCTACAGCGTCACCGCGCCAAAGCAGACGGTCCCCGACGTGGCGGGCGAGTCGATCGCGGGCGCGCAGGCCGCGCTGATCCAGGCCGGCTACGTCCCGAAGGTGGTCCGCGTCCTGGTCGACAGCACGGAGCCGGTGGACGACGTGGCGCGCACCAACCCGCCGGCCGGGACGCCGCTGCCGTCCGGCTCGACGGTCACCATCTACGTCAGCGACGGCATCCCGCCTGGTCCGGGCGAGACGCGGCCCACGCCGGGCGGCCCGCCGACCGAACCGGTGATCACGATCAGCCCCACTGCGCCGCCGACCCCGACGGCTACGCCGACGCCGACGCCGTCAGACACCGTCAACGGTGGGGGCTTCACCAGCCGCGGGGCGCGTCACCGCCGCGGCTAGACATCCCACGGGTGTAACTGGTCAAGCGGCGAGCTTGGCGCGGTGTCCCCATGCGGTGTGTTCGTCGTAGGGGGTGTGGTGGGTGAGGCAGCCGTGGAGGATGCCGACGAGCCGGTTCGCGAGAGCTCGTAGGG
>DASZUS010000044.1:0-2211 GCA_035547515.1 Mycobacteriales bacterium
TCGCATGACATTGCGTAATCGTGGCGAGCCGACCGGGTTCTCTCGCGTCATGGCGCCATTCATGACGCGCGCGGTCCGACGCGCCAATGGCAAGGACCTGGACCGCCTCAAGGCCCTCCTGGAACGGGGAGCCGCGCCGCCGCCGGGCTGAGCCGGGCCGGCTCACGATCGGCGATTGCGCGCGATTCCGCGACTGTCGCCACCGAGAAGGTCGGGCGGGTGCGCCACTGTCGGCTCGGCCGGAGCCGGCTCGCGGAGGTGGAGTCGTGGATCGAGAGCTACCACTTGCGGCGGACGAGTCGTCGCTCGCCAGGCAGCCGGCACCCTTATCACTGCGCTTCGCAGCGCCTACGTGCGATCCGCAATGACATGCTGTTTCGGTGGGTGACTCGCCTGAATCACACGCTGATTCAGTACTCGATGGCGTGATCAATCCCGAGGCTCTGCGTTTCACGGTCGCTGAGGTAGCGGCCTTATCGGGACTGCCGATACCGGCGATGGAGCGTCTTTGGCACGCGGCCGGGTTCGCCTGGCCGGAGCCATCGGCGGTCGCCTTTGCCGAGTCCGACGTCGCGATCTTCCGGTCCTATGGGCTTGGGTGCGCTCTCTTCGGTGAGGAGGGCCCGCTCCACTTCACTCGGGCGATGGGGGTCGCCATGGCAAGTGTCGGGCACGCGGCAGTGTCGGTGTTTCTGGTCGGCATGGCAGAGGCGCTGCGCGACAGTCCTGATGCTGACCAGCGTGCCGCGTACGAGCTGGCGGGGGAGTCGTTCAACTCGCTACCCCCGGTCCTGGAGCGACTGTTCCGGCGACACGCGACCCGCGCGGTGGAACGTTGGCGTCAGCAGCGCGGGCCTGGCGAGCGCTACGACGTTCAACGACTCGCGATCGGTTTCGTCGACCTCGTCGGCTTCACCGCTCAGACTCGCGACCTGTCTCCAGCGAGCCTCGCCGACGTGGTCGTCCGGTTCGAGCAGGGTGCGTTCGAAGCGGTGACCGCCGCTGGCGGGGAGATCGTGAAGCTGATTGGAGACGAGGTCATGTTTGTCGCCGACGACGCCGACGCAGGCTCTCACGTCGCGTTGGCCCTAACGGACAGCTACGCGAGCAGCGACGTCGTCCCGCGAGGCGGCGTTGCCTATGGCCCGGTCCTCGCGCGTGGCGGCGACTTCTACGGACCTGTAGTCAATGTCGCCGCTCGACTGACCAGTTTGGCCGCACCGAAAGAGGTGCTCGTCACCTCTAACCTCCGTCACGCCGCAACATCCGAAGGGATCCAGTTCGTGGCGGCGGGACGCCCAACGCTGAAGGGATTTCCTGAGCCCGTCGAGGTGTTCGCGCTGAGGAAGCGCTGATATCGAAGCTGAACCTCCGACCATCGCATGATCACGCGCGTCTCGCGGCGCTCCAAGCTCCTCCCTGGATGTTCTCTGGATGCTGGGAGCACCACCAACCGCCGTTACTGAACGGTGACCGCCGGAAGCGTTTCCGCGGGTGAAAGCCGGTTTCCGTCAAGACGGCAGGTTGACGAATTGCCGGAATCAGATGTCGTAGTAGAGCGCGAACTCGTAGGGGTGCGGGCGCAGCCGGATGGCGTCGACCTCGTGCTCGCGCTTGTAGTCGACCCAGGTCGAGATGACGTCCGGGGTGAACACGCCGCCGGCGAGCAGGTACTCGTGGTCGGCCTCCAGGTGGTCGAGCACCGCCTCGAGCGAGCCCGGCACCTGCGGCACCGCGGCGAGCTCGTCCGGCGGCAGCTCGTACAGGTCCTTGTCGACCGGCTGCGGCGGCTCGATCTTGTTGGTGATGCCGTCGAGGCCCGCCATCAGCATCGCGGAGAACGCGAGGTAGGGGTTGCACGACGGGTCGGGCACCCGGAACTCCAGCCGCTTCGCCTTCGGGTTCGACCCGGTGATCGGGATCCGGCAGCAGGCCGAACGGTTGCGCTGCGAGTAGACCAGGTTGACCGGCGCCTCGTAGCCGGGCACCAGCCGACGGTAGGAGTTCGTCGTCGGGTTGGTGAACGCCAGCAGCGACGGCGCGTGCTTGAGCAGGCCGCCGATGTAGTGACGCGCCATGTCCGACAGGCCGGCGTAGCCGAGCTCGTCGTAGAACAGCGGCGCGCCGTCCTTCCACAGCGACTGGTGGCAGTGCATGCCCGAGCCGTTGTCCTGGAAGATCGGCTTCGGCATGAACGTCACCGTGCGGCCG
>DASZUS010000045.1:0-248846 GCA_035547515.1 Mycobacteriales bacterium
CCTACGAGCTCTCGCGAACCGGCTCGTCGGCATCCTCCACGGCTGCCTCACCCACCACACCCCCTACGACGAACACACCGCATGGGGACACCGCGCCAAGCTCGCCGCTTGACCAGTTACACCCGTGGGATGTCTAGCCGACTGAGTCCAGCGGCGGGCGCTCCGCCGTGTCGATCTCGTGGACCTGCATGGCGACCGACCCCTCCAGCCGCTGCGGCTGCCACAGCAGGGTCGCCGCGTCGACATCGGCGGGCAGTCGCGAGTCGGCGCGCAGCCGGTCGACCGCGGTGAGCATGACCTCGCTGGCCATGCGGCCGAGCGAGGGCAGGTCGGAGTGGCGGTGCCAACGACGGCGCAGGTCGACCTGCGCAATCGCGTCGAGGCCGGCCAGGGAGTACGTGTCGATCAGCAGGCCGAGGTCCACGCCGTACCCGCAGCGAAACGGCAGGCGGCGCAGCAGCGACCCGCGAGCGGCGTACTCCCCGGCGAGCGGCTGCAGCACGCCGGCGAGCTCGGGCCAGAACGCCGCCAGCCACGGTCGCGCCATCAGCTCGGTGACCCGGCCGCCGCCGTTGCTGGGGACGGCGGGATCGGTCGGTGGCCGGTCGTAGGCCGCCTTGACGAACTGCACGGTTGGATCGGCCAGCAGCGGGCCGAGCAACGCGACCACGAAGCGAGGGTCGAAGGACTGGAGATCGGCGTCGACGAACACGACGACGTCGGCGGCGGTTGCTGCCAACCCGCGCCACATCGCTTCGCCCTTGCCGGCTCGCGGCGGGAAGCCCGCAAGCACGTCACCGAGTGCTAAGACCCGGGCGCCGCGGTCCTCGGCGACGTGCGCGGTCGCGTCCTCGGATCCGCTGTCGACAACGATGACCTCGTCGACAACTGGCTGGCTGCCGACGGTCAGCTCGTTACGGATCGCCCCGACGATCTCGCCGACGGTCGCTTCCTCGTTGCGTGCCGGCAGCACGACGGCGACAGAGGTGCCCGCCTTCGCCGCCGCCACGCGGTCCAGCGGCCAGTCGTCGATGTCGGAGGTACGCCGGGCGAACCATTCGGCGACCGGTCCGGTTGAGCCGTCAGCCAGCGCTTCGGACACCGGTCGACCGTACACGAGCAACCTGGACGCAAAGTTTCCACTCGGAGGCGGCGGAATGGCGGTAGAGAATGGTCTGGTGAGCCAGGGCCACGACCTCATCGACACGGCGGAGATGTATCTCCGGACCGTGCTCGAGCTGGAAGAGGAAGGTGTCGTCCCCCTGCGCGCGCGGATCGCCGAACGCCTCGAGCAGAGCCCGCCCACGGTGTCGCAAACCATCGCCCGCATGGAGCGCGACGGGCTGCTCACGGTGACCGCCGACCGGCGGATCGATCTCACCGAGAAGGGACGGTCGGTCGCGACGCGCGTGATGCGCAAGCACCGCCTCGCCGAGTGCCTGCTGGTGCAGATCATCGGCCTCGACTGGCAGCTCGTCCACGAAGAGGCGTGCCGCTGGGAGCACGTGATCAGCGAGACCGTCGAGCGTCGGTTGCTGGAGATCCTCGGTCACCCGACGGAGTCGCCCTACGGCAACCCGATTCCGGGCCTTGCTGAGCTGGGCGACGACGACTCCGACGAGTTCCTCGGGGGCATGGTCGCGCTCACCGAGCTGGCCGGCGACACGACCCGGGTCGTCGTACGGCGCATCGGAGAACCGATCCAGTCCGACACCAAGCTGATGACCCGGTTGCGCCGGGCCGGTCTGCGACCCAACGCGCCGGTCGCGGTCGGCCGCGTCGGCGGCAAGGTGCATCTCGGCGAGGGATCACGTGCGGTCGCTCTCGACGACGCGATCGCCGCGCACGTCTTCGTGACCTCACCTGCCTGAACCCGCCCGAGTCGGCGAGGCGAGGTCGGTTGTGCCGAGTCGGGCGCCCCACTACGTTGCTCGCATGCCGACAACGCCCGCCCGGTTGCGCCGCACCGCCACAGCCCTGTTTCCGCTGACCGTGCTGGTGTCCGGCACTGTCGTCGCGACCGCGGCGCACGCCGCACCCGCCAGCACTCAGAAGAAGCTGGCGTCCTGCCCGATCTCTTCTCCCGCTGCCGTCACCGCGGCGCTCGGCGGCACCTTCAGCAAGGGTGAGTACTACCAGACGACCGGCAACCCCAACGGGGGCGTCGGGACGTCCTGCATCTTCGTCTTGAACAACATCACCGGAAAGTCCGGTCAAAGCGTCGCGGACATCTCGAAGGTGACCAAGTCGGGCACCGTCGCGAGGCAGGCCATCGCACGCGACGCCCAGGAACCGAACTTCCAGCGCGTGCACGGTCTCGGCGACGAGGCGGTAGTCGCAAGTTCCTCGATGACGATCGCGCAGGGATCGAA
The DNA here is from genome assembly GCA_035547515.1 of Mycobacteriales bacterium. Lineage (GTDB taxonomy): Bacteria > Actinomycetota > Actinomycetes > JAFAQI01 > JAFAQI01 > DASZTV01. The sequence continues at coordinate 2,373 of DASZUS010000045.1, forward strand.
CGAGTTCATCCTCAACGTCAACCCCTCGAGCACAATCAGCTACGAGAAGGCCGAGTGCACGAAGCTCGCGAAGGCGGTGCACAGCCCCTCGATCAAGGGGGCTTGACCTCGCTACGGGCTAGGACCAGATGCCCGGCTCTGCGTTGTCGAGCACCGCGGCGATGGCAGCCAGTCCTTCGCGTAACCGGGTGTCGATGTCCTCAGCACCTTCGATGACGAGCAGCCAGGCCTGATCGAGCGCGATCTGATAGCCGGTCGCAGCGGTGAAGCTGTTCTGCCGCTGGCTGATGTGCGTGGCGAGCAGTGCCTGCCGGACGCGGTCGTTGAGCAACCGGCTGGTGAAGTCGGGATCCTCGGTGCTCACCGAGAACCGCGCATCGAAACGCGCATCGCCGGTCTTCACGGACAAGGCGCGATCGAGGAAGACCGCCGTCGTCGCGACGTTGACCAGCGCGCTGACGCCGCTGTAACCGCTCACCGACATCTTCGGCGATGCCGTCGCGGGGGTGCGCATGGCAACGACAGACGTACGCAGTACCTCCGTTCCGGTGCCAGCGCTGGTCCGGTCGCGGTGAGTGTGGCCGGTCTTGATGGTCCTCACGTACTCGAAGGTGACGAACTCCCGGCCTCGGTCCTTTCCCCTCACCACGTTGCGGTGTGCCACCGTCCCCGGGACGATTTGCGGGTCGGAGAAGGGCCCGACGGACCACCCCGGGTCCACAGTCGCGTCGGTCACCGAGAACGAGTAGCCGTGGTCGCGGGCGTACCGCTCGACCGCGTCGTTCTTGCGCCTGCGGCGCGCCCGTATCCGACGGTTGTCGAGGCGCTGAAGGAGAATCAACGCGGCGAAGATCAGTACGGCGATGACCACGATCTTCGGCAGCGGTGAACTACCCATTTCGACCCCCCGGGTGTTGAGCGAAGTGTAGGAGGAGAAACCGGTCGCGTCTGCGCCCCGCCGGATGCGAGGCTTCGCGCATGGCACTCGGGATCGGGATCGTGTTGTTCGACGGAGTCGAGGAGCTCGACGCCGTCGGACCGTGGGAAGTGTTTGCCGGCTGGTCGCACTACTTCCCTGACGACGGCGTCGCAGTGAGCTGCCTCGCGCGCGACGGGGGCACTGTCGCTGCCGCCAAAGGCATGACGCTGACGGCACATCACTCGTTCGCCGACGCGCCGGCGTATGACGTCCTGGTCTATCCGGGCGGCCAGGGAACCAGGCCGCTGATGAAAGACCGCGCGCACCTCGAGTGGGTCACGGAGCAACGCGCAGCCGTGCCGCTGATGACCAGCGTCTGCACCGGATCACTCGTCTACGCCGCGGCAGGGCTCCTGGCCGGCCGCCCGGCGACCACCCACTGGGCATCGCTCGACCTGTTGCAGCAGACCGACCCGACTATCGAGCTCAGGCCCGGCGACCGCTACGTCGACGACGGCGACGTCATCACCTCGGCAGGCGTCTCCGCGGGCATCGACATGGCGCTGCACCTGGTACGCCGCTTCGCCGGCGACGAACGCGCTCGGGAGGTCCGCCGCTACATCCAGTACGACCCGCAGCCGCCGGTCTAGGTGTCCGCGAGCGGAAGCTCAACCGTGAACCGGGCGCCCTCGCCAGGGTCGGTGTCGAGGGTGACGCGCCCGCCGTGCGCGGCGACCAGCCCGGCCACGATCGAGAGCCCTAGACCGCTGCCGCCGGCGCCGCGGTTGCGCGACGGGTCGGCGCGGTAGAACCGTTCGAACACCCGCTCGGCATCCTCGGCCGACAGCCCTGGACCGGTGTCCGCCACTGCCACCGCCGCGGTCTTCGCTTCGGAGTCGACTGACACCTCGACGCTGACGATCGCGTCCTCCGGCGTGTGGGTCAACGCGTTGGTCATGAGGTTGCGCACGACCTGACGCAGTCGTGCCTCGTCCCCGATCACCACAGGCGGGCTCGCTAGGTCGGTGTGCAGGTCGATGGTCCGCTGTGGCGCCATCCGGCGACTGTCCTCGACGATGTCGTGCGCGATCTCGAGCAGGTCGACTCGCGCCTGCTCGAGGGGTCGTTCCTCGTCGAGCCGGGCGAGCAGCAAGAGGTCGTCGACGAGAAGACCCATCCGCGTTGCTTCGTCCTCGATGCGGTTCATCGAGCGGCCGATCTCCGCCGGGTCAGCTGCACCCATGCGGTGCAGCTCGGCAAACCCGCGGATCGACGTCAGCGGCGTACGAAGCTCGTGACTGGCGTCGGCGACCAGCTGCCGCATCCGGTCTTCCGATGCCTTGGCCTGTTGCTGCGCCTCCCGCTCATGCGCGAACGCCGACTCGATCCGGCCGAGCATGACGTTGAGGGCGTTGGAGAGGCGGCCGACCTCGGTGCGCGGGTGCTGATCCGGAACGCGCTGCGAGAGATCGCCCGCCGCGATCGCGGCCGCCGTGCGCTCGACCGCGACCAGGGGCGCGAGCGATCGGCGCACCAGCACATAGCCACCGACGCCCATCAGGACGAGCACCGCCGCCCCGATCAAGGCCTCGAGCAGGATCAGGTGGTCGACCGTGTGGTCGACGTCCGAGAGCGACGAGGCGATCTCCGCAACACCTGTGCCGTCGGCTGTGGGTACGGCGAGAACCCGCCACGAGCTCTTGTGGTCTGCCGACGAGACGGTGAACGGCTGAGCCTCCTGCACCGCCTTGGATGTCACGGTCAGCGCCGGAAGCTCGGGCGGCGACTGGCTGGTGAGGAACGCGGATTCCGGACCGCCCGCGGGTGCGCCTTGCTCGTACAAGCGGATGTAGTAGGGGCTGGGCAGGCGGTCTCGGTCCCTGGTCGCCGTCGTCGGCAGGGTGTCTCCTGATGGCAGGCCCCCGATCCCGCCCCCGAAACCGCCGTGGAACCGGGACCCGTCAGCGACGCCGTGTGCCACCGCTTCCAGCTGCTCATCTGCGCGGTTGATCAGGTAGGAGTGCAGCGACGCCGTGGCTGCGGCAGCTGCCCCCGACAGCCCGACCGCCGCGAGCGCCAGGACCATCACCAGCAGCCGCAGCCGCAGGGACATGCCTGACGCGGCACGCGACAGCGGGCCGAGGAGCGAAGCTAACCGCGGCTGCATCACTCCCTCGGCATTCGCAGCACGTAGCCGACGCTTCGGATGGTGTGGAGCAGCCGCGGCTGCGTCGTGTCGACCTTGCGTCGTAGGTAGGACACGTAGGACTCGACCACGTTGGCATCGCCGTCGAAGTCGTAGTGCCACACATGATCGAGGATCTGCGCCTTGCTCAGCACGCGTTGCGGGTTCTGCAGGAAATAGCGCAGCAGCTTGTACTCCGTCGGCGAGAGCATCACCGGCTGCCCGGCCTTCAGGACCTCGTGGGCTGTGTCGTCGAGCTCGATGTCGCCGTACCGCAGGACTGACGTGGAGCGCGCTGCCGCACCGCCCTGCGCCCGGCGCAGCACGGCACGGATCCGGGCGATCGCCTCCTCTAGGCTAAACGGCTTGGTGATGTAGTCGTCGGCACCGAGCGTGAGTCCCGTGACCTTCGCCTCAGTGGCATCCTTCGCCGTCAGAAACAGAACCGGAATGCGCGGTCCGCTCTCGCTCATCCGCCGCACGACTTCGAAGCCGTCGATTCCCGGCATCATGACGTCGAGCACGACGAGGTCAGGCTGGTAGGAAGCGATCATGTCGAGCGCCTGCTGACCGTCGCTGGCGGTCACCACCTCGAACCCCGCGAAGCGCAGGGTTGCGGAGAGCAGTTCGACGATGTTGGGCTCGTCGTCCACCACCAGCAGTCGAGCTTCGGCAAGGTCGGTCTCACTTGCAGATGCCATCGACACACCTCCGATCTCGGCGGTCAACGTGTCACTCTCTCAGCCTGCCGGTCCGCCGAACACGACCGTGCCGCCCCCGGCCGGGCTGCCCCCGGAGAAGCGGCGGGAGAGCCCGCCGACCCCACCGCCTGGGAACTCGAAAGCGCCGCCGAAAGTGGCGCTGGAGTTCGAGCTGGAGCTCGGCACGGCAGCGTTCAGGTTGGCGAGCACCACGTCCTCGCCGGAGGCGATACCGGACTCGACCTCGGTGAGTGCGGCACCGACGGCTCCGGTCTTCACTGTCTTGCGCACCGGTTTGCCCGCCTCGAGCACCTCGACGTACGCCGTCGTGCCGCTGTAGTGGACTGCTGAGGTCGGCACTGCCAGCACGTCGTTGACGGACGCGACCACAAGGGTCACCGACGCGGCAGTCCCCGACACGATGTCCGTCCCACTGGGCAGCGCGACAGTGACGGGGTAGGTGACCGACCCGGTGGATGCCTCCGTGCCCGCCGCATCAACCGCCACGACCTGCCCGGTGAGCACCTTGGACGAACCATCGGCAACGACCTTCGCAGTCATGTCGAGCCTCACTCGACGGATCTCCGTAGCGGAGAGGTCCACCGTCGTCTGCTCTTGCTTCGAGCCGACGATGACGAAGGCCGGGGAGGTCGACGAGGCGCTCACCTGGTCGCCGTGGGAAACCGTCACCGCGGCGACCCTGCCCGCGATCGTCGCCCGCAACGTTGCCTGGTCAACGGTTGCCCGATCCGCGTCGACCGTCGCCAGCGCCTGGTCGATCGACGCCTGGTCAAGTGCGATGTCCGCCGCGCTGCTGCCGGTCGAGGAGGGACTGCGCGCGCCCGTGGACGTGGCGGCCTGTGTCGTGGTCGAGCCATTCGAGGCGCTTGCTGCCATCCCGGAGAGGATCCTGGTGAGTGCGGTCTCAGCCTCGGCGACCGCTTGCTCGTCCTTGTCGACGGTTTGCTGTGCTGCCAGGAGGCCAGCGCCGGCCTCGGTGCAGGCATCACCCGAACCACCCGAGCCACCCGGGGCGCTCGAGGCGGTCGGGACCGGATCCGGGGTCGACGTCGCCGACGGCTCCGGATCGGTCGAGGCAGCCTCAGCCGTCACCGCGGGCTGCGTCGAAGGACACGCCTGATCGGCCGCAGCGAGGGCTCGGCCAGCGGCGGCCAGCGCTTCGTCGGTTTGCTGCTGAGTGGCGCGGACTTCGTTCTGGGCCTGCACGAGCCCGCCCGACGTCCCGGCTGCCCCACCGCTCGGCGAGTGGGTGGAGCCCTCGCGTCCCGATGGCGGAGAAGTCGCGACCACATGCGGCGAGGCAGCCTGGAACGTCGGGCTCGATCCGCCGCTCGAGGTCGACTCGAAAGCGAGGCTCTGACCGCTCTCATCGGCCGACATGCGGTTGCGCGCGGCGGCGAGGGTCGAGCGCGCCGAACGCAGCTCGTTGCGAAGCTCGGTGCGGTCGAGCTGCGCCAGCACCTGCCCGGCGTGCACCTGCTCGCCGGTCTTCACGGCGACGTCGGCGACGGTGCCGCTGACCTCGAACGACTCGTCGGCGTGGGACACCGGGCTCACCGTGCCGGTCGCCGACAGCGTCTGCAGGACGGTGGCGTTGCCCGCCTTCGCGGTGCGGTAGCTCGGGCCGCTACCGCGACTCAGGCCCCACGCCGTGCCCGCGCCGGCAACCACCAGCACGACCGCGCCGGCAGCCACCGCTCGCCCGCGGTGCCGCCTCCGCTGCTGCCAGCGTTGCGCGTCCGCGTCAGGCACTGCCGGCTCCCCCGCTGAGGCCGCCCGACCCGAAGCCACGCCCGCCAAACTCGCCGAAGACTCGTGGCGCCGGGCAGCTGCCGTTGACCGGTGAGCTGATCGAGACGGACCGCGCGGCCAGGTTGCCGCTGACGTCATCGCTACCGATGGCGGTCACGCACAGGCCCTTCTTGACATCTGTCGCGGTGCCTTCGCTCGTCGCGTCGTAGGTCGTGGCGGACGTTGTCTTGACCGTGACCGTCCTCGACGAACCGAAGGTGGACTTCACAGTGATCGATGACGGGCTGATCGAGGTCACGGTCCCGAACGCGCCGCCGAAGCCCCGCCCGGCGAAGCCGCCGCGTCCGGCAGAACCGCGTTGGCCGCCGAATCCAGGGAAAGCGGTCCCCGTCGGGAACGGTCGCGGGCTACTGCCGGTCCCACTGAAGCCGCCAGCGGGTGGCGTGAACCCGCCGCCGCCCGGGAAACCGCCGCCGGCGAAGGCTCCCGGGCCGCCGTTGCCCGTCGCGCATCCCGCGGTGCTGGTCACCGTGATCGTCTTCGCGCTGATCGAGGTAGGCGCAGGCGTAGCCGTGCCGCTCGAGCCCGTGTCCGCGGGGTTGCTGGAGACCGTCACGCAATCGCCCGTGGCAAGCGACGAGCGGGTAGTCGACACGGTCGACGTGAAGTGGGTACCGGAGCTGAACTCGACCGTCTGCGGCCCGCTGGTCTCCTGTACCGCGGCGCTCGTAGCGCTCGCGGCGATCACCTTTCCAGAGACCGCCGTGAAAGACGCCGAACCGCTCGGGGTGGCCCCGCTCCCGGACGACACCGACGACGCCGATGATCCGCCGCCGCCGCATGCGGCGAGCACGACCGCAAGCGCCGCACCCCCCGCGACGTACGCAGCGAAGCGCGCCGCTCGTCCGGCCGTCGGCACCGAAGGGGTTCGTGCAGTCATGAGGTCACTCGCTCCATTTCGCTATTCGGTCCGCAGTGCGTCGATCGGCGCGAGCCGGGCGGCACGCGTGGCCGGGTACACCCCGAACCCGAGAGCAAGGGCGACCGCGACGACGATCGCCCCGGCGGCGGCGAGAGACGAGATCGAGATCGGGTCCGAGATGAAGTGCGGCAGAACCTCGGCTCCGATCACACCGAGCACCACACCCAGGACCCCGCCGGAGAACCCGAGAATCGACGCTTCGAAGAGGAACTGCCGCCTGATCGCCTTCGGCGTCGCGCCGAGCGCTTTGCGCAGTCCGATCTCGCGGACCCGCTCGGTCACCGAGACCAGCATGATGTTCATGACGCCGATGCCGCCCACCAGCAGCGAGATCGCCGCGATGCCGGCGAGCAGGACGGTCAGCGTCTTGCTCACGCTCGTCGCCGTCGAGATCAGGTTCTTCTGCGAGGTGATGGTGAAGTCGGCGTCGGAGGAGTCGGTGATGTCGTGCAGCGCCAGCAGCTCGGCATCAGCCTCCTGGTAGGCGGCCGAGATGGTGTGGCTGCTCGTCGCCTCGAGGTAGATGTCACTGACCGAGTTGCGCGAGTCGCCGCCGATGACCCGCGCGGCCGCCGTCGTGATCGGGATGATGGCGGTGTCGTCTTGGTCCTGCGTCGAGGACGAGCCACTGCCCACCGAGTCGAGTACGCCGATCACCTGGAACGGCACCGAGCCGATCGTCACCGTCTGACCGACCGGGTCTCGCGCCCCGAACAGCTCGGACGACGTGTCCGACCCCAGCACCACCACCGCTGCCGAGCTCGCAATGTCGTCGGCGGTGAGGAACCGCCCGGCTTCGACCGACCTCGCGCGAACCGCTAGCCAGCTCGGGGTGGCGCCGACGACCGACGTCGTCCAGTTCGTCGTGCCCGCCGTGAGCTCCTCCTCAGTCGAGCTCGTCGCCGCGACGCCCGCAATGTCGGGCGCGGTCTGTCTTGCGCTGAGCGCGTCCGCGTCCTGAGTGGTCAGCGTCGACGCCGTACCGAACCCGCCGCGCACGCCAGAGCTGCTGGTCGTGCTGCCCGGAGTGACGATGAGCAGGTTGCTGCCCAGCGCGCTGATCTCGCCCTTGACCTGCTGCTGAGCACCTTCCCCGAGACCGACGGTGAGCATCACCGCGGCGATGCCGATCAGGATGCCGAGCATCGTCAGCAGCGAGCGCAGCCGATGCGAACGCACCGCATCGAAGCCGGTCCGCGCGGTTTCCAGCCGGTTCACTGGAGCTGACCGTCGCGAATCTGGACCGAGCGCGTCGCTGTGGCGGCGACGTCGGGGTCGTGCGTGATCAACACGATCGTGCGGCCGGCGCGGTGCATCTCGTGAAAGAGCGCTAGTACGTCCGCGGACGATCCTGAGTCGAGGTTGCCGGTCGGCTCGTCGGCGAGCACGAGATCTGGGTCTGTCACGATCGCCCGCGCGATCGCAACGCGCTGCTGCTGCCCACCGGACAGCTCACCCGGCTTGTGCTCCATCCGGTCAGCGAGACCGACCCGCGCCAGGGCGGCGGCGGCCCGCGCCCGCCGCTCGTCCGGGCGGACTCCGGCGTAGCTAAGCGGAAGCTCGACGTTGCGAAGGGCGGTCAGCGATGGCAGCAGGTTGAACTGCTGGAAGACGAAGCCGATCCGGCGGTTGCGTACCTCGGCCAGCCGCCGCTCGTCCATGCGCGAGACGTCCTCGCCGCCGATGCGGTACTCGCCGGAAGAGGGGACGTCGAGACAGCCAAGGATGTTCATCAACGTCGACTTGCCGGATCCGGAAGGGCCGATGATCGCGACGAGGTCGCGCTCCGCGATCGAGAGCGAGACACTTCGCAAGGCTTCGACCTCGAGTGAGCCCGAACGGTAGGTCTTGCACACGTCGGTCAAGGCGAGGACCGGCTGAGAAGCTGCGGGTACGCCGTCCAGCATCACGGTCATCCGCCACCGCCGAACGACGGGAAGCCGCCCCCGGTGCTTCCGAAGCCGCGGGTGAACGTGCCGCCGCCGAAGCCGCGGGTGAACGTGCCGGTGCCGCCGGTGGAGCCGATCCTCGCGAAGGTCGGAATCGTGATGACCACCTTGTCACCGGCCACCAGACCCGACTTCACGGCGGTCTGCTGCCCGTAGGTCTGCCCGACCGTGATGGTCCGGGTCTGCGTTCCGCTGCCGGTGTCGACCTTTACGGTCGCGGTCGAGCCGCTGTAGGTGATGGCCAGCGTCGGGATGGCGAGGACGTTGACGGCCTTGCTGGTCGTGATCGACAGGGTCGCGCTGGACCCGGCGTAGACATCCTGCGGATGCCCGGTCAACGCGATCGTGACGGGGAAGCTGACGACGCCGGAAGAGCTGGTCGGCACCGTGGTCACGGACGTCACTGTCCCCGCGACCGGTGTCGTCGCACCCTCAGGCGTGACGGCGACTGCCTGACCCTTCTTGACCTCACTGACCTCGGTGTCATCGACGGTCGCGTCGACGACGAAGCTGCGGGTCGACTGGACCGCCACCTGAGCTGAGGTGGCACCGCTGCCGGAGGCGACCGACGCGTCGCCCTCGCCGCCAGCGCTGACCTCTTGCCCGACTGAGAGGTTGACGGCGGTAACGGTCCCGCCGAAGGTTGCCTTCAGATCGGCGTCGGCAAGGTCGAGGTTCGCCGAGCGCAGTGACGAGCGCGCCGCACTCAACGCCGCCTCGTCGGCGCGCTGCTGGGCCGAGCCCGGTGAGTCTTCGGCGACCTTGTCCGCGTCGGCGGCCACCGTCGCCTCCGCCGCTGCGCGTTGGTCGGCGAGCGCCGCCGTACCGACGGTCGCCAGCGTCTGGCCCTTCGTGACGACGTCGCCGACCTTGACGCGGACGTGGGTGACGCGGCCGGAGACGGCGAAGTCGAGGTCGGCCTGCTTGGCAGGTTCGATGGTTCCCGACGCGGAGACTGTCTGCACGATGGTCGTTCGCTGCGCGGTCGCGATCTCGGTCGTCGCGTTCGACGAGCTGCCGTTCCACGGCGCGGTCGCGGCGAGCGCCGAGCTGCCGCCGAGCACCACCAGGACGACGACACCGACGATCACGCGACCGCGGGTCAGACGCGGGACAACTCTTCGCACGGCTGCTCGGCTCCCTCTGAGACTGGACGCCAGCCTGTGGCGGAGCCCTTAGCGGTCGATGAGGGGAGCCTGTGAGTTGGCTGTCAGCGAGGCGGCCAACGCGGCCAGCACTACATCTGCTGGGGCCCGTAGGCGAGGGTCAGGAACTCGGCGCGCGTCCGGGCGTCGTCGCGAAGCCGGCCCAGCAAGGTCGACGTCACTGTCGACGACCCCTTTGCACCGACTCCGCGCACCGTCATGCACGTGTGCTCGGCGCGCAGGACGATCCCGACGCCCTTCGGAGCCAGGTTGTCGTCGAGCCAGTGCGCGACCTGGGTCGTCATCCGCTCCTGCACCTGCGGCCGGCGCGCGAACAACTCGACCACCCGGGCCAGCTTCGACAGGCCGAGGATTCGCTCGCCGGGCAGGTAGGCGACGACGGCGGTTCCCATGAACGGCAGCAGGTGGTGCTCGCAGAGCGAGGTGAACGGGATGTCGCGGGCGATGACCATCTCGTCGTACCCCTCGTCGTTGGGGAACGTCGTCATCGAGAACTCGTGCGGCGTCAGCAGCTCGGCGTAGGCACGCGCGATCCGTCCTGGCGTGCCGGCCAAGGGTCCGCTGTCGTGCTGGATCCCGAGTGCGTCGAGGAGTGCCCCCGCAGCCCGCTCGGCCGCAGCGAGGTCGATCTGGCCAGACGGGTCGCTGTTCACGCCGTCGAAGTTAGATCGAACGGACCTGACTAGTCATACCGAGTACTCGAAAATGGTCGGATCTCGTCACGAGAGCGTCGGTATCGCCAACCGATAGTGGCAAACGAAATGAACAAGTTGTTCGGCGATGCCCGTATCCCGTGGTGTTCGCGGTCGTTGGACACGACCCGCGACGCCGGGATGACGCTCGTCGAGATGCTGGTGGCGCTCAGCATCGTGACCGTCGGCGTGCTGGCCCTCCTCGGCGCGCTTGCCGTCGACATCAAGCAACAAGGACTCGAGAAGTCCCAGGCGACCGCGCTGCACCTCGCCGACGGCGTCATCGAGTCGGCCAAGTCGATGTCCTTCACCTCGCTCGTCGGGCAAGCCGGCACGTCGACCTCGTCGGCACCGGTCAACGGGGTGACGTACACGGAGACCAAGACGTTCCAGGTGTGCTCGCCGACGGACCCCCCGACAACCTGCACGACGCCGACCTCCGGAGCGGTCTCCACGGTGCACGCGCAGGTCGCGGTGCGTTGGACCTTCGCCGGTACGACGCACACCGTCCAGGTCGCGCAGAGTGTCAGCAACAACAGCGCAATGACCGTCGGCGGCGCCGCTAACCCGCTGGGCAGCTGCGGCGGAGCCGGCACGACTCTGGTGGTCGGGAGCCTGAAGCTGTCCCCGTCGAGCGTCACGGTCAGTGCGACGGGGACCCCGTCGAGCAGCATCACCGCGACCCTCACCGAGACCGGGCTGTCCAACGCGACATGCGTGCCGCTGACGTGGAGCGACGACAACGGCTCGCATCAGCTCAACATGACCGGCAGCGGCGGGATCTTCACCGTCACCATCCCCGCCTCGTCGATCCAGAAGTCGACGCCGACGAGCGGCGGCTCGATCGCCTTCACCGCGACTGTGCCGGGCAGCCAGGCAGTACCGGCTGCATCCCTCACGCTGATCGGTGCGCCGGCCTTCTCCAGCTGCTCGGTGTCAGTGGTCGGCCTCGGCCTGAACGTGATCACCCTGACGCCACTGACCCGCAACAGCCTGTTGTCGGCAGGGCTGACGTGCACCACCGTCAACCTGTCGAGCTCGGACTCCGTGGTCGCGTCGTACCAGAGCGGCACCGGCACGAAGAAGCTGTCGATGACGAGCACGAACGGGTCGACGTGGACCGCGACGCTGCCGAGCGGTTCCACGATGGTGTCGACCGGTGTGTCGGAAGGGTTCACCTTCACCCTCACCCGCGCGAGTGACGGCTCCACGGCCACTCAGAACCTCACGGCGACGCTGGCATGACAGCCCGACGAGCGCCCGTTACTCGACAGAGGCGCAACCGCGACGCCGGCTTCACCTTGACCGAGATGCTCGTCGTGACCGTGCTGTTCGGAATCGTCGGCACGATCGTCACGACGATGTCGGTCACCGCCCTGCGGCAGCAGACAAGGGTGCAGGATCGCAGCGACACGCTTGCGCAGGCGCGCACGGCGCTCGAACGGATCGATCGCGACATCCGGTCGGCGAACCCGTTGCTGGCGGCATCGCCGACCACGCTGGTCCTGCGCGAGGTCGAGCCGAGCCTGACGAGGACGGTCACCTACTCGGCGGCGAACAACCAGCTGGTCACCTCCGAGAGCGACACCACGTCGGCCGGCGCGACCACCACGTCGAGCACTGTGCTGTTGCGCAACCTGGCCAACTCCACATCGGTCCCGCTGTTCTCCGTGACGCCGGTGCTCGGCTACACCGCTCCCGCAGGCAGCGGCGTGAGTGCATCGACGTGCGCGATGTCGAGCGGCTTCGACCCCGGCTGCATCGGCGTAGTGACCGTCGACCTGCTGGTGCGCCCGTCTAGCACCGGCGCCCCGATCAACATCAGCGACAGCGGCACCGAGCTGAGGAACGCGCCGTGACCCTCGCCCGCCTCAACCCGCGATACCGCCACGCGCCGGACTCGGACCGCGGCAGCATCATGCTGGCCCTGCTCGCGATCGTGATCCTGACCAGTGTCGTCTCGGTCGGCCTCGCGACCGTCGTCAAGGGCCAGGCACAGAGCCGCCACGACAACGCCTTCGCCCAAGCGCTCACCGGAGCGGAGACCGGCCTCGACACGATGGAGGCCCGGATCGAGGCGGCACCCCAGCTGACCAGCCAAGCTGCCATCAGCGGCACGAACGCCACCACCGGAGCGACGTACCAAGCCACGGCCAGCGACGCGAGCGGGGTCTGGTCGCTGGACTCGGTGGGCACCGCGAAGACGCCGACCGGCACCGTGACGCGAGAGGTGCAGGAGACCGTGACCGTCAAGGGGCTGTACGGCGTACCGCTGTTCGGCAGCTCGAGCCTGACCATGGGCTCCGGCTCCGGCGTCGACGAGTACGACTCGGGCGCGACGGGCGGAGCGTCCGCGACGTCATGCTCCGTGCTGCCCGACACCGGGATCCTCGGGCTGGTCGCCACGACCATGTGCACCCCCGCCACCAGCTCGACCGGTCCGGCGGCAACCGATGGCGGGCTGACGATGGTCGGCACCGATCTGCCGAAGTTCAGTGAGGTCGACATCGACGACGCACCGCAGACCGGTTACAGCGACCCCGATGCCACGGGCGTCTGCATCGGCGACGCGGCCGTCTGCGCCTCGTCGACCGTCGTACGCTCCTCCAGCTCGCTGACCTATCCGGCCAGCACCGCGTGCTCGGCCGGTATCGGCGTCAACGCGTCAGCGATCACCGGCTCCAACTACCTCGCCGCGGGCGCGGTCTACAACATCCTCGGCAACTTGACCCTCAAGGCCGCGGTCACCGCCAACCTGACGAACCTGTCGTCGTCGGGCATCACGCTGTGCTTCAACGGCAACCTGCTGGTGCCCTCGCTCGGGGCCCTCGGCGTGACCCTGCCGTGGAACAGCTACATCAGCTCGGCGCTGCCGTTGCAGTACACCCCGCGCCCGCCGGCCACCCTGATGCTGATCGATACCGCGACCTCCGCCGGATCGTCGACGATCACGTTGGGCGACGGGCTGAACCCGGAAACGGCACTGTCCGGCGTCATCTACGCGCCGAACGCGGCGTGCGTGGTCAGCGGGCACCTCGACCTGTACGGCGCCATGATCTGCGGCAGTGTGTCGGCGCCCGGCGGCATCTCGGTCCACTACGACAAGGAGCTGGCGAACATCACCAGCGAGGAGACGGTCACGGTCTCCAACTGGCGGGAGCTCCGGTAGGAGGCCGGGCGCTCAGTCCTCGGCCAGGCCGGGAATCCAGCGGCGCACCTCCGCGCCGTAGGGAATGTCGGCGTCGAGCTGGCACAGCACGCCGATGCTGCCGGCGGCGACGCGATGCATCAGGAGGTACTCGGGCGGCAGGTTGAGCCTGCGGCCGAGCTGAGCGGCTGGCGAGCGCGGATCGGCGACCCGGGCGGCCTCGTGGCGCAACCAGCTGCGGGTGAAATGGAAGTGATCGGCGGCGACCGGCTCGATCATCGGCCTGACGTAGTCGAGCACCGCCTGCGCATCGACCTCGACCCCGTCCGGCACGAACCCCTCGTCGCGCAGCCCCTGCAGCACATCCTCGGCGCGGCCCTCGAGCGCGAGCCGGCCCAGTGGCCCGATCGCGGCGGGGAAGCCGTCAGGCAACCGGTTCACCGCGCCGTAGTCGAGCACCGCCAGCCGGCCGTCCTCGGTGATGCGGAAGTTGCCCGGATGAGGGTCGGCGTGCAGCAGGCCGGCGCGCGAGGGGCCCGACAGCAGGAACCGGGCGAACAGCAGCCCGGCGTGGTTGCGCTGCTGCGGCGAGCCGTCGCGAATGATCGCCGACAGCGGCGTGCCGTCGACCCACTCGGTGACGATCACGTTGCCGGCATGGGCGACGACCTTCGGTACGACGAAGTCCTCGTCGCCGTCATAGGCCTCGCCGTACTCAGCCTGGGTGCGTGCTTCGAGCTCGTAGTCGAGCTCCTCCTTGACGCGCTCCTTGAGCTCCCGGATCAACGGCTTGACGTCGAGGCCGGGGTTGAGCACCGCGAACATCCGGGCGAAGCGGGCGAGCTGGTTGAGGTCGGAGATCAGCGCCGGACCGGCGCCGGGGTACTGCAGCTTGACCGCCACCTCGCGACCGTCGCGCCAGACTGCCCGATGCACCTGGCCGATCGATGCCGCGGCGGCGGGCTTGTCGCTCCACTCCTGGAACTGCGCGCGCCAGTCCTTGCCCAGCCCTTCGCCCAGCACTTGGTGCACCGCGGAGGCGGGCATCGGCGGCGCGGCGTCCTGCAGCTTGGTGAGCGCGGCGCGGTACGGCGCCGCGAGATCCTCGGGGAGCGCCGCCTCGAAAACGCTCAGTGCCTGGCCGAACTTCATGGCCCCGCCCTTGAGCTCGCCGAGCACTTTGAACAGCTGCTCGGCGGTTCGCGTCTGGATCTCGGTGGCCACCATCTCCGCCGGCCGGCCACCGATTCGCTTCCCGATCCCGATCGCGCTTCGGCTCGCGGCGCCGAGCGGCAAGCTCGCCAGCTTCACGCTTCGCGAGATCGCCCACTTCGGGATGTCGCTCACCCCTCTATTCTCATGGACGAAACCGAAGTCATGGCGGCCAGCGGCCGACGAGTTGATGGCGGCGCAGGCCGGCGAGGAGCGAGATGGCGGACTACGAGCTGACCTACCCGGGCGGCGTACTTCCCCTGGATGCGGTCGAGGGCACCGAGGCACCAGCCGGGCTGCAGATCTCCAAGCTGCTGGGCACCACCGGCCGGGTGACCTACGACTCGGGGTTCGGCAACACAGCGTCCTGCACGTCGGCGATCACCTTCATCGACGGCGACCAGGGCATCCTGCGCTACCGCGGCTACCCGATCGAGCAGCTGGCGAAGGAGTCGACGTTCCTCGAGACGTCGTACCTGTTGATCTACGGCGAGCTGCCGACCGCGCCCCAGCTCGACGAGTTCCGCGGCCGCATCGCCAAGCACACGATGCTGCACGAAGACCTGCGGGACTTCTTCGGCGGCTTCCGTCACGACGCCCACCCGATGTCGGTGCTCAACTCCGCCGTCAGCGCGCTGTCGACCTTCTACCAGGACTCGCTCGACCCGTTCGACACCGACCAGGTCGAGCTGTCGACGATCCGCCTGCTCGCCAAGGTCCCGACGATCGCGGCCACGGCGTACAAGAAGGCGGCCGGCCAGCCGTCGCTGTACCCGGACAACTCCATCGGGTACGTCGAGAACTTCCTGCGGATGACCTTCGGCGTACCTGCCGAGTCCTACGAGGTGAACCCGGTCGTGGCCCGGGCGCTCGACATGCTGTTCATCCTCCACGCCGACCACGAGCAGAACTGCTCCACGTCGACGGTGCGCATGGTCGGGTCCGCCAACGCCAACATGTTCACCTCGATCGCCGCCGGCATCGGCGCGCTTTCCGGCCCGCTGCACGGCGCCGCCAACCAGGCGGTCATCGAGATGCTCGAGGACATCGCGGCTAACGGCGGCGACATCAAGTCGTTCGTGGAGCGGGTCAAGAAGAAGGAGCCGGGCGTCAAGCTGATGGGCTTCGGTCACCGCGTCTACAAGAACTACGACCCGCGTGCCGCCATCGTGAAGCAGGCCACCCACGACGTGCTGACCAGCCTCGGCGTCTCCGACCCGCTGCTCGACCTTGCGATCGAGCTCGAGTCGATCGCGCTCGCGGACGACTACTTCGTGGAGCGCAAGCTCTACCCGAACGTCGACTTCTACAGCGGCGTGATCTACAAGGCGATGGGCTTCCCGACCCGGATGTTCACCGTGCTGTTCGCGTTGGGCCGGCTCCCCGGCTGGATCGCGCACTGGCGGGAGATGATCACCGACCCCGACACCCGGATCGGCCGCCCGCGCCAGGTCTACACCGGCGCGACCGAACGTCCCTACGTCCCGATCGGCGACCGCTAGCGCGTCGAGCTGATCGGCGTGAGCGCCGCACGGGACGGCGATCTCGCGATCCCGCACGGCGGCTGCCTGGTCCACATCGGCTTCGACAAGACCGGAACGACGGCCCTGCAGGGCGCGTTCCACCGCGACCGCGACCGGCTCCGCCGCCTCGGGGTCCGCTATCCGGGCACCGAGCCGTACCACAAGAGCGCCGGCATCGCGGTCACGGCGGCGCGGGGCAACACCGGCGACGCCGCCGTGACGATGCGGGACTGGCGGGCGCTGACTGAAGAGGTACGCCGCGCCCGCGACGAGCGGGTGTTCGTCAGCAGTGAGTGGCTGTGCCGGGCGACCGATGCGCAGGCGCGCCGGGTCGTCGACGGGCTCGGGCGCAACCGGGTGCACGTCGCCGCGACGCTGCGGCCGCTGGGGAAGATCCTGCCGTCGGCCTGGCAGCAGTACGTCAAGGACGGCTTCACCGGCGACTACGAGTCCTGGCTGCGCGGGATGCTGCTGGAGCCGCCGTACGTCTGGCCGACGCCGTGGTTCTGGATCCGGCACAGCCATGACGTGGTGCTCGCGCGGTGGGCGAGCATCGTCGGCCCGGAGCGGGTGACCGCGATCGTCGTGGACAGCCGAGACCACGACCTGCTGCTGCGCCAGTTCGAGGCGCTGCTGGAGCTGCCCAACGGGACCCTGGTCGGCGAGCCGGAGGGCAAACGCAATGCGTCGCTGACCTATCCGGAAGCGGAGCTGCTCCGGCGGGTCAACGTTGCGTTCGCGGAGCGCGGGCTCCCGGACGAGCTCTACGCGGCCGCGGTCCGCTCGGGCATGCTGCCGAGGCTGGCGGACGCGCGATCGGACCTGACCGCCCCGCATCCGATCGTGACCCCCGGCTGGGCGCTCGACCGCGCCGCCGAGATCGGCGCGACCGCGGCGGCGGCGATCGCGGCGTCAGGCATCCGGGTGCTGGGCGACCTCGCCAGCCTCGGCGAATCGACGACTAGGCCCGCCGACACCCAGGGCGTCGCGAGCGGGGAGCTGCCGATCGAGGTGGCGACGCTCGCCCAGTCGATCGTGGGTGTCCTTGCCGGCACCCGCGCCGAACGGCCCAGGCCGCCGGCGCCGCGGGTCTGGCGGCGCCGCCGGCCGGTCTCACCGCTGCCTGAGTTCTAGCAGCGCGGGAGCACCGTGCGCCGGCTCAGGACGCCGCCCGCGCCTGGTCCGGCTCCCACGCCGGGCATCCGCAGTCGGGATGCGCGGCGAAGCTGCGCCGCCGTACCGTCAGCTCGGTCAGCGCGATCTCGATCGCGCCGCCGACCAGCGGAGACACGAAGGCCTGGTCGTCGAGCCAGGCGAGGACGTGCATCGCGGTCAGCGATGCCGCGGTACTGGCGAGGGCGACGTCGCATGGCTCCACCGCTCGCGACTCGCCGACCAGCTGAGCGGACAAGACGGGCCACGCGGGGTCGCGGTCGGCGCGGGCGAGCTCCACACAACGAAGGCAGGGTGAGCTGCCCGGCAGGACGAGCGGCCCGATGGAGGCGGTCGTCTCGCGCAGCATCACGAGCAGGTGGGCCCGCCGGCGTACCCGGGCGAGCCACTCCGGCGGCATCGCCGAGCCGGTCGGCGCGAGCACGACCAGCGAGCGGGACGCGGCGTGTGGACCGTTCGCAGGGGCCGCCGTGCGCACCGTCCCGACCACGGCGTTGGCCGCGTCGCCGCGGCGATGGTGCACCCCGATCGCCCTGATGCCTCCGGGCGCGAGGTCGGCCGGGCGCAGCAGCCCCGGGTCGTCGACCACCACTCGCCCGACTCCGGCCGAAGCCAGCAGGGCCGCCAGCGTCGCGCCGGTGCGCCCAGCACCGATGATCTCCACGGTGGCCGCCTGACGGGTCGCCAGCGCCCGCGCGGCACCGCCGGGCCGCGGATGGCACAACGACAGCGAGAGCTGGTCCGGAGTGAGCCGGCCGACGGTGCCATTCGTCGGCGCCCCGAGCTCGGCGTCGTCGAGCACCCCGGCGCTGGAGAGCAGGTTCACCAGGGTGGCGCCGCGCTCGGCGGGCTGGCCGTGGCGGCCCGCCTCCGCGATGACCACTTCGGTCTCCCGGGAGCCGTCGAGCAGGGTCAGCAGCTCGCGATCGGCCGAGCTCATCCCGCTGACGACGACGGCATGGCGGGGATCGACGCCGAGCTGCAGCGTCGACGGGTCACGCCACAGTCGGCGAAGCGCGGGCTTGAGGACAGGACGCATGCGGAAGCTCCCTTCGAAGGGTCGAAGCCGGGCCCGGTCGGACAGGGCGGCGGCAGCGTGCCACCCCGGCGACCGCTCCCGCTGCGCGCCGTCCACAGCGCATGCAAAAGGCGCCCGGCGAGTCTCGCCGGGCGCCTTTTGGAGTGAGGTGGGAGCTAGGCCTTGCCGAGGATCCGGTTCATCTTGGTGCCGCACACCGGGCACAGGCCCTGTGCCATCCGGCGCCCGGACTCGCTGACCTTGACCTCGCCCTCGAACTGGCGCTTCTCCTTGCACTTCACGCAGTAGCCCTCGTAGGTGTCGGCCATCTCGTCCTCCTCGATCGATCGCCGCCGGCCGGGACCGGCCGAACCTGCCTGCAACGCTACCGTCGCCACGCTCGAAACCGCGGCATTTGAGCGTGGCGGGCTAGCCTCCGCGTCGTACCAGGACCATGACACCGAATCCGATTCGGGGCGACTTTTCGGCGGGAGTCAGACATGAGCGCACCACTACGCGTCGAGCGGCGGCCCTCCGGGGTGGCGATCCTGACCCTGGCGCTCCCCGAGCTGCGCAACGCGATGACCAGCGAGCTGACCGCCGCCTGGACCGCCACCATGGCCGAGCTGCGGGCCGATCCGAGCCTTCGGGCAGTCGTCGTGACCGGCGAGGGCACGGCCTTCTGCTCCGGCGGGGACCTGTCCTGGATCGGCGAGTCGCCTGACCTGACCGTGCCGGCGATCCGCGACCGGATGCTGCCGTTCTACCGCGCGTGGCTGGCGATCCGTGATCTCGAGGTGCCGTCGATCGCCGCGGTGAACGGGCACGCGGTCGGTGCGGGCCTCTGCCTGGCGCTGGCGTGCGACCTGCGCTACGCGGCGAGCGAGGCCAAGCTCTCCGCGCCGTTCACCTCGCTCGGAATGCACGCCGGGATGGCCGCGACGTACCTCCTTCCGGCGACCGTCGGGATCTCCGCCGCCCGGGACCTGCTGCTCACCGGGCGCCGCGTGGACGCGGCAGAAGCCCTACGGCTCGGTCTGGTCAACGGCGTGTACGACGGGGTGGAGCTGCTCGACCGGGCCGTGGACGTCGCGGAGCAGATCGCCGGCAACGGCCCGGTCGCGGTCCGCCTCACCGTGGCAGGCCTGCGCAACGGCATCCCGCGCAGCCTCGACGAGGCGCTGCAGTACGAGGCGCTGGCGCAGCCGACGACGTTCGCCAGTGCCGACCTCACCGAGGGGCTCGCCGCGGCCAAGGAGCGCCGCAAGCCCAACTTCACCGGCCGCTAACCCGCGTGATCATGGGGTAGATACCAGACACGCCCGGCGTTTCTGCTTGGTTCCCATGATCACCGGGCTCTGGCGGGGACAACGAAGCCCCCGGGCTTCGCGTAACGGCCGTTCGCCTTCCCCTTGCGAACGTCCGCCCGGTCAACCACGGGGGCTCCGTTGCCATGACCGTACGGAAGCGGCGGGACGCCCGTCAACGGGCGCATGATCCACCTTGTGGACGAAGCTGGGGACGAGGTGGGGACGGGATGGGGTGTCACTGTGGACGGCGCTGTCCACCGCCTGTGAACTCAGCCGGTGAGGGCCGCGGCACGCCGGGATGACCTGCGGCAACGCCGTGCACGGGTTGTGCACAGCAACTAGTGCACGGTCAGCTCGATGGGCCCTCGAGCTCGGAGATGTCCAGGCCGTCGTCCGGCCCGCGGTCGACCCACGCCTGGGGGTCGTCGAGGTCGCTCGCGGTAGGCAGCAGGTCCGGGTGGCCCCAGACAGCGTCGCGGCCCTCGATGCCGCGGCAGGACTCCAGGGCCTGCCACAACGCGGCGGCATCGCGCGCTCGGCGGGGTCGCAGCTCGAGCCCGACCAGGGTGGCGAAGGTGCGCTCTGCCGGCCCACCGGCAGCGCGCCGGCGCCGCATGGTCTCCTGCAACGCCGCGAAGCTCGGCAGCGACGCGCTGGCCGCGGATGCGGTCGTCACGTCGACCCAGCCCTCCACCAGTGCGAGCGCGGTCTCGAGCCGCTCCAGCGCAGCCTGCTGGGCCGGTGAGGTGGTCGGCTCGAACAGCCCTTCGCCCAGTGCCCGTTGCAGCGCCTCGGGATCGGAGGGGTCGACGTTGCCCATCATGTCCTCGAGGCGTGAGGTGTCGATCGAGATGCCTTCGGCGTAGCTGCGGACAGCGCTGAACAGGTGGGCGCGCAGCCAGGGCACATGTCCGAACAGCCGCTGGTGGGCCGCCTCACGAAGCGCGATGTAGAGCCGCACCTGGTCCGCCGGCACCGACAACCCCTCGCCGAAAGCCCGCAGCGACTCGGGCAGCAGCGCGGCGACGCCCGCGGGACCGAGCGGCAGCCCGATGTCGGTGGACGACACGACCTCGGTCGCGAGGGTGCCCAGTGCCTGGCCGACCTGACCGCCGAACACCAGCCCGCCGACCTGGGTCATGACGCCGATCAACGGCGCCGCCATCGCCCGCATCTCCTCGGGGATGGCTTGGCCCATCGCGCCCGAGACCTGCGCGGCAACCGGCTCCACGAGGTCGGACCACGCCGCGCGCGTCGCCTCGAGCCAACGCCGCCGGCTCCATGCCTCGGTACTGGTCACCCCGGACGGCATGGTCGTCACCGGGTCGAGCCACAGGTCCGCGAGCCGGATCGCTTCGCCGACCTCCGCCGCGTCAGCCGCCGTCGTACCGGTGTCCGCGCCGATCACCGCCATCGCCGACTGGCGGGCGACCTGCCAGTTGACCGGTCCGGTCTCGCCGGACATCAGGTCGCCGAGCTGGTGAAGCATCGCTCCGAGATCCGGCGTCGCGTTGAGCGCAGCGAACGGGTCGACCGGTTCGTCGTCCGAGCCGCCGCTCGGGCCGAAGCCCATCGGAGGGCGTGTCATGACCAAACGGTAGTTGCCAAGATGGACCGATGGGCACCGGCGACGGTCGAGTTCGCCCTCGGCGCAGCGCCACTGTGATCGGCGTCACCGGGTCGGCGACACCGCTCGGCGCCGCCTTCGCTGCGGCACTGCGGGCCGATCCCGCGATGCCGACCGTCGTCGATATCGACGGCACGTCACCGGCGCACCTGGCCGGGATCGACGTCGTCGTGCACCTGGCCATCGACCGGTCCGTCGCAACGCCTGCCACCCAGCGCCACGCGCTCAACGTCCACGGCACCGAGCGGCTGCTCGACGCCGTGGTGGCCTCCGGCGTACGCCGCGTCGTTCTGCTGACCAGCGCCATGGTGTACGGCGCGAGCCGGGCCCACCGCGTCCCGCTCGACGAGGACACTGCGATCCTTGCGGGCTCGCCGGCCGGACTGCTCGGCGAGTGGCTCGCCATGGAACGAGCCGCGCTCCGGCACCTCGCCCATGGCGCGGACCTGGAGGTCGTGTCGGTACGACCGGCCTCGCTGGTCGGGCTGCTCGCCGACGCGCCGCTGCCCGGCTTGTTCGAGTCCGCCCGCCTGCTCGCGATCCGCGACGGGCACTGCCACTGGCAGTTCTGCCACACCGACGACCTGCTGTCGGCGTTGCAGCTGGCGGCAGCCGGCGCGGTCAGCGGCGCCGTGACCGTCGGCTGCGAAGGCTGGATGGCGCAACGACAGGTCGAGGCGATCTCGGGAATGCGCTCGGTCGTGCTGCCGGCTGCGCTCGCGTTCGCGACCGCGGATCGACTGCACCGCGTCGGTGCGCTCGGCTCGCCGTCGTCGGACCTGCAGTACCTGATCGACCCGTGGGTCGTCGGCTCGCAGCGACTTCGCGCGACCGGCTGGACCCCGGCGTGGACCAACCAGGCCGCCCTCGCTGCCCATCTCGAGAGCCTCGGCGACCGCGTCGGTCGAAGCCGTGTGGCGGTCGACCGCAGGAACGCCACGCGCGCTGCCGCCGGAGCTGGAGCAACGCTTGCGATCGTCGGATCGCTTGCCCTCGCCCGGGCCCGTTCGCGGCGCCGGTGACGGCGCAGACGGCAGCGGCGCGGGACCGCCGGACCGGCATTGACATGCGCCTACACTGACGCGCATGGGTGTTCTCGCATGGCTCGGTGCGCCTGCGGTCGCCACGGTCGTCGCCATCGTCTGGGTGAACTGGGCCGCGCGGCCACGGGGTCCGGTCGAGGTCGAGCAGTCCCTCGCCGAACGCGAGCGCTTCAAGGCCGCGGTTGCCCGGTCGGACGGCCCGATCGATGTCGAGCGGGTCGCCGACCGCATCTGAGGTCCTTGGTCGCCTGACCTCAATCTGGACCTGACGGCTGCCGAAACGCATAGGGCGGGTGGCGTCAGCAGCAAGCGTCAAGTCATTGAAGCGTCAGCGAGCCGAGGGATCGTCATGGAGCACGTGGTCTTCTACCAGTCCGCGCAGGGCACGCCCGCCTTCCGGCGCATGGCCTCGATCGGCGACGCCGTCGACTTCGCCGAGCATCTGCGCAACGTCGAGGGCGTGACCGACTTCTCGGTGTATGCACTCTCGCCGGTGTCGCTGAAGCTTCGCGCGTACTACCGCGTCGAGGTCTCCGAAGCCGCTAGCGGTGAGGCCGCCGTACCTGCGGGCGTCGGAGGCTCTGGGATCGCGGCGTCTGCGATCGAGGCGGCCGAGCCCGTGATTCCTGCCCAGCCGCTCGGTACGCCGGCGGCGCCGTCGATGCCCGAGGCGCCGTCGATGACCGAGACGCCGTCGATGACCGAGGCACCTGCGGCAACCGCCATCGCAGATGCTCCCTCGACAGCCCAGGAGGCCGAGGCTCCCGAGGAGCCAGAGGAGCCGGCGCCTCTCATCGCCGCGGCAGACCCGTCACCCTTCCCGGAGCCGGCCTCGCCGGACCCCGACCGCTACCTCATTCCCGCCGAGGTCAGCGCGGCCGAGGAGACGCCGAGCCCGCTGCCCGAGCCGACCGAGCTGCCTCGCGCGATGGTTAGCGACGCCCCGCCGGCAGAAGCGATGCCGTTCGTCGCCGGGCCAGCGGCCAGCACGCTCGCTCAGGCGGAAGCCGCCGAGGCAGCCCAAGCAGCAGCCGCCGCAGCTGAGGACGTCCAGCCCACCATTGACGGGCCTGCGGCGGAGGCTTCGCTCGTCGACCCGACCGTGGAGGAGATCGTGCCGGTGCCTGCCGGGCGGCGCAGCATGGGCTTCTTTGCTCGCTCCTGACCCGGGATCACCGCCGGCGCTCGGGTCCCGGTGGTCCGGATAGGCTCAGGCTGGCCATGACCCGCCGCGGACTGACCTTCGGGATCGCGGCGGTCCTCTTCCTCGCGATGCTGGTCATCGCGGCGCGGCTGCCAGTGCCCTACGTCGTACTCGTGCCGGGCCCGGTCACCGACACCCTCGGCCAGACCACGGCGCACGACAGCATCACCGGCAAGCCGGGCGACGTGATCCAGATATCCGGCGCCAAGGTGCAACCCACCGACGGCCACCTCTACATGACCACCGTCGGACTCATCCCCGGCGACTGCAGCGACCACCCGACGCTGTGGGATGCCATCAAGGCGTGGTTCAGCTCGAGTGAGGCCGTCGAGCCGCATCAGGTCCAATGCCCGCCTGGGCAGAGCAGCGCGACGGTGAACCAGCAAGGCGTCGACGAGATGACCGAGGCGCAGGGCAATGCGGTGTACGCCGCCCTGACCGAGCTCGGCTACCACCCCACCGGCAATGCCGTGTTCGTCGGCTCGGTGGTCGCCGGCGGCCCGGCCGCCTCGGTCCTCGAGCCGAACGACGAGATCGTCTCGGTCGACGGAACCGCGATCACCGGCACGCAGCAGCTGGTCTCGCTGGTCCAGCGGGTCGAGCCCGGCCACACCGTCACGCTGGTCGTCAAGCGCGCCGGTGAGGACAAGACGGTGCAGGTGCGCCCGATCCGCGACTCGACCGGCAAGACCCGGATCGGCATCGCCGTCGAGAGCCGGCCCACCTTCAACGGGATCAACGTCTCGATCGGGATCGACCCGGATGTCATCGAAGGTCCGAGCGCGGGTACGGCGCTTGCCCTCGGCATCATCGACAAGCTGACGCCAGGCGGCATCACCGGCGGCCGGACGATCGCCGGAACCGGCACGGTGAGCCGCCTCGGAAAGGTCGGGCCGATTGGCGGCATCCAGCAGAAGATCGCCGCCGCGGTGTCGGCCGGCGCGACCGTCTTCTTCGCGCCGGCAAGTGAGTGCGCCGACGCGAAGGCGGTCGCGCCCGCCTCGCTGAAGCTGGTCGCCATCACCACGCTGCACCAGGCGGTCGCGGCGCTCGAAGCGATCAAGAACGGCAGCGACGACTACCCGCATTGCTGACCGGCCGCGAGCCCCTGAACACCGCATGGGCGCGTAGCCAGGTGATCGACCCCCGCGACCCTTAGCCTGGCTATTCGTGGCGCCCGCCGTACCGTTCGCGCTGCTCGGCGTCGTCCAGCTCGCGGCTGTGGCGGTCTGGCTGGGCTTCGCTGCCGCGTGCTGCTTCCCGGGGCTGATCCGGCGTACCACTCCGCTCGTCGTCGTTGCCTCCATGGCGATGGCGGCCGCGGATGTGCTGACCGCCCTTCACCTCGACGTCGCGTCGTCGGACGGCATCGCGCTCCTTCGAGTCATCGGCCTGCTCCTGCTTCTGATCGGCCTCGCCGACGGCGCACCGCAACGCCCGACGACCGTTCTGCCTGCGATCACCGCGCCGCTGGGGGCGCGACTGTCGCTTGCCATTGCCGGAGGCGCCGTCGGGGCCATCGCTGCTTGCGCTGCCCTGGTGCGCGGCTTGCGACCGGGCGGTGACCGGCGCATCGCCGGCTGGCTGGCCGGCGGCATCGCGCTGACCGCAACGGCCGCCGCACTCGCCGGACCCAGCTCTCACAGCACGAACGCCGCACTCGCACAGCTCTCGGCGCGCGCCGCGGCATGCGTCGCCATGGCGGTGGCGATCGGGCTGGTCGCGCGTGCCAGCCTGCTCGGCAAGATCGTCGGCGCGATTGTGGCGGGCGTCGTAGCCATGGCGATCGGCGCGGTCGCGGTGGTCGGCATCGGCGTCGCCGCGGAGGTCCAGCGCGACCAGTCCTCGCGGCTCTACCAGGTGGCCACGAGCCAGCAGCGAAACCTGCAGTCGCTGGAGACCCAGGCGGGCGAGCAGGCTCAGCTGCTCGCGATCTGCATCGGTACCCAGACGTTCCACCGGTGCGGGCAGGCGCTTCAGGTGTTCTCCGAGAATCCTGGCTACTTCGCCGCCGTCTACCAGCCGGGCAAGGGCGTCAAGCTGGTCGCGCCGAGTCCCACGGCGCTCGAGAACGCCGCACTCGTGCAGCTCGCCGGCAGCAAGGTCGTCCATGACGTGGTCCGGCTGGGATCGACCTACCAGACGGTCGGCTCCGGCGCGATCCTGCTGCCGGGTGCCCCGGCGGAGCTCGCGATCATCTCCGCCGTCGCCAACAGCCCGAGCCCACAGATCAAGCCGACGCTTGCCGCGGTGTACGGCATCGGCATCGTCGACAGTTACCTGTCGAAGCTGGCGAACGAGATCGGCTACGACGTGTCGATCATCGCCGACGGCTACGTCCTGTCCAGCAGCCTGGATACGCCGGAGCGCGCCCAAGTGCTCAGCGAGGACAAGGCGAGCCGGATCGAGAGCCAGGACCCGACAGTGTCGACCGTGGTGCCTGCAGAGGGCACCGCACCGACCGTCGCCTTCGTACCGATCACGGCCCCGGGCAACGACAACGTGCGCATCGCGACCCTCGCGGTCAGCCAGCCGGCCAGCGCTGCTCTCGCCGCGCAGCGCAGCGTGCTGCGACGGCTGGTGCTGACCGCCCTCGCGGTGCTGCTGGCGATCGCGATCTTCGCCTTCCTCATGGCGCAGCGGATCGCCGACCCGGTCCGCCGCCTCACCGCCGCGGCGGGGCGGGTGCGCGGTGGCGACCTCGACACCGCGGTGGCGATCGAGAGCACTGACGAGGTCGGCGAGCTCGCCCGCGCGTTTGACGCGATGACCAGCTCGCTACGCGGGCTTACCGGGGACTTGCGCGAGGCCGCTGAGCTCGAGGCGAGGCTGCGCGCGCGGCTGGAGACGGTGGTCAGCTCGATGACCGACGGGCTGCTGACCACCGACGGCCGAGGCGTCGTGGTGGCCGCGAACCCGATGGCGCTCGAGCTGCTCGCCTGCCGCGAGTCGGACATCATCGGGGGGCAGCTGGCGTCTGTCGTCGACGTACGCGGCAGTGACGGATCGGCTCTGTTGGCACCCGGACGAAGCCAGGCGGTCGCGGACGGGCTGCTTGCCCGTGCCGACGGCGAGCCGATCGCGGTTCGGGTCTCACGCGCCCCGCTGGCCGGCCAGCCGGGCGAGGTCGTCGTCATCTCCGACCGCACGCGGGAGCGTGAGATCGAGCGACTGAAGACGGAGTTCCTGTCGAACGTCAGCCACGAGCTCCGTACGCCGCTGACCCCGATTCGCGGTTACGCCGAGATGCTGTCGAAGCGCCCCGACCTTCCGCCGCAACGGGTCCAGAGCTTCGTCGCGGAGATCCTCGCCGGGACGGTCCGGATGAGCCGTGCCGTCGAGTTGCTGGTCGACGTCGCCGCCCTCGACGCCGGCCGGGTCTCGCCCACCCGTGACCAGGTCGTCGTCGCCGAGCTGGTCGACGATCGCCTTGCCGAGTGGCGGGAGCGCTATCCCGATCGAGCCGCGGACCTGCGGCGCCGCGTCGCCGCCAAGCTGCCGGCCGTCGAGGTCGACCCGAGGTGGCTGGCGAAGGCGCTCGACGAGCTCGCGGACAACGCGGTGAAGTACACCGCGCCCGGCACCCCGATCACCCTCGGCGCCTCCCGTGCCGGTGACGGTGCGGTGAGCATCTCGGTGCGTGACGCGGGCGAGGGCATCGACACCGATCGGCTCGCTGAGCTGCTCGGGGACTTCTCGCAGGCGGACGCCTCGGACACCCGCAAGGTGGGCGGGATGGGTCTCGGGCTCGGCTTCGTCACCCGGGTCGCGGATGCATTGGGTCTGACCCTCGAGGTCAGCTCCGAGCCGGGCAAGGGATCGGAGTTCTCGATCGAGGTTCCCACCGTCAGCAGCGCCTGACGTTCGGCGCGACTCACGCTGTGGGCCGATAGGTTGCCGACGTGACGTTCAACGTGCCCCGCCCGCAGCTTCCGCCGCTGAACCGGCGGGTGCAGATCGCGGTCGCCGTGGTGGCGGCGCTGGTGGTTCTGGTCATCTTGTGGGCGGTCTTTGCCAGCGAGTACACCGACCTGCTGTGGTTTCGCTCCGTCGGGTTCTCTTCGGTCTTCAGCCGCCGGCTGGTGACTGAGATCGTCCTGTTCGTACTGTTCGGCGCGGTGATGGCGCTCGTCGTCGCGGTGAACATCTTCATCGCCTACCGGCTGCGCCCCAAAGAGGCACCGCACTCGGCCGAGCAGCAGCAGCTCGACCGCTACCGCAGGTTGATCCATCCGTTCCGCGGCTGGCTGCTCGCCGGCGTGGCGCTGCTGATCGGCATCATCACGGGCGCGGCCGCGTCGAGTCGTTGGCAGACCTGGTTGCTATGGCGCAACGGCACGCACTTCGGCATGAAGGACCCGCAGTTCCACAAGGACATCTCCTACTTCGCCTTCACCTACCCCATGCAGCGCTTCACCCTCGGCGTGCTGTTCGCGGTCGTGGCGGTCTCGCTCGTCGCGGCGCTCGTCACGGCGTACCTGTACGGCGCGCTGCGGCTGCAGACGCCGGGCCCGAAGTGGACGCCGGCGGGACGGGTGCACATCTCAGTGCTGCTCGGCGTGTTCGTCCTGCTGAAGGCGTTCGCTTACTGGCTCGACCGCTACGGCCTGGCGTTCTCCGATCGCGGCATCGTCACCGGCCCGTCGTACACCGACGTACATGCCGTACTGCCCGCCAAGACGATCCTCGTCTTCGTCGCGATCATCTGCGCCCTGCTGTTCTTCGCCAACGTGTACACCCGCAACTGGCTGCTGCCCGCGGTGGCGTTCGGGCTGATGGTGATCTCGGCGCTGGTCATCGGCGGCGCCTACCCCGCGCTCGTGCAGCAGTTCAAGGTCAAGCCGAGCGCGCAGACCCTCGAGGCGAAGTACATCAGCCGCAACATCGCGGCGACGCAGACCGCCTACGGGATCACGCCCGCCAACCCGACCACAGGCTCGGGGGACGTGACCACCGAGCAGTACGCCGGTGTCTCGACGGAGACGCCGGCGCAGCAACGACAAGCGGTCAACCAAGACACGCAGCTGCGGGTGCTCGACCCGAACGTCGTCTCTCAGACCTTCGAGCAGCTGCAGCAGCAGCGGTCGTTCTACGCGTTCGAGAAGTCGCTGGACGTCGACCGCTACCAGCTGACGAAGACCGGCCCCCCGACCGATGTGGTGATCGGCACGCGCAACATCTCGCTGAGTGGTTTGCCGTCCGGCCAGCGGAACTGGATCAATGACCACCTCGTCTACACGCACGGGTACGGCGTGGTCGCTGCGCAGGCCGACAGCGCACAGCCCGACGGTTCGCCCGACTTCATCGAGAAGAACCTGCCCCCGACGGGCGTGCTCGGCAGCTTCGAGCCGCGCATCTACTTCGGACCGGGCTCGCCGAACTACTCGATCGTCGGGGCACCTGCCGGCAGCAAGCCCCGCGAGCTGGACTACCCGACCGACACGTCAGCCGGCCAGCAGAACTACACCTACGACGGAGGCGGCGGCGTCGGGATCGGCTCGTTCTTCACGAAGCTGCTCTACGCGTGGAAGTTCAAGGACAAGAACATCCTGCTGTCCAGCGGAGTGAACTCGAAGTCACGCATCCTCTACATCCGTGACCC
This sequence comes from Mycobacteriales bacterium, assembly GCA_035547515.1. Classification (GTDB taxonomy): domain Bacteria; phylum Actinomycetota; class Actinomycetes; order JAFAQI01; family JAFAQI01; genus DASZTV01. Next base: position 31,600 of record DASZUS010000045.1, read on the forward strand.
GCGTCAGCGCGTCGCGAAGGTCGCGCCGTGGCTGACCCTGGACGGCGATCCGTATCCGGTGGTCGTCGATGGTCAGATCCTCTGGGTGGTCGACGGCTACACCACCTCAGACGGCTTCCCGTACTCCGAGCAGGAGTCCCTCGGCTCGTCCACGCGTACCTCGCTCAACACCGTCGTCCGCTCGTCCGCGGCGCAGAGCAACTCCCAGATCAACTACATCCGCAACTCGGTGAAGGCAACGGTCAACGCCTTCACCGGTCAGGTGAATCTCTACGCGTGGAACCAGGCCAGCGACCCCGATCCGGTGCTCGAGACCTGGGAGAAGGCCTTCCCCGGGGTCGTGCAGCCTGAGTCGGCGATCCCGGCCGCCCTGGTCCCGCACCTGCGTTACCCGGAGGACCTGTTCAACATCCAGCGGACGCTGATCGCGAAGTACCACGTGACCGACCCGCTCTCGTTCTACAACGGCACCGAGTTCTGGAACGTCGCGTACGACCCGACGATCGACGGGGGCCAGTCGACGGTGCCCCAGCCGTCGTACTACATGACGATGTCGCCCGACGGCGGGACCACGACGCCGGTGTTCTCGCTCACCTCGCCGCTGGTGTCGCTGACGAGACGGAACCTGACGGCGTACCTGTCGGTCGACGCCCAGCCCGGTCCGGACTACGGCAAGTTCACGCTGCTCACCCTGCCGGCCAATGCCGGTCAGCCCGGCCCGGGCCAGGTCCAGAACGAGCTCGACTCCAACGCGACGATCTCGCAGGCGCACAGCCTGCTCGACCAGGGCGGGTCGAATGTCATCAAGGGCAACCTGCTGACCATCCCGATCGCCGGCTCGATGCTCTACGTCGAGCCATGGTACGTGCAGGCCTCCGGCGGCCAGACCTTCCCGGTGCTGCGGAAGTTCCTCGTGTACTCCAACGGCAACGCCGGCTTCCAGCCGACGCTGCAGGCAGCGATCGATGAAGCCTTCGGCGTGAAGAGCGCCTCGCCGCCGGCCTCGCCCGGCACGGGTACGAGCAGCGGCCCAAGCAGCGGCCCGACGTCCCCGCCGAGCACGAGCCACGCGTCTGCCGCACTACGGCAGGCGATCGCCGACGCACAGCGGGACGAGACCGATGCCGAAGAGGCGCTGCGACGTGGTGACTTCGCGGCGTACGGCCGAGATCAGGCAGCGCTCAAGTCCGACCTGGCGCGGATCGCCGCTGCAGCGGGCAGCGGGAAGTCGCCGTAGTTTGCTGCGGTTTCCCGGGTCGGGCTATCGTGGCGGGACCGACGCGGGGTGGAGCAGCTCGGTAGCTCGCTGGGCTCATAACCCAGAGGTCACAGGTTCAAATCCTGTCCCCGCTACTAATGTGACGCGACCGTCGAGCCCAACGATAAGGGCGGCAACACGCCGTGGGATTCGCCCCTTTCGTTGGGCTCGGCGAGAAGTCGCCGCGTGCCGGGGGACACTGAAGGCATGGACGGCGATGCCTTCGAAGTCACCCGCGACGCAGACCGGCACCGGTACGAGATTGCGGTGGGCGGCGATCGCGTGGGGCTGGCCACCTACCGGGACCACGCAGACGTGCGGACCTTCGACCACACTGAGATCGCGCCCGACCACGAGGGTCAGGGCCTCGCCGGGCACCTCATCCGCAAGGCACTCGACGACGCGCGAGCGGAGGGACGGCGCGTCGTACCGGCGTGCTCCTACGTCCGCGCATTCATCGACCGGAACCCGGAGTACGCCGACCTCGCCGACGCCTGAGCCAGTCGGTCACGCGCGCCGAGGTCACCGGCTCGCCGACAAGCTCGACGGCGGCATGGCCTAGCGCCGCGGCGCACAGCACGCGCTCTACTGCGGCGTCCACGTCGCCCCAGGGCAGGAACGGCTTCGCGATCAGCAGGGACGCGATCCCGTGCGCCGTCGCCCAGAGGTCCAGAGTGATCGGAAGCGGGTCTCCTTCGGCGAAGATCCCGGCCCGCATGCACTCGACGATCGTGTCCTGGAAGTGCACGAAGGCCGACGAGGCGATCACCTCGTCGAGGTCGGGAGTCGGGCAAGGGTCCATGGCAGCGACCCGGTAGTGCTCGGGATGGGACACCGCGAACCGCACGTAGGCCACACCGCAGGCACGCAGCCGCTCCAGAGGAGAGCTCGCCCGAGCCGACTCCGCGACCATCGCGGCGTCGAGCTCGGCGAACACGTCGACGACCACCGCTGACACCAGCTCGTTCTTGTCCGCGAAGTGCAAGTAGATCGAAGGCGGCGTGACCCCGACCGCGTCCGCGACCGCGCGGATCGAGACCTCGTCAACCGATGAGGCCTTCGCGAGCAGCTCCTTGGCCGCCGCGACGATCTCCGCCCGCAGCTGTTCCCCGCTGCCACGCTGCGACCGTGGGCGACGGGTTGCGCCCCGACGGCGAGCCTCGGCTGGCCGGGTCATCCGACCGCCACGGGCGCCGGCGGCGAGGGCGCCGCGACACCCGGCTCGTCGGAGAGCCCGATGCGCTCGTGGAGTCTCGCGAGCGGCCGGGGCGCCCACCAGTTCCACCGTCCGGCCAACCGCATGAACGCGGGCACCAGCGTTGCGCGGATGATCGTCGCGTCGACCAGCACCGCCAGGGTGAGGCCGGTGCCGAACAGCATCATGAAGGAGACGCTAGACCGAGAGATCGCCGCGAAGACGATCGCCATCAGCACCGCGGCAGCGGTCACGATCCGCCCGGTCCGTCCGAGGCCGAGGGCGACCGCGCGCCGGTTCGCTTGCGCCGTCCGCGTCGAGCCCACCCACTCCTCGCGAATTCGCGAGAGCAGGAAGACCTCGTAGTCCATTGACAGGCCGAACGCCACGCAGAACATCAACGGCGGCATGGTCGACGTGAGGTAGCCGGTCGTCGTGAGGTTCGGGAACAGCCAATGCATGTGGCCCTCCTGGAAGATCCACACCATCGCACCGAACGTCGCGGTGAGTGACAACGTGTTGAGCACCAAGGCCTTCAGCGGCATGACGACGCTGCCGGTGAAAAGGAACAGCAGCAGGAACGTCGCGAGCGCGATCAGCGCGATGACGTAGGGAAGTGGCGCGCTGATCGCGTGCAGGCTGTCGCGGTCCTCGGCGGTCTGCCCGCCGAACCAGACCGGCCACGGCGCGGGCACGGCCTCGGCCGCGGACAACGACTGCTTGGCGATGCTCGACTGCGGGGGCGCATTCGTGGCGAGGACCAGATAAGAGGACCCGCCGGCGAGCATCGACGGCGTGCCGGCCCCGACCCGCTGGCCGTCGGCGTACTCCCCCGCTGCCGACTGGACGCCTTCGACTCCGCTGACCTTCGACAGCTGCGCGGCGTAGGCGGCGAGCTGGCCTTGGTCGTCTCCGACGTTCGGGATGACCACGTCGATCGTCGACGCGGTGTTGGTGGCGAAGTTGGTGTCCGTGTCCTGGCCCACCTGGTACGCCGATGCACTGGGCGGCAGCACCCGCTGGTCGGGGAAGCCGAAGTGCACGTGCCGGAACGGCAGCCCCACGAAGACCAGCAGTGCGATCACGACGATGCCAACCGGCACAGCACGGCCCATCACACCGTCGGCGAACCGGTACCAGAACCCCTGCTCGACGGACCTCGCCGCCGGCTCGGGGCGACGGACGGTACGCCGCAGGGCGGCGCGGACATCGAGCGACTCCAGCCGCCCGGCAAGCAAGGTCAGCACCGCCGGCAGGATCACCAGCGCCGCGATGGCGGCAAAAGCGACGACGGCGATGCCGGCGTACCCGAAGGACCGCAGGAAGTAGAGCGGGAACGCGAGCATCGCGGCCAGTGAGAGCCCGACCGTGAGCGCCGAGAACAGCACCGTGCGCCCGGCGGTCTGCATCGTCCGGCGCACCGCCTCGTCCGGCGCGAGACCGGCGCGCACCTCCTCGCGATAGCGGCTCACGATGAACAGGCTGTAGTCGATCGCCAGCGCGAGCCCCATCGCGGTCGTCATGTTCAGCGCGTAGACCGAGACGCTGGTCACCATCGCGAGCAGCCGCAGGATCGCCATCGTCCCGACGATGGAGGCGAGGCCGATGGCGACGGGCAGCAGCGAGGCGATAAGGCTGCCGAACACCCAGAACAACGCAATGACGGTCAGCGGGACCGCCACCATCTCCGACTTGGCCAGGTCGGACTTCACGTCATGGTTGACCTGGTTGTAGACGGTATCGATCCCACCCGCCTTGACGGTCACGCCGTCGTGCGTTCCGAGCATCTGCTGCACCGCGTGGCCGGCGCGGTCGGGCGCCGTGTTGTCGTTGCCGGCAACCCTTGCCACGATCAGCGCGGACCTGCCGTCCTTGCTGACCAGCCCACGAGCCTCCTCCGCAGAGGCGGTCCAGTACGACGTGACGTCGTCGACGTACCTCGCATGCCGCAACGCGGCGACGTCGCGCAGCCCGACCTCGCGAGCCGTGCTTGCGCCGGCGCCTCCGGGATAGGACACCTCGAGGACCAGGTTCGGGTAGCCGGCGTGGAACCGGCTCGACAGGAGGTCGGCGGCCTTGCTCGAGGCCGCACTCGGGTTGTCGAACCCGCCCGATCCCAGGTGCGAGGCGACCGGCGCCCCGAAGACAACAGCGATTACGAGTACGACGCCGGCGATGCCGAGCACTCGCTTCGGTGACGCGATCCCGCGGTTGGCAAGCGCAGTCAGCATGCCGGACCTCCCCAAGAGTTAACGGCGCTAACTTAGCGGTGTTAACTCGTAGGGCGTCAAGTGGCTATGACCAACGTCACAATGCGCATGTGCCATAGGTATCGCCAGAGCGATACCTATGTGCCATCGCTCACCCGAGGGTGCGGACCTGGGCCAGGCGGGCGTTGTCGATCACGATCGCGGCCGGCCCGTCCACCAGCCGCAGGGTGGCGAGCGCGGTCTCGCCGAAGGCGTGCTTCTGCCCGCTGGACAGCGCGATCAGGCCGATGACGTGGCCCCCGTGGCCCTTCAGCGGCATCGACAGGAACGTCGCCATCCCCCGCTCGTCCTCCTCGCCGAGCAGACCCTCGGGGTCTGCCAGGCGCAGCTCGAGATCGCTCACCGACAGCGAACCCCCCGCGACGGCATTGAGGGCATCGACCGCGCCGGCGAGCATCTCGGCGTACTGCGCCTGCGACGTCTCCTGCGTGACGGCGACGTAAGCCGTGCGCTCCTCGAGCAGCAGCACCGAGGCGAGGTCGTAGTCGACGAACCGGCGCAGGACCTCGAGCACCCCGGCCACCGTCTGCTCGAAGCCGGTCAGCGTTGCCGCCAGCGCGGTGACCTCTGCGGCGACCGAGGTCTCGAACAGCTTGCGGTCCAGCAGGTCGCAGACCCGCGACATCACGTCGTCGTCGTCGAGCTCCACCGGGTCGGGTCGCAAGTTCCGACGGCCAGCCGCCGCGTCGTTGGCAGCGTTGATGACCTCGCGTACGGCGACGACCAGCTGTGGGGCCTCGAAGTCCTTGGTGAAGTACCGGTCGGCACCGGTCTGCGCACCCCAGTAGCGGTCGCTGGCCGCGTCCAACGAGGTCAGCAGGATCACCGGGATGTCCGCGGTCTGCCAGTCGTCTTTGAGCAGGCGAGCCGCGACGTAGCCAGACACGCGCGGCATCTGCACGTCGAGCACCACGGCATCCGGCATGTTCGCGAAGACCTGCTGCACCGCCGACACGCCGTCCTCGGCGACGACGACCTCGAAGCCCTCCTTGGTCAGCACGGACGTCAGGATCCGGCGCAGAGTGGGGCTGTCGTCCGCGATCACCACGGTAGGCATGGCTCGGGTTCTCCTAACGTCCGACGAGGCGGCGCACCGTCTCGACGAGCTCGGCCTGGTCGAACTGGGTCTTCAGCAGGTAGGCGCTGGCGCCGGCGTCCAGCCCGGCCCGCTGGTCCTCTTCGCTCACCCGGCTGGTCATGATCACCACGGGGACGTGCTCCCACCCTCGGGTGCGCCGGATGGTGCGCGTGAGCTGGTAGCCGTCCATCCCCGGCATCTCGACGTCGGTGAGGACCAGGTCGGTGGGCGTCTCGCGCAGCCGCGCCGCACCCTCGCTGCCGTCGACGGCGGTGATGACCTCGTAGCCGGCGCTGTCGAGGATCGCGCGCTCGAGCTCGCGTACGCCGACGGAGTCCTCGACGATGAGCACCCGCGGGCGCGCCTGCGCATCGGATGCCACGGGCTCGCCGATGCCCGTCATCGCGGCGTACGCCGGGGCGATGGAGTCGCTCTCGTCGCTGAGCTCGCGCAGGTCGACCAGGCACACGACGCTGCCGTCGCCGTCGATCGTGGCGCCGCTGATCACGGGCAACCGGCCAAGGAACGCGCCGAGGTCCTTGACGACGAGCTCGCGCTCGCCCTCGAGCCCGTCGACGGCCCACGCGACCTGCCGCTCGGCATGGCGGACCACGACCGCCGCGATGGCGTCCCGGTCGCCGGAGACCCCGAGCGCCGCACCCAGGTCCAGCAGCGGCAAGGTCTCGCCGTGTCGGACGACCACCGGCTTGCCGGCGAGCTCGTGCACAACCGCGTTCTTCAGCGACAGTGACTCGACCACGCCAGGCACCGGAAGCGCGAAGCGCTCGTTGCCGACCCGCGCCATCAGGCAGCGCAGCACGCCGAGGGTGACCGGCAGGGTCAGCGAGAACGTCGTACCGGAGCCCGGGCTCGTGTGCAGCTCGACCAGCCCGCCCAGGACCTCGACAGCGCTGCGCACCACGTCGAGGCCCACCCCGCGACCGGAGGTCTCGGTGACCTCCTTCGCGGTGGAGAACGACGGCTGGAACAGCACGCTCATCAGCGCCGGGCCCGACAGCAGCGAGTCGGGAAGCAGCATGCCGCGCTCGATCGCGGCCGCCCGCAGGACGTCCTCGTCGATGCCGACGCCGTCGTCGCTGACCTCGATGACGACGGTGCCTCCGGCGGCCCGCGCGGCGACGGTGACGGTGGCCTGCGCGGGCTTCCCGGCTGCCACCCGCTCCGCAGGCGGCTCGCAGCCGTGGTCGACCGCGTTGACGACAAGGTGCTTCAGCGCATCGGACACGCCGTCGAGCACCTGCTTGTCCAGCTCGACGTCCTGGCCCTCGAGAACCAGCCGGACGTCCTTCCCGGTCGCGGCGGCGAGGTCGCGTACGACGCGCGGGAGGCCGGCGACCACGCGGCGTACCGGAACCATGGCAAGGCCCATCGCGCCGTCGCGGACCTCCGCCAAGCGGCTGTGCGAGTCCTCGGCGAGCTCTCGGAGGTCACGCGACGCGGCCAGCAGCTGGTCGTCGACTGCGGTCAGCCGGGTCAGCGCCAGCGAGGCCTCCTCGCCGACCTCGACCGGGTGCAGCGCTTCCCGCAGCGTGCGCAGCCAGCGCGAGTTGTCGGTGGCGATGGCGTCGATCCCGGCGCTCGCCCGCTCGAGGCGGCGGGCGTCGAGCTCGGCCTCGCCGATCACGTCGATCAGCTCGTAGACCTTCGCCGTGGTGACCCGGACCGAGTCCGGGCCACGGCGGCGGCTGTCCTCGACGCCCTCGTCCTCTTCGACGGCCCCCGGCGTCCACCGGGGCACCTGCACCGGCTCCTCGCCGGCAAGCGCCCGCTGCATCGCAGTCGCGAGGGCGGCCAGATGGTCCTCGGGCACCGGCTCCTCGACTCCCGGGAGGGCACCGGCGATGCCGTCGCACGAGGCCAGCAGCAGGTCCACCAGGTCGCGGCGTACCGAGAGCCGGCCGTCGCGCAGCGCGCCGAGCAGGTCCTCCGCGTTGTGGGCGACCGCGAGGACCTCCTGCAGGCCCATCATGCGCGCAGAGCCCTTCACGGTGTGGGCGTCGCGGAACAGGCTCGCGACCACGTGCCGCGGCGACGGGTGCGCCTCCAGCGCCAAGAGCCCGGCCTGCAGCGACGCGACGCGCTCCTCGACCTCCCCGCGGAAGGTCGCGAGGAGCTCAGGGTCGTCAGCCCACCCGGCCATTCCGCCCCCAAATCCGGCTGATCATGTCCATATCTCTTCGGCGCGCGTCACTCCAGCCTGAACCTTCCGACGGTGCTCCTCAGCGATTCCATGAGGTCGCGCAGCCGGGCGGCGGAGGCCGCGTGGCTGCGTGTGGCGGTCGTCGCGCCCTCGCTGGTGCCTGCCACCACGCGCATCGCGTTGACCACGGCGTCGCTGGCGACCCGCTGCTGCTTGGTGACGTCGGTGATGCGCTCAGCGGCGAGCGCGGTGTCCTCGACCCGGTCGCTGATCACCGCGAGGGCGCTCTCGACCTCGCTGTGACGGTCCAGGCCGATCTCGACCGCCTCCACACCCTCCCGGCTGACCAGTGCGGTCGCTTCGACCTCCGCCTCGAGCTCCCCGACGATCCGGGAGATGTCGGCGGTGGCCGCGCGGGCCTTCGCCGCGAGCCCGGCGATCTCGAGCGCGACCGTGGCGAACCCGTCGCCGTACCCGCCGACCCGGGCCGCCTCGATCGACGCGTTGACGGCGAGCATCGTCGTACGGCGGGCGAGCTCGTCGATGAGCCGCGTCGTGGCCGCGATCCGGGTGACCCGCTCGTCCAACCGCCCGGTCCGCACGCCGAGCTCGGCGACCCGCCGGCGGATCACGCCCATCGCGTCGCTCGCCTGGTGCACCGAGCCGATGCCGTGCTCGACGTCGCGGCGCGCGTTGCCGGCGTACCGCGCCACGAGCAGGGCGGTGCTGGCGATCGTCGTCGCCGTGGTGGCCAGCTCCTCGATGGTGCTGGTCGTCTCGGCGACCGCCGACGCCTGCTGCTCGACGGCGCCGACGTGGACTTCTGCGGTGTGGGCGAGATCGGTAGCGCTCGCCGCGATCTGGTCGGCCATCACCGACATCTGACGGACCAGCCGGCGCAGCGACAGCACCGTGTCGGCGAAGACGACCGCCAGTGCGGCGGTCCCCTGGTCGGCAGGGTCCTCCAGCGTCGGCACGCGCGAGAGGTCGCCGGTGGCGACCGTCCTCAGCAGCGCAGACAGCCGCGAGACGTCGTCGGTCAGGCCCGCGCGTTGCCGGACCGCGGTGGCCACCGCGTCGTGCGCCATGGCTGCCAAGCCGCCCGCCGCCCAGCCGAACAGCGGGCACGCGGGAAGAATCACGATCAGTCGACCCACCCCCGCGACGTTGAGCGTGTGCGAGAACCCCGCCGCCGCGTAGATGCCACCAGCCGCAAGGGCGCCGACGCCCAACCCGGTGGTCGCTCCTAGAACGGCTCCGGTCACCACGACCAGCGGTAGGAACAGCACCCAGGCGGGGCCGGCAACCCCGTCGGCGTTGGTGACGACGCCGGTCAGCGCGACCAGCAGCGTGAGCATCAGCAGCGCGCCGAACGTCCTGCGCTTGCCGGCGCTCATCCTCTGCGCGACGTTCAAGTCGGTGACCAGGCTGGCCAGAGCGACCGCTGAGAGCGCAGCCGCCAGTCCCCACACCACCAGTGCGATCGAGTGCACCGCCAGCGACTTCGAGTCCACGCGCGCGGCGACCGCGGCGCAGGCCGCGAGGAGCAGCAGGCTGCCGAGGGCGAGCTGCTGTGCCACCGCGAGCACCCGCCGGCGGAACTGGTCCGGGTGGTAGTCGGCGAAGTCGGCCGACACCGGCGGGTCGAGCTCGGAGAACTCGTCCACGACGGGCGCGACCCCGACGAGCTTCGCGAGCCGGCGCTCGACGTCGACCGGCAGCGCCGTGGTGATCGGCGTTACCGGTCGCTGCCGACCTGTCGCGTCAGGCACGAGGCTCCCAATGGACCTGTCGGGTGAAGCCGGATAGTCGAGCCGGGCGCCGCTAGACCTCGACCTTGAAGGCCGCGATCGAGGCGCGAAGCTCGGCTGCCAGGTTGTTCAGCTCCGCAGCCGAGGCCGCCGCCTGCTTGGAGCCGACGGCGTACTGCCGAGACACGTCCGAGACCTGGGTCATGGCCGAGACGACCTGGTCGGAGGCCGAGCGCTGCTGCTGGGTGGCGATCGAGATCTCCTTGGCCGCCGTGGTCGTCTCGTCGACCATCCCCGAGATCCGCTCGAGGGCCTCGACCACCTCGCGGGCGAGCTCGGAGCCGGTGCGGACCTCCTTGGACCCCTCCTCGCTGGCGATGATCGTGGCGTTGGTCTCTGCCTGGATCTCCGCGACGATCGAGGCGATCTGGCCGGTCGACTCCTGAGCCCGCTCGGCCAGCTTGCGGACCTCGGCGGCGACGACCGCGAAGCCGCGGCCGTGCTCGCCGGCGCGCGCTGCTTCGATCGCCGCGTTGAGCGCGAGCAGGTTGGTCTGGTCCGCGAGGTCGTTGATCACCTCGAGGATTCGCCCGATCTCCTGGCTCTTGCCGCCGAGTGAGAGCGCGCGCGCTGCGATGGTGTCGACCCGCGTCGCGATCGCATCCATCGCGTCGACGCTGGACTGGACTGCCTCACGGCCGCCGTCCGCATGCCGCAGCGTCTCCGCGGCGTACCTCGCCACCGCCTCGGAGGTCTCGGCGATCTGGGCGGCAGTCGCTGCCAGCTCCTCGATCGTCGAGGTCGTCTCGGTGACCGCGGAGGACTGCTGCGTGGCCGAGGCCGCGTGCTCCTCGGCGGTCGCCAGAAGCTCGCCCGCGGCAGCGCCGATCTGCTCGCCACCACTGCGGATCTGGGTGACCAGCGTCCGCAGGTTGGTCAGGGTGTAGGAGAACGCGCCGGAGAGCAGCTCGAGTGCCTCGTGGTCGGTCTCGGTACGGACCAGCTGCACGGTCAGGTCGCCGTTGGCTGCCTTCGACAGGACCTGGGAGAGGTCGCCGACCCGGGCCTGGAGCTCGTCGCGCTCGGCCCGCGCCAGCGCCCGCATCGCCCAGATCGACTGGGACAGCGCGCCGTTGAACCACGTGAGCGCGGGGAAGACGGGCAGGACGAGGACCAGCCAGGCGACGGTCGAGGAGTCGACGCTGTGGGCGACGAGGGCGGCGACGACCAGGCTTCCGGAGGTCAGCACGCCGAGCAGGACGCTCTGCCACTGCTTCAGTGTCGTCGCCGCGAACAGCAGCGCGGGGAGATAGAGGATCCAGAACGGGCCACGCAGACCACCGGTGATGGAGACCGCGCCGCTCACCGACACGATGGTGGAGATCAGCATCACCGCGCGGTAGAAGGTGATCCGCTTGCGGATGTGGGCGTTGCTGCGCACCAGTGACGGCAGCGCCGTCATGAACAGGGCGTTGAGGACCCCCAGGCCTTCCCAGTAGTAGAGCGCGTGCAGATACACGTGGATCCCGACCGCAGGGTGATCGTGCAGCACGATCGCTCCTACGACGGCGAGAACGATCGCGCCCCACGTCGAGCCAGCCGCGACCTGACTGAGTCGCTTGCTGTAGTCCACCGAGCTTCTTCTCCCTGTTGGTCGTGCGGGTCAGGCGGTACGGCGGCCGCGCGGCAGCCCGTCGCGCAGCCGCAGCACGGCCGCGACGTCGAGGACCGCGATCGGGCCGTCGTCACGAGGCACCTGGCCGCTGAGCAGCCCCGCGCCGTTCGGCGCGCTGACCGGCGGGAACGCTGCGACGTCGCTGCCCAGCATCGTGGTGCCCTCGACGCCGTCGACCAGCATGCCGACGACGATCGCGCCTTCGACCAGGACGAGCAGGCGGGCGGAGGTCTCCAGCGGCGCCGGGTCGGCGCCGAGCAGGCCGCGGATGTCGAGGACCGGCAGGATCCGGCCGCGCCAGTTGGCGACGCCGGCAAGCCACGGGGGCAGTCCCGGAACCCGGGTGATGCCTGGCGCGCGGCCCACCTCGGCCACGCTGGACAGCTCGACCGCGAACCTGCCTCCGCCCAGCCGGACGACGATGGCGTCGGTGGCGGCCGCGACCTCCTCGTGCGCCGCTCCGTCCCCGAGCGTGCTCAACGGTGTGTCGTTCACGAATGGGACTTCGGCGCGTACGGCGGTTTGGTGAAGCGGGAAGCGATCACAATCGGCACGAGCGCCGCAACCACCCCGGCCGCCATGAAGGCCAGCCCCGCGTGAACGACGCCAGGAGCGTTGCCGAGCGTCCCGGGGATCACGACGTCACCGCCCTTCGACACGACCGGCTCGCTCGACAGCGCCCCGACCGCGACAAACCACCCGAAGAACGGCGCAACCGCCCCGGCGCGGCTCGCCGCACCGATCCCCCCGATCACGCCGACCGCGAGGTTGCCGACAACCGCGACGACCGTCGAGAGGTATCCGAACGAGCCGACTTGCTCCGGCACGAGGAACGCGCCGACGACCCCGGCCAGCAGTCCCACCCCGGTCAGGACGAGGTAGGTCGCGACCAGCAGCACGCGCGCCCACGCGGATTGCTCGCTCCAGCTGCCGCGCACGGCCAGAGCCTAGAGACGCCGGCTGCCCCGCGGTCGGGCCGCCCGACGACCGGCGCTAGCTGACCTGCGCGAGCTGGCCCGCGCCGTCGGCGTCTGCCTCCGCGCGGGCGCGGTCGAGGACCTCGGTGATCTCCCGGCCGATGAGCTCCTCGCGGTCGAGCAACGCGTCCCGCAGCGCCTCGACCAGCGAGCGGTTCGCCTCGAGCTGCGCCCGGATGATCGCCTTCTGCTCCTGCAGCAGCTCCTCCACGCGCTCACGGCCCTGGCTGTCCGCCAGCACGCGCCCGACGATGTTGGTGTCGCTGAGCGCGCTGCCCTGAATCGCCGCGAACGAGACGAGGGTCCCGGTCATGCCGCTTGCGCCGACCATCTGCGCGGCGACGTTCGTGGCATAGAGCAGGTCGCCCGCGGGCCCGGTGGAGACGTCGCCGAAGAAGATCTCCTCCGCGCACTGCCCGGCAAGCGCGACCTGGATCAGCGCGATCATCTCCTTGCGGGAGCGGGTGAAGACCTCGTGCGCGTCGCTGTGCGCGAGCAGGCCGAGCGCGTTACGGCGCTTGATGATCGTGAGGATCTCCAGCCGGCGCTCCGGTGCGACCAGGTACGCCGCGGTGGCGTGCCCCGCCTCGTGGGTCGCGATCAGCCGCTTCTCGTGCTCGGTGTAGCCGACCGGCTGGCCGAGGCCGACCTCGAGGGTGAGCCGCGCGGACTCGACGTCGCGCCATCCCATCGCGCGCGACCCTCGGCGTACCGCGTTGACCAACGCCTCGTCGAGGAGCTGCTCGAGCTGCACCGGCGTGTAGCCCTGGGTGACGCTGGCCAGCGCGTCGCGGCGCTCCGCGTCGTCGAGCTCCTGGTCATGCGCCTTGCGCGAGAGGAAGTGGTCGATCAGCGCACGCCGGCCGGCCTGGTCGGGAAGGTCGAAGTGCAGGATCCGGTCGAAGCGGCCCGGACGCAGCAGGGCCGGGTCCAGCGAGTCGGCCCGGTTCGTGGCGGCGATGAGCAGGATGTTGGCGCGCGGCGGGGCGGGCCGGGAGATCTGGCGGTGGGGCGGCAGCAGCAGGTTGAGCCCGTTGGCGAGCCGGTTCCACAGCTTGGCCAGGCCGAACGGCTCGTCGAAGGACTGCATCTGGACGAGCAACTCGTTGACGACACCGCCGTTGCCTTCGCTGATGTAGCGGTTGGTGACCGGCCCCAGCGGATGGATCGTGGCGGCGTTAGCGGTAGCCGAGCTCAGGAAGGTCGAGGGCAGCGTCGTCACCGACCCGCACATCCCGAGCTGTGACTCGACCGCGGAGCGCGGCGTCATCGCCATGCCGCTGCGTACTCCCCCGATCGCGTCGATCTCCTCGATGAACCCGATCGCGCCGCCGGTCGCGAGCGCCGCCCTGCGCAGTGCCTTGAAGTACGAGCGGATCTTGCCGGCCGTCGCGCCGTAGAACATCGACTGGAACGACGTGCCCGAGACGTAGAGGAAGGGCACTCCGGCTTCCGCGGCCATCGCCTTCGCGATGTGCGTCTTACCGGTCCCGGGAGAACCTTCGAAGAGGAGCCCGCGCCGCGCGCGCCCGCCCATCTCTGCCGAGAACGTCCGAGCGGACAGGAACAGGTTCATCGATCGCACGACCTCTTCCTTCACCGGCTGGATCCCGACGACGTCGGCGAGACGCACGTCGATCTGCTCGGGCTGGTAGGTGACGTGCGGCGAGCGCCGCGACAGCAGGAACATCGCGGCGTACCCGACGGTGAGGAGGACGAAGAAGCAGATCGGGGCGACCATCAGCCAGTCGACGTGGCGTGCCCGGAAGAAGTTGATGGGGTGCCCGGCGGCGATCCGCCACCACAGCAGCGCTGCGGGGATGCTGGTCCAAACCGCCAGGCGCCACAGCCGGCGAAGCCTCAGGCGCTCCCGGTCGTGGCCGACATCGGCGCGGCCGACGGCCACCAACCCGTCGGCCTGAAAGAGCGGGGATGCCTCGTTGGACTCCATGCGTACTCCTCGAAAGCCCCCGGCTCTCCAGTTGTGTCCGCGCGGTCGGCTGAGCAAACCGGCCTAGTCACGTTCGACCATTCGGCCTAATGGCGGTACGACGTGGCGGTCAGTCGACGCCGGCGAACAGGTCGGTCTCGACCTCGCCCGGCGCCGGGCGAGGGCCGGACACGAGCGTGTAGTGCTCCACGCCGAACGCCCCCTGACCTACGTCGTTCGACAGCGCGAAGAAGTGGCCGTCGACCGCGATCTGCGTCGGGTAGGCCCGCATCGCCTCGATCTTCGCGGGCAGGAACTCGCGCGCGTCGATCACGGTCGTGATCTCATCGTCGGGTACGCCCATGTTCATGTCGTCCGGCGAGGTCACCCCGAACGGCGCTTCGTCGCCGAGCGCTTTGAGCGCCTCGAACGCCGTGACGAGCAGCGACCGCGGGAGCGCGGCCTGGTAGAGCTTTGTGGGCTGCCAGGGCTCGCCCGCCTCGGGATAGCGCTGCGGGGCCCCCGCTGCCTCGAAGCCGGCGACCGTGACCCGGTGGGCCTGGATGTGGTCGGGGTGGCCGTAGCCGCCGTTCGCGTCGTAGGAGATGACGACCTGCGGGCGCACCTCCCTGATGACCTTGACCAGCTCGCCGACGGCCTCGTCGAGGTCCGCCTGCCAGAAGCAGCCGGGATTCTCGGTCGTGGCGGTGCCGGCCATGCCCGAGTCGCGCCACCGGCCGGCTCCGCCGAGGAACCTGTGGTCAGTGACCCCGAGCGCCGCCATCGCGGCGTCGAGCTCTCCGATGCGGTGCTCGCCGAGGCCGCCGTCGCGGTCGCTCGCGAGATGCGCGAGCTCGGGCACCAGGATCTCGCCCTCCTCGCCCAGCGTGCACGTCACAAGGGTGACGCCGTCGCCCGCCGCGGCGTACTTCGCCATGGTTGCGCCGGTGGCGATGGTCTCGTCGTCGGGATGGGCGTGCACGAGCAGCATTCGCCGCGCGGGAGGGTTGATCGGCACGCTGGCAGGCTATGTCGCAGTGGACGGACATCACGGCGAGGAGGCGTCATGGCAGAGCTGCTCGATGAGAACGCGCTTCGCGAGGCACTGACCGGACTGCAGGGATGGCACGGCGATGTGTCGGCGATCCGGCGCACCGTCACCGTGTCGCCGATCGAGCAGCCGGCGCTGCTCGAGGAGATGGAACGCATCTCGCGCGAGATGGACCATGACCCGGAGCTCGACATCTCGGGCGACGACGTGACGATCATCATGTCGACACACTCGGCAGGCGGGGTCACGGCGCTCGACGTCGAGTACGCGCACCGGGTCGACGCGCTCGTGCTGCAGTCCGGCTGACCGCATCGGCAGTCCGGCTGGCCTTCGGCTGCCGCACCGGGGCGCGGCTAATGTCCCGGGCATGCACGAGACACCCGAGGAGCTGGCGGCACTGCAACGGCTGCTCGATGACAGTGCGGCCGCGGGCGGCCCGCACCTGCGCGGCATCATCACGGCGGAGCGGCGGCTGAGTGCCGCGGAGCTGTGCGCGCGGCTGACCGGGATGCGGCTGCTGACCCTGTCCACGGTCGCCGCGGACGGGCGGCCGCTGTCGGGAGCGGTGGACGGCTACCTGATCCACGGCACGTGGTACTTCAGCTCCGGCCGCGAATCGGTCCGGATGCGGCACCTGCGCTCCCGTCCGGCGGTCAGCGCCGTACATCTGCCCGGCGAGTCGCTACAGGTCAGCGTCCACGGCGACGCGGAGCTCTTCGAGTTCTCGGATCCCGTCCACGGCGCGCTGCTCAGGCAGGCCATGCTCGACCATTACCTGCCGATCCAGGGCCCGTCGTTCGAGGAGTGGATGGACTCCTCCGACGAGGCGCTCGGCGGCCGGATCGTCGCCCGCAAGATGTTCACGTTCCACCTCGACGACCAGGCGACGGCATGATGTCATCGCCCCGTTTCGAGGAGAGCCGATGAATCCCCACCCGGCGTTCGACGGCAAGCACGTCGTTGTCACCGGGGCGGCCAGCGGGATCGGTCGCGCGGTGGCGCTCGCCGCTGCCGACCGGGGCGCGATCGTCCATCTCACCGACCGCAATGCCGCGCTGCTGGATGACGCCGCGGCCGCGGTGACCGCGGCCGGCGGGCGGGTCGGCGTCGTGCAGGCGCTCGACGTACGCGAGATCGCGGACGTGCGCGCCTTCGCCGACGCCGTGCACGGCCAGTCGGTGGCCGCCGACATCGTCATGAACGTCGCGGGCCTCGCGATCTGGGGAACCGTCGACCGGATGGCCCACGAGCAGTGGCGCTCGGTGATCGACGTGAACCTCGTGGGCCCGATCCACGTGATCGAGTGCTTCCTGCCCAAGATGATGGAGGCCGGCCGGGGTGGGCATCTGGTCAACGTCGCGTCCGCCGCCGCGCTGGTCGGGCTGCCGTGGCACGGCGCCTACAGTGCGAGCAAGTTCGGGCTTCGCGGGCTGTCGGAGGTGCTTCGCTACGACCTGCGCCGCCACAAGATCGCGGTAAGCGTCGTCTGCCCCGGCGGCGTCGACACGCCGCTCACCTCGACGATCGAGGTCGCGGGCGTCGATACCGCCTCGAAGCGCTTCCAGAAGATGCAGGCGCGTTTCCGTAAGCGTGCGGTGTCCCCGCAGGAGGCTGCCGAGTCGATCGTTCGGGGCGTCATCGCCAAGCGCTTCCTGGTCTACACCTCGGGCGACATCCGGCTGCTCTACCTCGTCAAGCGCATCGCACCGCACCTTTACGACGTGATCATGCGCGTGGCCAACGCGGCGATGTACCGCGCGATGAAGGCCGACTTGTGAGCGCACCCCGCATCGCCCCGGGTGGGCCCAAGGACATCGGGCTCGCCAACTGGACGATGATCGCCGCGGGCGCGCGGGTGGCTCGAGTCCCCGGCCTGCCGCATCTGTTCACCACGATGGCCCGGCACCGGTCGCTGTTTCGCGCTTGGCTGTTCTTCGCCGGCCGGCTGATGCCCCGCGGCAAGCTGCCTCGCCGTGAGAGCGAGCTCGTCATCCTCCGCACGGCCTGGCGCAGCGGCTGCGAGTACGAGCTCGACCACCACCGCCGCCTCGCGCGGCGCGCCGGGTTGTCGGCGGACGAGGTCGAGCGGGCGGTGAGCCCGTCGCTCGACGGCTGGTCGCCGCGCGAGCAGGCTCTGCTTGCCGCCGCGGACGAGCTGCACGCGACCCGCAACCTCGAGGATGCGACCTGGGAGGCGCTGCGCCGCCACCTCTCAGACCGCGACGCGATCGAGTTCCTGTTGCTGGCCGGCCACTACGCGATGCTCGCGAGCTTCATCAACACGCTCCGGATCGTTCCCGACCACTAGCGAGCAAGCTCTCCGGCGTTGACGAGGAGCGACTGCCCGGTGATGCTGCGGGCCCGGTCGGACAGGAAGAAGCCGACCGCCTCGGCGACGTCGCGGTCCGTGGCCATCTCCCCGAGGGCGAACTTCGCGTCCAGCTCCGCGCGGATCTCTTCCTTCGGGCGGCCCTGAACGCCGGACTGCCAGTCGACGTACAAGCCGACGTTCGGTCCCCACATCCAGCTCGGTACGACGGTGTTGACGCGGATCTTGTGCGCTCCGAGCTCCGGCGCGAGGCCGTACATCATCGAGACGGCGGCGCCTTTGGACGAGCCGTAGGCGAGCTGCTGCACGTCGCGCGCCGGGTAGATCCACTGCTGGGACCCGATGAAGACCACCGAGCCGCCCTGTCGCTTGAGCAGCGGGAAGGCGGCACGCACGGTGGCCGCCGTGGCGAAGACGTTGACCTCGAAGGTGTCACGCCACTGCTTGTCGGTGGTCGCTTCGATACCACCCATCCCGGCGTCGAAGCTCGCGCAGATCGCCAGCCCGTCGAGCCGGCCGAACCGCTCGTCGACAGCCGCGACCAGCTGCGCGAGCTGGTCGGCATCGGTGATGTCGGTGGCGCGATAGCCCACCCGCCCGCCCGTGGGGTCGAGCTCGTCGGCGGTCGCGCGCAGGCTGTCCTCACGGCGTGCGGCTAGGAACACACTCGCCCCGTCGCGGTGCGCGACGTGGGCGATCTCCTTGCCGAGTCCCGGCCCGACGCCGACGACGAGCACCGACTTCCCGTCGAGGATCACGCCACCAGTCCCCTCCCACGCATGGGCGCGACCCTATCCAGCCGCCTCACGGGATACTCCATCCGTGCCGGTCCGCCTGCCGTTGCGTCGCCGGCACCTCCTCGGGCTGGTCCCGTTCGCGGCGCTGGCGTTGGCGCGGGCGAGCGTTCTCGCCGAGGGCGACACGTTCTGGGGGATCCGCACGGGGCAGCAGATCATCGCCCGTCACACCATCCATCTGCACGACAACCTGTCGTGGACCCGCGCCGGGGTGGCCTGGCACCCGAACGAGTGGGGGTACGACGTCGCACTGTGGCTGGCGTACCGGGCGGGTGGGCTGGCCGGAGTCCAGGTCTTCCAGGCGGCGACGATCCTGCTGCTCGGCGCGGTCGTCCTGCTGGCGATCCGCTGGTTCCGCGGCTCGGTGCGCGACACCTACTGGCTGGGACTGTTCTTGTGCCCGCTGCTGCTGGTGTGGGTGTCGGCACGCGCGCAGACGGTCTCCTACAGCATGCAGCTGCTCGAGCTGATGGTGCTCGCACGGCTGTTCACCACGCGCGCTCGGGCGTGGTGGAGGTGGGCAGCTGTCCTGCTGGTGCTGCAGGTCTTCTGGGTCAACGTGCACGAGGCCGCGCTCAGCGGTGCCGGCGTGGCCGCCGGCAGCGCCGCCGTACGCGGCCTGACGCTGCTGCGCCGCGGGTCGCTGGACGTACGCACTGCTGCCCGGCTCGCCGCGGGGCCGCTGATCGTCTTCGCCGGCAGCTTGTGCGGGCCCTCCGGCTGGAGCGTGATCGCCAACAGCGAGCAGACGCGCACCTCCTCCGCGGGGGTGATCGTCGAGTGGGACTCGATCTGGAACGGGACGCCGACCGCCGTCGGTGAAGGGGTCGCGGCGCTGATCCTGCTCATCGCGGTGATCCACATCTGGCGCCGTGAACGCGGGAGCACCCGCGAGGTGCTTTCCGACATCTGGCTCGGCGCCGCTGTCGTGCTGGCGCTCGCTTCGATCGTGGTCGTCAGGTTCCTCGCGCCCCTGCTCTTGCTCGGGATCGTCGCCGCCATCGCGTCACTACGGACCGAGCGGGTGCGCGACCGGGTCGCGCCGTACCGGGTCCTGCTCAACATCGGCGCGACCGCGGTCGCCGGGATCCTGGTGGTCGTCGGGATCATCCAGCTCAGCCGGCCGGGAGAGCCGACGGTGACCAACTACCCCACGAGACAGCTGGTCGACGCGATCCCGGCGAAGTGCACCCTGCTCAACGAGTACGGCGACGGCGGCTGGATCAGTCTGCTCCGCTGGCCCGACCTGCTGGTGTCGCAGGACGGCCGCAACGTGCTCTACGGGAAGGCCCTGCTCACCCGTGAGGAGAGCCTGCTCGACGGCCACCAGGGTGTTGCGGGACTGGCGGCGTTCGGCGCGACCTGCGTGCTCGCCAAGCCCAGCGACGGGCTGGTCCCCGAGCTGGCGAAGGATCCCGGCTGGATGCTGACCGGCAAGGACTCCCAGCGCGTGCTGTACGTCTCGCGCGCCGTCCTGACGAGCTAGTCCGCGACACTTCGAGGTTGTGAGGCATCCCCCGCGCCAGGGCGCGGGTGGCGCCTCACAACCCGCGTGCGCTGTGATCACGACAGGGAGGCCGTGATGCCGAAGGAAGTCATCTCAACGCCGGATGCGCCGCAGGACTCGGCCTACAGCCAGGCGATCAAGGCCGGTAACACCGTGTACGTGGCCGGGACCATTGGCGTCGACGTCACGACAGGTGACTACGCCGGTCCGACGATTCAGGAGCAGACGCGTCAGGCGCTGCTCAACTGCCAGGCGATTCTCCGTGCCGCCGGGGCGGAGCTGAGTGACGCCGTCATGGTTCACGTCCTGCTCACCCGGCCGGAAGACGCAGCCGGGGTCACGGAAGTCATCAACGAGTTCTGGGCCGAGCCGCGACCGGCGCGCTGCGTCTCGCGGATCGGTGTCGACCGGCCGAACCTCCTGGTCTCCATCGCGATGACCGCCGTCATCGACTGACCCGTACGGCCGGAGGTTGTGAGGCGTCCCCCGCGCCAGGGCGCGGGTGGCGCCTCACAACCCGCGGGCTAGACGTTGAAGCGGAACTCGACTACGTCGCCGTCGGCCATGACGTAGTCCTTGCCCTCGATGCGCGCTTTGCCGGCGGCCCGCGCCGCGACGATCGAACCGGCCGCGACCAGGTCGTCGTACGAGACGATCTCGGCCTTGATGAAGCCCTTCTGGAAGTCGGTGTGAATCACCCCGGCCGCTTCGGGAGCGGTGGCGCCGCGCTTGATCGTCCAGGCCCGCGACTCCTTCGGTCCTGCGGTGAGGAACGTCTGCAGGCCGAGGGTCTCGAAGCCCACCCGGGCGAGGGTCGCCAGGCCGGACTCCGCCTGCCCGTACTCCGCGAGCACCTCCGCCGCGTCCGCCGGATCGAGGCCGACCAGCTCCGACTCCAGCTTCGCGCTGACGAACAGTGCCGGGGCCGGCGAGACCAGCTCGGTCAGCTTGGCGAGCTTGCCCTCGTCGGACAGATCCGTGTCGTCCACGTTGAACACGTAGATGAACGGCTTGTCGGTCAGCAGGAACGACTCACGCAGCGCCTCCCGATCCAGGCTGGGATCGCTGGACACCGGCCGGCCGGAGTCGAGGACCTCGCGCGCCGCCTGGACCGCAGCGAGCTCGGCGCGCTTCTCCGGCTTCATCCGCGCCTCGCGCTCGAGCCGCGCGATCCGGTTGTCGAGCGTCTGCAGATCGGCCAGCACCAGCTCGGTGTTGATCGTCGCGATGTCGTCGGCGGGCTCGATCCGGCCGTCGACGTGGGTCACGTCCGGGTCGGCAAACGCGCGCACCACCTGGCAGATCGCATCCGCCTCACGGATGTGCGACAGGAACTTGTTACCCAGCCCCTGACCCTCGCTCGCCCCGCGCACGATCCCGGCGATGTCGACGAAGGTCACCGTGGCGGGGACGATCTTGGCGCTGTCGAACATCTTCCCGAGTACGTCGAGGCGCGCGTCGGGAACGTTCACGACGCCGACGTTCGGGTCGATCGTCGCGAAGGGGTAGTTCGCCGCAAGCACGTCGTTCTCGGTCAACGCGTTGAACAGCGTCGACTTCCCGACGTTCGGCAGCCCGACGATCCCGATCGAAAGTCCCACGTGTCCATTGTCAGGCACCCCGGGTACGGCGAACTCCCGCTGATCATGGGCTGGCGGCAGACACGCCCGGCGTTTCTGGCCAAAAGCCCATGATCAGCGGGGGTGGGGGCGCGTCGGTCGGAGAAATTGTCGGTTTCCCGCGACACGATCTGGCTATGGATGCCGCCGTCGTCGCCAGCATTGCCCTGCTCGCCGGAGCCTTCATCGGCGCGGGCGTCGCGCGCGCCGCCACACGCAGCCGGGTTGCCGACGCCACCGCTGCACTTCAGGCGGAGCGTACGGCGGTGGCCGCCGAGCGCGACGCCCTCTCGGCCGAGCGCGACGGCCTGCGCGCGGAGCGAGATGGCCTACGGGCCGAGCGCGACGCCGCTGCTGCCGAGCGCGATCGGCTCTCGGGCGAGCGCACCGTGATCGTGGCCGAGCGGGACCAGCTGCGCGCCGAGCGGGATGCCGCGAGCCAGCAGCTGCACCTCACCTCGGCCCGCCTGGTCGAGGCCCAGACCCTGCTCAAGAGCCAGGAGCAGGTCGAGGCGCAGCTCACCCAGACCTTCGCCCGGATGTCGACGGAGTCGCTGCAGGCCACCCACCAGCAGCTGCTCAGCCTCGCCGACGACCGGTTCCGGCAGGCCGGCAAGCCGCTCAACGAGACCCTGGCCAAGGTCGAGGCCCAGCTGCGCGAGATCGAGAAGGACCGCGCCGGTGCGCAGCGAGAGCTCGCCCAGCAGATCCAGTTCGTCCGGACCACCGGCGAGCAGCTGAAGAACGAGACCGCGGCGCTGGTCAACACCCTGCGCAAGCCGCAGGCGCGCGGCCAGTGGGGCGAGCTGACCCTGCGCCGCTGCCTGGAGCACGCCGGGATGCTGGACCGCTGTGACTTCGTCGAGCAGGAGTCCTTCGCCACCTCGGAAGGCACCCTGCGACCCGACCTCGTCGTGCACCTGGTCGGCGGCAAGAACATCGTCGTTGATGCGAAGGTGACGCTGGCGGCGTTCCTCGACGCGCACGAGGCGACCGATGAGGCGACCCGCGAGGAGCGGCTCACCGCCCACGCAAAGCACCTTCGCCAGCATGTGGACTCGCTCGCCGCAAAGGCCTACTGGGAGCACCTTTCGCCGGCGCCTGAGTTCGTCGTGCTGTTCGTCCCGGGCGATGCCTTCCTCGCCAGTGCGCTCGATCGCGACGCGATGCTGCTGGAGGATGCGCTGCGCAAGCGGGTGCACATCGCCACCCCGACCACGCTGATCTCGGTGCTGCGCACCGTGGCCTATGCCTGGCAGCAGCAGGCGCTGGCCGACCACGCGCGTGAAGTCTTCGACCTCGGCAAGGAGCTGCACAAGCGGCTCGGCACGATGGGCGGCCACGTGGACAAGCTCGGACGCTCCCTGACCCGAGCCGTCAACGACTACAACTCCACCGTCGGCTCGCTCGAGTCACAGGTGATGTCCACCGCGCGGAAGCTCAACGAGATGAACGTCGTCGACGAGCCGCTGGTCGAGCTCAGCGGCATCGATGACACCGTGCGGCCGCTGACCAAGCCGGAGCTGGTCGCTTCCGCGGAGCAGGCCCGAGCGGTCGTCACGATCGCTCCGAGCGGGCCGCTCGGCGAGGACCGCGACCGGCTCGAGGACTACGGCCTGACCGACGAGCCGGACGTGCCGAAGGATCGGCGTACCGGCTCCTAAGAAGTCAGGCAGCCGCTGCCGATAACGGTGAGGTGACCGAGCCGTACGAGCCGCTCCAGCGGCGCGACCCGTTCGCACGCGTCGATCCCGAGTACGCCCACAAGCCGTCCATCGAGGGCCGCGACACGCTCGCCTGGGCGATGGCGGAGCTGGTCCCGAAGCGAAAACCACCGAAACAGACCAAATGGTGGCAGCGGTGGCTGAAGTGGTGGTTCAAGCGCCCCAAGCTGCTGGTGGTCTTCCTGGTGGCGGACTTCATCCTCGGCTCCCTCGGCTGGCACTTCGTGTTCTCTTCGAGCCCAGGCGCGGCGAAGGGAGCGGTCAACACCACGCTGAGTGACGTGTCGCATCGCAACTGGAGCGGGGTCTACGACTCGCTGTGCCGGGACGACCGAGCCCAGGTCGATGAGAGCAACCTTGCAGTCGCCGGTGATGCCGCGCTCACCCACTTCGGGCTTGGTCTCGCCCGCTGGACCGAGACCTCGGTCAACACCGTCCACCAGTCGCTCGGGCCGGTGAACCTGCCGGCCGTGCAGGTCAGCGGGGAACTCTACCCGGTCACCGGCTCGCCCAGCCCGTTCACGGTCACGGTCGTGCACGAGGTCCCCGGTGGGTGGCACGTCTGCATGTCCGCCGGCGGGTTCAGCATGCTCGGCTACACCGAGCCGCTCGGCAGCGGCTTCACTCCGTGACGGTCTGACCACCCGGGCGAGCCGTGTGGCGAAGTTCCCGCGGCAGCGCGAACACCAGCCGCTCCTCGGCGGCCGTGACCTCACTCACCTCGCCGTACCCCCGCTCGGCCAGCCACGCGAGCACCTCGGCGACCAGCGCCTCCGGGACCGATGCGCCACTGGTCACCCCCACCGTCGTCACGCCGTCCAGCCATGCCGGATCGATGTGGCTGACGTCGTCGACGAGGTACGACGAGCGGGCGCCGGCATCGAGGGCGACCTCCACGAGACGCACCGAGTTCGACGAGTTCGTCGAGCCGACGACGAGGACCAGGTCGGAGTCGTGCGCGATCTGCTTGACCGCCGTCTGCCGGTTCTGCGTCGCGTAGCAGATGTCGTCGCTCGGCGGGTCGATGAGCTTCGGAAAGCGCGCCCTCAGCGCCGCGACGGTGGCAAGCGTCTCGTCCACGGACAGCGTGGTCTGCGACAGCCAGGCGACGCGCTCCGGGTCGCGCACCTCGATCGTGTCGACCGCTCCGGGGCCGGAGACGAGATGAGTACGTTCGGGCGCCTCGCCCGTCGTACCGATGACCTCCTCGTGCCCCTCGTGACCGATCAGCAGGATGTCGACGTCCTCACGGGCGAAACGGCGGGCCTCACCGTGCACCTTCGTGACCAGGGGACACGTCGCGTCGATCGTGTGCAGGTTGCGGCGGGTCGCCTCCTCATGGACGACCGGGGCGACACCGTGAGCCGAGAACACCACGACGGCGCCCTCGGGCACCTCGTCGGTCTCGTCGACGAAGACCGCGCCCTTGGCCTCCAGGCCGGCGACGACGTGGGAGTTGTGCACGATCTGCTTGCGCACGTAGACCGGCGCGCCGTACTGCTCGAGTGCCCGTTCGACGGTCTGCACGGCTCGGTCCACACCTGCGCAGTAGCCGCGCGGGGCCGCCAGCAGCACTCGCCGACCACCCGCTTCGGTCGCCGGGGTCACCCCTCCATCGTAGGTTGACCTCCGTGCCCCTCGAATCCAGCGCGGAGTCGCCGGTCGCCGTACGCACGGTGGCCAAGGCGCTGACCGACTGGATCGGCCGGCTCGGCCGGATCTGGGTCGAGGGTCAGGTCACCGAGGTGACCCGGCGACCGGGACAGGCGACCGGGTTCCTCGTCCTGCGCGACACCGCCGTCGAGATGTCGCTACGAGTGAGCTGCAAGGCCCGGCTCATCGACGAGCTCGACCCGCCGCTGACGCAAGGCTCGCGAGTCGTCGTCTGGGGCCGCCCTGAGTACTTCGCCCAGCGCGGCACATTGACTTTCGCCGCCACGGAGATCCGGCCGGTCGGCGTCGGTGCGCTGCTTGCCCGGATCGAGGCGCTGCGTACGCTGCTCACCGCCGAGGGCCTCTTCGCCGCGGAGCGCAAGCGGCCGCTGCCGTTCCTGCCGCGCCGCATCGGCTTGATCACCGGGCGGTCCAGCGCCGCCGAGCGCGATGTGGTGGAGAACGCGCAGCGACGATGGCCCTCGGTGGAGTTCCGCGTCGAGGCCGTCGCCGTACAGGGCCCGTACGCCGTCACGGAGGTGGTCGAGGCGCTCGCCCGCCTCGATGCCGACCCCGAGGTCGACGTGATCGTGATCGCGCGGGGTGGCGGCTCGATGGAGGACCTGCTGCCGTTCTCCGACGAGACCCTGGTCCGCGCCGTGGCCGCCGCTTTCACCCCTGTGGTGTCGGCGATCGGACACGAGACCGACGTGCCGCTGCTCGACCACGTCGCAGACCGCCGCGCCTCGACGCCGACCGACGCCGCCAAGCTGGTCGTGCCGGACCGCAACGAGGAGGTCGAGCGCATCCGGACCGCGGTCCTGCGCGCGCGGCGCTGCCTCACGCACCTTCTCGACAGCGAGCAGCACCGGCTCGACAACCTGCGGGCTCGGCCGTCGCTGTCCGATCCATGGGGCGTGCTCGCCGCGTGGGGGTCTGCGGTCGACGACCTCCACGCCCGGGCGACCCGGGCGACCGAGTCGGGGCTTGCGCTGCGCGCAGGCGAGATCACGGGGCTCTGCGCCCAAGTCGCTGCGCTGTCTCCGCAAGCGACTCTGGACCGCGGGTACGCCGTGATCCAGCGCGCCGGCGGGCAGGTGGTCCGCGACGCCGCCGAGGTGCCGGTGGGTGAGCGGCTGTCCGCCAGGGTGGCCGCGGGCACACTGCATCTCGTGACACAGGATCTCGCCATGCAGGGTCTGGTGACAGAAAGCGATCCGACGTGATTGACGACGACGAGCTGTCGTATGAGCAGGCGCGCGACGCGCTGGCCGACGTCGTACGAAGGCTCGAGGCCGGAGGTACGACGCTCGAGGAGTCGCTTGCCCTGTGGGAGCGCGGCGACGCGCTGGCCAAGATCTGCCAGCAGCGTCTCGACGGCGCGCGGTCACGACTCGACGCCGCATCAGCGCGCTCCGAGGACGCGGGCGAGAACGGCGCGAGCTAGGCCGCGCGCAGGGCGCCGGCCAGCGCGGCCTGCTCGGCCGCAGTGCCGCTGCCGGTGATCACGACGGTGATGCCGTTGACGGTACGGGAGATCGATCGCTCTCCCTGGTCGGAGGTGCTCTCGGTCCAGGTGGCGTCCCCGATGGGCTCGCGGCCGGTGACCCTGAGCCCGTCCGTCCCGAGCACCCGCGAGATGAACTGCGACGCCGGGCCGTTGCTCTCGTCGAGCGCAAGGTAGTGCTTGGCCGGGGTAACCCAGCCGATCCGGAGGTTCGCGACCGCTGCCTCGTGAGTCAGCGCGCCGGAGTTTGCGTACCACCCCGACGCCAGGCCGCTCGGCACCAGGGCGGGCACGCCGGAGATCTGCTTGAAGCCGATGGTGTAGTCGGAGTAGCTCACCGCCGGAAAGCGCTGCGACTTGTTCGGGTGCAGCAGACCCGGGACGAAGACGAGGGTCAGCGCGACGACGACTGCCATCACACCGAGCGAACGGACCATGTCCCACAACGTCGCGGTGATCCGCTTGGGCCCGACGACGGCAGCCGGCTCGGCCTCTGCCGAGGTCTCACCTGCCACTGCGAATCGCCTCGATCTCATCAATGACTGCGACGCACTCGTCTTCTGTGGTGAAGAAGTGCGGACCGATCCGGATGCCGCTGCCCGGCCGGTAGTCCACGATGACGCCGCGACGGATCAGCTCCTCGCTGACGCGGGCCGCGTCCCCTGGGTCCAGCGTGACATGCCCGCCGCGGCGGGCCGCATCCATGGGCGAGCGTACGTCGTACCCGCGCTCGACAGCCGCCTCGACGACCAGCTGGGTGAGGGCCTGAGAACGCTCACGGATCCGCTGGACGCCGACCTCCACGATCGCCTGGTAGCCCGCTGAAGCGGCGTACGCCGCCGGGACGTTCGGAGTGCCGCCGGCGAAGCGCCCGATGCCCGGCGCGTAGTCGATCGCGTCCCAGGCGAAGGCGAACGGGTCGCGGTGCGAGATCCAGCCGACGGCACTGGGTCGCAGCGACCCGACCAGGTCGGCCCTGATCGACAGCCATCCGTTGCCCGGCCCGCCGCACAGGAACTTCACCGAACCGCCGAGACAGACGTCGATGCCGCGCGCCGACATGCCGACCGGGACGGCGCCCGCGGCTTGGTAGGCATCGACGATGAGCAGCGCCTCACGGCGGTGAGCCGCCTCCTGGATCGGGGCGAGATCGAGCAGCGCGGAGGTGCGGAACTGCACGAGGCTGACCGACACCGCGCAGGTGCGTTCGTCGACGGCGTCCGCGACCCGCTGCGAATCGACGGTGATGCCGTCCTCCTCGAACGGCACGACCACCACCTCGCCGCCGTGGCGGCGGCAGTGCTCGGTCCAGAAGTAGTGCGTGCCAGGCCAGTCGGCTGCGGTAGTCACCACCCGGTTGCGCCCACCGCTGAAGTCGAGGCAGGAGGCGACGGCGACCATCGCGTCGGAGACGCTCTGCCTCAGGATCGTCGTACCGGCGTCGGCGCCGATCACCGTCCCGACGAGGTCTGCGACGCGCGTCATCTCGGGAAACCAGGTCGACCACGCGACGACACCTTCGCTTTCCCAGAGCCGCGCGTACTCCGCGAGCCGGTCCGGAGTCCCGCGATGCATCGCGCCCAGAGAGTTGTTGATCAGGTACGCCGCACTGCGCTCGAGGATCGGGTAGTCCGCGCGACGCGCGAGCAGGTCGTCATGCGGCACCACGCGTCCAGTCTCGGCCATGCCACGGCCAGGTCCGAAACCCGCCAGAAATCGCCGGCCAGCGCAGGCAGGATGGACAGGTGCACGAGGACCCGGAGCGCTGCTACCTGGCGGTCGCCAGCCGCGACGCGCGCTTCGACGGGCGCTTCGTCACCGCAGTGACCTCGACCGGGATCTACTGCCGCCCGTCGTGTCCGGCCCAGACTCCGAAGCGGCAGAACGTCCGCTTCTACCCGTGTGCCGCGGCAGCGGTCGCGGCCGGGTTCCGGGCGTGCAAGCGATGCCGTCCCGAGGCGGCCCCGGGGTCACGTGAATGGGACGTGCGCGGCGACCTCGCGGCTCGCGCCTTGCGCGCGATCGCGGCCGGGGCCCTCGACACCCCGTCGAGTCAGGCAGGCGGCGGGGTGCCGGCGCTTGCCCGGAGCCTGCACGTCAGTGAGCGCCACCTTCACCGGGTGCTGGTCGCCGAGGTCGGCGCCGGCCCGCTGGCGCTGGCTCGCACCCGCCGGGCGCAGACCGCACGGCTGCTGCTGGACGCCACTGAGCTGCCCGTGAGTGAGGTCGCGTTCGCGGCAGGCTTCGCGAGTCTCCGGCAGTTCAACGACACGATGCGAGAGCACTTCGGGGTCCCGCCGCGAGAGCTTCGCCGGCGTCCGGTGAAGGAGGTGCCGGGCAACGGCGCGCTCACGCTGCGTCTCGCGGTCCGGCCGCCGTACGCCGCCGAGGCTCTGGTCGCCTGGCTCGGGCGTCACCTGGTCCCCGGCCTGGAAGACCTGGAGGGCCAGACCTACCGCCGCGTGCTGCCCTCCGGTGCCGTGGCGACGATGCGCATCGAACCCGAAGGCGTGACGCTCACCACCGCCGTCGACGACGTCCGCTCGCTACCCGATGCGGTGACTCGCTGCCGCCGGCTGCTCGACGCCGACGCCGACCCGCTAGCGGTGGACGACCTGCTCGGCCGCGACAAGCTGCTCGCGCCGCTGGTCCGCGCCTGCCCCGGGCTGCGGGTGCCTGCCGCGACCGACGGCTTCGAGCTGCTGATCCGCACCGTGCTCGCTCAGCAGGTCTCACTGCGCGCCGCGCACACCTTCGCCGGGCGGCTGCTGCAGGCCTACGGCAAGCCGCTCGACGCCCCGGTCGGGTCGCTGACTCACCGCTTCCCGACTGCCGACGCACTGGCCGGCGCGAGCTTCGAGGGAATCGGGCTCACGACGGCACGGCAGAAGACCATCCGCGCGGCAGCCGCGGCACATGCCAGCGGCGTACTGACGCTCGACCCGACGGCTGACCGCGAAGCGACCCGCGAGCAGCTGCTCGCCCTCCCGGGCGTCGGACCGTGGACGGCGGAGTACGTCGCGATGCGCGCCCTCGCCGACCCGGACGCCTATCCCGCTGCCGACCTCATCTTGCGGCGGCGGACCCAGCCGAGCCAGGCAGAGCGTTGGCGGCCGTGGCGCGCCTACGCGGCGATGCACATCTGGATGCACTACCTGACGCAGGAGGCGGCACGGTGAGACCCGAGACGACGACACTCAACACGATGACCCTCGACGCGACCACGGTCACGACCCCGATCGGGGAGCTCGCCCTGATCGCCCGCGACGGCGTCGCGGTCGCCTCCGGCTTCGCCAGCATCGAGACGATGGCAGCGCGCCTGCCCGCGGAGGACGTGGCCCGCCACCGTGACCTCGGCGATCTGTCCAAAGCCGTGGCGGCGTACTTCGCCGGAGACGTTCGTGCCCTCGACGACCTGCCGGTCGAGCAACCCGGCAGCGAGTTCTTCCAGCTCGCGTGGAAGGTGATGCGCGAGGTCCCGGCCGGCGAGACCATCAGCTACGCCGAGCTCGCCGAAAGCGCCGGGCGACCCCGTGCGATCCGCGCCGCGGCGAGCGCATGCGCACGCAACCTGGTCGCGCCGATCGTGCCGTGCCATCGCATCGTGCGTACCGGCGGCTCACTCGGCGGCTACTACTACGGCCTACCGGCCAAGGAATGGCTGCTCCAGCACGAGCGGGCTCACGCCGGCGGCTGAGAATGTCGGGATGGAGCTCGCCGAGGTGCTGCGACGGCGCCGGATGGTCCGTCACTTCGACGACCGGCCGGTCGACCCGGCAACGCTGAATCGGGTCGTAGCCGCGGGGCTGCGCGCGCCGTCCGCGGGCTTCTCGCAGGGCTACGCAATCCTGCTTCTGACCGAGGCGGCCGACCGCGAGCTGTTCTGGGAGGTCACCGCGGTCGAGCAAGCCTCGGCGAGCTGGTCGCCGCAGACCCGAGCCGGCGTGATGCGCGCGCCGGCTCTCGCGGTGGCGCTGTCGTGCAAGCGCGCCTACCTGGATCGGTACGCCCGCGAGGACAAAGGCTGGACCGATCGCGACGAGTCGCGATGGACAGTGCCCTACTGGCACGTCGACACCGGCATGGTCGCGTTGCTCATGCTGCTGAAGGCAGTGGACGAAGGCCTCGGCGGCCTGTTCATGGGCATGGCGCCGACGGCCGTGCCCGGGTTCCGTGAGGCCTTCGGCGTACCCGCCGACCATGACGTGGTCGGCGTGGTCTGCCTCGGTCACGAGGCCGCGGACGCCCCGCGCCGCAACCTCGAGGACCGGCGGCTACCCGTCGACCAGATCGTCCACCGCGGCCGATGGTGAGCCCGCGGGGCTGACCTGGCCGATTCGCCCGAGCAGCTCGACGAACTCGCTCGCGAGCCTCAGCGCGCTCTCCTCGGTCTCCTGTACGGCGACCTCCCGGCCGGCTTCTGCGACCACCGTCGTCAGGACCGTGACGAGAGTCTCACCGAGTGGCTCGTCGTCGGTGTGCAGCAGGATTCCGTTGACGCGGACCCACTCGCGGTAGCGGCGGCGCGCGATCAGCTCGAAGCCGGGCGGCCCGCCGCCGTCGAGGAAGACACGGGCCAGGTCGCGCTCCTCCCAGCAGCCGCGCAGGTACGCCATCGCCCCGACCAGCCACAGCTGCATCGGGTCGACGATTCCCTGCGAGCGCGACTCCTTGACCGCGTCGTACGTGCGCTGCTCCTGCCGAGCCTGGTAGTCCTCGAACAGCGCGAGGTAGAGGTCGGCCTTGCCGCCGAAGTGGTGGTACAGGCTGCCGACGCTCGCCCCCGCGCGCGCGACAACATCGGTGATGTTGGCGTCGGCGAAGCCACCAGCGGCGAACGCCTCGCGTGCGGCCGCGAGCAGCGCCGCCCGGGTCGCCACCGCGCGTCCCCCGCTGCTGCTCATGAGCGTCACTGTGCCAGGCCCGCTGGCGCGGGGGCGACGCAGGTGACCGCCCATCGCGGCTAATGGCAGGATTTGAGCCATGAGCAACGACTCGGACGTCCCGGGGGAACTGCGGGTCGGCGGGGAGCGCCCTGACCGAAACCTCGCGCTCGAGCTGGTGCGGGTCACCGAGGCTGCCGCGATGGCGGCGGGTCGCTGGGTCGGACGCGGCGACAAGAACGGCGCCGACCAGGCAGCGGTCAATGCCATGCGCCAGCTGGTCTCGACGGTCTCGATGAACGGCCTCGTGGTGATCGGCGAAGGCGAGAAGGACGAAGCGCCGATGCTCTACAACGGCGAGGAGGTCGGCGACGGAAGCGGGCCCGACTGCGACGTCGCGGTCGACCCGATCGACGGCACGACGCTGTGCGCCAAGGGAATGACCAACGCGATCTCGGTGATGGCGGTCGCCGACCGCGGCGCCATGTACGACCCGTCCGCGGTCTTCTACATGGAGAAGCTGGTCACCGGACCTGCCGCGGCCGGCCTGGTCGACATCGAGGCGCCGGTCGAGCACAACATCAACGCCGTCGCGAAGGCCAAGGGCGGCTCCGCCGAGGATGTCACGGTCATCATCCTCGACCGGCCCCGCCACGAAGACCTCGTCCGCGAGGTCCGCGACGCCGGCGCGCGGATCAAGTTCATCACCGACGGCGACGTCGCGGGAGCCATCCTCGCGGTACGCGAGGGATCAGGCGCCGATCTGCTGCTCGGGATCGGGGGGACCCCCGAGGGGATCATCACGGCGTGCGCGGTGAAGTGCCTCGGTGGCGTGATCCTCGGCAAGCTGTGGCCGCGCGATGACGAGGAGCGCAAGAAGGCCCTCGACGCCGGGCTCGATCTCGACCGCGTGCTGGACACCGACGATCTGGTCCGGGGCGACAACGTGTTCTTCGTGGCAACCGGCGTGACCGACGGCGAGCTGCTCGAGGGCGTCCGCTACCGGGCGGGCGGCGCGACCACGCACTCACTCGTGATGCGCTCGAAGAGCGGCACGATCCGCTCGATCAAGAGCGACCACCAGCTGACCAAGCTGCGGGCGTATGCGGCCATCGACTTCGAGCGTCACGCTTAGCCAGGCCCGTGTCCCGTCGCTGAGCGGGCACAGGAGAATGACGGTATGACCGAAGACGACTTCCGCATCGAGCACGACTCCATGGGCGACGTCCGGGTGCCCAAGGCCGCACTGTGGCGGGCCCAGACCCAGCGGGCGGTCGAGAACTTCCCGCTCTCAGGCGTCACCATCGACCCGGCCCTGATCGGTGCGCTCGGTGCCATCAAGGGCGCGGCGGCGGAGGTCAACGCCGAGCTCGGCGTCCTCGACGCAGACCTTGCAAAGGCGATCCGCGATGCGGCGTACGAAGTCGCGAACGGCCAGCACGACGAGGCGTTCCCGATCGACGTCTACCAGACCGGCTCGGGCACCTCGAGCAACATGAACACCAACGAGGTCATCGCCACGCTGGCGAGCCGGGCGCTCGGTCACGACGTCCACCCGAACGACCACGTGAACGCCTCCCAGTCGTCCAACGACGTCTTCCCGTCGGCGATCCACATCGCCGCGGCTCGCTCGATCGTCAACGATCTGATTCCCGCGCTGCGCCACCTCGAGGCCTCACTTGCCCGGAAGGCCGACGAGTGGGCGGACGTGGTGAAGAGCGGGCGGACGCATCTCATGGATGCCACGCCGGTCACGCTGGGGCAGGAGTTCGGCGGCTACGCCGCGGCCGTGCGCCTCGGCGTCGAGCGGCTCGAGGCCTCACTGCCGCGGATCGGTGAGCTTCCGCTCGGGGGTACGGCGGTCGGCACCGGCATCAACACCCCCGCCGGGTTCTCGGCGAAGGTCATCGGCGTACTCGCCAAGACCCTCGACCTGCCGCTGACCGAGGCGCGCAACCACTTCGAGGCGCAGGGCGCGCGCGATTCGCTGGTCGAGGCGAGCGGGCAGCTGCGCACCATCGCCGCGGGGCTCTACAAGCTCGCCAACGACCTTCGATGGATGTCGTCTGGGCCGCGGGCCGGGCTCGGCGAGATCCACCTGCCCGACCTCCAGCCGGGGTCGTCGATCATGCCCGGCAAGGTCAACCCGGTCATCCCCGAGGCGGTGTGCCAGATCGTCGCTCAGGTCTACGGCAACGACGCCGCGGTCGCCTTCGGTGGCGCCGCGGGCAATCTCGAGCTCAACGTCATGCTCCCGGTCATCGCCCGCAACCTGCTCGAGTCGATCCGGCTGATCGCGAACTGCTCGCGCCTGCTCGCCGACCGCTGCATCGACGGCACGACCGCCGACGTCGAGCGTTGCAAGACTTATGCCGAGTCCTCACCGTCGATCGTCACGCCGCTCAACAGCTACATCGGGTACGAGAACGCGGCGAAGATCGTCAAGAAGGCGGTCGCCGACGGGACGACGGTCCGGCAGGCGGTATTCGACCTCGGCTTCGTCGGTGAAGGCGAAGGCAAGGTCAGCGAAGCCGACCTGGACAAGGCCCTCGACGTGCTCGCGATGGCCTACCCCCACGGCCGCTAGACGCCGAGGTCTTCGAGCATCTCCGTCACCAGCGCCGCGATCGGTGAGCGCTCGGAGCGCACCAGCGTGACGTGGGCGAACAGCGGGTGCCCCTTGAGCGCTTCGATCACGGCGGCGACACCGTCGTGACGGCCGACCCGCAGGTTGTCCCGCTGCGCGACGTCATGGGTGAGCACGACGCGCGAGTTCTGGCCGATACGCGAGAGAACCGTGAGCAGTACGCCGCGCTCGAGTGACTGCGCCTCGTCGACGATCACGAACGCGTCGTGCAGGCTGCGCCCGCGAATGTGGGTCAACGGCAGCACCTCGAGCATGTCGCGGTGCATGACCTCATCGACGACGTGGTCAGGGACCAGTGCACCCAGCGTGTCGAAGACCGCCTGGCCCCACGGGTTCATCTTCTCGGCTTCGCTGCCCGGCAGGTAGCCGAGGTCTTGGCCGCCGACGGCGTACAGCGGCCGGAACACCACGACCTTGCGGTGCAGCCGCTTCTCGAGCACCGCGTCGAGGCCGGCGCACAGCGCGAGCGCCGACTTGCCGGTGCCGGCGCGCCCGCCGAGGGACACGATCCCGATCTCGGGGTCCATGAGGAGGTCAAGGGCTATCCGCTGCTCGGCGCTGCGGCCGTGGATGCCGAACGCGTCTCGGTCGGCACGCACCAGCCGCAGTGACTTGTCGGGCGCGACGCGGGCCAGGGCCGAGCCGCGCTCGGAGAGCAGTACGACGCCGGTGTGGCAGGGCAGGTCACGCGCCGCGTCGAGCTCGAGAGTGTCAGCGGCATAGAGCGCATCGACCTCGTCACCGGATACGTCGAGCTCGGCCATGCCGGTCCAGCCGGACTCGACCTGCTCCGCGAGGTACTCCTGCACCGCGATGCCGATGCTCGCCGCCTTGATCCGAAGCGGCATGTCCTTGCTGACGAGGACGACGTCGGCGCCCTCGGCAGCAAGGTTGCCGGCGACGGTGAGGATGCGTACGTCGTTGCCGCCCTGCCGGAAGCCGTGCGGGAGGACTGACGCGTCGCTGTGGTTCAGCTCGACGCGAAGCGTCCCGCCCTCGTCGTTGACCGGCACCGGCTGGTCGAGACGGCCGTGCTTGGCGCGCAGGTCGTCGAGCAGCCGCAGCGACTGCCGCGCGAACCAGCCGAGCTCGGGATGGTTCCGCTTGGCTTCGAGCTCGGTGATGACGACGACCGGCAGGACCACCTCGTGCTCGGCGAAGCGCACGGTCGCCGAGGGATCGGCGAGCAGCACGCTGGTGTCGAGGACGAAGACGCGGCGGGCCTCAGCAGTCGCTGACTTGCGGCGCTTCGTCGAGGAGTTCCTGGCAGGTACGGACGTGGCGCTGGTCGCGACTGGGGACACGTGACCTCCGGAACCTCGGCCGACCGGCGGTCAGCCGCTATGGCCGAACGGTACGACTCGCGCGGCTCGAAACCGCCCCCGACACGCAGATGAAATCAGCTGTTCAGACGCCGTGCCGGCGCTCACGCAGCGCATACGAGCGCAGCGCCCGCAGGAAGTCGATCCTGCGGAAGTCCGGCCAGAGCGCATCGCAGAAGTAGAACTCCGAGTGAGCGCTCTGCCACAGCAGGAATCCGGAAAGCCGTTGTTCACCCGACGTTCGGATCACCAGGTCGGGGTCGGGTTGCCCCCGGGTGTAGAGGTGGTCGGCAATGTGCTCGACGTCGAGCACCTCGGCGACCTCCTCGAGCGAGGCGCCCTTCGACGCGTGTTCCTGCAACAGGCTGCGCACCGCGTCGGTGATCTCACGGCGCCCGCCGTACCCGATGGCGACGTTGACCAGGAGGCCGGTCTTCTCGCGGGTCGCCTCGGCGGATTCCTTGAGCACACGCACCGTCGAGTCCGGCAGCAGGTCGAGCGCGCCCACCGGGTGCACCCGCCAGGTCTGTTCCGGTGCGGCGAGGTCGCGCACCGTGTCCTCGATGATCGCGATCAGCTGGCCGATCTCCTCCGCCGGCCTGGCGAGGTTGTCGTTGGAGAGCAGCCACAGGGTGACGACCTCGACACCGGCCGCGTCGCACCAGCCGAGCAGGTCCGTGATGTGGTCGGCACCCGCCTGGTGCCCTCGAGCGACATCGGCTGCGCCGGCGGCTCGGGCCCACCGTCGGTTGCCGTCGAGGATGACCCCGACGTGCCGCGGCTTCGGGGCCCCGGAGAGGTTCGCGATCAGCCGGCGTTCGTAGACGCCGTACACGAGATCGCGCACGTTCACACCACGAAGGTTACGCCGCAGAAGCAATGCAGCAGACCACCCTCGACAGCGTCGGATGAAACCGGTAGAGCCACCGCCGCGTCTGATCGGCGACAGACCGACAGACAAGGAATCGACATGAGCCGCACCACCTCACGCGCCGCCGTCATCGGCATCGCACTGCTCGCCGTCGTCACCGCCTCGGCAGCGGTCGTCGTGACCGCCGACTCCGGCGGCGGGCCCGCCGATGCCGCATCGACGAGCACGGCGAAGACCATCACGGTGAGCGGCGAGGGGACGGTCCAGGGCGTGCCGGACACGCTCGTCGCCAACCTCAGCGTGCACAGCCGCCGAAGCTCGGTACAGGAGGCGCTGGACGCGGTCGCCGCTGACATGCGCCGGGTCACGACGACGCTGGTCGCGAAGGGGGTCCAGAGGTCGGACCTGCAGACCACCGATCTCGAGCTGAACCCGTCGTACGACAACCACGGCACCGTCGACGGGTACGACGCGAGCGAGGCACTGTCAGTCCGGATTCACCCGCTCAGCCACGTCGGCGCGATCCTGTCGGCAGCAGCCACGTCTGCCGGCAGCTCGACCGAGATCGACGGTCTGTCCTTCGACATCACCGACGACTCGGCGCTCGTCGACCAGGCGCGGGCGACGGCCTTCGCGCAGGCCAAGGCGGCAGCGAGCCAGGATGCGCAGCTGGCAGACGAGCAGCTCGGCCACGTTGTCTCGGTCAAGGAGACACAGCAGACGGCGAGGAGCCCGCAGCCCTTCTACGACCAGGCCTTCGCCGCCGCCAAGAGCGCGGTGCCGATCAGCGCCGGCAAGCAGCCGGTCTCGGTGACTCTCGACGTCGTCTGGTCGCTGTCGTAGCGACCAGACGGCCCACCGCTACTTCAGGCGCTCCTCGAGGGCGGCAAGCTGATCCCACAGCGCCTTCGGTGTGTGGGAGCCGAAACGCTCGTAGTGCGGGTGCACCAACGCGGCCTCTTCGCGCCACGCTTCGACGTCGACCGTGAGCAGCACGTCGAGCTGCTCGTCGGTGAGGTCCAGGCCCTCGAGGTCGAGCGCCTCCCGGGCCGGGACGAGCCCGATCGGGGTTTCCACGGCCGCGGCGGTGCCGTCCAGGCGCTCGCTGATCCACTTCAGCACCCGACTGTTCTCGCCGAACCCCGGCCAGACGTAGTTGCCGTCGGCGTCCTTGCGGAACCAGTTGACGAAGTAGATCCGCGGCAGCTTGGACTGGTCGGCGGCGGCTCCGGTCTCGAGCCAGTGACCGAAGTAGTCGGCCATGTTGTAGCCACAGAACGGCAGCATCGCGAACGGGTCGCGGCGCAGCTCGCCGACCTTGTTCTCGGCGGCGGCGGTGCCCTCGGAAGCGACATTGGACGCGAGGAACACGCCGTGCTCCCAGTCGAACGCCTCGGTCACCAGCGGCACGCTGCTCGCGCGGCGGCCACCGAACAGGATCGCGTCGATCGGCACGCCGGCCGGGTCCTCCCACTCCGGTGCGGCCGTCGGGCACTGCGACGCCGGAGCGGTGAAGCGCGCGTTGGGGTGTGCCGCCGGCTCGCTGGAGTCCGGGGTCCAGTCGCGACCCTTCCAGTCGATGAGGTGGGCGGGCGGGGTCTCGGTCAGGCCTTCCCACCAGACGTCGCCGTCGTCGGTGAGCGCGACGTTGGTGAAGATGCAGTTGGCGAACAGGGTGTCGATCGCGTTCTTGTTGGTCGCGTTGCCGGTGCCGGGCGCCACGCCGAAGAACCCTGCCTCAGGGTTGATGGCGCGCAGCCGGCCATCGGGGCCGAACCGCATCCAGCAGATGTCGTCACCCACTGTCTCGGCCTTCCAGCCGGGCAACGTGGGCTGCAGCATCGCGAGGTTGGTCTTGCCGCATGCGCTGGGGAACGCAGCAGCGATGTATTTCACGGTGCCGGTCGGCGAGGTCAGCTTGAGGATGAGCATGTGCTCGGCGAACCAGCCCTCGTCACGGGCCATGACGCTCGCGATCCGCAGGGCGTAGCACTTCTTGCCGAGCAGCGCGTTGCCGCCGTACCCGGATCCGTAGGACCAGATCTCCCGGCTCTCCGGGAAGTGGACGATGTACTTCTCCTCGTTGCACGGCCAGGGCACGTCGGCCTCGCCGTCCTCGAGCGGGGCGCCAACCGAGTGAACAGCCGGGACGAAGAACCCGTCGTCGCCGAGCGCATCGAGGGCCGCCTTGCCCATGCGCGTCATGATCTTCATGGAGATCACGACGTACGGCGAGTCGGTGAGCTCCACACCGAGGGCGGAGATCGGCGATCCGACCGGGCCCATGCAGAACGGGACGACGTACATCGTGCGGCCTCGCATGCACCCGGCAAACAGGCCGTCGAGCGTCGCGCGCATCTCGCCGGGATCGACCCAGTTGTTCGTCGGGCCGGCGTCCTCCTCGCGCTCCGAGCAGATGAACGTGCGGCTCTCGACCCGAGCGACGTCAGCGGGGTCCGAGCGCGCGTAGAACGAGTTGGGCCGAAGCGCGGGGTTGAGCTGGATCAGCGTGCCGGAGTCGACCAGCTGGCGGGTGAGCCGGTCCCACTCCTCCTCGGAGCCGTCGCACCACACGACCGCGTCGGGCTGGGTGAGCGCTGCGACCTCGTGCACCCATTCGATGAGGCGACCGTGACTCGTCGGGGCGTCGTCCAGGCCCGGAACCACCGGCGCGATCGTCATTGCGTGTCTCCTACGGGCGGCCCAGAGAGCCTGTCCCCACTCGATGTTCACGCAAAGTTATCGACACCGCGAGGGGCCAGGTGTGAAGTGTGCCAAGCATAACGCTCGTCCTGTATGCCCGCGCGGCGGTACCAGTTAACTTGCAGCGGGTTGACTTGCAGCGGCCGCCGGGCCCGTCTCGCGCAGCCGCTGCACCTCGCGCATGGCTTCACGGAGCTGGCCCAGCCACTCCTGCGAGTGCTGGCCGACCAGCCGCACGCACCAGCCGAGCGCGTCCGAACGTGATCGGGCGACCCCGGCCTCGACCAGGGTGTCGAGCACGATCCGCTCAGCCTGTCGCAGCCGAGTCATGACCGGCATCGAGACGGTGGTGAAGGCGGCTTGCACGTCGCCGCAGCGCGCACCCCAGCTGACCTTGCGCTCGAACCGCTGCTCCGCCTCCTGCGCGATCGCGATGCGTTGCTCACGGGTCTCTTCGCGAAACCGTGCGATCCGCCCGGCGGCGGCGCTGGCCGTGGCTTGCTCGTCACCACCGGCCACGTCAGGGGCCGGCACGCAGACCATGACGAGGATCTCCTCGCGGTCCACGGTGATCGCCGGCGCGGTAGCGGTCCACTCGGCCGGCAGCCTGCCGGTGAACCAGGACTGGATCTCGGTGCTCATGAGCGTCTCCTCACGCTGTGATGATTACACCGTTACACAGCAAGCATCCCGTCGGAAGCGCTTGCGCTGTAGGCGAACTGCCGAGCTAGCGGAGCCGGGTCGAGCGGACCTCGACGGTCAGCGTCGCCTCGCCGCCGCCGGAGTGCACGCCACGCACCGGCGCCACATCGGCGTAGTCGCGGCCGCGGCCGATCGCGACGTGGCGGTGGCCGATCGGCTCGAGGTTCGTCGGGTCGACGCCCCACCAGCTGCCGGTCCAGGCTTCGACCCAGGCGTGGCTCTCCCCCGCTCGCGCCTCACCGATGGCCGGGTCCTTCGACGGGTGGAGGTAGCCGGACACGTAGCGCGCCGGGATGCCGAGCACGCGTAACGCCACGATCGTGACGTGCGCGAAGTCCTGGCACACGCCGCGGCGGGCCTCCCACGCTTCGCTCGCGTCGGTGTGGACCCCCGTGGCGCCGGGGACGTAGCTCATCTCCTGGTTGACCCAGCGCGACACGGCGAACACCGCATCGGCTGGCGTCTCGCAGGTCGCCGCCAGCGCCCTGGCGCCGGTCGCCAGCGCCGGCTCGGCAGCGGTGTAGCCGGTCGGCATGAGCAGCTCGGCGTACTGGTCCCTGAGGCTCGAGTCAGCCATATCCTCCCAGCCGACCGATGCGGCGAGCGGCTCGGACTCCTCTGTCTCCACCACGACCGAGCTCGTCACCACGAGCCGCTGGTGTGGCTCGACGACGTCGAACTCGTCCACCAGCGTTCCCCAGTAGTCCCGATACCGACGGACCGCAACCCGCGGCTCCGTGCTGAAGCGCGCGCTCACGACCGACTGATGGGCGCCGCTGGTCGGCGTCACCCGTGCCTCGTTGTACGACGAGAGCACCTTGTCGCCGTAGTCGTACCGCGTGCTGTGCACGATCTCCAGCCGCCAGGTCATGACACAGCTCCCGCCACCCACTCGATCGCCGACGAGCCG
Organism: Mycobacteriales bacterium; assembly: GCA_035547515.1. GTDB lineage: Bacteria > Actinomycetota > Actinomycetes > JAFAQI01 > JAFAQI01 > DASZTV01. Next base: position 72,120 of record DASZUS010000045.1, read on the forward strand.
CGGAAGAACCGCTCGGCGACCGAGTCACTCACGACGGAGCAGGTCTGCTGGATCGCCGCCAGCCGCTCCGGCAGGTCGACCATCACCTCGGCCGGGCTGGTGAACTCCAGGTTCGTCCGCATCCGGCCGAGCGCGACCAGTGCCGGGTCGGCGACGCCGAGTCGCGAGTCGGTCGCGGGGACGAGTGCGGCAAGTCGCCGCTCGGCGGTGGCCAGTGCGCCGTACACCGAACGGGGGAACAACCGGTCGAGCAGCAAGAAGGCCGTCGCCCGGGAGGGGTCGAGCACTCCGCGATAGGTACGCAGGAACGACTCGTACGCCGCACAGCTGCGCAGCAACGCGCTCGCCGACGTGGCGCGGTCGCCTGCGTACTGGTAGAGCGAGACCGCGCGCGCTGTCATGTCGACGCGCTCGATGCTGCGCCCCAGGACGACGAACCCCCATCCGTCGTCGTGGCTCATCGTCCCGTCGGCCAGGCCGGACAGCTGCGCCGCGCGGTCCTTGACGAAGTTGAAGAACGCGGTCGGGCCTGCGTCGCGTGCGCGGGCGCGCTGGGCAGGAAGCGCGTTGAAGGTGGTGTTGAGGCAGAGCCACATCTCGGACGGGATCACCTCACGCACCGTCCGGGCGTTCTCCCGCGCACCCTCGAGCGAGCTCCACACCGGGCCTTCGCGGTCGTAGGCAAGACGGTCCAGCACCAGCTGCGGGTCGATGTCCTCACCGAAGTCGTCCTCGACGCCGACGGTCGCGAGCAGCGCGCGGCAGATGTCCGCGTCACTGACTGACCAGTCCTCGAGCAGCAGATGCACCGAGACGTCCAGCATCCGCGAGACGTCCTCAGCGCGCTCGACGAGCCGGCCGATCCAGAACAGCGACTCGGCGATCCGGCTCAGCACGCCGGGTCCTCGACTGGCGCGCCCGCCCCTTGCTGCTGCTGTTGCTGCTGGGCCTGGCCGAGCCGCGGCCCGGTTGCGGGGACGGTGACGTTCAGCGCCCCGCCCGTCGGCCTGAGGTCGGTGGCGGGCAGCTCGAGCTGCGTGGCGCCGTCGCTGACCACCCAGGTGTCCTTGGACCCGCCGCCCTGGCTCGAGTTGACGACCAGGCTGCCCTCGACCAGCGCCACCCGGGTCAGCCCGCCGGGCATCACCCAGACGTCCCCGCCGTCGTTGACCGCGAACGGGCGCAGGTCGACGTGACGCGGCACCAGCTCGCCGTCGACGAGAGTGGGAGATGTCGACAGCGGTATGACGGGCTGTGCGATCCAGCCGCGGGGATCGGCCTCGATGTCGAGCCGAAGCCGGGCAAGCTGGTGCTCGTCCGCGGAGGGACCGATGACCAGCCCGTAGCCGCCCGAGCCGTCCACCGGCTTGAGCACCAGGTCCTCGAGGTGGTCGAGCACGTGCGCTCGCACGTCGTCATCCTCGAGGCGGAACGTGTCCACGTTGCGCAGCAGCGGGGTCTCGCCGAGGTAGTAGTCGATCATCGCCGGCACGTAGGTGTAGGCCAGCTTGTCGTCGGCGACGCCGTTGCCGACCGCATTCGCGATAGCAACCGATCCGGCGCGCGCGGCACCGAGCAGGCCGGGACAGCCGATGACGGAGTCCGGCCGGAAGTGCAGCGGATCGAGGAACTCGTCGTCTATGCGGCGGTAGATCACATCGACGCGTTGCTCGCCGTACGTCGTACGCAGGTAGACCGATCCGTCACGGCAGACCAGGTCACGGCCCTCGACGAGCTCGACGCCCATCTGCCGGGCCAGCAGTGAGTGCTCGAAGTACGCCGAGTTGTAGGCGCCGGGGGTGAGCACCACCACCGTCGGGTCGTCCACGTTGGGCGCGGCAGCACGAAGCGCCGCGAGCAGGCGCTCCGGGTAGGTCGAGACCCGCAGCACGCGCTGCGGCCCGAACAGGTCCGGGGAGACCCGGGTGACGGTGCGGCGGTTCTCCAGGACGTAGCTGACCCCGGACGGGGTACGGAGGTTGTCCTCGAGCACCCGCAGCTCGCCCGCGGCATCCCGGACCAGGTCGATGCCCGCGACGTGGACGCGTACCCCGTTGGCCGGGTCGACGCCGTACGCGGCGCGGTGGAAGTGCCGCGACGTGGTCACGAGCCGGCGAGGAAGCACGCCGTCGGCAAACGCCCGACCGGGTCCGTACGCGTCGGCGAGAAACGCCTCGAGGGCACGGACCCGCTGAGCGACCCCCCGCTCGACGAGGTCCCACTCGGACGCGTTGAAGATCCGAGGGACGACGTCGAGCGGGAACGGCCGCTCCTCACCGGACAGCGAGAAGGTGACGCCCGCGTCGGTGAACGCGCTCGACAGCGCCCCGCCACGCGCCATCAGGTCTGCCGCCGAGAGCGACTCGAGCGCGGCGACGATGCCCTCGTAGCCGGGGCGAGCGGTGCCGTCCGGGGCGAAGACCTCGTCGTACGCGCCGGTGGTGCGCTGACGACGCAGGTAGTCGCCGAGCAGGTCGCCCATCACCGGAGGTTATGAGCGTCGTGTTACAGGCCGGTGACAGGAGCTCGCGCCGCCACCCGCTGCGCGAGCTCGGCGGGATCGGTGACGGGGGCATCGCAGACGAAACCACGGCAGACGTAGGCCGCGCCTGCGGGACGGTCCGCGAGGAGGGGTGACTCGCCGCCCGTCACCACGACCGCGCCAGGCGATGTCGCAAGCCGCGCTACCGCCGCAAGGTCTGGCGCCTCGACCACGGCGATCTCAAGCGGGCCGGCGATCACCGCCTCCGCGACCGCGGCCGCGGCGCCCGCGAACCGGGGAAACCGCTCGATGAGATCCGAAGCCGAGGCCACCACCCGCTCCGCCGCTTCACGGTGTGCCGAGTTCGCGGTGAGCGCCGCGCTGGCTAGCAGCGAGCCCGCCATCGCCGAGGTCCCGGACGGCGTTGCGCCGTCGGTTGGGTCGCGCGGCCGGCGTACCAGCCGCTCCGCGTCATCGGCGGTGTCGAAGAAACCGCCGGATCCGTCACCGAAGCGCGCCATGGCGACGTCCAGCAGATCCACGGCGGCCTCGAGCAGGTGGCTGTCCCCGGTGGCCTGATGCAACGTGAGCAGTCCTTCCGCGACGTCGCCGTAGTCCTCGAGCACGCCGACCGGCGTACCGCGCACACCGTCGCGGGACACCCGCAGCAGGCGCCCGCCCTCGACGTGGAGCCGCAGCAACAGGTCAGCGCAGCCGGTCGCCGCTGCGAGCAGGTCAGGGCGCTCGAACAGCACGCCGCAGTCAGCGAGTGCGGCGATCGCCAGCCCGTTCCACGCGGCGACGACCTTGTCGTCACGTCCGGGCCTGACCCGCCTCCCACGGATCTCCAGCAGGCGCGCCCGCTCCTCGGCGTACGCGCTGGCGTCGGGCGGGTCAGAGAGCAGTTGCAGAACCGACCGGCCGTGCTCGAAGGTGCCCTCCGCGGTCACCGAGAACATCTCCGCCGCTGTTGGCCCGGTCTCCTCCGGCGTCCAGGCGTAGAACTTGCCTTCCACGCCTTCGCTGTCCGCGTCGAGGGAGGCGGCGAATCCGCCTTCCGGCGTACCGAGCTCGGCGACCATCCAGTCGCAGGTCTCGAGTGCGATCCGCCGGGCGAGCGGCGAGCCGGTCAGCCGCCACCAGTGGGCGTAGACGCGCGCGAGCAACGCGTTGTCGTAGAGCATCTTCTCGAAGTGCGGGACCACCCAGCTCGCATCGACTGAGTAACGCGCGAAGCCACCGGCAAGCTGGTCATACATCCCGCCGCGAGCCATCGCTTCGCAGGTCGTCGCCACGATCTGCTCGCTGCGCGCGCTACCGGTTCGAGCAGCGTGGCGGAGCAGGAACTCGAGCGCCATCGACGGCGGGAACTTCGGCGCGCCACCGAATCCGCCGCGCTCGTCGTCGTGCTCGTCCGACAGTCGGCCGGCGGCTGCGTCCAGCCGTTGCGCAGTGATCGCGGTGCCACGCAACGGCGACACATCGCCGCGGCGGTTCAGCTCGCTGACAATGCCTGCCGCGGCCTGCCCAACCTCGCTGCGCCGGGTCGTCCAAGCGTGCGAGATCGATTCGAGCAGCTGGCGAAACGACGGCATCCCGTGACGAGGCGCCGGCGGGAAGTACGTGCCGCAGTAGAACGGCTCCCCGTCAGGGGTCAGAAATGCTGTCATCGGCCAGCCGCCCTGGCCGGTCATGGCCTGTGTCGCCTCCATGTAGACCGCGTCGACGTCTGGTCGCTCCTCACGGTCGACCTTGATCGAGACGAAATGTTGGTTGAGGTACGCCGCGGTCGCCGCATCCTCGAACGACTCGTGAGCCATGACATGGCACCAGTGGCATGCGGCGTAGCCGACGCTCAAGAAGACCGGCAGGTCGCGGCGCCGGGCCTCGGCGAACGCCTCGTCGCTCCAGGGCCACCAGTCGACCGGGTTGTCCTTGTGCTGCAACAGGTATGGCGAGGTCGACCCAGCCAGCCGGTTGGCCATCAGCCCCTCACTCCCGCACTAGCACGTGTGGGGTTCGTCTGTGCATTGGGAGGCTTCCAACAGACGAAGAGCACAGACGGCGGCTGCGGTCCCGCGGCACTGCATGCCGCATCCACAGCCCCCATAGCGCTGCGAGCGCGACTCGAGGATCACCACCACCGCCGTCGCGTGCGGGCGCGGCGGCGGCCGCGAGCGCCTCCCGAGTGAGGCTCACCATGGCCGGCTGCCCGTCAGCGCGCAGGATGAACACGTCGGCGCCGACGTCGGTCTCTTTGGCCGCGACGACGGTGACAACGGCGCCATCGATGACGATTTGAGAATCGGGCGCGGGCAGATTCTTGGGAGCGTCCCGTTCATGCCTCGCGCCCTCCCGTGTCGCACCCGTCCGTACGCAGGACGCTATCGGCTCAGAGCGCTGTTCATCGCCGATCCGGCGAGCGTGCCGCGCTGTGCAGCGATCGGCTCCGTCTCACCCGACGGTACGGCCTAAGCCGTTTGCGCGGGCCGGTTTGCGAGTCGCGCTGCTGCATCGGGTCTGGGCCGACGCCTTGCCGACGGACCGCGTGACATCTCGAAGGAGGCCGCCACTCGACTCGAGCGGCGGCGCGCGGCGCTAGCTCACAAGGACAGACGTGTACGCATCGAGGTCGACAGCCGGCACGGTTCCCATCTGCTGCAACCTCGCCATCAGGCGCATTGCCAAGAACGCGAGCCCGACGTCCGCCGAGGCTGTCACGAGGCCGTTCGCAGCCGTGACGTTCTCCGGTAACTCGAAGGCGCCGTGCTGCAGACCGCAGCCGAGGTCGAGCCGGTGATGCTCGTCGAGACCGTTGAGTGCGCTCCGCAATGCTTCGCCGAAAGGAGGGCTCCACGAGCTGGACGCTGCCAACAGGCCACCGAGGATGCGCGGCGGTGGCTTAGGCGCCTGGATGACTCCGCCGGCATGCACGATCTGCTGACTAGTGCGGTGCAGGCCGCGGACGCTGGCCACCTTCTTTCCCGCAGACTTGATGTGCCCGGCTGTCAGTTGTTGCTTGACCTCGAACACGGCGTAAACGCTCTCCGCGGGCAGGAATAGCGCGTCGTCGATCTTCCAGAACAGCGGGGTGAAGTGCCGGTCGTGGACCACGATGTCGATCTGCTCACTCTCGTGCCCGAAGCTGTCTACGACGAAGGCCGTGGACACCGCGTATCGGCGAGGCAGGAACTCCTCGAGCATCGTCCGCCAACCAGCCTCACCGGCGTCACCGATCGTCGGCCCGTGGCGGGTGACGTCGTGCGCGGCATCCATGGTCGCGGCGAGTTGTGCGCTCTTCGCGCGGAACGCCGCAACGAGGTCGAACGGGCGAGAGCTGTCGCTGGCCTGGGTCATGAGCGCGCTCCTTCGGTGTCGATGGTGGTGATCGTGGCGGACGCCTCATGCTCGATGGCGTCACCGGTGTCCTCGCTGATGGTCAACGCGTTGGCGAGGACGTCCACGATGTCGATGGCCGGGATCGGCCACTCGCCGCGGCGGAGTGCGGCGCGGGCGTGGACCCTCGGCGGGCCCGTACCCGGATATGCAATAACAAGCATCGCGATGGGTCCGCCGGCGAGTCGCGCGGTCTCTGCAACCGCGCTGACGTCCGTGCTGCTGGGCTGCTGATTTTCCGGGTGTGTGTGCCATTCGCCGACGTACCCGAGGACGCCGGGTGCGTCAGCGAGGGCCGCCATCAGCTGCTGCTGGGCGCGGCGACGCCGGCGCTGATAGCGCGTTCGGCTGCTACGCGGGTCCTCGACGACGATGACTCGGGTCACCACGACCTGGGTTGGGGTGCGGAACCCGAGGAGGATGCCACCAGTCTCCTTCGGCAGTGCGTCACGCCCGGCGCGGACAGCGTCATCGAGCGCGTCGCGAGCGACGAGCACACCGACCGCGCGTAGCTCACGCTCCGACATCAGGGCACGACCGTTTGCGGCTCGAGCACGATCATTTCTCCCGCGGGCACTTGGTCCGGCTCGAGTAGCAGCCGAATGGCGTGGTGCGCGGCCAGCGCAGCGGCGTGCCAGACGGCGGCGGGCGGCGTAGTGCTGACAGGGCTGCCGCAGCCCGTTTCATACTTCTCCGGCCGCCGCGCCGGTAGTCGCGGAGTCGGCACAGGGGTGTCCCCCCGGCGGGTCGGTATCCGGTCGACACGGACCGCGTAGCCGTCGGCGAGCACGCACGCCGACAGCAGCTGGCCGCCTCCGTTGCGGGCAGTCGCGGCCAGCAGCGCGGATGCGGTTGAGTCGGCGGTCGCGTCGACGACGAGGTCGCACCCGGCGAGGAGGGTGATCGCGTCCTCGATCGTGGTGAGCGACCCGACCGCAGCCGTGACGGTGGTGTGAGAGGTGGGCCGGTGCTCGCGCAGCCAGGTCTGCACGCCGAGCGACTTCGGCCTGCCGATGTAGCTGTCGTCGAGCAGGTGTCGGGTTGGGTTGCCCGGCACGAGCCGTTCGCCGTCGAGCAGGTGCAGAGTGCCGACACCGCTGCGGTGCAGCAGATCGGCGACGTTCGATCCGATGGAGCCGATGCCGACTACCGCGACGGAGTAGTCGGAGAGTCGCGCGGCGGCCGGGTGGGCGCGCAGGAGCCGGGTCGTCGCGTCGTCGGGAGCGGTCGGCTGGTACGCCAGCTGTAGAGGCGCGCCGGTCGCTGGCCGCGTCAACCGCAGCGCGAGCACGCCGACTGTGTCGTGGCGCTCGTAGCGGACGAGGACGCGGCGGAGGCCCTGGTCGACGCTGCGCTCGAGCTGCCGTGCCGTGTCCGCGTCGAGGAGGCCGAGCAGGCCGGCCCAGTCCCGGATCGGGGCACCGAGACGCCCGACGTTGACCACGAACGCGGTGTCGTCGGGCCACCGATGTTGTCCGCCGCGGCCGCCGGCTCGGGTCGGTGCCGCCCGGCCGGTGACCCGCAGGATGTCGTTGCGCTGCGGCCGCAGCCGTAGGGGTCGCCCGTCCTCACCGGTGAGGTCGGAGTACACGATCAGCCGGGTGTCGGCCGTGGCCGGCAGGTACCGCTCGAGGTCGAGCGCGGGCTCCGGTCCCGGCCAGCCTGCGGCGTCGTGAGCGACCCATGCGGTCGCCTGCTCGAGCAGCTGAACACCGTCGGCCCACGGCAGCCGGGTGTGATCGGCCTCGATGAACAGGCACATCCCGCCGTCACCGTTGCGGTGCCAGCCGTGGCCCGCCTCGTGATAATTGGAGTAGGCAGCGCGATAATTGGAGTAGGCAGCGCGCATGACTGCTTCTGCGTAGGCCTTCTCCAGCGGGCGAACGCTGGGCATTGCGAACGGGAACTCCGGTCCCGGCTCAATCTCGACGACGGTGACCCAGCCCACGCCGGTCGAGGGAGCGGGTAGGTCCGGGACAGTGCTGGTGTCGAGCAGCCCCCGCCAGCGCTCGGCACCGCCCGGCAGCCTCCGGAACCCGGCACCAGCGAGCGCATCCCGGAAGGCGTCCAGCGCAACGGCCGCCGCGACCCGCACCTGTTCCAGCGCGGGCCGCGGCTCCGTGTGATCCGGCTCGGTCATCCGAACCGGCGGTTCCCGGCCGGCACCTGACGGTCGCCAGCGGTGACCGCGGCGAACCGCTTCACGGTGCCGTCCAGGTTGCACTCGGACGGCATCGGGAACACGTAGTCGTTGTTGCCCAGGTCGTCGACGGCCTTGCCGAGGATGTCCCGGAAGGCCTTGGCCGCCGCGCACCGGTCGCTGTTGTGCAGCGCGGTCTCGGCCTTGTCGGCAGCCTCACGGAACGCGTTGGCGAGCGCCTGCTTATCGGCGTCGTCGCCACGGACGTAGACCTTCTCGCCCTGCAGCGTGGGGTCGTCGAGGCCGAGCCCAAGCACGAACGCGCTGGTGAGAACCGTCGCGGTCTCCCGCAGCGCGCTGACGAAGTACTCGGCCTGTGTCGCGCCGCCGACCCGGCCGGTGCGGAACGCGTGCAGCGTCGCGATCTCGACGACAAGGCCCCCCGGCTTCTTCTTCCCCATCAGCGACCGGCGGGTCTGCCGCATGAGCTTCACCGTGGGCACGTACATGCCGTTGTGGTGGTCGGCGTCGTTGAGCTCGGTTGTCAGCCGTCCGAGCTCCTCCGGGTTCGTCACCTGCCAGTCCTGCTCGTTGCGCATCGGCAGCTGCCAGACCTTCTCGCCGTAGGGCGTGGTGTAGGGCCGGGCGGGCACGGCGTCGACGTACAGGCCGTCGTACTCCGGGAACGCGACCTGCAGGCTCCGGGCCTGGCGGGCGACCCGCGGCTTGCCGTTCACCGCGGGGAACGCTGCCTTGAGGACCCGCTCGAACTCCTTGAGCAGCGTGGCCGGGAGCTCGTCGGCGCCGACGGTCAGGAGCCGCCCGAAGACGTCGACGTCCTTCATCCGGCGGATGCTGACCCGCCGCTTGTAGCTGCCGATGAGAATGGGGCTGAAGCCCCAGCCGGAGATGACGTCGTCGGCGGCGAGGACGGTCTTGACCTGGTCGTGCGCCTCCGGCGCGTGGTCCTTGTCGTCCTGGGTCGGCTCGATGTTCTCCAGCGCCTTGTCGAACTGGGTGCTGAACACGTTCAACGGGACCTCCTTGGTCCAACGGTGCGGCCTCGGGGTCACGCGACACCCTCGACGCTGTCCGGGAGCTGCTGTGTTCCCCTCTACCAGCAACGGACGACGTAACTTCCGCCGTCGGGCGTCGGCGCTAGCTGCAGTCGCGGCACCGGGTGCCGCTGCCGGTGAACATCGACGCCGGCAGCACCAGGAAGCAGCCGTCGCAGCAGAGCTCCTCGACGGCGGGCGCGCAGTTGCACCGGCCGCATGCCGGGCAGTGCGGCGAGCCGCACCGCGCGCAGGACCTGTCGAAGGTGCGGAACATGTGGCCGCACTCGTCGTGCTCACACGTCCAGGACCGCGCGACCGGGCCACTGCTCCGCGAGGTCGGGGCGAACCGTTCCCACGCGGCGTGATCGGTCACGGCGACGACCACCATGTAGCCGCCGATGTTGCCTGTCTGCACGTACAGCTCGTCGCCGCGGATGCCGTCGCGGTAGACGAACCGGGTGCGGCCGGTCGCGCGCCAGCTGTCCCGCGAGAGGGCGTCCCGGATGACGTCGACGCGACTCTGGTCGCTGCCGCGACCGACCGGCGGCAGGCCGTGGGCGGCGGCGAAGCGCACGGTGCCGTCGGGGTCGAGGACGAGCACGTGCCCAGGGGCCGGCAGCCGCTCGGCGGCGCGAACGGCCACGGCGGCGCGCGACGCAGGCGAGGACGTCCATAGTCGGACGACCGCCGATGCGGTCACGCCGGCTCCTAGGTGCTCGGCGAGGCGGCCGTCGGGCAGCAGCACTGCGGAGGCGAACGCGTCGCAGGTGGCGTCCTCGAGCCCGTGCCCGCCGTCGGGCTGGTCGAGCAGCTCGGCCATGCGGTCAAGGTCGGTCTGCTGCAGGTGGTGGCCGAACTCGTGCAGCAGCGTGAACGCCTCGTGTCCGGTCACGGCGGTGTCGGCAACGGCGAGCACGACGGGAGTGATGTCACCGAGGTACGCACCGGAGACGCTGCAGCCCGCGTCGGTCTGCGACTCGGGCACGAACCGCACCTCGAGGTCTGGCCGGCCCCGCAATGCGGCGAGCGGGCTCGACTGCAACGCCGTGACCAACGCTGGGTCGGCGGCGGTGAGGGCAGCGACGATGTCGGCGGCGCGTTCACGCGCGGCGACCCGGGATACCGGAGTCTGGTCGCGGGTGTCACCCATTGAGCGTCACGTGAAAGTAGCGCTCGAGTCGGGCGTCCCACGCGGGCTCGGTGCGGTCCCCGACCTGTCGCGCCGCCAGTCGCCACACTCCGAACGCTGCGGTCTGGCGGGCCGTGACCTCGGACATGCCGCGGCGGCGAGCGAGCGCCTGCACCTGCGGTCGTCGGCGCGGCCGGTCGAGCAGCGACACGATCTCGGCCGGCGGAGCCGGGTTCGCCGCGAGGATCTGTTCGACCGTCCGGTTGAGCGCGGGCGCCAGCGTTTCGGCCTGCTCGGCGGTGACCGGCAGGCGGCCGCGGAGCAGCGCGAGGGCTTCCTGCGGCGCCAGGTCGAGGAGGGCGACGAGCCGTTGCGGGTCGATGCCGGCGGCACGCAGCTCCTCGGCGAGGGTGCCGGCACCGGTCGGAGCCCAGCGGGCGGCAGCGAGGAGGTCGAGCTCGTCCTCGAGATATGCGCGGTACTCGGCACGCGGGTCGGCCGGGTTGACGATCACGGACCCCGTGCCGGCCATCAGACTCTTGACCGGCCACTCGCCGAGGAACCGGTCGAGCACGGTCATTGGCAGCACACGGCGGAGCCCGATCCAGGTGACCGTGTCGACGCCGAGCGGGCTCTCGCCGGCGGGCACGACCGCGGCGTCGTTGTCCGCGTACTCGACGTCAAGGGTGACCGGTGCGGCCTCGACGGCGTCGGTGGTCACACGCAGCACCGCGACGAGCTCGCTCGTCTCCTCCCACCGAGCCCGCCACAGCTGACCCGGTTGTGGATCTGGCGGCGCGGTCTGTGCGGCCTGCTGCACCCGCGCAGGCAGCACGCTGGGGGCAAGCGCGCGGCGGAGCCGGTCAGCGGCGTCGCCCGGCGCGGAGGTCACGATCGCCATCCTTCCTGTCTGCGGGGCACGGTAGGTCCAGCCCCTCCTGCACAGAACAGACGACCTATCCCGACGGTCACGACTCGCCCCGGCAGCGTTCGGCCAGAGACAGCACGGTCTCGTCGCGCTCGTCGTCGTTGACGGTCGCGAGACGGACCTTCTCCGCGACCGCAGCCGCGATGGCCTTCGCCTGCTTCGGCCCGGTACCGGTGATGACCGCCAGGGCGGGGCCGGTCTCGCCCAGATGCGGGAGCAGATGGCGCTCAGTCGGTGTAAGCGACTGCCAGACGGTCTCCGAGCGGGACTCGAGCTCGGCGGGTGTCGCGGGCGCGGCATCCGGCCGCTCGTGCTCCGCTGCGGCCGGCTCGGTCCACGACTCGTCGGCGCTGAGGGAGACGACCGTCGGCGGGGTGAGCAGGGCGAACCGCTGCTGCAGGATCCGTGCCAGGTCCTCGTCCCGGACCGCGCCGCCGGCCACAGTCAGGACGGCGGCCGCGATCGTAACGAGCGCGTGCACCGTGTCCTTCGGGGTGGGGCCGGACTCGTTCCACCGCGTGATCGAGACGTCGCGCACCCCGAACGCCGCGTACATCAGCGCTGCCGCATCGCCAGTGCCCGCAGTGCACGGGCCGTCCGCTAACGCCCAGCCGGGGCTGCCGGCGAGGTCGGCGCGGGTGAAGCGCGGGTCGGCGCCGAGCAGCGTCTCGAGCCGGCGGCGCAGCTTGCCGCGGTCGGTTCCCTTGGCCTGGTCGATGAGGAAGTTGTGGATGGCGGTGAGCAGCAGCCGCTCCAATGAGCTGTCGTCAGTCGCCTTCGCGTAGCAGCCGAGGACGAGCGCCGGGCCCTTCTTGTCGAACATCTCGGCGAGCAGCTCGTCCACAGCCTCAGGGGTCCAGCCGTCGTGGCCGGGCGGCGGCGGGAATGGCGCGCGGTCAGTGACCTGTCGCCCGAGCCGCCGCAGCAGGGCGACAACCTCGTCGCCGCATGCGCCCGTGGTCCGCAGTTCGTCGAAAGCTGACGTGTTCTCTCCCTCCCCATCCCTGGCCGGATGCCGTCCTAGCTCCGGCGGCTGCCGTCGCCGCGAACGTTCACGGCGGCTAGCCTGGCCGAGCGGATCTGCGGGGACAAAGCACAGACGAACTCGCACAGACGAAGCCGGTTCTCCGGTGGGAACGGGCGGGGAAAGCCGGGAACAGCAGGGAGCCTAAAACGGCCTCTGACCTGCGGCAACGGGCAACATGTCCGGTTTCACGCTCAGGGCTCCATCACGTGGCACCAGTGGCATGCGGCGTAGCCGACGCTCAAGAAGACCGGCAGGTCGCGACGCCGGGCCTCGGCGAACGCCTCGTCGCTCCAGGGCCACCAGTCGACCGGGTTGTCCTTGTGCTGCAACAGGTACGGACTGGTCGCGCCCGCGAGTCGGTTGGTCACGCGGTCGACAGTAGGCGCGGATCGTTCGGCCGCTCCGCGGCGCCGGTGACGAGCCGGTGCACGAGCCGCATCTTGTCCAGCACGGCGTTGCTGAGCACGAACGGGTAGAGGTCGGGGTGGCCCATCGAGCGGTTGACCATGTTCAGCGCCCAGGTCAGCGGCAGCCAGATGCCGATGATGTGGTCGAAGCCAGCCGCGGTCGCGAGGGGTTTGTCGAGCGTCGCTCCCGCTGGGGCGAGCCCGAACGCGGCGGCGGTGTCGATGGTGTCGCGGATGTGGAGGTAGTGAGCGAAGGTCTCCGCCCAGTCCTCGGCGGGATGCATCGCGGCGTACGAGGAGATGAAGCTGTCGGACCAATCCGCCGGCGCCCCTTCGCGGTAGTGCCGGTCCAGTGCCGCCTGGTAGTCGGCGTCCGGATCACCGAACAGCTGCTCGAACTCCTCTCGGGGTTCGCCGGACGAGGCGAGCACCAGGAAGTAGTAGTGACCGATCTCGTGGCGGAAGTGCCCCAAGAGGGTGCGGTACGGCTCGTCCATGGAGATCCGAAGCTGCTCGCGGTGGACGTCGTCGCTTTCCGCCAGGTCCAAGGTGATCACGCCGTCGGCGTGACCGGTCGTGACCGGGCCCGCGACGCTCGAGAGCAGGTCGAAGCACAGGCCACGCTCGGGATCGTCGTCCCGGCCAGTGATGGGTAGTGCGAGCTCGGTCAGCTCGACGATCAAGCGCCGCTTGGCGGCTTCCGCGGCCGCGAACTCGGGAAGCCCGACCGTGTCGTCGTCGGGAGGCCGGGTCCGGGTGAGCCGGCAGGACCGGCACAGCGTGGCGGAGGCATCGGCGCGGACGATCCAGTTGCAGGTCGCGATCTCTGCGTTCGCGCATCGGCGAAACCCGTCACCGGGCTCGAGGACCAGGAGGGCGAGCGAGTCGAGGTCGAAACCGAGCGGGCTGCCGCATCCCAGGCACTGCGAGTTCTCGAACGCGAGCCGCAGCCCGCATCGCGGGCAGAGAAAGTCACGCACGTCGGATAGCCGTGCGCAGCCAGCTCGTCACGGCCAAAGCCTTTCACCCCGACGGCCCGGCTACACCTTCCACCTCCGTTCGATGACCCGTGGCTACCTGATCTCGACTGCTTGGTGGAACGTGCCGCGGTTCTCGAACGGCTGCGGTGGCGTGTCCACCGCGCCGGCCGTCGTCGGCAGGTTCTCGTCGCAGGTGGGCGCGGTCGTGCCGCACAACACGGGCTTGCGCCACGTGGCCGGGTTGCCGCCATTGGCCTTCACCAGACCAGCCACCGCGCGGGTCAACGAACGACGCAGCACCCGACGGCAGCCGGCAAGAGTCCCGTTGCCGCAGTACGTCGCGCGCGGGTTCGAGGCATCACGGATGCCGAGGACCTTATGCAGGACACCGAGGACCTGGCTCTGCCATCCGCCGAAGAAGCCCGAGCCCACTGGAGGCTGACCCAGGTCAAGCCCTTCCTCATTGGACACCTGGTCGACCAGCGCTTTGCCGATCACCGGGTCGTAGATCGCGCGGACCATCTGGTTCCACCACGCGTCGAACGTCATCACCGCGGCGCTGTGGTCGTCGTACGAACGGCCTGCGGTGGCGCGCCGGTGCGCCCCGCTTCGCAGCCAGGCGCGCAGGTCCGCCACGAGGGCCCGGGTACGGCGGTCCGACGCCGTACCGAGCACCTTCAGCATGTCCGGCAGGACCTTGACCGCGCGCAAGTCCTGGGTGCTCGCGTTGCCGGAGATGCCGACCAGCTGCGCGAGCGTGAGCTTGCGCCCGGCGGCGATCGCGCGGCGAGTGGGATCGGCGAGGAGCTCGACCCGCTGGACCTGGCCCCAGGTCCAGGTCCCGGGCGACGCCGCCATCCCCTTGGCCCCCTTGTTGTTCCACGACGCGAGGTAGCCCTGCTTCGGGTCGATCGAGTACGCGTTGAACGAGTTCGGCTGGCGACGGTAGGCGTACGTCGCAGGGTTGAAGCCAACCCAGTCGTACTTGCCGGTCCCCCAGATCGGCAGCTGCAGATCGGTGTGAGGGGCGTGCCGCTGGAACCAGCCGCTGGCGAACCACGCGATGTGCGACTTCGAGACGTAGAACCAGTTTTCGTTGCCGGTGTAGTGGCGCATCGCCGAGATGAACTGGCGCGGCGTGTGGACCTTGTTCTCGGCGAGGAGCTCGAAGGCGACGATGCTGCGAACGCCGTGGTGATAGACCGTGGTCGCCCGGGTCAACGCCACCGGCTGGCCGCCGACGCGGGCGTATCCGGTCACCGGGCCGTGGACACTTCGCTCGGTCCGCAGCGTCACGGTCTCCGGGATCGACGGTGACGTCGGGGCCAGCGGCGTCTTCTCGACGACCGTACGCTGCTCGAAGGCGCGGCACTTTCCGCGATACAGGTAGTGCGTGGACGCGAACGTGGCCTTCGACCCGTCGGGGTTGCACAGCTTCTCCGCGAACGTGTCGGCGTTGTCCGACAGCGCCGTGGTACCGGTCCACGCGAAGGACTTAGTGTGACCGATCAGCGGGTAAGGGCTGACGCCGGGGAACGCCACGCCGGAGACCTGGATGCCGGGCATGTGCAGCTCGTACTCGTCGAAGATCTCCGGCGAGTAGTAGCCGACCTGCGGCCCCATGGCCGCGATCGGGTGGCCGCTGCGGGTGTGGCTGCCCTCGACGAGCAGCGCGTTGGACTCCTCGTCGGGCATCTGCAGGCCGCGGCGGCCGAGGCGGTCCGCCCACGAGGGCATCTCGGAGCCGGGGGCCACTGCGTTCGACGTGCCGAGCGGCTTGGTGATGCTGACGACGGCGTTGCGCGGCTGGACGCTTCCCGGGGCGATGTGCGCGTTCGCGCTGCGCCGTACGGGACCGGTGTGGTCACCCGGAAAGCGCTGGGTCGTGGTCGTCATCGCATCAGGGTCGTTCTCCAGCCGCAGGTCGTCGAAGACCTCCTGTCCCTTGCGCGCTCCGAGCCGATGCTCGAGCGCGTCGAGGATCTCGGACTGGAACTGCTCCCCGTCGCCGGCGACGGTGAACTGCGCGATGAGCAGATACGCCTCGGCTGCGGTGTCGGCGAGCGTCCAGGGGCGAGGCGTCGCACCGAGCGCGACGTACTCCGCGGGCAGCAGCGTGGGGTTGGTCTTGGTCGCGTTGATGTAGCCGTTGATGCCGGCGACGTACTGCTTGATGTCGGCGAGCGCCTGCTTGCCGGCCTTGCCCTCCTGCCTGGCAACCGCGTTGATCTCGCGGGTGAGCTCCGCGGGCGAGAGGTCGAACTGGCCGAGCGCCGAGCTGTCCGAGCTGATCGAGCTCGGACCGAGCAGGCCCGCCTGCTCGCCCTCTGCCATGCGGCGCAGGACGTCCATCAGGAACAGCCGGTCCTGTGCGGTCACGTAGCCGACGGCGTACATCCCGGCCGATCGGGTCG
The DNA here is from genome assembly GCA_035547515.1 of Mycobacteriales bacterium. Lineage (GTDB taxonomy): Bacteria > Actinomycetota > Actinomycetes > JAFAQI01 > JAFAQI01 > DASZTV01. Next base: position 88,081 of record DASZUS010000045.1, read on the forward strand.
TGGCGTAGATGTGCGGGACGTCGAAGCGCTTGTCGCGGATGACCGTGACGCCGGCGGTCGGGTGCTCTACCGATCCGACGTCGCTTCCCGTCGGGACCGCGAAGTCGGAGTTCTTGTAGAAGCTGCTGAGGTCCGCGTCGGTCTTCGGCTCGTGGGTGATGACCGCGTTGTACATCGCGGCCTGGTTGGTGAAGCTGGCTGGCGCCCGGCCGGCGACCTCGAAGTTCACCAGGTCAGTGAGGCTGGTGGTCTGGCCTTCGCCGTAGCCGAGAACGCTGTGAAACCCGCCCTGGTCGTGCTGGAAGCTCGGCACTGCCGTTGCCGAGGCCTGCGCACCTGGTCGAGGGGCTGCGCTGGCGCCGGTGAGGACCATCACCTGGCTGGCGACCGCCGCAGCGATCGCCAGCAGTACGAAACGCCGTCCGGTCACCTTCAACTGCTCGTCTCCGATCGCGGGCTGTGGTAGCTCACGAGGGAGATCTTGCCGCAGTGGCGGTTAGCGCTCCTCGCTGAGCAGCGACTCGAGAATCGGCAGCAGGTCGAGCAGGCGCTGGACGTCGGCGGGCGGCATGTCGGAAAGCCGCTGCACGAGCTCGGTCGCCTGCGCCCCGCGGATCGAGTCGAGCTTCGCGCGAGCAGCGTCGGTCAGCGCGATGTACGACGTACGACGGTCCGCCGGATCGCTGGCGCGCGAGAGGTATCCGGCCTCCTCGAGGCTCGCGACCACTCGGGTAGCGGTCGGCGCCGTCACGCCTTCGCGGTCGGCGAGGTCGCCAATGCGCAGCGGGCCGTGGGCCTCGACCGTCGTGAGCGCGGACCACTGCGAGGGAGTGAGTCCCCCGGGGCTGTGCTGGCGCAGCTGGCGCGCCAGCCGGGCGACGACGACGCGCAGGCGGGCCGCGGTCTCCGCGTGCCCGACGCTCTCGCGGGCGGGTGCGCTCACCCTTGCTCCTCGTCGCGAGTCGGCTGCTCGAAGCTGGCCGGGACCTTGCGCAGGTGCCGGCTCATCGAGCGGAACAGGAAGAACGATGCCACGCAGAGCACCAGTACGACAGCGAAGGCGATGAATCCTGCACCGAAGTCGCTGTCGCCGGATGCGAGAAGCCGCGCAGCGGGCAGCGCCGCAACTGCGGTGATCACGTCGCCACCCGATCCCGTACGCCGGCGAACAGGTCGTCCTCCGGGATCGTGGTGTCGACCACGGAGCGAGCGAGCTCGTAGTCCTCGGTCGGCCACACCCGCTGTTGGATCTCGACCGGGCAAGCGAACCAGAAGCCGTTCGGGTCGACCTGCGTCGCGTGTGCGAGCAGCGCCTGGTCGCGTAGCGGGAAGTACTCGGCGCACTCGACCCTTGTCGTGATCCGCGGGCCGACGTCGGGCCGGTCCTTCCACTGCTCGATCCGCTCGGCGAACGGTGACTCGAGACCCTCGGCGAGCATCGCCTCGTGCAGTGCGAAGAAGCGCTCGCGGTGCATGGACATGTGGTAGTAGAGCTTCGAGACCTGCCACGGCGGGCCGAGCTCGGGATAGCGGTCGGGATCCGCCGCGGCTTCGAAGGCCTCGACGCTGACCTTGTGGCACATCACGTGGTCCGGGTGCGGGTAGCCGCCGTTCTCGTCGTACGTCGTCATCACCTGCGGCCGGAACTCGCGAACGATCCGGACGAGCGGTGCGGTCGCGACGTCGACCGGCTGGGCACCGAAGCAGCCGTCCGGCAACGGCGGGGGCGGATCGCCTTCCGGAAAGCCGGAGTCGACGAAACCGAGCCACTGGTGCTTCGCACCGATGATCTCGATCGCCTTCGCCATCTCTTGGCGACGTACCTCGGCCATGTTGGCGATCACATCCGGCCGTTCCATCGCCGGGTTCAGGATCGATCCCCGCTCGCCGCCGGTGCAGCTCACGATGAGCACCTCGACGCCTTCGGCGACGAGTTTCGCGGTCGTCGCCGCGCCCTTGCTCGACTCGTCGTCGGGGTGCGCGTGCACCGCAAGCAGCCGAAGCGGACCTTCGCTCACCACTCCATGGTTCCACGAGTGTCGCGAGGCAAAGGCTGGGTAGCCTCGATCGGATGAGTGAGACGAACACCACATGGCTGACGCAGGAGGCCTACGACCGGCTCGAGGCGGAGCTGGAGTACCTGTCTGGGCCCGGCCGCGCGGAGATCACTCATCGCATCGAGGCCGCGCGCGCCGAAGGCGATCTCAAGGAGAACGGCGGTTACCACGCCGCGAAAGAAGAGCAAGGGAAGATGGAGGCCCGCATCCGGCAGCTGACCCAGCTGCTGCGCGAGGCTGAGGTCGGCGCGCCCCCTGCCGCAGACAGCGGCGTGGCCGGGCCGGGCATGGTCGTCACCATCAAGTACGCCGACGGCGACGAGGAGACCTTCCTGCTCGGCTCGCGCGAGGAGGCCGCGGTCACCGACCTGACGGTGTATTCGGCCCAGTCGCCCCTCGGCCAGGCGCTCGACGGCGCCACACCGGGCGAGAAGCGCTCCTACGTCGCACCGAACGGCAAGGAGATCTCGGTCGAGCTGGTCGAGGTCAAGCCCTACCTGTAGGCAGCGGCGAGCGATGCCGTGATGCGCTGCGTCGTCTCACCGAGTTGCTGCCGCTCGTCGGGGCTCGCTGTCGCGGCGAGAGCTCGTCGCGCTCGCGTCACCTCGGCTGACAGCTCCCGCCGGTCGTCCAGCGCCATGACGAGGCGATGCCCTTCCCCGGGGGCGAGTTCCTTGGCGCAGTCGGCGAGCGCGCGGCTCGCAACGGCGTAGCTGTAACCGCCACGCGCTCTCGCCGGAAACCGCTCGAGCCACCGCAACGAGGCACCGGCGAGACCGGCGAGCTCGGCAGCCACGCGGAATCTGGCGAGGTCGGCTTCGGCGAAGGCCGGTTCCACCTCGGGCGACGCGAGCACTCCGGCGACCGTCGCGAATGCGATCGCGAGCTGACGGCGCACTGCGTCGACGTTGCGGATCGGCAGTACCACCCACGCGGCGATGACCCCGATCGAGGCGCCGAGCAGGATGCCTTCGAGCCGGGTGGCCAGGAGGTTGGTGCCCGCCTCGCCGTAGAAGTCGTAGAGCAGCGCGAGTGCCGACGTCATCCCAGCCGCCCAGTAGGCATAGCTCAGCGGCCGCAGCCACATCGCGACAGTCAGCACCGCGAACAGCACCACGATCGACCAGTCATCACGCGGCGGGAAAGCGTGAGAGACCAGCTCGGCGAGGACGGTACCGGCGGCCGCACCGAGGATGCGCAAGACGGCCTTGTACGTGACGTCGGCGCGACCGCGGTTGCCGCTGCCGACGATGTACGCCGACAACACCACCCACGTCCAGTGCATGCCGAACGCCGCGCGACCGCAGGCGAAGGCCGCGCCGAGCGCAACGCCCATCTGTAGCGCCATCCGCGAGCTCGGCAGCATCCGGCGATGCCACGGCCCCTCGCGGGCGGGCCTCGCCGGCGAGTACTGCACGGGCGACGCACCGGACGAGTCAGGCGTCACGACCCCGAACCGTTCCGCCAGGTGCTGGACCAGCCGTAGCCAGCCGAGCGCGACCAGCGCGATCACCGCCGCCCACCAGCGGCTCGGCGGGTTGGCGCCCAGAGCGACCGCCGGCGCCGGCGTGACGAGCATCGCCAGCAACGCCGACGACACCAGCGCTCCGACCCTGCGCAGGTGCGGCCCGAAGCGCCGCAGCCAGATCCCTGCCGTCATCCCGAGCGCGAACAGTGCGTCGCCGTAGTTGGGATGAGTGAACATCCACTTGCCGACCTCGGTTCCGCCCACGACGAGGAATGGCATCGCCAGCGGCGCGAGCCAGCGCGCGAGTGCCGACTCGTGGCCGCGCCGGTCGGCCCGGCCGAGCGTGAGCGACAGGACCACGGCGAGAACGACGCTGCTGGTGGTGAGGTTGAACGCGTGATCGAGCAGCAGTGCGGTGCCGAAGCTCAGCAACGCTGCTGACATCGCGACAAGCGCGGAGCGCAGCCGTTCGGCGCCCGGGTCGATGCTCATCCGAGCACCAACGCGGCGGCCCCCACCAGGCCGGCCTCGGCGGCGAGCTCCGCCGGCACGATCTCGCAGCGCTCGACGTAGGCCATCCCGGCGTGCCCCGCGAACGTCTCGCGCATCGGGGCGAAGAGCAGGTCCCCGGCACCGGTCGCGAAGCCGCCCCCGACGGCGATCCGGTCGAGCTCGAGCAGGCTCGCCGCGCTGGCGAAGGCGATCCCCAGGGCACGGCCCGCGCGATCGATCGAATCGGCCGCTGCCTCGTCGCCGGCACGGGCCGCGGCCACCAGAGTGCGGCCGTCCGCGGTCTGGCCGCCGGGTGTCCAGCCGTTGTCCAGAGCACGCTGTACGACGGCCGGGCCGCGGGCAATCGCCTCGAGGCACCCGAAGCCGCCGCAGCCACACGGCGGGCCGTCCGGCTCGACGACGATGTGGCCGACGTGCCCGGCGTTGCCGGTCGGTCCGTCGAAGATGCGACCGCCGATGACGAGGCCCCCGCCGACCCCGGTCGAGACCACCACGCCGAGGAAGTGGTCGATGCCGCGCCCGGCTCCGCGCCACGCCTCTCCCGCGGCCATCGCCACTGCATCGTTGTGGAGGCGCACATCGGCGTCCGGGAACAGCTCGCGTACCCGGCTCAGCAGCGGGAAGTCGCGCCACACGCCGATGTTGATCGGGGAGACCTCCCCGGTGTCGAGCCGAAGGGGGCCCCCACAGCCGACTCCGATCCGCGCCGGAGGCTCGTCTACGACTCGCGAGACCAGCAGGTCACGGACCGCCAACCACAACCGCTCGGCACTCTCGGTGACGGTGGGGATCTCGGCTCGAGCGGTGATCGAGCCGTCGCCCCCGACCCATGCGGCCGCGATCTTCGTGCCGCCGATGTCGAGCGCGAGCGCCCGCCCGCTGTCGGTCACGCCGACAGTTTGCCAAGTTCGTTTGCCTCCCAGTCGTAGCGTGAGGCGATGACCAGCAACCCGCCCTCCAGCGACCTTCCGCGCACGCTCGGTGCACTTCGCGCCTCCGGCCACGTCGCGAAGACCGTCAAGGCCGAGCTCCGCGACAACCTGCTCGCACGGATGCGTTCGGGCGCGGAGCGCTTCCCCGGCATCATCGGCTTCGACGAGACGGTGCTGCCCCAGGTCGAGCGCGCGATCCTCGCCGGCCACGACATCGTGCTGCTCGGCGAGCGCGGCCAAGGCAAGACGCGGCTAATCCGCACGATCGTCCAGCTGCTCGACGAGTGGACCCCGATCGTCGACGGGTGCGAGATCAACGACCACCCGTACTACCCGGTGTGCGGCCGATGCCGGCGACTGAAGGCGGAGCAGGGCGACGACCTTGCGGTCGCATGGAAGCCGCGCGACGAGCGGTACGCCGAGAAGCTCGCGACGCCCGACGTGTCGGTCGGAGACCTCATCGGCGACGTCGACCCGATCAAGGTTGCCGAGGGCCGAGCCCTCGGCGATCCGGAGACCGTGCACTACGGCCTCGTGCCGCGCACCAACCGCGGGATCGTCGCCATCAACGAGCTGCCTGACCTGGCCGAGCGGATCCAGGTCGCCCTGCTCAACGTGCTGGAAGAGCGCGACATCCAGGTCCGCGGCTACGTGCTGCGGCTGCCCCTGGACCTGATGCTGGTGGCCTCCGCCAACCCCGAGGACTACACCAACCGCGGCCGGATCATCACCCCGCTGAAGGACCGCTTCGGGGCCGAGGTCCGCACCCACTACCCCTTGGACCTCGACGACGAGCTGCGCGTCGTCACCCAGGAAGCCTTGATCGTGTGGGGCGACGACGCGGTGTCGGCGGCGCTGCCCGACCACCTCGTCGAGGTGATCGCCAGGTTCACCCGCCATGTCCGCGAGTCCCCCGCGGTGGACCAGCGCTCCGGCGTCTCAGCTCGTTTCGCGGTCTCTGCTGCCGAGACGGTCGCGGCCTCCGCGGTCCGGCGAGCGGCTCTCGTGGGCGAGGAGGTCGCGGTCGCCCGCGTCTGCGACCTGCCGGCGATCGTGCCCGCAGTGCAGGGCAAGGTCGAGTTCGAGACCTCGGAGGAGGGCCGCGAGGCCGACATCCTCGACCACCTGCTGCGGCGCGCGACGGCGGACACCTTCCGCAGCCGGCTCGGCGGGGTGGACTTGGCCCCCCTGGTCGACCTGTTCACGGAGGGCACGACCGTCGAGACCGGTGAGCTCGTTGCCGCCACGGACCTGCTCGCGGGGCTCGGCACGGTGCCGGGTCTCGGCCGGCTGCTCAGCGCGCTCGGCATCGAGGAGGGTGCGGAGACCCCGGGCCTTGCCGCGGCGGGTCTGGAGTTCGCGCTCGAAGGCCTCTACCTGTTGCGCCGATTGTCCAAAGAGGAACTTCCGGACCGCACCGTCTACGGAGCGCGATGAGGCGTAGCCGCTACTCGGAGTGGCGCGGCGGGGACGACCCGCTCGCGCCGCCGTACGACCTCTCCGACGCGCTGGACCAGATCGGTGACGCGGTCCTCGACGGGCAGTCGCCGGCGGAGGCATTCCGGTCGATGACCCGTCGCGGCCTGTCGGGCCGCCAGGGACTCGACGACCTGCTCCGGCAGGTCCGCGAACGCCAGCGCAGGGCACGAGAAGCCGGGCGCCTCGACGGAACGCTCGAGCGGGTGCGCGAGCTGCTCGACCAGGCGGTCGAGGCCGAGCGCAACGCGCTGTTCCCCGACCCCAGCGACGAGGCGCGGCTCGCCGAGGCCGAGCTCGACGCGTTGCCGCAGCAGACCGCACGGGCGGTACGCGAGCTCAGCGACTACCAGTGGCGCAGTCCCGAGGCGCGGGCGGCGTACGACGAGATCCAGGACCTGCTGCGCCGAGAGGTGCTCGACAGCCAGTTCCGCGGGATGAAGGACGCGCTGCAGAACGGCGACCCGCAGACCCAACAGCGAATCAAGGACATGCTCGGCGCCCTCAACGACATGCTCGACGCCGACGCCCGCGGCGAGGACGTGTCCGAGCAGTTCGACCAGTTCATGGAGAACTACGGCGACTTCTTCCCCGACAACCCGCAGAACCTCGAGGAGCTCGTCGACTCCCTCGCCCGCCGCGCAGCCGCCGCCCAGCGGTTGATGAACTCGCTCTCACCCGAGCAGCAGGCCGAGCTGGCCGGGCTGATGCAGCAGGCGATGCAGGACGCCGGACTCGCGGAGCAGATGGGCCGGCTCTCCGACCAGTTGCGCGCCCGCCGTCCGGAGCTGAACTGGAGCGGCCGTCAGCGGATGGACGGCGACACCCCGCTCGGTCTGGGTGATGCGACCACCGCGCTCGAGGAGTCCGCCGACCTCGACGAGCTGGCCCAGATGCTCGGCCAGGACTATCCCGGCGCCTCGCTCGACGACGTCGACCCGGAGCTGCTCGCACGGGCGCTCGGCCGCAATGCCGTCGACGACCTCGAGGCGCTGCGTCGCATCGAGCGCGAGCTGCGCGAGCAGGGCTACCTGCAGCGCAGCGACGGCGAGCTCGGCCTCACCCCCAAGGGGATGCGCCGGATCGGCCAGACCGCCCTGCGACGGATCTTCAACCGGATGCATGCGCGCGGTCGCGGCAACCACGACATGCACGACGCGGGCGCCGCGGGTGACCCGACCGGTGCGACGCGAGCCTGGGAGTTCGGCGACGAGCAGCCCTTCGACGTCGTACGCACGGTTCGCAACGCGGTGCTGCGATCGGGTCCGGGCTCGCCCGTGAAGATCGCGGTCGAGGACTTCGAGGTCGCCGAGACCGAGCGGCGCTCCGGGGCGGCCGTAGCGCTGCTGATCGACCTGTCGTATTCCATGGCCTTGCGGGGCACCTGGCCCGAGGCCAAGGCGACCGTCCTCGCGCTGCACACCCTGATCTCCTCGTCGTACCCGCAGGACGCGATCGAGATCATCGGCTTCTCGCGGTACGCCCGCGTGCTGCGACCGCAGGACCTGCCCGGGCTGTCGTGGGACATGGTCCAGGGCACGAACCTGCAGCACGCACTCGTCCTCGCGTCGCGCCACCTCGCGCGCCACCCCAACGCGGAACCGGTCGTCATGGTCATCACCGACGGGGAGCCGACGGCTCATCTCATGGCCGACGGCAGCGCGTGGTTCGACTGGCCGACCCATCCTGAGACGACGGCCGCGACCATGGCCGAGGTCGAGCGGATCACCCGCCGCGGAGCGACGATAAACGTCTTCATGCTCGACAACGAGCCGGGGCTGATCCGCTTCGTGAAGGCGATGGCGGCCCGCAATGGGGGGCGGGTGTTCACGCCCGATGCGAACCGCCTCGGTGACTACGTGATCAGCGACTACCTGAGCTCACGGCAGGGCCGCCGCGGCCGCCGGATCGCGTAGCGCGCCATCCGACCGATGGCCAAGGGGGACGAGCGGCAGCCGCTGCCGCGGGAGATCCGAGTGCTCGTCGCGGTGGCGTTCTTCGTCGCCCTCGGCTTCGGCATCGTCGCGCCGGCACTGCCGGTCTTCGCACGCAACTTCGGCGTGGGCAAGGCCGCCGCCGGTGCGGTCATCAGCACCTTCGCGGTGATGCGCATCGTCTTCTCGCTGCCCGCAGGCAAGCTGGTCGACCGGTACGGCGAGCGGCTCGTGATGGCGACCGGCATCGGCATCGTCGCCGTCAGCAGCGTCCTCGCCGGCGCGGCGCAGAACTACGGCGAGCTCGTCGCGTTGCGCGGGATCGGCGGGGTCGGCTCGGCCATGTTCTCGATCTCGGCGCTCGGCCTGCTGGTCCGGATGACGGCGCCGGCGCAGCGAGGCCGCGCGATGGGCTTCTGGCAGGGCGGTTTCCTGCTCGGTGGGATCACCGGCCCGGTGCTTGGCGGCGTCATCGATGGCGTCTCGATCCGGCTGCCGTTCTTCATCTATGCCGGCACGCTCACCGCGGCCGGTGCCGTCGGTCTGATCCAGCTGCGCGCGACCCCGCTTGCCGATCGCGCGGCGGTCGGCAAGGCGACCGCGACGAAGCTGTCGGACGCCCTCCGCAACCGGGCGTACCGGGCGGCCCTGGCCGCGAACTTCGCCGACTCCTGGGGAGCGATCGGCGTGCGCTCGGCGCTGGTGCCGCTGTTCGTGGGCGACGTGCTGCATCGCAAGCCGATCTGGACCGGTGTCGGGTTCCTCATCGTGTCCGCGGTCAACGGCGCAACGCTGGTCCCGGCGGGGCGGTTCGCGGACAACGTCGGACGAAAGCCGCTCCTCGTGGGGGGATGCATCGGCAGCGGGATCGGCATCGCCATCCTCGCCGTCGCGCAGGATCTCCCGGGCTACCTCGTCGGGCTTGCCGTGCTCGGGCTCGGCTCAGGGCTGCTCGACGTCGCGCCCGGCGCGATCGTGGGCGACCTCGTCGAAGGCCGGGCCGGGCCGGTGTTCGCGGCGTACACGATGTCCTCCGACATCGGTACCGTCGTCGGGCCGGTGGCTGCCGGCGCGATCGCCGACATCTCCTACGGCGCGGCGTTCCTCAGCACCTCGGGGATCCTCGGCGCCGCCGCGATCATCGCGCTGCTTGCTCCGGAGACGCGAGGCTGGTCAGCCCAGGGCCCGCTGCAGATCGGCGAGCAGATCGGCCACGGCCTCGATCCCGACGCTCAGCCGAACCAGGTCGGCGGGGACCTCCAGCGCTGACCCGGCAACGCTGGCGTGCGTCATCCGCGCCGGGTGCTCGATGAGCGACTCCACTCCGCCCAGCGACTCGGCGAGCGTGAACAGCTCGGTGCGCCGGCAGATCTCCAGCGCCTGCTCCTCGCCGCCGGCAACCCGGAACGAGACCATCCCGCCGAACCGGCGCATCTGCTGGCGGGCAACCTCGTCGGAGTCCGGGTACCGCACCTCGGTCACCGCGGGGTGGTCTCGGAGCATCTGCACGATCTGCTCGGCGTTGTCGCAGTGGCGATCCATCCGGACCGCGAGCGTCTTGATGCCGCGCAGCACCAGCCACGAGTCGAGCGGCCCGGCCACCGCACCCATCGCGTTCTGGTGGAACGCGACCTGCTCGGCAAGTGAGTCGTCACGGACGATCAGCGCTCCCCCGACGACGTCGCTGTGGCCACCGAGGTACTTCGTCGTCGAGTGGACCGCGACATGAGCGCCGAGCGCGAGCGGTTGCTGCAGGTACGGCGAGGCGAAGGTGTTGTCGACGACGAGCAACGCCCCGGCCTCGGCCGCGAGCGCGCCGAGCGCGGCGATGTCGCTGACCCGCAGCATCGGGTTGGTCGGTGTCTCGCACCAGATCACCCGGGTGGTGTCACGGATCGCCGCGCGCACCTGGCCGAGTTCGTGTTGGGGGACCGCGGTGTAGCTCAGGCCCCAGCGCTCGAGCACCTTGGCGAACAGCCGGTAGGTCCCGCCGTACGCGTCGTCGGGGATGACCACGTGGTCGCCCGGCGAGCAAGCGGCGCGAAGGAGCGTGTCCTCGGCGGCGAGCCCGCTGGCGAAGGCGAAACCGCGCACGCCGCCCTCGAGCGCGGCAAGGCAGGTCTCGAGCGCGGTGCGCGTCGGGTTCGCGCTGCGGCTGTACTCGTAGCCGCCACGCAGCCCGCCGACGCCGTCCTGCGCAAATGTCGAGGTCAGGTAGATGGGCGGTACGACGGCGCCGGTCGCCGGGTCCGGCGCCTGGCCAGCGTGGATGGCACGGGTCTCAAAGCCACCCATATCGGACACGCCTCAACCGTAGAGCTAATGAGCGGCGAGGAATCCCAAGAGGTCCTGCCGGGTGACGATGCCCACCGGCCGGCCATCGTCGAGCACCACCGCGGCGTCGGCTCCCTGAAGGGCTCCGACCGCGGCCGCGACGGGCTCCCCCGCACCGATCAACGGCAACGCACTCGACATGTGCCGCTCGAGGGGGTCCGCCAGCCGGGCGCGCCCGTTGAACAATGCGTCGAGCAGGTCCCGCTCTACGACCGACCCCATTACCTCGGCCACCATCACCGGCGGCTCCGCGCGCACCACCGGCATCTGCGAGACGCCGTACTCGCGGAGGATGTCGATCGCCTCGCGCACCGTCTCGTTGGGATGCACGTGGACGAACTCAGGCAGCCGCCCGCTCTTGCGGGTAAGCACCTCGCCCACGGTCTGGCCCTTGCCGTCGCCGGCAAGGAAGCCGTAGTCGGCCATCCACTCGTCGCTGAAGATCTTGGACAGGTAGCCGCGCCCGCCGTCCGGCAGCAGCACCACCACGAGACCGTCGGGTCCGGCGTCTCGCGCGACCTGCACGGCCGCGACCGCGGCCATCCCGCACGACCCTCCGACCAGCAGCCCCTCCTCGCGGGCGAGACGCCGCGTCATGAGGAACGAGTCGGCATCGGAGACCGCGATGATCCGGTCGCAGATCTCCCTGTCGTAGTTGGCCGGCCAGAAGTCCTCGCCGACGCCCTCGACCAGGTACGGACGGCCCGTACCGCCTGAGTAGACCGATCCTTCGGGGTCCGCGCCCACAATCACCACTCGACCGTCCGACGCCTCCTTGAGGTAGCGACCGGTCCCCGAGATGGTGCCCCCGGTGCCGACGCCGGCAACGAAGTGGGTGACCTTGCCTTCGGTCTGCTCCCAGATCTCCGGGCCGGTCGTCTCGTAGTGCGACTGCGGGTTCGCGGGGTTGGAGTACTGGTCGGGCTTCCACCCGCCCGGGCGCTCGCGGGCCAGCCGGTCGGAGACGCTGTAGTAGGAGTCCGGGTGCTCCGGCGGGACCGCGGTCGGGCATACGACGACCTCGGCGCCGTACGCCCGCAAGACGTTGATCTTGTCGGCGGACACCTTGTCCGGGCAGACGAAGACGCAGTGATAGCCACGCTGCTGCGCAACCAGCGCAAGCCCGATCCCGGTGTTGCCGCTCGTCGGCTCGACGATGGTCCCGCCCGGCGGCAGCGCACCCGAGGCCTCGGCGGCGTCGATCATCCGCGTCGCGATCCGGTCCTTCACCGACCCGCCCGGATTGAGGTACTCGACCTTCGCCACGACCGCGGCTGCTGCGCCTTCAGTGACGCGGTTGAGACGGACCAGCGGGGTATGACCGATGAGGTCCACCACTGAGTCGAAGACGTCCACGCCTGGAACGTACTCTTGGGCATCTGTCTTCGGCACCGAAGCCGACCAGCGAAGGAGCAGTCATGCCCGAGGCCGTCATCGTCGCTACCGCACGCTCCCCGATCGGTCGTGCGTTCAAGGGATCGCTGGTCGACTTCCGGCCCGACGACCTCGCCGCAACCATCGTCCAGGCGGCCCTGGACAAGGTGGCGGGGCTCGACCCGCACACGATCGACGACCTGATCGTCGGGTGCGGCCTGCCGGGCGGCGAGCAGGGCTACAACATCGGGCGCGTGATCGCGGTGAAGCTCGGCCTCGACGACGTCCCCGGTACGACGATCACCCGTTACTGCTCGTCGAGCCTGCAGTCCACGCGCATGGCATTCCACGCGATCAAGGCCGGCGAGGGCGACGTCTTCGTGAGCGCGGGCGTCGAGATGGTCAGCCGCTACGGCAAGGGCAACAGCGACTCGCTACCCGACACCCAGAACCCGATCTTCGCGGACGCACAGGCACGCTCCGCGAAGATGGCAGAGGGCAACTTCACCTGGTCGGACCCGCGCGAGGCCGGGGAGCTTCCCGACGTCTACATCGCAATGGGACAGACCGCCGAGAACGTCGCGCAGCTCAAGGGCGTCAGCCGGCAGGAGCAGGACGAGTTCGGCGTACGGTCGCAGAACCTCGCAGAGAAGGCCATCGCCAACGGCTTCTTCGAGCGCGAGATCACTCCCGTCACGACGCCCGGCGGCGTCCAGGTCGCCAAGGACGACGGCCCTCGGGCAGGCGTCACGATCGAGGGCGTCTCCGAGTTGAAGCCGGTCTTCCGTCCGGACGGCACGGTGACCGCCGCCAACTGCTGCCCGCTCAACGACGGCGCCGCCGCGGTCGTCATCATGAGCGACACCAAGGCGAAGGAGCTCGGCCTCACACCGCTCGCGCGGATCGTGTCAACCGGTGTCTCAGGTCTCAGCCCGGAGATCATGGGGTTGGGTCCGATCGAGGCGAGCAAGCGCGCGCTCGCCTACGCCGGCAAGTCGATCGATGACATCGACCTCGTCGAGATCAACGAGGCGTTCGCCGCTCAGGTCATCCCGTCGGCGCGCGAGCTCGGCATCGACCCGTTCGGCGACAAGCTCAACGTCAACGGCGGCGCGATCGCGGTCGGTCACCCGTTCGGCATGACGGGCGCGAGGATCACGACGACGCTGCTCAACGGGTTGCAGACCCACGACAAGACGTTCGGGCTCGAGACGATGTGCGTTGGTGGGGGCCAAGGCATGGCGATGGTGATCGAGCGCCTCAGCTAGGCATACCTAAGGGGGGAACTATTGCCCGCGGATCGGCGGGAAGTACAAGAGAACGGGATCCTCGAGACCTTCGGCCTGACCAGCCAGGCCGAAATGGTCTGGCGGGCACTCATGCGTCATCCAGACATCAACCTCGAGGAGCTGACTCAGCGGACCGGATTGCCACTCGGCGAGGTCCAGGACGCCCTGGGTGGCCTCACCTCGGCGCAGCTTGTTCGCACGGCGCAGTCGCCCTCGGGCGTTCTCGCAATGGATCCGCAACTGGCGATCGCGAGTCACATTGCGCGAGCGGAGCACGAACTAGCGCTGCGCACGGCCAAGCTCGCCGAGCTTCGCGCCCACACGGAGGCGCTGTCTGAGGACTACCAGGCGGGCCGCACGTCGACTGCCTCCCTGCCGGGCGCGGAGATCGTCACCGACCTAGATGACCTACGTCGCCGCATCTATCTGGCCTCGGAAGGCGCGGTCGAGATGCAGCGGAGTCTCATCCGCTCGCCCTCGGCGGAGGGCCTGCAGGACGGCAGTGCCAGAGACAGCGACCAAGCCAATCGCGGCGTCGAACAACGCACGATCATCAGGACATGTGATCTCACTGATCGCGACATCTACGCTCATCTCGAGGCGCAGCATCGCCGCGGTGAGCGGGTTCGGGCCCTGGGGAACGTCCCGACCCAGATGCTCATCATGGATTCCGCGCTCGCCGTCCTGGCGGTTGATCCTCAACATCCACGGCGTGGCGCACTCTTCGTCCGCGAGCCCGGCATCGTCAGCCTGATGATCTATCTCTTCGACCATCTGTGGTCCGAGGCGGATCCGGTATTCGGCGAGGCAACTGCTGCCGGGGCACCAACCGGCCGGGTCGCTCGCGTGCTTGAGCTGATCGCGGCTGGCGTGAAGGACGAGCGGATCGCACGGACCCTCGGTGTTGCCACCAGAACGGTGCGGCGCGACATCGCGGAACTCAAGGACAATCTCGGGGTTTCGTCCAGGACGGAGGTCGTCGCGGCCGCGGTTCGGCAGGGCTGGCTCTAGCTCAGCGGGTCGCCTCAAGCGCGCTCCGGAGAGCCGCTTCAACCTCCTGCAACGTCTGGAGGTCCGAGGCCGAGGCGGTCGTGTCAAGGACGTCGCGACCGACGACCGCGACGGCGTAGGGCAGGACGTGAACCTCGACGACCGGGGCCGGCAGGTCCCGCCCCTGCTGCCGGGCGCTGATCGCGGCCAACGCGCGCAGTACCTCCTCAGCGGCTGCGCGTCGGCTCCGCCACGCCATTGGCGACAGCCGAGTCAGGCGGGCAACCAGCCGCTCGTGCGCATCGGTGACTGCCGCAAGCTTGGTTTGAAAGGGGTCTGACTGCGGCACGGCAAGACGGTAGTGCCTGCTTCCCTTTGGGTCTTGTCCTGACGCACGGGTTGGGGGAGGCTAGGCCAACGGTCAGGCGAACGCTTCCAGGAGGCACACATGTCGATGCCCCAGTCCGAGGACACTCACCAGTCGCTGCTGGCGAGAATTCCCGAGTCGACGGGGCGCGACCTGTCTAGCTGGTTCGGCTGTCTGGACGACGGCCCCGCCCTGCTCAGGTTCGACGAACGAGTCACCTGGCTTCGCGACGAGCATGGCCTTCCCCATGGCTACGCCCGGGCGATCGTGCACGAGCACGACAAACGGCGCGCAGCGACCCGCGCGTAGTCGATGGACGTTGGGGCCGCGCTCGAGTTCATCCGCACCAACCACCACGCTGTCCTCGCCACGCTCCGCAGCGACGGCGCCCCGCAGCTCACCCCGGTCACCGCATCCGTCGATGCCGACGGCAAGGTCGTCGTGTCGAGCCGAGAGCCGGCGGCAAAGGTCCGCAACCTACGGCGCGACCCGCGTGCCTGGCTGACCGTCTTCACCGACCGCTTCTTCGGCGAGTTCGTCCAAGTCGAGGGCGACGCCACAATCGTGTCGCTGCCGGAGGCCATGGAAGGCCTCGTGGACTACTACAGGTCCGTCTCCGGCGACCACCCGGACTGGGACGACTACCGAGCCGCGATGACTCGGGAGCAGCGGGTGCTGATCCGGGTCGATGTGACGCGGGCAGGCCCGACGTACTCCGGTTAGGCGTAGACGAGCCGGGTGATCCACTCGGCGACAAGCGCCGGCTTGGACTCGCCCTCGATCTCGACAGTCATGGTGCGGATCGTGTGCAGGGTGTTCGGGTCCTTGAGTTCGACACCCGACAGAACGCTGGTGCAGCGGATCCGCGAGTTGACCTTGACCGCCTGGATGAACCGGATCTTCTCGAACCCATAGTTGACGCCCATGACGAGGCCGTCGAAGCGCTCCATCGGCTGCTTGATCGTCTCGCTCAACTTGACCAGCAACGACAGCGTCAGGAAACCGTGAGCGATGGTCACGCCCCACGGCGACATCGCCGCCGCCTTCTCCGGATCGACGTGAATGAACTGGTGGTCCTCGGTGACGTCGGCGAACGCGTTGATTCGCTCCTGGGTGACCTCGAGCCAGTCGCTGGTGCCTTCGGTCTCACCAACTGCAGCCTTCAGCTTCTCGTACGCCGCCTCAGCCTTCGTCATCCATGCCTCGTCTCATAGGTGTCGCCCGGACCGGTGCCCCCGGTCGGACTCGAACCGACAACGACCAGATTTTAAGTCCGGCGCCTCTGACCTGTTGGGCTACGGGGGCACCGATGACGCTACTTCGATGCGCCCCGCGCCGCTTCGCGCTGGAAGTCGCTCCGCGGGTCCGCGAACGTGCCGAGCGAGACGATCTCGCGCCGGAAGAACAACGCGAGAGTCCAGTCGGCGACGACCCGAAGCTTGCGGTTCATCGTTGGCACACGGGCCAGGTGATAGGTCCGATGCATCCACCACGCAGGCAGCCCGCGCAGCTTGACCCCGTAGACCTCCGCCACGCCTCTGTGCAGGCCAAGGCTCGCGACCGACCCGGCGTAGGCGTGCCGGTAGGGACGAGGCTGCTTGCCTCGCAGGACCGCGACGATGTTGTCACCAAGCTGCTTCGCCTGCCGGACGGCGTGCTGTGCCGTCGGCCCGCACAGTGCGTCCGGCGAGTCCTTGGTCACGTCCGGCACGGCGGCGCAGTCTCCCGCCGCCCACGCATCGGGAGTGTCGACGATGCGCAGATCCGCGTGACACTTCACCCGCTTCATCTCGTCGAGCGGCAGATCGGTCTGCTCCAGCAATGGGTTCGGCCTTACCCCCGCCGTCCAGACGATCGTGTCCGCGTCGAACTCCGCGCCGTCGGACAGAACGACGTGGCCCTGTTCGAGGGACTCGACCCTCGTGTTGAGGCGCACCTTGATGCCCTGCTTCTCGAGTTGGCGGACGGTGTACTCCGCCATGTCCAGGCTGACCTCGGGCAGGATGCGCCCGGTCGCCTCCACCATCGTCCAGTGCATGTCCGAAGCGGCCAGTCCCGGGTAGAACTTCAGCGCGTCGTGTGCCATGTCCTGGAGCTCGGCGATGGCCTCGATGCCGGCGTAGCCGCCTCCCACGAACACGAAGTTCAGCGCGCGGCTGCGCACGGCCGGGTCGTCCGTCGTCACCGCCAGGTCCAGCCGGGAAAGCACGCGGTTGCGCAGGTAGATCGCCTCCGCTGCGGTGCGGAACGCGATGCCGGTGTCGGCAAGTCCGGGGATCGGAAGGGTCTTGGCGACCGAGCCCAATGCGACAACGAGGATGTCGTAGCCGAGGTCCTGGTCCCCGCCCTCCTCGGGTCGCAGGCAGATGCGCCGGGCGGTGTGGTCGATGCTGGTCACCGTGCCGACGAGAACCTCGCACCGGTCGAGCACCCGCCGCAGCGGCACGACCATGTGCCGAGGCTCAAGGTTCCCTGCAGCAGCTTCCGGAAGGAACGGCTGGTAGGTCATGTACGAGCGGGTGTCGATGACCGTCACCCTGGCTTCGTCGCGGCGCAGCTTCTGCTGTAGCCGCAGCGCGGTGTACATCCCGACGTAGCCGCCACCGACGATCACGATTCGAGGTTGCGTGGACACCCGTCGGTCCTACCCCAGCCTGTGGATGGGATGCGACGCCGAACGTGTGAGTCTGCGCACGATGGCACTCCGCGACAAGGGGGCCACCGATGCAGGAGATGGGCGATGACCGGGCAAACTTCCGGGAGGTCTTGCGAATCCGCGAGTTCCGGGCGCTGTACCTCGCTCAGACGCTGAGCGTGCTCGGCGACCAGCTGGCACGGATTGCAATCGCCGTGATCGTGTTCGGCCGCACCTCCTCCGCAACGCTCACCGCTGTCAGCTACGCGGTTAGCTACCTTCCGTGGATCGCCGGTGGGCCAACACTGTCGAGCCTGGCCGACCATCTTCCACGCAGAACAGTCATGGTCTGCTGCGACTGTTCCCGGGCTCTCCTCATCGGCGTGACGGCGCTTCACAACTGCCCGACGGCAGGCCTCATAGGTCTGGTAGCTGCGGTTGCTGTTCTCCAGCCGCCCTTCACCGCTGCCCGTGCGGCAACGATCCCAGAAGTCGTCGGCGAGGGCGCCGGGTATGCCGCAGCCGCGACGCTGACCAACGCCACGCTGCAAGTCGCCGTCCTCAGCGGATTCGCGCTAGGAGGCGTCGTCATCGCGGCCATCGGCACAAGCGCCACTGTTCTCGCCGATGCGTTGACGTTTGTCATCTCCGCGATGATCGTGGCTCGATTCGTTCAAAGCCGCCCTCCCGTGGCACCCGAGAAGAGCGCGTGGCGAGCCGATATGAGAGCCGGCTGGACAGCGGTCTTCCAGGACCATCGGCTGCGGCGCCTAGTCACGATCTCTTGGATCGTCGTGGGCGCGAGCATCACCACTGAAGCTGTGGCGGTACCGTACGCCCAGGCACATGGCGAGGGCGCGACCACTGCCGGCCTTCTCACAGCCTCGATGCCCCTCGGAACCGCCGTCGGCGCGCTGATACTCACCAGATTCGAGTCAGCCCGGCTCGAGCGAGCTTTGCCGCATATCGCTACAGCGGCTCTCCTTGCTCTGGCGCTCACGACCGCAAACCCGACTCCGCCGCTCGCGGCAGCCGCATGGGTCTTCGCCGGCGCCCTTAGCGCGATAACCGTGTTTGCGAATCGAGTCTTTGTGGTCGCGGTCCCGAGAGAAATTCGCGGACGAGCTTTCGGCGTGGCCGCAGCCGGTATCTCCGGCGCCCAGGGGATCGGCACCATCCTCGTCGGCCTGGCGGCGAGCCGATTGTCGCCGGCCCATTCCGTCGGCATGGTGATTTGCGCCTGGTTGCTGCTCCTTATGGTGGCGAACGCGAAGCGGCTCGGGTCGAGATCTGTGAACTTCGCGAAGATCTCGCCCGAGCCGCTTACGACCCCGTCAGCTACTCCCAGCTGTGACCTGTCTGCATCGTGATCACCTCCGTACCCCAGGTGGTTCCGGTGCACGGAGCCTCGGAGGCCGCCGCTGTGCGGCGCCAGATGCAGTTCAGGACCTGTGGATAGCCGTCAGGCCCGAGCGAGCTCGGCGTTCACCCGAGCGAAGACGGCGTCGAGCATCGGCTCGGTCAGCCGCCCGGTAAAGGTGTTCTGCTGGCTCGGATGGAATGAGCCGATCACCAGCAGGCCGTCGTCTGCACGTACCTCGACCCCGTGGCCGAACCTGGTCCGCGGCTTGGGCATCTGGTGCCCGATCGAAGCCAGCACCGGCCACAACGCTGCCCAGGCGAAACCGCCGAGGGCCAGGACCACCCGCAGTTCCCTGAGCAAGGAGAGCTCGCGCTGCATCCACGGCCGGCAAGTATCCCGCTCGCCGGGGGTCGGCGCGTTCGCCGGTGGAGCGCACCGGACCGCTGCGATCATCCGCGAGTCGATCAGCTCCTGGCCGTCGTCTGCGCTCACCGAGATCGGCAGCCGAGCGAGGCCCGCGCGATGCAGCGCAGCGAAGAGCCAGTCGCCGCTGCGGTCGCCGGTGAAGACCCGGCCAGTGCGGTTGCCGCCATGCGCCGCGGGCGCGAGACCCACGATCGCGAGTCGGGCGTCTGCCGGTCCGAAGCCGGTGACAGGTCGGCCCCAGTACTGCTGGCCGGCGTACGCCGCGCGGCCGGTCCGGGCGACCTCCTCGCGCCAGTCGACGAGCCGCGGGCAGGCCCTGCAGACGCTCACCATTGCCGTGAGCTCCTCCATCGCCGAAGCTGACTCGGCCAGCTGCGCCACGTCCGCCGGCGAGTGAGCGACCGGGGTGCTGGCAGTCGCGTGATCACCCGGCCAGCCGGTGCCCGGAGCGACGACCATCAGCGCTCGACCGCGCTGAAAGCGATCCCATCGAGAATGTCGTGCTCGCTCGCCACGACTTCCGCGAACGCGCCGCGCTCGACGATCGCGTCGAGGATCATCGCCCCGGCCCCAATGACGTCGACCCTGCCGGGATGCATCACCGGCAGCGCCGCGCGCTCAGCGCGACTGGCCGCGAGCATCTCCTGCGCCACGCGGTGGACCTCGTCAGCGCTGGTTCGCGAGTGGTGAATCCGGTCGGCGTCGTAGCCCGGAAGGTTCAGCGCCAGCGCTGCCACCGTGGTCACCGACCCGGCCAGGCCGATCAAGGTTCGCGCCTCGCCCAGATCGACAACGGAGGCGGCCGCATCGATCGCCGTCATGATGTCCTCGCGCGCGGCAGCGATCTGATCCGACGTCGGAGGATCGTCAGCAAGATGACGCTCGGTCATCCGGACACAGCCGATGTCGACCGACTTCGCTGCAACCGGCCCCGAGGCGTCACCCACCACAAACTCGGTCGACCCGCCGCCGATGTCGACGACGAGGTACGGCGCAGGCACCGCCGCGTCACCGCGTAGCTCGCGAGTCGCGCCGGAGAACGACAGCCGCGCCTCCTCATCACCACTCACGACTTCGGGCTCGACGCCCAGCCGTGTGACGACCCCCTCGACGAACACCGAGCGGTTGGCGGCGTCGCGAGTCGCGCTCGTCGCCACCATCCGAACCGCCTCGGCGCCGAGGTCCCTCACGGTGGAGGCGTAGTCGTCCAGTACGGCGAAGGTGCGGGCGAGGGCCTCGTCGGCGAACCGTCCGGTCCGGTCCACTCCGGCACCGAGCCGCACCACCTCCATGCGGCGAACCACATCGGTCAGCCGGTCGTCCACCACGTCTGCGACGAGCAGCCGGAGCGAGTTTGTCCCGCAGTCCAGCGCCGCGACGCGGGTCACGAGTCAGCGCCGGCTACATCGACACCGGGTCCGTCGACACAGGGTCCGTCGATACAGGGTCCGTCGACACAGGGTCCGTCGATCGACCAGTCGTCGATCATCGCGAGAGCCTCGTCGCCGAACGGGTTGACCCCCGGGCCCACCGCGAGCGAGTGAGCGACGAGGACGTGCAAGCACTTCACCCGGTTCGGCATTCCCCCGGCGGTCACCGTCGTACCGAGCGGATCGATCTCGTCCCGCCGCGCCAGATAGGACTCGTGGGCGGCCTGGTAGCGCGCCGCGAGCTCCGGATCCGCGGCGAGCCGATCGGTCATCTCCTTCATCAGGCCGGACGCTTCGAGCCGGCCCACTGCCGAGCGCACCCGCGGGCAGGTCAGGTAGTACAGGGTGGGGAACGGCGTGCCGTCCTCGAGCCGCGGCGCGGTCTCCACGACGTCGGGCAGGCCGCAGCCGCAGCGGTGCGCGACGGCCCGCGTCGCGCGGGGCGGGCGGTGGAGCTGCGCCGCGACCGCCGCCAGGTCTTCGGGGCTGGTCACCTGCGCGTCACTGAGTGGCGTTGCCCGCGGTCTGCATCGACTTCCACAGCTCGGTGTACCAAGGCCCGCCGGACTCCGGCGGCGCCGCGGGATGCGCGATCGCCTGCGCCAGGGCCTTCGAGGCGTGTGACTTGTGCGGGCCGAACACCACCGTGCCGGACTCACCTGGCATCACGTAGTGCAGCCGCTTCTTGGCTTGCTGCTCGACGTACGACGGGTCGTTCCAGAGCTGGTCCTTGGTGGTGAGCTGCGCCACCCTCGACTGGGCCTGGGCGATCTGCCGGTTGAGCGAGGTGATGTCACCGCGCTGGCCGAGCCAGATCTTGAACGGCAAGGCGATCGCGACGATCACGAACGCCAGGGTCAGCGCGAGCACCGCGGACCGCCCGGTCAGTGCGGTACGCCGCGCCGAGGCACGCGTCATGCCCGCTGAGCCCTCGGGAAGGCATGCACGCCGGCGTAGCGCGCGGCGTCGTCGAGGATCGACTCGATGCGCAGCAGCTGGTTGTACTTCGCGACCCGCTCGCTTCGCGCCGGGGCGCCGGTCTTGATCTGACCGCAGTTCGTCGCAACCGCGAGGTCCGCGATCGTCGTGTCCTCGGTCTCGCCCGACCGGTGGCTCATCATGCAGCGGTATCCGCTGCGGTGCGCGAGGTCGACCGCGTCGAGCGTCTCCGACAACGTGCCGATCTGGTTGACCTTGACCAGCAGGGCGTTCGCGGCGCTCTCCGCGACTCCCCGACGCAGCCGCTCGGGATTCGTGACGAACAGGTCGTCCCCGACGAGCTGCACCCGGTCACCGACGGCGGCCGTGAGCGCGACCCAGCCCGCCCAGTCCTCCTCGGAGAGCGGGTCCTCGATCGAGACGATCGGGTACGACGCGAGCAGCTCCTCGTAGTAGGCCGTCATCTCCGCAGCGCTGCGGGTGCCGCCTTCGAAGCAGTAGCCGCCGTCAGCGTGGAACTCGGTCGCCGCGACGTCGAGGGCGATCGCGATGTCCTCGCCGGGGGTGAGCCCCGCCTTGCCGATCGCCTCGACGATGAGGTCGATCGCCTCGCGGTTGGACGGCAGATCGGGGGCGAATCCGCCCTCGTCACCGAGCCCGGTCGACAGCCCTCTGCCCTTCAGCACGGCCTTCAGCGCGTGATAGACCTCCGCCCCCCACCGCAACGCGTCCGAGAACGTCGACGCGCCGACCGGCGCGATCATGAACTCCTGGACGTCGACGTTGGTGTCGGCGTGCGCGCCACCGTTGAGGATGTTCATCATCGGTACCGGCAGCAGGTGTGCGTGCGAGCCGCCGACGTAGCGGAACAGCGGAAGCTCCGAGGAGTCCGCGGCGGCGCGGGCGACCGCGAGCGAGACACCGAGGATCGCGTTGGCGCCGAGCCGGCTCTTGTCCGGGGTGCCGTCGAGGTCGAGCAGGGCCTGGTCGACCAGCCGCTGCTCGGTGGCCTCGAAGCCGATCAGCTCAGGACCGATCTCGTCCATGACCGCGGTGACGGCTTGGCGGACGCCCTTGCCGCCGTACCGGTCGTCGCCGTCGCGGCGCTCGACCGCCTCGAACGCGCCGGTCGACGCCCCGCTGGGCACCGCTGCTCGACCGATGACGTCGTCTTCGAGCAGCACCTCGACCTCGACGGTCGGGTTGCCCCGAGAGTCGAGAATCTCGCGGGCGACGACGCCTTCGATGGCGGGCACTCAGGACTCCTCGTACGGCGACGGGTTCGAAGAACAGGGCGTGTCGAGCCTAACGCCGCAGGTTCCGCGAGCCCGGTAACCGGCGCGGATCAGGACTCGGCGTGCAACACCTCGTCGCGGTATGCCCGAACTCGGGCGCGCAGCACTGCCTCCGCGTCGATGCCGTGCGCGCGCATCTGGGACACCGCGACCCACAGCAGCTCCGCTGCCGCCTCGTCGGTCGGGCTGGCCTCGAAGCCCGCAGCGGCCTGGGCCAGCCCAGTGCCGGGCGCAGCGCCCATCTTGCGCTGCAGCTTCGCGGCGAGCGTCAGCGCCGGCAACGACATCGGGACGTTCGCCAGTGCCGAATCGCCGCCGCGCTCAGCTGCCTTGATCTGCTCCCAGTTGCGGTTCACCTCGTCGGCATCGGCGACGTCGGCGTCCCCGAAGACGTGCGGGTGACGGCGGACCAGCTTGGCAACCAGGCCGCTGGCAACGTCGTCGATCGACCAGCGCCGGTCCGGCGGCAGCTCTTCCGCCAGCCGGGCATGGAACAGGACCTGGAGCAGGACGTCGCCGAGCTCGTCACGGAGCGCCTCGAGGTCGCCGTCCTCGATCGTCTGCAGTGCCTCGTACGCCTCTTCGATGAGGTACGGCGCGAGCGAGCGGTGGTCCTGGGCGGCATCCCAAGGGCACCCACCAGGTGAGCGCAGGCGATCCATGACCGCGACGGCCTCGAGCAGAGCCTGGCCTAGCGGCGCGCCCGTCTCCCTCACGGCGGTCAGCCCGCTGAGCTGATCGGGCTCTTCTTGGCGACGACGGTCTGGGTCTTCGGGTCCCACACGCCGTACCGCGGGCTGACGTGGACGCCGAGCTTGTTGCCCTCGGCGGTGATCGCCTGCTGCAGCAGCGTGTTCGCCTGGCTGGAGTACAGGGCTTCCTTGAGCTGCGGCGTCGCTTGCGACAGCGGCACGATGTTGCGGCTGTTGACCCGCACCACCGAGTAGACCCCGTTGCCGTGCGCGATCCCGACGCTGCCGGGCACGGCGTGCGCGGGGCCGCCGAGCAGCGAGATGATCTCCTTGCGCCCGACCGATCCCACTTCGCCGCCGTTGGTCGAGGTCGTCGTGTCCAGCGAGTACTTCGACGCGAGGCTCTCGAAGCTCGCTGGGTTGCGCCGGACCTGCGCGAGGATCTGCTGGGCCCGGGCTTTGGTCGAGACCGCGATCTGCGACACGTCGAGGGTGTCGAACTGGTCGATGTCCTTGCGGTACTCCGCCCGCAGCTGCTGCGGCGTCGCCGGCAGGGACGCCACGAGCGCGTCGCTGAGCTCCTGCTGCATCACGGTGTAGCGGATCAGCTCGGGAAGCTGTGCGGGCGTGACGCCGACACTCTCCGCTGCCTGCTGCTGCAGGGCGCTCATGCTCCCCGCCTGTTGCACGAAGCTCGCGGTCTGATCGCTGATGTCCTTGTCGGTGACCGTGACGTGGTGCGCGGCAGCAGCCTCGGCGACCAGCTTCTCGCTGATCAGGCGACCCAGCGTGAGCCGGACGAAGCCGGCCTGGCTGCCGCCGAGGCCAGAGCTGAACTGCGAGTCCGGCGAGAGCGCCGAACTGATCGTCGGGTCCTTGAGGGCGGCACCGACCTCGCTCTGCAGCGTGGCGATCGAGATGCGGCTGCCGCCGATGACGGCGGCAGCGTCCGGTGCCGTGTCGCACCCGGCGAGCACCGGGATGGCGACGGCCGCGAGCGCCGCAACCGCGACCCGGCGTACCGCGGGCAGGCCTGGCTTCATGACACGCGAGGCTATCGGAGCGCCCAGGCGGTCCTGACGGTTAGGTAGCGGCTGCCGGTTGAAGGTCCGCGACCACGACCTGCAGGACCTGCCGGCACCAGTCGAGCAGCGCGACGTCGCGCAATGGCTGTCCCCCGATCCGCGCGGTGGTGGGCGCGGTGACCAGCACCGTCCGGGTTGCCTGCTTGACCACCGACCCCGGGTAGAGCCGGGTCAGCCGCAGAGTCTGCGACTCGCGCAGCTCCAGCGGGGTGAAGCGGATGTACTTCCCCTGCGCGGCGACCTCGGCC
This sequence comes from Mycobacteriales bacterium, assembly GCA_035547515.1. Taxonomy (GTDB): domain Bacteria; phylum Actinomycetota; class Actinomycetes; order JAFAQI01; family JAFAQI01; genus DASZTV01. Next base: position 112,928 of record DASZUS010000045.1, read on the forward strand.
ACCCCGAAGGTGCGCGCGAAGGCCCGGAACGACGCCACCGCCAGGAGGTTGTCGACCGGCGGGGGCGGCTCGCCGTACCGGTCGCGCAGCTCCTGGCGGACCTCGGCGATCTCGGCGTCGGTGTACGCCGAGGCGAGCCGCCGGTACGCCTCCAGCCGCAGCCGTTCGCCCGGCACGTAGTCATGGGGCAGGTGGGCGTCGATCGGCAACTCGACCTTGACCTCGAGCTGCTCCTCGGCGGGGCCGCCCTTGAACTCCGCGACCGCTTCGCCGACCAGCCGGACGTAGAGGTCGAAGCCGACCGCCGCGATGTGACCCGACTGCTCGCCGCCCAGCAGGTTGCCGGCGCCGCGGATCTCGAGGTCCTTCATCGCGACGTGCATTCCGGCGCCGAGGTCGGAGTGCTGGGCGATCGTCGCGAGCCGGTCGTGCGCCTCTTCGGTCAACGGCTTGTCCGGGGGGTAGAGGAAGTACGCGTAGGCCCGCTCCCGGGCCCGACCCACGCGACCCCGCAGCTGGTGCAGCTGAGAGAGGCCGAGCAGGTCCCCGCGCTCGACGATGAGGGTGTTGGCATTGGCGACATCGAGGCCGTTCTCGACGATGGTCGTGCAGACCAGGACGTCGTAGTCACGAGCCCAGAACCCGAGCATGATCCGCTCGAGCTCGTGCTCGCTCATCTGTCCATGCGCGGTGGCGATCCGGGCCTCCGGCACGAGCTCAGCGAGGCGGGCCGCAGCGCGGTCGATCGACTCGACCCGGTTGTGGATGTAGAAGGCCTGCCCCTCGCGCAGCAGCTCGCGCCGGATCGCTGCCGCGATCTGGCGCTCGTCGTAGGGCCCGACGAAGGTGAGCACCGGATGGCGCTCCTCCGGCGGCGTCTGGATCACGCTCATCTCCCGGATGCCGGTGATCGACATCTCGAGGGTTCGCGGGATCGGCGTCGCCGACATCGTGAGCACGTCGACCGAGGTCCTCAGCTGCTTCAGGAACTCCTTGTGCTCGACCCCGAAGCGCTGCTCCTCGTCGACGACGACGAGCCCGAGATCCTTGATCTTCGTCGACGGCTGCAGCAGCCGGTGGGTGCCGATCACGACATCGACGGTGCCGTCGGCGAGGCCCGCGAGCACCTCGTCGCGCTCCTTGTCGGTCTGGAACCGCGACAGACCGCGGACCGTGACCGGGAACGCGGCGAACCGCTCGGAGAAGGTCGCGAAGTGCTGCTGCGCGAGCAGAGTCGTGGGAACGAGGACCGCGACCTGCTTGCCGTCCATCGCAGCCTTGAACGCCGCGCGCACCGCGATCTCGGTCTTGCCGTAGCCGACGTCGCCGCAGATCACCCGGTCCATCGGGTGCGGCGCCTCCATGTCCTTCTTCACGTCGTCGATCGCCCCGAGCTGGTCGGGGGTCTCGACGTAGGCGAAGGCATCCTCGAGCTCACGCTGCCACGGGGTGTCCGGACCGAAGGCATGACCCGGCGTGGCCATGCGCGCGGCATACAGACGGATCAGCTCGGCGGCGATCTCCCGAACCGCCTTGCGAGCCCGACCCTTGCGCTTGGCCCAGTCGCCACCGCCGAGCTTGTCCAGCGTCGGCGACTCGCCGCCGACGTACCTCGTCACCTGGTCCAGGGCGTCGGTCGGGACGTAGAGCCGGTCGCCCGGCTGCCCGCGCTTGCTGGGGGCGTACTCGATGACGAGGTACTCCCGGGTGGCGCCCGCGACCGTGCGTTGCACCAGGTCGACATAGCGGCCGACGCCGTGCTGCTCGTGGACCACCGCGTCACCGGGCTTGAGCGTGAGCGGGTCGATCATGCCGCGTCGCTTGCTCGGCATCCGGGTGCCGTCGCGCAAGGATCCCCGTACGCCGGACAGGTCGCTCTCGCTCAGCACCGCGAGCTTCAGCGCCGATGACACGAAGCCGGTGTCGAGGCAGCCAGTTGTGACGTGAACCACGGCTGGCTGAAGCTCCGCGTCGAGCTCCTCGTCGGTGCGCGCCGCGACGCCCTCGTCGCGCAGCACCTCGACGATCCGCTGGCCAGACCCATGGCCCTCGGTGACGACGACGACGCGCCAGCTCTCGCTGACCCAGCCGCGCAGGTCGTCAACCGCGCGCTTCAGGTCGCCGCGATAGGGGTCCGGCGCCTGCAGGCTCGACGTCACGGAGTCGTCGTCGAGCTCCTCGTCGGTCACGAACGGGCTGATCGACAACCAGGGCAGATCGAGCTCGGACGCGCGTGCCCGGACGTCGGCGACGGTTCGGTACGCCGCAGCGCCGAGATCGATCGGCGCCCGGCCGCCCTCGCCGGCCACCGCCCACGAGGCCTCGAGGAACTCCTGGCTGGTGCGAACCAGATCCGAGGCCCGCGACCTGACCCGCTCCGGATCGCAGACCACGATGCGGCTGTGGTCGGGAAGCATGTCCAGCAGCAGCACCAGCTCGTCGACGAGCGCCGGCGCCAGCGCCTCCATGCCCTCGACCGCGATGCCGTCGGCGAGCTTGTCGAGGATCTCGGCGAGCTCAGGTCGCTGCGCGGCAAGCGCCCTCGTCCGCTCGCGAACCTCGTCGGTCAGCAGCAGCTCGCGGCATGGCGGGGCCCACAGGCCGTGGGCAGCGAGTTCGAGTGAGCGCTGGTCGGCGACCGCGAACGTACGGATCTCCTCCACCTCGTCGCCGAAGAACTCGACCCGCACGGGGTGGTCCTCGGTGGGCGGGAAGACGTCGAGGATTCCGCCGCGTACGGCGAACTCCCCGCGCCGCTCGACCATGTCCACCCGGGTGTAGGCGATCCCGGCGAGTGCGGCGACGACCTCGTCGAAGTCGGCGACGTCACCCGCTTTGAGCGACACGGGGACCAGCTCGCCGAGTCCGGGGACCAGCGGCTGCAGGACGCTGCGGACCGGTGCGACGACCACCGATACCGCGCCGGTCGTGGGGTCGTCGTCGCTGGGATGGGCCAGCCGCCGCAGCACGGCCAGCCGCCGGCCCACGGTGTCGGCACGGGGCGAGAGCCGCTCGTGGGGCAGGGTCTCCCAGGCAGGGAACTCGACCACGCCGTCGGGTGGGAGCAGCGAGCGAAGCGAGGTCGCGAGGTCAGCGCACTCCCGCTCGGTTGCGGTGATCGCGAGCACCGGTCGGTCCGCCGCGGCGAGGGCAGCTACAGCAAACGGGCGGATGCCGGGCGGGCCGCTGACGTCGAGGGTGGACCGCGATCCGGCGCTCGCGATCTGCGCGAACGCCGGGTCAGCGCGAAGTGCGGGGAGAAGCGGGGAAAGCGACATGACCGGCCCAGGCTATGGGCGGCCGGTGACCGGCTAGAGCTTGGTGACCTTCACCGCGGTGCCGTAGGCGCAGATCTCGGTCCACATGTCGCCCATCTCGGAGGTGTCGAAGCGCATCGCGAGGACGGCGTTGCCGCCGCGGCGCTCCGCCTCCTCGATCATGCGGCCCATGACCTCGTTCCGGCTCTCATACAGCGCCTTGGTCATGCCCTTGAGCTCACCCCCGAACATGGACTTCAGGCCCGCGCCCATCTGGGAGAACGCGTTTCGGGAGCGGACCGTCAGCCCCCACACCTCGCCCAGGACCTCGTCGATGCGATAACCCGGCAGGTCGTTCGTCGTCGCCACGATCATGGCGCGGACGATACTCGCGTCAGTTGAAGGCGTTCTGAGCGGCGGCGAGCCCCTGTGACATGAGCAGCTCGATCGCGTCCGCCGCACGTTCGAGCTGTACGCCGAGCTCCTCGCGGGCTGCCGCCGGGAAGTCGCGGAGCACGAAGTCGGCGGGGTCCTGGCGACCCGGAGGCCGACCGATCCCGAGCCGCACCCGGTAGAACTCGCCGGAGCCGAGCGAGGCTCGAAGCGACTTCAGCCCGTTGTGCCCGTTGTCCCCACCGCCGAGCTTCAGCCGGATCACGCCGGGCTCCAGGTCCAGCTCGTCGTGGACGACCACGAGCCGGTCCACCGGCACCTTGAAGAACTTCGTCAGGCCCGCGGCCGGGCCCCCGGACTCGTTCATGTAGACCCGTGGCTTGGCGAGCACGCAGCGCTCGCCTGACACCCGGGTCTCGGCGACGTCAGCCCGCGCCTTCTGCGCCTTGAAGGAGCCGCCGACCCGACCAGCCAGGACGTCGACCGTCATGAACCCCACGTTGTGCCGGTTGCCGGCGTACTGCGCACCGGGGTTGCCCAACCCGAGCACGAGCCACGGCGGCGCGTCGGGCATCGCGTTCGTGTCGTCTCGCCTGAGACGAGTGAGCAGCGCCAGCGCTACTCGGCGGCCGGCTCTTCCGAGCCGTCCTCGGCGGCATCCGCGCCGCCGCCAGCCGTCTGGCCCTCGGCCTCGGCCGGCTCCGCGGTCTCGCTCTCGCCTTCCGCGGCCTCGCCGGCGCCCTCGGCCTCCATCTGCTCCGCGGTCGGCGCGGCGACGACATGGAGGACCAGCTGGTCGGCCTCACCGACGAGCTCGGCGCCCTGCGGCAAGGCGATGTCACCCGCGTGGATGGCGGCGCCGACCTCGAGGCCCTCGATCGACACCTCGACGCCTGAGGGGATGTGTGTGGCCTCGGCGGTGACGGACAGCGTCGTGAGCGACTGCTCGAGCAGCCCGCCGGATGCGATCGTGCCTTCGAGGGTGATGGGGATGTCGACCGCGATCCGCTCGCCGCGGCGTACCAGGATCAGGTCGAGGTGCTCGATGTCGCCACGGACCGGGTCGCGCTGGATCGACTTGGGAAGCGCGAGCTCGCTGCCCTCGGCGAGCTGCAGCTCGAGGAGCACGTTGGCACCGTCCCTGCGAAGCGCGTGCTCGAACTCCCGAGTCGGCACCGAGATGTGCCGGGGGTCGCTGCCATGGCCGTACAGGACAGCCGGGATCTTGCCCGACCGGCGGGTACGCCGCGCTCCGCCCTTGCCGAACTCGGTACGCGGTTCGGCGGCGATACGGACCTCGGGCACAGCAATGACTCCTTGATCAGCGACGCTGATGATCAGCGCTGGGAAGCGCGAACGAGTCTAGGTGAAGCCCTGAAAATGCGCGAAATCAGGCGTTGCCGTCGAACAGCGAGGTAACCGAGCCGTCTTCGAAGACCTCCTTGATCGCCCGTGCGATGAGCGGAGCGATCGACAGGACGGTGAGCTTGTCGTAGTGCTGCTCGTCGGTCAGCGGCAAGGTGTTGGTGACGACGACCTCGGAGATCCGGCTGTTCTTGAGGCGGTCAATCGCGGGGGGCGAGAACTCGCCGTGGGTTGCCGCCACGATGACCTCGGTGGCGCCGGAGTTGAGCAGGATGTCAGCTGCCTTGGCGATCGTCCCGCCGGTGGCGATCATGTCGTCGATCAGCAGGCAGCGCCGGCCCTCGACGTCACCGACCACGCGATGCGCGACCACCTCGTTGGCGACGTTCGGGTCGCGGGTCTTGTGCACGAACGCGACCGGGGCCCCACCGAGCCGATCGGCCCAGCGCTCCGCCATCCGCACCCGGCCGGTGTCCGGTGAGACGACCGTGAAGTCGCCGCCGTACTTGTCGGCGACGTAGTCGGCGAGCAGCGGAAGCGCGAAGAGGTGATCCACCGGCCCGTCGAAGAAGCCCTGGATCTGCGCGGTGTGCAGGTCGACCGACATGAGCCGGTCAGCGCCGGCGGTCTTGAACATGTCGGCGAGCAGCCGAGCGGAGATCGGCTCTCGGCCAAGATGCTTCTTGTCCTGCCGCGCGTACGGGTAGAACGGCATGACCACGGTGATCCGTTTGGCGGAAGCGCGCTTGAGGGCGTCGACCAGGATCAGCGCCTCCATGATCCATTTGTTGATCGGCGGCCCGTAGGACTGGATCACGAACGCGTCGGCCCCGCGTACCGACTCCTCGGGACGGGCGTAGATCTCGCCGTTGGCGAACTCACGGATCTGCGTCGGGCTGACCGAGATGCCGATGTGGTCGGCCACCTCGTCTGCCAGCGCGGGGTGGGCGCGTCCCGAGAAGAGCAGGAGGGTCTTCTCACCCTGGGTCTTGATGCCGGTCACGTAGGGGCTCTCTCTGCTCACAGCTCGCTGTCGACCGGGGAAGTCGCCTCCATTGTCGCCTGTTGTTCATCCGGGCGCTGATCTGCGCCGCGGGCGCGCCTCGCGGCCTTCGCGGCCGGCGAGTCCGGGCGGCGCTTCTCGACCCAGTCTTCGACGTTGCGCTGCTTGCTCCTGGCGACCGCGAGCGCTCCCGGCGGGACGTCTTCGGTGACCACCGATCCGGCCGCGGTGTAGGCGCCGTCGCCGATGGTGACTGGCGCCACGAGCATCGAGTCCGACCCGACCCGCACGTCGTCGCCGACGACGGTCTGGTGCTTGTTCTCGCCGTCGTAGTTGACGAAGACGGTCGCCGCGCCGATGTTCGACCGCTCGCCGATCCGGGCGTCTCCGACGTAGGACAGGTGCGGCACCTTGCTGTCCTCGCCGATCTCGGCCTTCTTGGTCTCGACGTACGCGCCGATCTTGCCGCGGGCGCCGAGCCTGGTGCCGGGGCGGAGATAGGAGAACGGCCCGACGTCCGCGTCCTCGCCGATCTCGGCGCCGGTGCAGTGCGACTTCACGACCTTGGCGCCGGGGCCCACGTTGGTGTTGCGCAGGGTGGTGTCGGGGCCTACCTCCGCGAAGGCTGCGACGTGGGTGGCGCCGTGAAGCTGGGTGTTCTGGTGGATGACGCAGTCGGGCTCGAGGGTCACGCCGACACCCATCCAGGTGGTCTGCGGGTCGATGACCGTGACGCCTTCGCGCATCCAGTGCGCCACGATGCGGTCCCGCATCGTGCGGCGTACGGCGGCGAGCTGGATGCGGTCGTTGACGCCGAGCGTCTCCGCCTCGGGCGCAGTCACCGCGGACACGATTTCCCCGTCTCCCACGAGCAGGCCGATCACATCGGTGAGGTACTCCTCGCCCTGAGCGTTGTCGGTCGTGACGCGTGCGAGTGCTGCCCGCAGCTTCGCGCCGTCGAAGGCGTAGATGCTCGTGCCGATCTCGCGAATCGCCTTCGTGGCCTCGTCCGCGTCGCGATCCTCGACGATGGCCATCACCTGGCCGTCCGCGCGTCGTACCACCCGGCCGTAGCCACTGGGATCAGCGACCTCGCTGGTGAGCAGCGTGGCTGCGGCCGCGGAGCGCGAGTGCTCGGCGAGCAGTGCCTGCAGCGACTCGGTCGTGATCAGCGGCGCATCGCCAGGCAGCACCAGGACGGTGCCCTCGCCCGGGACGCCCGCCGCCTTCAGCGCCATCCGCACCGCATGGCCGGTGCCGAGCTGCTCTTCCTGGACGACCGGAATCGCGGTCGACGCGATCTCTTTGAGGTGCTCGATGATCTGGTCGCGGTTGTGGCCGACGACCACCACTGTGTGCGTAGCGCCAAGCGGATCGGTAGCGGCCAGCACATGACCGAGCAGGCTGCGGCCGCAGATCGCGTGGAGCACCTTTGCGAGCGCGGACCTCATGCGCTTGCCCTCACCTGCCGCCAGCACCACCACAGCAGCAGGCGCGTGGTTGCTCACAGCGGCTCCAAGTGACGGGCTAGCCGCCGCCTAGTGACGGCGGTGGCTCCCGGGCAGGGATTCGAACCCCGATTCTACGGACCAAAACCGCATGTCCTGCCTGGTTGGACGACCCGGGACGGCGCCCGCAGCCTAATGGGCGCGTATCGCGCTGATCTCGAGTCGGACTGGCGTCCGCGTCAGCCGGCGGCGATACCAGCCCACCACCCTGTAATCGAGTCGTACAGGGCGCGTGACCTTCGAACGCTGACGGTGAGACACCCGTGGTAGCTATCGCCTCGGTTGTGGCGAGAAGGCTTCGGGTTATGCCGCTTGATCGTGGCACGCTGGAACTCCACATCGCCGAGCCCAAGCTGGGCCGCCCACCACTGCTCGTGGGTCGCCACCTCTGCGCTCTCGTGGATGTTCAGTCGATAGCAGCGATCTGCTGCCGTCACCCCGACTAGGTCGAGCCATCGCAGGAAGACCCGCAGGACCGTGACATCACTGTTGATGAAAATCACCCTGCCGCTCCGGCGCCACGGCTTCTCTTTGGTGCCCTCCGCCCAGTAGAGAGCTGCCCCGACGAGAAGTAACTCTCGGTCACTCAGCTCGCCTACGTCTCGCAACGCGGAAGCAGATGCCGCCTCACTTCGGGCGACCGCTCGCTCGTGGAGTTTTCGAGCGGCTGCCTGCCGCGCCAGCATGTGGCGTTCTCGGCGTGCCGGGCTCTCACGTCGCGGGGCAGTGACATCACGAATCCACGGGCTGATCGTGCCCTTCGAAACCCCGAGGAACTCGGATATCTCCGTGATCGTTAAGCCTTGAGCGCGCAGTTCGCGCGCCTTCCGCCGCTCTTCGGGCATCGCCCGGCCGGTGCGATTCGTCTCCGGCGGACGAGCAATTCCTTTCATCCAGAGCCGCAACATGTCATTCGAGATTGGGCCGATAGCGGCTCGTATCTCGTCGTACGTCTTGCCTTCGCGGCGTAGCAATCGGGCCTTGCCGATCAGGTGAGAACGTTCAAGATCACGCATGTGGTGAGGGTTACCGGCGGGTATGACGGTGCAGGCAGACTGTCCACAGCACACGTGAAACGATTGAGGTCCCTCCGAGAGGACTGGGCGCCATGACGCAGACCATTACTCCCCCGACCGACGAGACCGTCGAGGCGGGTCCGCGCGCTGCGCTCCCCGCGACCGGTCTCGTCCGCAGCAAGGCCGCGGCGCGGGCCGAGCAGGTGATCCTGCTCGTCGTCATCGCGGTGCCGCTGGCCGCGGTCGTCGCGGCGATCCCGGTCGCGTGGGGCTGGGGCCTCGGCTGGCGCGACATCATCATCGCCTTTGTCATGTACGCGATCTCCGGCCACGGCATCACGGTCGGCTTCCACCGGTACTTCACGCACGGGGCGTTCAAAGCGAAGCGGGCCCTCCGCGTCGCGCTCGCGATCGCGGGCAGCCTCGCCATCGAAGGCCCGGTGATCCGCTGGGTCGCCGACCACCGGCGTCACCACGCGTACAGCGACCGCGAGGGCGACCCCCACTCACCGTGGAAGTACGGCGAGAACCTGCGCGCGCTGATCAAGGGGTTGTGGCACGCGCACATCGGATGGATGTTCGACATCGAGCAGACCAACCACGAGCGCTACGCGCCCGACCTGCTTGCCGACAGCGCCATCGTCAAGATCTCCAACGCGTTCCCATGGTGGGCCGCGGTCAGCCTGCTCACCCCGCCGCTCGTCGGCTACCTCTGGTCAGGGTTCACCTGGCAGGGTGCCGCGACCGCGTTCTTCTGGGCGAGCCTGGTTCGGGTGGCGCTGCTGCACCACGTGACGTGGTCGATCAACTCGATCTGCCACGCGACCGGCAAGCGCCCGTTCACCAGCCGCGACCGGGCGGGCAATGTCTGGTGGCTCGCGATCCCCTCGATGGGCGAGTCGTGGCACAACCTGCACCACGCGGACCCGACCGCGGCGCGACACGGCGTGCTTCGCGGGCAGCTGGACTCGACCGGCCGGATCATCTGGGCCTTCGAGAAGCTCCACCTCGCCTATGACGTCAGGTGGCCGTCCGCCGAGAGAATCCAGGCCAAGCTGGCGTAGCGGGACCCGCGGTCGCGGCAGCCTCAGCTGATGATGCGGGCACCCGGGGCGGGGCCGGTTGCCCGGCGTACCGTCCGGCAGACGTCGTAGCCCGCAAGCGCGGAGGCGATCCGCACCGCGTCACCCGCCGACTCGGCCAGCAGCGCGACAGTCGGACCGGATCCGGAGATGATCCCGCCGGTCGCCCCGAGCTCCCGCCCGACTTCGAGGACGCGCGCGAGGTTCGGACGCAGCTGCAGCGCGGGCGCCTCCAGGTCGTTGCGCAGCGCATGCCCGAGCGCGACCGGATCGCCGGCACGCAGCGCGGTCAGCACCTCGTCCGGCGGCGATGCGACAACCTCCGCGTGGTCACCCCGCTGCCGGTCCAGCTCGGCGTAGACAGTCGGCGTCGACAGTCCTGACTCGGCGACGGCCAGCACCCAGTGCCACTCGCCGCGGGTCAGTACCGGCGAGACGATCTCACCGTGTCCGGTCCCGAGCGCCGTACCGCCGTGCAGCAAGAACGGAACGTCGCTGCCCAACGCCGCCGCAAGCCGCTCGAGGTCGCGCTCAGGGAGGTTGGCGCCCCACAGCGCATCGGCGGCGACCAGCGCAGCCGCCGCGTCGGCGCTGCCGCCGGCGAGCCCGCCTCCGACCGGGATGTCCTTGAGAAGCCGGATGTGCGCGCCAGCCTCTACTCCCGCGACCGATGCAACCGCACGGACGGCTTGCACAGCGAGGTTGTCGTCACCGACCGGTACGACGCCCTGACCCTCGCCCTCGATCTCCACGGTGATGCCGCGCTGGTCGGCGCGCTCCACAACAACCGTGTCGAAGAGGCCCACCGCGTGGTAGATGGTGTGCAGCTCGTGCTTGCCGTCGGCGCGCAACGGCCCGACGCCGAGATGCAGGTTGACCTTCGCCGGAACCCGGACGGTCACGCTCTGGGCCGACACCCATCGATCGTATGGCGACCGTCCAACCCCGCGTGATCTTGACCAAGTGCACGCTATGGCGCCGCCGTAGCGTGCACTTGGTCAAGATCACCGCGAGGGGTGGGCCTCCGCGATGCGGGCGTACGACGCGACATCCAGCCGTTCTCCGCGCCAGGTCGGGTCGATGCCCGCGGCCACCAGGGCCGCCTCGGCCGCCGCGGGTGAACCGGCCCATCCGCCCAACGCGGCCCGAAGTGTCTTGCGCCGCTGCGCGAACGCGGCGTCGATCACCGCGAAGACCTCTGCGCGGGACGCGGCCGTCGACGGCGGCTCGACACAGCGGAAACGGACCAGCCCCGAGTCGACGTTCGGCACCGGCCAGAACACACCGCGTGGCACTGCCCCGGCACGCTCGGCCTTCGCCCACCACGCGAGCTTGACGCTGGGCGCGCCGTACACCCGCGACCCCGGAGCAGCCGTCAGCCGATCCGCAACCTCCGCCTGCACCATCACCAGTCCTCCGCGAAGCGACGGCACCACCTCCAGCAGATGCAGCAGCACCGGCACCGAGACGTTGTAGGGAAGGTTCGCCACCAAGGCCGTCGGACGCCCGGGCAGAGCCGGCAGCCGCAGCGCGTCCTCGGCGATCACCTCGAGCCGGTCGGCGTACGCCGGCGCGTACTCGGCAACCGTCGCCGGCAGCGCGGCAGCGAGTGCCGGCTCGATCTCGACCGCGATGACCTTGGCAGCGCGCGGCAGCATCGCCAGTGTCAGCGATCCCAGGCCGGGGCCGACCTCGACGACGACATCGGTGTCGCCGAGCTCGGCGGCCGCGGCGATGCGGCGCACCGTGTTCGGATCGATGACGAAGTTCTGGCCCCGGGACTTGCTCGGCCGTACGTCGAGCGACGCCGCTAGCGCGCGGATCTCCGCGGGCCCGAGCAACCGGGCCTCGGTCATCCCCAGCCGAACACCCGAGCCGCGTTCGCGGTGACGGCCGCCGCGATCTCCGCCTCGTCGACCCCCTTGACCTCAGCGATCGCCCGGACGGTCAGCGGCACGAGGTACGGCGAGTTCGGCGCCCCGCGATACGGCATCGGGGTCAGAAACGGCGCGTCGGTCTCGACCAGGATCTGGTCGAGAGGCGCCACCGCGGCCGCATCGCGCAGGTCCTGCGCATTCTTGAAGGTGACGTTGCCCGCGAACGACATCACGTAGCCGCGGTCCGCGCACTTGCGCGCGAACCCGGCGTCGCCGGAGAAGCAGTGGAAGATCACTCGCTCCGGCGCACCCTCGCTCTCCAGGACCCGCAGCACGTCCTCGTGCGCCTCCCGGTCGTGGATCATCACCGCCTTGCCGGACTGCTTCGCGATGGAGATGTGCCTGCGGAACGACTCCTCCTGAGAGCCCCAGCCGGCGTCCTCAGTCCTGAAGTGGTCGAGCCCGGTCTCGCCGATCGCCACGACGCGCTGATGCTGCGCCAGCCGAGCGATCTCGTCCCACTCCGCCTCGGTGGCGGCGTGCGCTTCGTTGGGATGTACGGCGACCGCGGCCCACACGTCATCGCGCGAGTCCGCCAGCTCAACGCTCCAGCGCGACGACGGCACGTCGATCCCGATTTGCACCACCCGTTCGATGCCGACCTCGCGGGCGGCGGCCATGATCTCGGCGACGTCGGTCTTCATCAGGTCGAGGTGGCAGTGGCTGTCGATCGCCGGCGCCGCCAACCGCGGCGGCCGTGGCGGCGGGTCCCCCTTGCGGCCCGGCTCGCGTTCCCGTCCGGAAGCAGACGTGCTCACGAGCCCTCCAGCCGGGCAAGCTCCTCGTCGACGACGCTCGGGTCGAGCTTCGCGAACATCGGCGTGGGCGTCGCCACCGGCTTGCCGACGTTGAGCGGGTCGCGCTGCCAGCGCACCGCACTGCCGTAGTCGCCCATCAGCACGGGGTACGCCGGACCGCCGTCGAGGTCGTCGACCTCGCGCAGCTCCGGCTGCGGCGCGAGTACCCCGTCACGCCCGAGCAGCTCGTGCACCTGCTGCGACGTCTGCGGCAGGAACGGGGCCAGCATCGTCGTGCAGTCGCTGACCGCCTGCAACGCGACATGCAGGATCGTCGCCATGCGCTCCGGCTCGGTCTCGCGCAGCTTCCACGGCGCCTGCTCCGACAGGTACTTGTTCGCCTCGGCGACGACCCGCATCGTCTCGGTCAGCGCTGCTCGCATCCGGGAGCGCTCGAGGTCGGCGCCGACCGCGCCGAAGGCGGCCTCGGTGGTCACCAGCAATGCGCGGTCGATGTCGGTGAGGTCCCCCGCCGCGGGCAACGACCCGAGGTTCTTGGCTGTGAAGGACAGCGTCCGGTTGACCAGGTTCCCCCACGCCGCGACCAGCTCGTCGTTGTTGCGGCGCACGAACTCCGACCAGGTGAAGTCGGTGTCGTTGGACTCCGGCCCGGCGGCGGTCAGGTAGTAGCGCAACGAGTCGGCGGAGTAGCGCTCGAGGAAGTCACGGACGTAGATGACGACCGCGCGGCTCGAGGAGAACTTGCGGCCCTCCATCGTGAGGAACTCACTCGACACGACCTCGGTCGGCAACTGCAGCTCGCCGTACTGTCCGGGGCTCCCACCCTTGGCCCCCCGCCCGTCGTAGCCGAGCAGCTCCGCCGGCCAGATCTGGGAGTGGAAGGTGACATTGTCCTTGCCCATGAAGTAGTACGACTCTGCGGAGGGGTCGGTCCACCACGCCCGCCAGGCGTCGGCATCGCCGCTGCGCCGCGCCCACTCGATCGAGGCCGACAAGTAGCCGATGACCGCGTCGAACCAGACGTAGAGCCGCTTGGTGGGGTTGTCCTCCCAACCCGGCAGCGGGATCGGCACACCCCAGTCGATGTCCCGGCTCATGGCCCGCGGCTTGAGGTCGTCGATGAGGTTCAACGAGAACTTCAACACGTTCGGCCGCCAGTCCGTGCGGGTCTGCAGCCACGAGCCGAGGGCGTCGGCGAGCGCGGGCAGGTCGAGGAAGAACTGCTCGGTCTCGACGAACTTCGGCACCTCACCGTTGATCCGCGAGCGCGGGTTGATCAACGCGTCGGCGTCGAGCTGGTTGCCGCAGTTGTCACACTGGTCGCCGCGCGCACCGTCGTACCCGCAGATCGGGCAGGTGCCCTCGATGTAGCGGTCCGGGAGGGTGCGCCCGGTCGAGGGAGAGATCGCACCCTTGGTGGTGCGCTCGACCATGTAGCCGTTGCGGTGCAGCGTGCGGAACATCTCCTGTACGACGGCGTAGTGGTTGCGCGTCGTCGTACGCGTGAACAGGTCGTAGGACAGCCCGAGCCGCTGCAGGTCCTCGGCGATCACGCGGTTGTAGCGGTCGGCCAGCTCCCGCGGGGTCACGCCTTCCTGGTCGGCCTGCACGAGGATCGGCGTGCCGTGCTCGTCGGTGCCGCTCACCATGAGGACGTTGTTGCCGGCGAGACGGTGGTAGCGGGCGAAGACGTCGGACGGTACGCCGAAGCCGGCGACGTGACCGATGTGCCGCGGTCCGTTCGCATACGGCCACGCCACCGCGGCAAGGATCTGGCGCGACATGGGTTTGAGCCTATTGATCCGCGCGAATGAAAGGCGGGTAGCCGAGTGTCGCTGCCGCGTCGCCGGCCGAAAGGCCGCGAAAATAGCGCGAAGCCCCTCCGTGTATGAGACGGAGGGGCTTCGCTCGAATCCTTGCTGCACCGGCAAAGCCGACCGATCAACCGAGGTCGATCACTCAACCGCCGTGCGTTGCAAGAACTCGGACTCCAGTCCCGAGGACCCGCTCGATGCCCCGCCGCCACCACGCTTCGGTTGCCCGAGGCAGGTGAACCGCGACGCGGCCCGGTCTCCCGAACCGCTTCGCTCTGCGCCTCGACTGGCTGCTCCAGTTGCCTAGAGCACAGCCGCCTCGCTTCGCGTCGTACCTGGCGTTACCGACGCCTCCCGTCGGGTTGCCCAGACGATCGGCCCCGGTTGCCCGAGTACGTCACACCCTGTTGCCAAGGTGCTTCGCATCTTGCGTTGCTGAGGGTTCCCGAAGGCCCCCTCCGCGTGGTCCCCGTTTCCGGTGACAGACGGATTTCTAGTGGGTACATGAAGGCTGCACAAGGGGTTTCCAGAAGTATTTTCAAGATCTTTTTTCGTGCACAGACATGTCCACAGACCGGGGGCGGTTGTCCCCCGAAAGCGCCGTCCACGCACCGGTAATCCACCGCTTCATCCCCAGCTGGGGAAACCCTTGCCTAGTGCAGATTCGTAGACGAGGCGCCGCGGCAAGCCGGCCTCGGCCGCCACGGCGGCTACGGCGTCGCGCCGGCTCGCCCCTGCCGCGACCCGCGCGTCCACCTGCGCGCGCAACGTCACCGGGTCCACCTCGACGGCGGTCCGCGACGCCCCGGCGACGACGATCGTCACCTCGCCCAGCACCTCGTGGTCTGCTGCCCATTCGGCGAGCTCGCCGAGGACACCGCGGCGTACCTCCTCGTGGGTCTTGGTGAGCTCGCGGCAGACGGCCGCGCGGCGGTCGGCGCCGAACGCCGACGCCAGCTCCACCAGCGTCGCGGCGACCCGCCGCGGCGATTCGAAGATCACCAGAGCGCGGGGATCGCGGGCCAGCTCCGCGAGCCGCGCCCGTCGCTCCCCCGCCTTGCGAGGCAGGAACCCTTCGAAGCACCAGCGGTCCACGGGCACCCCGGCCAGCGCGACCGCGGTCGTCACGGCCGACGGGCCGGGCAGCGCCGTGACCGGCAGGCCCCGCCCAATCGCCTCGGTCAGCAACACATGGCCGGGATCGGAGACCAGCGGTACGCCGGCGTCACTGACCATCAGCACCGTCCGGCCTGCTGCAACCTCGTCGAGCAAGCCATCGGCCCGACCGCGCTCGACAGCGTCATACACCGCGACGACCTTCGCGGTAACCGTGACGCCGAGCGCCGAGGCAAGCCGTCGCAGCCGCCGGGTGTCCTCAGCGGCGATGACATCCGCCTGAGCAAGTGCGTCGACCAGTCGCGCAGATGCATCGCGCGCGTCACCGATCGGTGTCGCGGCGAGAACGAGCGGCATTGACCCATTCAACCCGTCGGGCCTGCGGAGGCTTCATACGATGAGCGGCATGCCGGCCTCCGCGACGCTGGACGAACCGGCGCCCATCCAAGCCAGTACCGAAGCAGCGGCGCTTGCCCGGATCAGAGCGCGCCTCGTGCGGCCGATGCCGGACGACCGGTTGCGCGGATGGCTCCTTCCCCTCGCGATCACCGTCCTCGGCGGCATCGCGCGGTTCTGGCGGATCAGCCGCCCAGGGGGGCACACGCTGCACAGCGCCAGCAGCATCGTCTTCGACGAGACCTACTACGCCCACGACAGCTGGTCGTTGCTTCACCACGGAGTCGAGACCAACGGGCCGATGACCGCTTCGGGGTTCGTCGTACATCCCCCGCTGGGCAAGTGGCTGATGGCGATCGGCGAGGCGATCTTCGACCACGGCAAGACCGTGACGTTCCACAACACTGTGTACCCGGCCAGCCCGCTGGCCTTCCGCTTCATGGGTGCGCTGCTCGGCACGCTGGCGATCCTGATGGTTGCGCGCATCGCCCGCCGGATGTTCCGGTCCACCGCGCTCGGCGTTGTCGCCGGCGCGCTGCTGGCGCTCGACGGCCTCGAGTTCGTGCAGAGCCGTACGGCGATGCTCGACATCTACCTGTTGTTCTGGGTTCTCGCCGCCTTTGGCTGCCTCGTCCTCGACCGCGACTACGGCCGCCGAAAGCTCGCCGACAAGCTCGCGGCCCCGCTGGGCTGGCGGGAGTGGGGTCCCTCGATCGGCTTTCGCCCCTGGCGCTGGGCCGCAGCGATCTGCCTCGGCGCGGCGTGCGCCACCAAGTGGAACGGCGCCTACTACATCCCGGCAGCGATCCTCCTGGCGCTCGCCTGGGATGTCGGCGCCCGGCACAGCGCAGGCGCCACCGGGCGGGACTGGAGCCAGTCGACGGCCGGGAAGCAAACGCGCCGGAACTTCGACTGGTGGCTGGTCGGCAACGCCGCCGTACGGGTGCTGCTGCCGCTCATCGCCTTGATGTTGATCGTCCCCGCGGTCGTGTACGTCGCGTCGTGGACCGGGTGGTTCGTTTCGAGCGGACGGTACGCCTACGACCATGACCTCTACACCCACCCCGGGCAGTCGTGGCTCGCGCACGACTGGTCGGTCCTGCACGGGTGGTGGACCTATCAGCGGGAGATCTGGCACTACGACAAGACGCTGCACGCCGCGCACCCTTACCTGTCGCGACCGTGGGGCTGGTTGCTGCTGGAGCGGCCGGTCGCCTATTACTACGAGTCGCCGAGCGGCTGTGGCGCGGCGTCGTGCTCGCAAGAGATCCTCGGGATCGGGAACCCGGCGCTGTGGTGGGCAAGCATCCCTGCGCTGATCGCGGTCATCTGGGTCTGGATCTCCCGCCGCGACTGGCGGGCCGCCGCGGTCATCGTGACCTTCGCCTTCGGCTACGTGCCGTGGATAGTGGCCGAGCTGTTCAAGGTCAACACCGATCCGGCGTGTACCCCGGCGGGTGACTGCCACCGCACCATGTTCTTGTTCTACATGCTGCCGAACGTCCCGTTCATGGTGCTCGCGGTGACGATGACCATCGGACTGGTCATCGGAAAGCGCACCGCAAGCGACGCCAGACGGGCGGTGGGAGCGAGCGTCGCGACGAGCTATCTCGCCGCCGTGCTGATCCTGTTCATCTTCTTCTATCCGATCCTGTCCGCGCGCAACATCCCGTCGAGCGCCTGGCACAAGCGGATCTGGTTCAGCAGCTCATGCTCAACTGATCCGCATCGAAATCAGCATCATGAGGATGCGCCCTGCTGGATCTGAGCCGCAGGCGTCCCAGAGCGACCGCGATCAGCCACGCCGGGACCAGCAGTGCGCACGCCGCGATGCCGTCCAACCAGTAGTGGTTGGCGGTCGCGACGACGACGAAGATGGTGATCAGGCCGTGGAGCAGCCCAAGCCAGCGCCAACGACTCGGGCTGCACGTCACGATGGCGATCGAGATCAGCACCGCCCAGCCGACATGGATCGACGGCATCGCGGCGTACTCGTCGGCGATCCCGGACCCGATCGCGGCGTAGACCGACTGGCCGTAGACCGCCGCGGTGTCGATCAGCCCGGTGCCGCCGATGAGGCGCGGCGGGGCGACCGCGACCATCTGGATCAGCAGCGACATCGCGGTGAAGGCCGCGATCGTGTTGCGCACGAGCGGATAGCGGTCGCGGTGCCGCAGCCACAGCCAGACCAGGAAGACCACCATCAACGTCAGGTGAGCGGTGTCGTAGAAGTAGTTCGCGCTCCGGACCAGCCACGGGTGGCTGATGATCAGGTCCTGCACCGACTTCTCGCTCGGCAGGCCAATGACTCGTTCGGCATGCCAGATCCACCGGCCGCGGCTGCGCCCCCCGGTTGTGTGCCCACGGGTCAGCCGGTTGGCGATCTGCCACAACGCGAACAACGCGCAGACCACCGCGATCTCGAACGACGCCGCCGCCATGAACCGGGCGCGGCGGGAGGTCCAGCGGTGCGCGATGACGCAGACGACAAGCATCGCGGCGGCAAGTGCGGATGCGCTGTCGACGTCCAGGCGCAACCACGACACGGCGACACGCTATGCAAGCCGCGCGCGCAGTGGGGTCGTTCAGGCGTCCTGTCGCGCGTCGGCAAGCGGGATCGGCGAGACCTCCATCGCCACGATCGGCGGCAGCGCCACGCTGACCTCCGTGCCGCCTGAGGGCCGGTTGTGAATCTGCACGGTCCCGCCGTGTCCGTCCACGACCTGCTTGACGATCGAGAGCCCGAGCCCCGAACCTGGCAGCGCGCGGGCCTCGTCGGCTCGGTAGAAGCGGTCGAAGACGAACCGGATCGACTCCTCCGGGATGCCCGGCCCCCGGTCGGCAACGGTGAGCACGCCGTTGGAGTCAAGGTCGACGTCGACGATGCCCCCGGACAGACTGAACTTCCCCGCGTTGTCGAGGACGTTCGCGACCGCGCGGTCGAGTCTCTGCGGTACGCCGCGGACCGCCACGGGGCGGAGGTCCGCGCGGAAGTCGACGTTCGGCCAGTGGCGGCGGGCGCGGTCGACCGCGTGGGCCACCAGCTCGTCGAAGGCCACCTCCTCCTGCGCCGACTCCGGCGCCTCGCCGCGTGCCAGCTCGACCACGTCGGCGACCAGGCCGGTCAGCTCATCGAGCTGCGTCACGATGCCGTTGAGCAGCGAGCGCCGCTGGTCGACGGGGAGTCGCTCGACGTCATGGAGCACCTCGACGTTGGTGCGCAGGCTGGCCAGCGGCGTCCGCAGCTCATGGCTGGCGTCGAGGATCAGCTGGCGCTGCTGGTCGAGGGAACGTTCGAGCGCATCGAGCATGCCGTTGAAGGTCGAGGCGAGACGCCCCAGCTCGTCGGCGCCGTAGTCCTCGATCCGCGTGGTGAGGTCGCGGGTCTCGGCGATCTGCTCGGCTGCCGCGGTGAGCCGCGCCACGGGCCGCATCGTTCGCCGTACGACGAAAGAGGCACCGGCGGTGGCCATGCCCAGACCGAGCAGGACGAGGAGCAGGAAGGCGAACCGCAACTTGTGCAGCTCGCTGTTCGCGGCGGTGAGCGGCAACGCAACCTGCAAGGCGAGATCGACCTGCTGGCCGGTCGCGGACGTGAACGCGCGCTGCCTGGTGAAAAGCCGCATTGGTACGCCGTCGACCATTTCGGTGCGCAGCCAGGTGCCGCCGTCGCGCGCGATCGTCAAGTCGCGCTGCGCAACCGGCAGCGTGAGGCCGCCGGCCTCCTTGATGGTGTCGCCGTTGACGTCGACGACCTGCACGTTGCCGGCGCTCTTGTCCGGGTCCGGGTTGACGACGGGCTGGTAGGTCCGCGGGTCGACCGAGATCGAGTGGGAGTTCCCGGCCTGGTCGCGGAGCTGGCCGTCGATGTTGCTGTAGAGCTCGTGTCGCACAGCGACGTAAGCCACCGCCACGACCGCGACGATCGCGAACGTCGCGGCGAACGCGGCCGCGCCGGTGAGCCGGCTGCGAATCGGGGCGTTCTGCCACCGCGCTTCGATGGCGCCGATGCCGCGACGCAGCCGGTCGATGACCGGGCCGGTCACCCATCACCACGAAGGACGTAGCCGACCCCGCGCACGGTGTGGATCAGCCGCGGCTCCCCGGCCGCCTCGGTCTTGCGGCGCAGGTAGCCGACGAATACCTCGAGGGAGTTGCTCGTGGGCTCGGACTCCCAGCCCCACACCCGGTCCATGATCGTCTCCCGGGGCAGCGGCCGTCCCGCGTTGCGGAGCAGCAGCTCGAGCAGTGCGAACTCGGTGCGTGTGAGGTCGATGCTGCGACCGCCGCGGCGGACGGTGTGCGCCGCCGGATCGAGCTCGAGATCCTCGTAGACGAGTACGGCGCTCTCGTCGCCTTCGCCGGCCGAGGTACGCCGCAGCAGCGCGCGAAGCCGCGCCCGCAGCTCCTCGAGCGCGAACGGCTTCGTCAGGTAGTCGTCGGCCCCCGCGTCGAGGCCAGCCACTCGGTCACCAACCTCGTCCCGCGCGGTGAGGACGAGAATCGGCAAGGGATCGTTCTTGCTACGCAAGGTCCGGCAGACGTCGAGCCCGCCGACGTAGGGCATCATCACGTCGAGCACCATCACGTCAGGCCGGTTTGCGCCGACCGCCTCGAGCGCCTTCACCCCGTTGCTCGCCGTCGACACTCGGTAGTCGTCGAGCTCGAGCGCCCGCGTCAGTGCCTCGCGCAGCTGAGGGTCGTCGTCCACGACGAGCACCTGCGGGCCGGATGACATGGTCGGCTCAGGTCAGCTCGTCGTCGAGTCGGAGAGCGTCACGGTCGCCGTCTTGGTCGAGCCGCCGCGGACGAACGTCACGGTGATCCGGTCGCCGGGCTGGAAGGAGCGCACGTAGGCGATCACTGCGTCGGCACCTGCGGTCGGGTGCCCGTTGATCGCCGTGATCACGTCGCCCTCCTTGATGCCTGCCTTGTCGGCTGGTCCACCAGCGGTCACCGCGCGCACCAGCGCCTGGTCGGCGCCGTTCGCGGAGGTGGCGTCGGTCAACGTCACCCCGAGCAAAGGATGCGTCGCGTGGCCGTTCTGGATCAACTCGCTGGCGATCACCTTCGCCTGGTTGATCGGGATCGCGAAGCCCACGCCGATGTTGCCGCTTTGGCCGCTGAGGTCGGTCGAGCCGAGCGAGGCGATCGCCGAGTTGATGCCGATGACCTGGCCCGCGCTGTCGACCAGGGCGCCCCCGGAGTTCCCGGGGTTGATGGCCGCGTCGGTCTGGATCGCGTCGATGACCGTCGGCTCCGTGGGCTGCGGAGCGCTCTGCCCGAAGCCGAAGCCGAACGGGTTCTCCTGCTGCTGCTGGCTGTCGTCCTCGGTTTGCACCGGACGGTTCAGCGCAGACACGATGCCCTCGGTGACAGTGCCTTGCAGGCCCAGTGGCGAGCCGACGGCCAGCACCGGGTCGCCGACCTGGATCGCGGAACTGTCACCCAGCGTCGCCGGGGTCAGACCAGACTTCGACACCTTGATCACGGCCAGGTCGTCGAGGGGATCGGTGCCGACGATCTTCGCTGAGACGCTCGACCCGTCGTTGAAGCTCACCGAAATCTGGCCGCCTTGGCTCGCGGCCGCCACCACGTGGTTGTTGGTGAGGATGTAGCCGTCCGACCGCAGGACCACCCCCGAGCCGGTGTCGGACTCGCTCTGCGACGTCACGTTGATGTTGACCACGGAAGGCAGAACCTTGGCCGCGATCGCGGCATAGGACTTCGGGCTCGTGGTCAGCGCGGCGGAGCTCGCCGTACCGACAGTGAGGCCCGACGCAGCCACGCTGACGCCCGAGTTGTTGTTGAGGAGCTCGGCGCCCACGGCGACGCCGCCGCCCCCGAACACGAAGGCGGTGGCGGCCACGACTGCCGCCGTCCACCTGCGGGAGCGTGCGACCGGGTCGACTGGTGCAGTCTGCGACGAAGCCGCGGGGTACGGAGCTGTCGGGTACGGCGTGGTCGGGGCGGTCGATGCCGGCTCCGGCTCAGGCGCCGCGAAAGGAGACCAGAACAGCTCGTCGTCGTCGCTCATTGCACTCCTCCGTGGATTCGAACACCAGCGACGTTGCCCGTGCGGTCTGAATGATTGCTGAGACGGACCTGGCTAAACCCGGTGTGCGGCAACCGGGATACGCAGCGCGCCGGGTGAGTTCTCCCACTGTTCTCGTCGATCTTGGCTAAACGGTGAATCCAGAGGTGACACTTGTCGCATGACCGCCCACCGCGACCTTGCGAACGCGGCCGTCGCGCTTGCCAAACCGAAGCTGCGCGGATGGCTGCATGCCGTCACCTCGCCGCTGGCCCTCGCCGCCGGGATCGTCCTGGTGTGCCTCGCCCCGACAACCTCCGCGCGACTGGCCGCGGCGGCCTTCGCACTTACGTCGTTCGTGTTGTTCACGACGAGCGCCCTCTACCACCGGGGTCAGTGGTCGCCGCAGGCTGAGCGGCGGCTCAAGCGGCTAGACCACGCCAATATCTTCCTGCTGATCGCGGGTTCTTACACACCCTTCGCCGTACTCGCGCTGAAGGGCGACGCGAGGGTCGCGATCATGTCGGCAGTGTGGTGCACCGCCGTGCTCGGCGTCGTGTTCCGGGTGCTGTGGGTGGGTGCCCCCCGGTGGTCCTACGTCCCGCTCTACATCGGCCTCGGCTGGGCGATGGCCTTCGTCTTCCCGCAGCTGCTGCACGGGGCAGGTGTGGCGGCGTTCGTGCTCGTCGCCGTCGGCGGCCTGCTCTACACGGCAGGCGGCCTGATCTACGGCATGAAACGACCGAATCCGAGTCCGCGCTGGTTCGGCTTCCACGAGATCTTCCACACCTGCACGATCGCCGCGTTCGTCTGCCAGTACGTCGCGGCCTCCTTCGTGGTGTACCGGGCTGCCTGAGTCTCAGGGCGGGGTCTGCCACTCCGGGATGGGTCCCGGCGCCGGACCGGTGGGCTGACTCCCAGGGACGACGGCGTACAGCCATCCGACGGTTCCCGCTCCCGCGGAGCCGTCGGCTGCGACGTTGAGCAACCGGCCTCCCGCCGCGGACACCTGGCGGCTCACCTCGGCCCGGGGCACCCCGAACATCCGGATCGTCTTCGCATCGTCGCTGGCGCCGCGCAACAAGTGCGAGAGTCCTCGTCGGGCCTGGGCCAACGGGCTGAGCAATGGCTCCGGGATCTGGAACAGCGCGAGCCCGCCGGGACGCAGGATGCGGACGAACTCGGAGACGTACCCCAACGCGAGGGCTGCCGGCATGTGCTGCAGCACGATCCGCGAGTACACGAAGTCGAAGCTGGCGTCCAGCAGAACCGACAGGTCATCCCGGTCGTTGCAGATGAAGTCGCAGTTCTGCACCGTTCCGCGACGCCGCTCGGCGAGCTCGATCATCGGCGCCGAGATGTCGACGCCTACGGCGTGGGAGAAGTGTGCGGCCAGCGCGTAGGTCAGGCGGCCCGGGCCGCAGCCGAAGTCGAGCGCGTCTCCTCGGGCCAGGTCGGGACGCAGCGCGCCGGCATAGGACATGACGTAGTCGATCTCCGCCTGGCCGGAGGCGTAGAAGGCGTCGACATCCCACTTCCCGCCTCGCTTCGCGGGGTCAGAGAGCACCGCCCAGTAGGCGTCGTGCTCCGCCAGACGCTCCCAGTCCTCGCGCAGCCGCTTGAGACGCATAACGGAAGCCTCCCATCCGCGGGTCAGCGCTCGTCCGCGCCGAGACTGCTCGCGTCGTGCCACGCCCGGATGAATGCGGATGCGACCGAGCCGACGTTGTCGGCCGAGATCTGCTGGTATACGAAGAAGCTGAACGGGTAGCCGGGCAGGTGCAAAGGGTCCCCGCCGCCGTCGGAGACGCCCCGGAAGCCGATGAACGGCAGACCGGCCCGCCGTGCCGCCTTGGCCACCTCAGCGGTCTCGTTGTCGGAGCTCACGTAGTGCCCCGCGACGGTAGAGGACGCGAAGTAGCCGGTGATGAAGCCGGGATTCGCCAGTGCGAGCAGTCGGTCCAGGACGGCGCCGGCACTTTGCGGCGTGACGCTGGCGGAGTTGCACGGCCGGCAGCTGAAGACGTCGGTGACGCCGGGCACGCACGGGAACGCCTTGCCCCCGAAAGGATCGGTGGTCAGGCCCGTCCCGCCCACCTTGAATGTCGGCGCGTGCGTCAGCGTGATCGCCGGTCCGAGATCCGCCGGCAGGACCGGCAGGCACGGAACATTGGGAAGGTGCGCACCACGAGAGAGGCGGAAGCGGTGGTCTCGCTCGACGTCGCGTGCGACGCGGAGCATTGCGCGGCTGACCGGGACGAAGTGCTTGCCGTCCTCCGTCCACCGCGACGCGGCATTGACGTCCCCGATGTAGTCGCCGCCGGCCACGCCCGAGAACACGATCCCGGTGATCGTCGACCTGCCGTCGCAGCGGAAGTGGGCGACCGCGAGACGCGTGGTGTCGCGCGCGTTGACGGGGCCGATGCCGGTCAAGGTCAACGCGACCCGATGGCCTTCGAGACTGCCGAGATAGAACGTGTGGTCCCCGACCGGTACGGCGCTACCGCCTTCAGGATCGGTGCGGTCGAGCAGTGGCCCGAGCTCGGTCGGGAACGCCGACAGCACGAGCAGCCGGGGAAGGCAACCCGCGGGGGCGGCTGCGGCCACCCGGGCGACCGCGCTCGAGGCGGTCGCGCCGGCCACCCCGGCGACGCCGAAGGACAGGGCAGCGGCGAGCGCGGCGAGCAGCACACGCGTCTTCATGCGGCTAGTTTCGCCGCGCCCGCCGAGCTACCTCTTCGGCTTGCTGCCGGCAGGCTCTGTGCCGCCCTTCGGCCTGGTCTTGGCGGGCGAGGGCGGGTTGGGGCGACCGTGCTGGTAGCCGGCCAGCAGGCCCGGCGTCGGGTTCGCGGGTTTGGCAAGCGACGGCGGGTCGTAGAACGCAGGCTTCGAGGTGTCGAGGAAGTCGGCCAGCGTCGAGGCGTTGGCGTCACGGCGCGTGAGTGCCGGCAGGTTCCACTGCCGCTCGATCGTGGCGAGGACCGAGGTGTGGTCATGGACCACGTTCGTCACCCCGTGCTTGCGGGCGTACGGGCTCACGACCACGGCTGGCACCCGCGGGCCGAGCAGGTTGTAGGCGCCCGGCAGGTTGTCGCGTTGCAGGTCTGGCTTCCACCCGTCGGGCTCGATCGCGGAAGGCGGGGCGACGTGGTCGTAGTAGCCGCCGTGCTCGTCGTAGAACCAGATCAACAGCGTCCGATCCCAGTTCTTGCCGTTCATGACCGCGTTGACCACCCGCGCCACGAACGCCTCGCCGAGCTGGACGTCCTCCGGGTTCTCCTCCGACTCGCAGGTGATGTCGATCGCGGTGTCCGGAACGCGGGTGAAGGTCGGCACCGGCGCGGGCAGCGACTCGACGACGCCGGGGACCTCAGTCTGGATCGCGCCCATGTTGCAGTCGACGAGGCTCACGGCCGGCAGGTTGCCAAGGGCGGCGTCGACGTAGAACTGTTCGATGCGGCGCAGGTTGACGGTGTGCCGCAGCTCGGTGTCGAGGATGATCGCCGTCGTCGGCGCATCGCTGAAGTAGTTGGCCCACGAGATCCCGTGCCGGCTGAGCTGGTCCCAGATCGTGCCGTTCTTCGGATACGTCGTGAGTGTGTCCATGGAGGTTTGGATCACGCCGGTCGCCGTACCCGCCATCAGGAACCGCCGGTTCGGGTAGGTCTGCGCCGGCACCGAGCAGAACCACCTGTTCGCGAGGGCGAACGTCTTCGCCAGCGAGTAGTAGAAGGGCAGCTCGTCCTCGGTGTAGTAGCCCATCGAGCCCGGCCCGGTCTTGGCGAAGCCGTTCATCGCGCCGTTCGCGATCTGGAGATGGGAGTCGTTCCACGACTGGCTGCCGGTGTCGTTCGCGCCGATCGCGCCGGACTGCCGGTAGACGTACATCCGTTCCTTGCCGAGCGGGTTCCAGTTGATCGGCTCGTCACGCTTGTTGAAGGTGAACCCGTCGGCCTTCGGCTGGCCGCAGACCGGCAGCATGCCGAGGTAGTTGTCGAACGAGTGGTTCTCCTGCATGACCAGCACGATGTGGTCGAACGGGAACTCCCAGGTCTTCTTGCCCACCGGCCGCCCCGGGAACGGCAGCGAGCCGGCCTCGCGGATCCGCCGCTTCGTCGGCACCGCGCCGAGCGCGCGGTCGACCGGGCGGAGCGCTCCGAACGTGCCGAGTGCGGCAGCGGCCGCGCCGTACTGCAGGACGCGGCGCCGGCTCAGCCGGGCGGAGTGGGAGTCGGGGTAGCGCAGAGGATCCACGGCATCCATCTTTCGGCGCAAGAAGACGAAGGCCTGCCACCAGCAGGCGAAGTCAGGGTGAACTCTGCCACTACGCGCGCAGCACAGCGAGCTGGCTGAAGGCTGCGTCGAGGTCGGCGTAGCAGCCCTGCAGGTGGCGACGCCCGCTCTCGCTGAAGCCGGTGCGCGCGTGCAGCACGCGAGTGTTGTCGAAGACCAGGCAGTCACCGGGCGCGAGCCGGATGGCCAGCTGCGCCTCGGGCCGCGCAAGGAGCTCGGCGAAGCGTCGGTACGCCGCGTAGAACTCGGCGAGCGCAGCGCGGTCGAGGGTGACCGGGCACAGTGAGCGGTTGTTGAACCTGATCTGCGTGATCCGCCCCAGGGGGTCAACCCCGATCATCGGGTGGGTTGCGCTGAGCGAGGCGGTGCCGTCGGCGTACCGGAAGGTCACCGGCGTCGAGCTCAGCACCTCGAAGGCCGCGGGCGAGGCCTCACGCAGCGCGGATGCTGCCGCGAAGCCGTCGAGCAGGCCCGAGTCGCCGCCGACGGCGTCGTTGGTGAGGCAGTGCAGCAGTTGCACGGTGGGGACCGGGTCGCGGTACGGGTTGTCGGTGTGCGGCGCGATGGGCAGCGAGCTGTACGCCAAGTTGGCTGCCGCCGGCTCGACCCTGACGTCGAAGATCTCGCCGTAGTTCGTCGTGCGGACGAACCCGAACGTCTCCGCGACGGTGCGCACCGCGCCTTCGACCACCGGTACGCCGTGAAGCAGGAACAGGCCGACGGATTGCAGCGACGCGAGGCAGTGCGCGCGGACCCGCGAGGCGGCGGTGTAGTCGTCCCAACTCACTTCGGGCAGCACGCCGAGCTCAGCGGTCGATCCCCAGAGCGTCTTCGCGTCCTCCGCCCTGTCGTCGAACGGCGGGCGGCCCTCGGTGCAGTGCGCCGCGAGCCAGGACAGCTCGAACCGTGAGCGGTGGCCGTCGGGGGCGAAGGTCAGGTCGAGGATGTCGCCGTCGACCGACTCTCGGCTGACCTGCACATCAGCTGGCAGGTCGAGGATGCCGAAGAGCTTCTGCCCGCTCGGCGTCAGGCACTGGGCGCAGCGACAGTTGTCGCGGAGCCAGATCGCGGCGTACCGATGGCCGTCGACCGTGATCTCGCGCGCCACCTCCCCATCGTGGGCGACTCACGCCGCCGAGCGGCGAACTCCTGGTGAACGCCGGTCAGCGCGTGACTGCGACGAGGTCGGCACCGGCGGCCCCAGCCACGTCTCGGCCCACCAACGCGGTGGCGTGCGACCCGCTCGCGGTGAGCGCCTCACCGGTGTTGCCGATCGAGAACTGCTTGGTCGTCGTGGCGCCGGGCGCGTAGACCGTCAGCAGTGCGGTGTCGCTCGGCTGATGGGCGAGGAACTTGGTGATGTCCTGGGTCCCCCAGAGCAGGAACGTCCCCGCCGCCCCTGAGGCTGCGAGCAGGCCGTTGCTGCTGGTCTGGTCGGAGCCCGCGACGGTGTCGGTGTCGACGAGCGCCGGGTCCGTCCAGCCGGTCGGGCCGTACGACGCGGTGTACAGGCTGAGGCTCGTCGAGTCGGAGGCGGCGGCGGTCTTCACCCAGTACTCGGCCAGGCCCGCGTCGCTGACGAGGAAGGTCTCGTCGTCGGCGATCCCGAGCGATGAGATGTCCCGGCTGGTGCTCGCCCATGGCCCAGTGGCGGTCTTGGTCAACACGTACGCAGTCTTGCCCTCGTCGTCCTTCCAGATGATGGCGGCAGCACCGCTCGGTGCCATCTGGACCGACTCGACCCCGAGCCGGTACTGCGGCGCCGGCACGAGGTTCACGACCTTGCCCACCTTGCCGCCGGCACCGACGCTGGTGCGCTGCAGCCGGGTGTCGGAGCCAGAGCGGTCCTGGAAGTAGGTCCACCCCCATGCGGCGATGACGCTGCCCTTGCCGTCGATCGCTGCCTTCACATCAGCGGCGCCGGTCCCCGCGTGCGTCTTGCCCTGGTAGGTCGGCAGAGCGTTGCTCGACACCCGACGCGCTGGCCCCCACTTGCCCGCCGGCGTGAGCTTGCGGATGTAGGCGACGCTCAGCTTCGGCCTAGCCGGGTTGACCTTGACGTACTTGCTGCCGGCCAGCACGCCGTAGCCGTTCGGAGCGCTGGCGAACGACGTCGCATCGAATCCCGAGGAACCCGGAACCACCCGGTTCGCCGTCCACTTCGAGCCGCTGTGCACGGCGTAGTGGACCGTCCCCGTACCGATGCCGAGCGTCCAGATCGCCGTCGCGCGGCCGGTGCTGGAGATGTCGGCGAAGAAGCGGCCGTTGTGCACGTTCTTCGCGAGGACGTGAGGCGCGCTCCACGCCTTGCCGGGCGCCCGGGTCGCTGCGAGGTAGCGGTAGCTCCTGCCTTGCAGCGCGCTCCAGACTGCGATCGACGCGCCGCTCGGACTCGTCGCGACCGCGGACGCGCCGGAGATCGTGTTGGACTGCAGATGGCCGAGAACCGTCGGCGTGCTCCAGTCGGTCGGCGTCGCGGCGCCAGCCGGGCTTGCGCTCAACGAGAGTGCGGCTGCCGCGAGCAGGCTGACGGAGGCGATCTTCACGCTCCACGAAGCGCGAGACGTACGCGCGGCGTTACAACGGCGTGGGCTGCAGTCGATCTTGATCACATGTCCATAGTGCCGGGGACCAGCTCGGCGACCAGCTCCTTCACCCGCCGGTCGATCTCGTCGCGGATCGGCCGGACGTCCTCGACTGCCAGTCCGGCGGGGTCAGTCAGCTGCCAGTCGAGGTAGCGCTTGCCGGGAAAGATCGGGCAGGCCTCGCCGCACCCCATCGTGATCACCACGTCGGCGGCTTCGACCGCGTCCCGCTCTAGCAACTTGGGGCGCGCGCCGGTCAGGTCGACGCCGATCTCCCTCATGACCTCGACGACCGCAGGGTTCAGCTCGCCGGCGGGCGCCGACCCAGCGCTGACGACATCGACCCGGCCCGCCGCGTGGCGCTCCAGCAGCGCCGCGGCCATCTGGGATCGCCCGGCGTTGTGCACGCAGACGAACAGCACCCGCGGCCGGTCAGGCACGAACGCTCCGATCGACGTGCGGGACCACGATCTCGTCGGCGACGGTCTCCGCACTCGGGTAGAGCAGTGCCAGCAGACCAAGGCCGAGTACGGCGCCGACCAGCTGAGCGGCGACGAAACCTGGGACCGAGACGGGGGCGATGCCCGCGAAGGTGTTGGTGAAGGCGCGACCGATGGTGACCGCCGGGTTGGCGAACGAGGTCGAGGAAGTGAAGAAGTACGCGCCGCCGATGTAGGCCCCGACCGCCCACGGCGTCTGGCTGGTCTTGTCGGACTTGGCGAGCGCGAAGATCACGAGCAACAGGCCCACTGTCGCGACGGCCTCGCCGAGCCAGAGATGCGGGCTGCTGCGGTGGTGCTGGGACCAGGAGACGATCGGCTCGGCGAACATGCCGTCTGCGAGCATCGCGCCGCCGACTGCCCCGACGCTCTGCGCGACCGCGTAGCCGACAAGCTCGCGCCCGGCCAGTCCACGCCCGCTCCGGCGCGCGAGCCAGAAGTCGGCGAGTGAGACAACCGGGTTGAAGTGCGCTCCGCTGAGCGGTCCGAACACCAGGATCAAGATCGCCAGCGCCGCGGCCGTCGCTAACGCGTTCTCGAGCAGCTGCAGGCCGGCATCGCTGCTCAACGTCTGCGCGGCGATGCCCGACCCGACGACCGCCATCACGAGCAGGCCGGTCCCGAGGAACTCCGCCAGCAGCCGCCTCGCGTACGGGTTCATCAGGCGGTGACGCGGTCGGTGAAGAGGTTGCCGACCGCCTCCAGGGCGCCGCGCTCGGCGCGATACCAGACCCAGGTGCCGCGGCGTTCGCAATCCACGAGGCCGGCATCGCGCAGCACCTTCAGGTGGTGGGAGATGGTCGGCTGCGACACGTCGAACGGGGACGTCAGGTCACAGACGCAGGCCTCGTCAGTAGCCGCGATCAGCGACATCAGACGCAACCTGGTCGGGTCGGCGAGCGCCTTGAGCAGCCCGGCGATCTTGTCTGCTTGCTCGGCACTCATCGGCTCGACGCCGATCGGCGCGCAGCAACCCAGCACGTCCTCACCGCGCTCGGCTTTCAACTTCGACATCCGTCTATGTTGACAGAAGTCGATACAGCCGGCAAGGTTGTGCAACAGCTTGATTCGACAGATATCGATACGATTTTCGGGAGCACCATGTCGCGAGTCCAGCTCGCCCTCAACGTCGACGACCTCGAGCAGGCAATCGACTTCTACAGCACGCTCTTCGGTACGACGCCGGCCAAGCGGCGCCCGGGCTACGCCAACTTCGCGATCGCCGAGCCGCCGTTGAAGCTCGTCCTGCTGGAGAACCCCGGCAGCGGTGGCACGCTCAACCACCTGGGTGTCGAGGTGGACAGCTCCGACGCCGTCGAGCAGCATCAGCAGCGCCTTGCCGACCACGGCCTCGTGGCAGGCAAGGAGTCAAGCGTCGACTGCTGCTACGCGGTCCAGGACAAGTTCTGGGTCACCGCCCCCGACGGGGAGCAGTGGGAGCACTACGTCGTGCTTGCCGACTCCCACGCCGAGCTCGAAGGCAACACCGACATCTCGCTGTCGATGGTCGACGGCGACGCCACCTGCTGCGCCAGCACCGTCGCTCAGGTGATGCCTGCTGCCGGCCAGGGGTCGGCCGGCAAGGTCTCCGGCGCGCCGAGCAGGTAGACGACCAGGACGGCGACGATCGTCTGGGCCGCGAGGATTGCCGCCAGCACGACGAGCTGGAACCGCGCGGCCTGGATCGGGTTCGCACCGCCGAGCAACGCGCCGATGAACGCGCCGGGCAGGGTGACGACCCCGGTCGTACGGGTCTGGTCGATGGCCGGCACGAGGGCTTCCGCGGCAGCGCGGCGGCCGATGTCGCGGATCGCCTGGCGGGCAGTCGCGCCGATCGACAGCCACGCCTCGACCTCGTCGCGGCGCGAGATCAGCCCCGACAGCAGGTTCCTTCCCGACAGGGTGGCGGCAGTCATCGTGTTGCCGATCACGATGCCGCTCAGCGCGACCACGTAGCGCGCGCTGAAGGGAAGCACGCCGAGCGCGAAGACGACGCCGAGCGCGACAACAGACCCGCAGACACACGCGATGACAGCGGCGCGCCGTCCGCCCTGGAGGCCGGCCAGCCGGTGTCCCGCGGTCCAGGTCGCGGTCGCCAGCATGACGACGATCACCGCGGCAGCTGTCGGCGGCGCGGACAGCACGCCGCGCAGCGCGAGGCCGACCGCGGCCAGCTGGATCGTGCCGCGGAGGATCGCCAGCAGCGGCGCCCAGCGCAGCGGCACCTGCGCCGTACGCAGCACGGCGTACGTCACCGCCAGCAGGACGGCGACGCCGACGCCGAGGTGGATGAGCTGGCTACCGGTGATCGACCCAGCAGCGGTCACGGGGTCAGCATGCCGTCAGGACGTGATCACGGCGAGAACCGGTGCCTCCCGACAGGTCTGCTAGCCGGGCTCGGCCGCCAGCTCGTCCGTGCCGTGCACGCCAAGGCGCGAGGCCTGGTGAGCAGCCTCGGCGTGCGGGTGGACCGCCGCGGGCGAGTCCGGGTCGCGCTCGCGTCGCGCCAGGACGGTGACGAGGCCCGTCATGACGATCGCCAAGCTGCCCCACACGATGAAGCGATAGACGCCGAGCCCGCCGGCGTTGCGCGGGTAGTCGAACCAGTCCGCGAACGACGCGCCGAGCGGTCGGGTCAGCACGTAGGCGCACCAGAAGGTCGTGATCGGGCTGGCGCCGAGGCGGTAGGCGATCGCAGGCAGCGTGATCGCTCCGCAGAACAGCATGGCGGAGCTGAAGAAGCCGAGGTGCAGGCTCGTGGCAGTCCAGTCACCAGTCGCGGTGCCCAGCGCGAACGTCGCGAGGACGGTCGACCAGTAGAAGTGCTCGCGGCGTCGCGTGTCGATGCTGTGGATCGACAGCGTGCGCTCGTTGGCCCACCAGCGCCAGAACACCAGCCCGAGCACGATCGCGTAGAAGATCGTGACCAGCCAGTACGGCGCACCGAAGAACTGGTGCGGCGCGTCGGCTGCCATCGTGCCGAACGTCGCCACCATGGCGATCGCAAACCAGTAGACGCCGGTGGTGTAGCGGGTGGTCCGGAACTGCCAGCGCAGGGCCACGACGAACGCGACCAGTGCCAGCACCGAGCCGGCTCCCGCCGCGATCAGGTTGCTCGGGCCATCGAGAAAGTCCGCGAGCGCCTCGCCCATCGCCGTGCTGCAGATCTTGATCGCCCAGAACAGCAAGGTGATCTCGGGCACCTTGATGGCCAGCGGCGTCACCCCTTTGGTGTCGACCAGCCGGCCAAGAGCACGCGTGAAGCGATATCGCACGAGAGACCTCGAATAGCGAGAGGGAGGGTGGCCTGCGCGGCTTGACGCACGCGCCATCGGACTCCAGAAGGGTACGGGCGAAGCGCAGCCGGAAGCGTCAACCAAAGGTCGTATCTGGGCCGTCGGCGTTCATCCGGGCGACCGAGGAGAAAGCCGCCACGGGTGTGATCGGCTCGGGCCGATGAACTGTGCTCGACCGCCGTACCCGGCAAGCTCTGCAACGCTAGATGCGTGACGGGCCGCGCCGTGCAGAGTGACCAGCTCGAGACCGGTCTCTGGCATCCGCTGGACGCGCTCGCCCGGTTCTCACACCGCCGGCCGCTGCTGTTCGACATCTCCCTGGCGCTGATCGTCGACGTCGTGGCATCAGGCCAGCTGCTGGTCGGCGGCGAGAGCCGGTGGTGGGTGTGGCTGCTGGGTCAGTTGCTCGTGCTGCCACTGGTCGCCCGCCGGCGCAACCCGATGGTGGTGTTCGGGCTGCTGGCGGTGATCGCGTTCGTCCAGTGGCTGACGCACGTCCCGCTCGCCGCCGACGCGGGCCTGCTGGTCGCCCTGTACACGGTTGCCGCGCGCGAGTCGCAGCTGCGGGCGCTGGGGGCGGCCGGCGTACTCGAGATCGGGGTCGTGCTCGCCTCGGTGCGCTTCGCACCCGCGAGGGACGGCCTGCTCGGGTCGCTGGCGTTCCTGACCGGCATGGTCTGTGCGGCCTTATTCGGCGGCATCGCGTTGAGCACCCACCGCGCCTACCTGGCGTCGTTGATGGACCGCACCCGCCAACTCGAGCTCGAACGCGACCAGCAGGCCCAGCTCGCGGCGACCGCCGAACGCACGCGGATCGCCCGCGAGATGCACGACATCGTCGCCCACAGCCTCTCGGTGATGGTCGCGCTCGCGGACGGCGCAGGGTTGAGCAACCGCGACGGGTCGCCGGAGTCGACCGAGGCGATGCGGAAGGTCTCCGAGACCGGCCGGGAGGCGCTCGGCGAGATGCGCCGTCTCCTCGGTGTCTTGCGTGACGGCGCCGGCGCAGTTGGGCGGGCGCCGCAACCGAGCCTGGACCTGCTCCCCGACCTCGTCGATCAGGTCCGGGCGGCGGGACTGCCGGTCGAGCTCCACACCCTCGGCAAGCCAAGACCGCTTCCCGCGACGGCGGAGGCCACGGCGTACCGGATCGTGCAGGAGGGGTTGACCAACACGCTGAAGCACGCCGTGGACCCGACCGCTGTCTCGTTGACCGTGCGCTGGTCCGAGGCTGAGCTCTGCATCGAGATCACTGATGACGGCCGGGCACCGCAGACGAGTGCGACCACGGGTCACGGGATCACCGGCATGGCGGAACGAGCGGCGCTGTTCGGCGGGTCGCTGTCCGCGGGCCCGCTCGGGCAGAGCGGATGGCAGGTCACCGCGGTCTTGCCGCTGCAACGCAGTGACCTCGATCGGTCGGGGTCCAGGCGGTGAGCATCTCCGTGCTCCTGGTCGACGACCAGCCGTTGCTGCGTACCGGGTTCCGGATGGTCCTTCACGCCACGGACGACATCAAGGTGGTGGGCGAGGCCGCGGATGGGTCGGCGGCGGTGCGAGAGGTCGGCCGGCACCGCCCGGACGTCGTACTGATGGATGTCCGGATGCCAGGCCTCGACGGCATCGAGGCGACCCGCCAGATCGTGGCGTCAGGCTCGCCGTCGAAGGTGCTGATCCTCACGACGTTCGACCTCGACGAGTACGCGTTCGCCGGGCTGCGCGCCGGCGCCAGCGGGTTCCTGCTCAAAGACGTGCCGCCCGGTGAGCTTGTCGCGGCGATCCGCGCCGTCGCAAACGGTGACGCGGTGGTGTCGCCGCGGATCACCCGGGAGCTTCTCGACCGCTACGCCGCCCGGCTGCCCGACCCTTCGACCGCCCCGGATCGCGAGGTCCACCCGATCGTCGCCGCGCTGACGGACCGCGAGGTCGAGGTGGTGCTGGCGCTGTCCCGCGGGCTGTCCAACGCGGAGATCGCTCGAGAGCTCGGCCTTTCGCAGGCGACCGTGAAGACACATGTGACGCGGATCCTGGCGAAGCTGAACCTTCGGGACCGGGTGCAGCTCGTGGTGCTGGCCTACGAGCAGCGCCTGGTCGAACCTGGCCGACCCGCGCGCGACGACGTACATCGGAAGTCGTAATCACGACAACCTGCGTGCGACCGACGGACGACCCAGCGCAAGATCCTCACCCGTAGGGTCGGTCTTTCGAAGACTGCGACGGTCACCTTTCTTTGGAGGTTCGTTGACCGGCCACAACAGCCCGGTGAGCTCGGGGACTGCGCTCGGCCTCAGCACGATCAACGGGCTGCCCGCTCACGTGCTGCTCGTCCACCTCGTCGTGGTGTTCGTACCGCTGTCCGGCATAGTCCTGATCGTCGCCGCAGTTCGCGACAGCGCTGCTCGGCGTCTGGGCATCTGGCTTCCGCTGCTTGCGGCGGTGGCGTTCCTGTCCGTGCTCGCGGCGATGAACGCGGGTGGCTGGCTGCAGAGCCACGTGGCCAACACCGCGCTGGTCCGCAAGCACACTCAGATCGCAGGGCAGCTCTGGCCGTTCTCCGCTGCGGTCCTGCTGCTTGCGCTGGTGGTCTGGTGGCGGCGCGGGCGCACGCAGAACATGGGGGCCGATGCGCCCGCTGACGCCGCCCGGTCCGGCTGGCGAGCCCTCGCTCCGCTCGATGCCGTCGTCCTCGTGGCGTGTGTGGTGATTGCGGCGGGGTCGATCGTCGAGGTGTACCGGATCGGCGACTCCGGCTCACGCGCCGCCTGGCACAACCACTTCAGCGCCGCAGCGACCGCAGAGCGGCCAATCGCTCACGCGGCTCTTGGCCGGAATGACTAGGGACGAACTACCCGAGATCGCTATGGATCGATCTCGCTGGCCGACGCACGATGTGTCCGCGACATTCCGTATTGGGACTTTCGGGCGTCCTGCTCGACGGGTTCCGAGTTCGGTAGCGACGGCACCTACACGGTGACGGGCTCCGGCTGAGCGTCGCTTTCGCGTCGTTCTGCTGGAGGATTTTCCATGGCTCGCTCGGCTCGTCCTGTCTTGCGCGCCTTCCGCGCGTCCGCGGTCGCGTTGTCGGTGTCGCTACTCACCTACGGGCTGGTCGCGCTGCCTGCGCAGCCTGCGAGCGCTGCGTCTTCGGCGACGGACGTGTCGTCGCGTCCCGACGCGGTCTCGGCCGCGCTGTCCGCTCGCCTCGAGGGTCATCGGGTGGCGATCACCGATGACGAGACCGACTCATCGACGACCTACGCGAACCCGGACGGCACGTTCACGACGGAGACGAGCCAGGGCCCGGTGCGGGTGGCGCAGCCTGGTGGCGGTTTCGCCCCGCTGAACCTGACGCTCACCCAGAACGCGAACGGCTCCTACTCGCCGACTACCGCGGCGGCGCCGTTCACCCTCGACAACGGCGGCTCGACGACCGCGGCGACGCTGCCGGAGGCATCTGGCCGCTCGGTTGGCGTGGGCTGGACCTCGAAGCTGCCTGCCCCGACGGTGTCGGGTGGTACCGCGAGCTATGCGATCTCGAGCACCGAGAAGCTCGTCGTCGCCGCGACGTCGGAGGGCTTCACCGCGGACGTGGTGCTGACCGCGCCGCCGACGTCGTCGAGCTTCACGGTGACGTTGCCGTTGAGCCTGGCGAAGCTGACCGCGACCCAGGCCGCTAACGGCACGGTGAGCTTGCAGGACGCTGCCGGTGACACGGTCGCCAGTGCGCATCAGTTCGCGATGTGGGACGCCAGCGCCGGCACGACGCCGTTTCCGGACCAGGAGACGGCGGTGCCGACCAAGCTCTCCACCTCCGCGAGCGGCGCACCCGAACTGGTGCTGTCCCCGTCGATGAGCTTCCTGGACAGTCCCTCGACGCAGTACCCGGTGACGATCGACCCGAGCATCGGATCCCTCGCCCGCACCGGAAGCACGTTCTGGTACACCAACAACACCAGCCCGCAGGCGGGGAACTACGAGCTGATCGTCGGCCCGAACACCAGCGGCTCGGTCGCGTACCGGTCGTTCGTGAACTTCAACGCGAACCCGATCATGGCCTCCCACGTCACCAACGCCAACCTGAGCCTCTACCAGATCTACGCCGCGTCCTGCTCGGCGCAGTCGATGACCGCCTACGCCTCCTCGGCGGTCGCGAACTCCAGCACCGTGTGGTCCAACGCTCCGGGCAAGAACACCAGCTACAGCGACGCGGTGTCTTCCAACACGGCCGGCCCGAGTTGTAGCCCGGCGCAGCCGTATGGGTCGGAGTCGATCCCGGTCACCAACATCCTCAACGCCTGGAGCAACGGCACGATCGCCGCCAAGGGCATCCAGCTGTGGGCAACCAGTGAGACGAACACCGCCGCAGGCAAGATCTTCTGCTCAGAGGTCGTCACCGCCGGCACCACCTGCAACAACTCCGCCTATGAGCCGACCCTGTCAGTGACCTATGACGACTACCCGCAGGTCGCTACCCACCTTTCGGCCGAGCCGAGCTCGATCGGGTCCACCGGCAAGACGTACACGACGTCTCTGACTCCCACGCTGCAGGCACTCTCCACGGACCCCGACGGCAGCAGCAACTATGTTGAGTTCCAGGTCCTTCACGACCCGAGCTACCCGAGCGAAGGCACCGGCAGCGTCTGGACTGGCTACTCACCACTCACCCCGCAAGGCGCCTCTGCATCGATCAATGTGCCATCCGGACAGCTCGTCAACGGTTACCACTACGAGTGGGAAGCCATCGGCTACGTCCAGAACAGCCTCGGCGGCTACGACTTCGCCCCCACCTGGTCGACCATGCAGTACCTCGCCGTCGATAGCAACATCCCCCCGACACCCACTGTCAGCTGCACCGCGTTCCCGTTCGGCTCGTGGACCAACGCAAGCCCCGCTGGTGCGACCTGCACCGCGTCGGACTCAGCGGTGGATCTGTCCGGCTTCTATTACTCCTTTGACAACCCCGACCCCGAAACGCCGGTCACTCAGAGTTCCGGGTCCGCCACCATCACGATGCCCTCCGGCGGCAACACGCTCAGCAACGGAATGCACACGCTGTATGTGCAGGCCTACAACATCGCCTACAGCCGATCCGCCACGATCACCCAGTACAGTTTCGGGATCGGCGTCGGCGGTTTGAGTTCGCCAAGCAACGGCCAGACCACCCAGCAGGCCGTCGTGCTCACCACGACCGCTGCGCCCGCCGAGACCGGCGTCACGTTCAGCTACCGCCAAGGCACTACTGGCACCTGGATCACCGTTCCTACCAGCGACGTGACGATCCCTGGCACCAGCACCAACCCCACCTGGCCGCAGGCTATAAGCGGTGGGACCTCCACCCCGCTTGACTGGGATGTAGCCCAAACCATTGCCAACGCAGGCGGCTCCGACGGACCTCTTCAACTAGAAGCATGCTTCAACCACAGTGGCACGCAGGACGGGTGTTCGGGAAGTACCAATCTCAGCCTGGCGCAGACTGCGTTTGGCGACAGCCAAGCGACTACCAATGTCGGCCCCGGTTCCTTGTCACTCCTCACGGGGGATCTCGACGTACCGGCGACCGACGTCAACGTCAGCAGCGTCGGTGGTGGACTTTCCCTCGGACGAGACCTCACCACCTTGGCGCCGTCGACCAGCGACACGGGAGCCGACGGAATCTTTGGGCCCGCATGGAGCGCCGATCTACCTTCGCCGACAGACGGCTACGCGACTGATTCCCTATTCATGGCTCACGATCTCGGGTACGCGACGTTGACAGGTCCCGACGGCACCGTGTTCGACTACATCACCCCGAGCACGGGCTACCCGTACGTCTTTACCGGCGAGAGCTCAGCTGACGACGGATCTATCCTTACGCAGCCCTCGATTGACGCTGCCAACATCACCGAGTCGGACGGGAGCGTTACGAGTTGGACGCGTAGCGCTGTCGGCTCGCCCTGGGAACTTGCGTCGGTGGTGGTAGCAGGGTCCAACAGCACGACTAGCTACACATACAACGGAGCAGGTCAAGTCGTTCAGGTCGTCGCTCCTACCGCGGCGGGCGTGACCTGCACCAGTCCACTCACTACCCGCGGCTGCCGCACCCTGACGCTGGCGTATGCCACCTCCACCACGGCCAGCGGTACCAGTCCGTCGCAATGGGGCGACTATTACGACTCAGCGAACGGTGTGGGTCGGTTGAAGACGGTGCAGTTGACCGCCTACGACCCGTCGTCATCGACCATGACTACGGTCGCGGTGGCTGACTACTCATACGACAGCAACGGAATGCTTCGCGGCGAGTGGGATCCGCGAATCAGCCCGGTTCTTGAAACGACCTACAGCTATGGAGCCGGCGATCGACTTGCTACCGTCACCCCGCCCGGTCTCACCGGAGACACGATCAACTACGACAGCGAGGGTCGGGTAGCGAGTATCCAGCGGGTTGATCCAGTTAATGGCACAGCCACCCAAGCGATCGCCTACACCGTGCCGATTACCGGTAGTGGCGCGCCGATTGACATGTCGGCGAGCGCGACAGATTCGTGGGGCCAGACCACCGACCTGCCGTTTACGGCTACCGAGGTTTTCCCACCCGACCACGTGCCAGCGACAGGTAGCAACGGCGACTACGCGCCTTCCGCGACTGACTATCCGTACGGTTCAATCAGCTATCTCGATGTCAACGGCTATAGCGTCGACGCGGCCGCGTTTGGCGCCGACGCATGGCAGGTGAGCGCGACTCAATACAACGGCAACGGCGGCGTCATCTGGCAACTGAGCGCCGACAACCGCGATCAGGCACTTAGCCCGACCGCCCAGACGGATCCCCTGGTCGCGGCCATGCCGAACTCGGCAGAACGAGCAGACGCTCTCGCCAGTACAAGCCAATACGCGTCGGACGGATACGACCTAAGCGACACGTACGGGCCAACCCGGCCGACAGTCCTCGACAACGGTGCGTTGGCGGGAGCCGTCGTGGATGCAAGAGACCACATTCACTACGTGTATAACCAGGGAGCTCCGGGCGGTGGCTATGACCTCGTCACTGAGACGAGTGAGTCTCCGTCATTCGCACAGTCCGGCTCCTCGGTGATGGCCGACTACGCCCCCGATACCAGGAGCACCATCGCTGGCTACAACCCGGTGGACGGCTCCGGCGACTCGGGGCCGACCAGCGGCTGGACGCTTAGTGAGCCGACGTCTACTACGACCGTGATGCCCGGTTCGGGCAACAACATCACTACCGAGACCGAATACGACGCGGATGGCAACGTCATCGAGTCGATCATGCCGAAGGCGACGAGCGCAGGCGTCGACGCATACACGACCGACACCGGGTACTACACAGCCGGCGCGAACGCGCAGTATCCAGCTTGCGCAAATCGCCCCGAGTGGGCCGGCTTACTGTGCGAGACCGGACCGGCCGTCCAACCGACAAGCGGACCCCCTGTCCCCACAACAACGACGACGTACAACATCTATGACGAACCACTCGTCGTAACTGCTACATCGGGTACGGGCGGCGCGATGGCAACCAGGACCACAACCTTCACATACGACGCGGCGGGACGAACCCTGACCACAGGAATCACCGACTCATCCAGTGACGCGACGAATGTTCCGACGACTACGACGTCTTATGACCCCGGAACCGGGCTTGCCACGACGATGTCGACCTCGGCGGGCACGATCAGTACGGGGTATAACTCGCTTGGCGAGGCGACCAGCTACACGGCACCGACAGGCACCGGGACGAACACCACCACGACGACGTACAACATCGACGGCAACGTCTCTTCGATCAACGACGGCAAGGGCACGACCACGTTCACCTACAACGGCACCGACAGCCTCGGGCGTGCAGAACATCGCGGACTGGTTACATCAGAGTCGACAGGAGTCGCGAGCGGCGACACGTTCTCCGGCTCGTACGACGCCGACGGGAACCTTACGAACGAGACCTATCCGAACGGCCTCGTAGCCACTACCGGCTATAACAACACCGACGAACCGACGAACTTGACCTACGCGATGGGTAGCTCGACATGGGCAACCTTCGCCGATGCCTACAACGAATTCGGTCAGGTTGTTGATCAATCGAGTCCAGAGTCATCCCAACAGATTCAATACGACCAGGACGGCCGCATCAGCCAGGTAGCCGACAACGGCGACGGCACGTGCGTGACCCGCACCTACTCATACGACGCCGACTCCAATCGGATCGGGTACACGGTGTACCCCGCCACAAACACAAACCAGTGCTCAACGACAACCACACCGACCGCGAACGAGACGTCTACTCACGACCAAGCAGATCGGATCACCAACGCCGGCTACACGTACGACAACATGGGCCGGACCACGACGATCCCGGCCGTCGACACTTACGACACCAACCCGAGCCCAACGAACTTGACCCTGACGTATTTCGCTGACGACACCGTCCACACGGAGAGTCAGGACGGGGTCACCGACACCTTCACGCTCGACCCGGGCGGACGCGTTCTCAGTGAGACCAATAGTGGCACTTCCGCCACGGTCACCGACGTCTACAGCGACAGCAGCGACTCACCGGCATGGACGTCTAGTAGCGGCGGCGGATGGAGTCGGTTCATTCCTGATTTGGCAGGCAACCTGAGCGAGATCGAGACCTCAACAGGCACCGCCAACGCAACGCTCCAACTTGTCAACCTCCACGGCGACGTCGTTGCGACCGCTCCGGACTCGAGTGCCGACACCGGCTACAGCAACTACAGCGAGGACACGGAGTTTGGCGCGCCACGTGCGGCGAACGCCACCTCGTCCACGACCTATGCGTGGCTTGGGGGTAAGGAGCGGTCGAGTAATACTTTGGGCGGCCTTGTCGTGATGGGAGCCCGGGCCTACTCCCCGACTACTGGCAGGTTCCTCACTACCGACCCTATCCGTGGAGCCAGCGCAAATTCCTACGACTACTGCGACCAAGATCCGGTGAATGTCTTTGACATCTCCGGAACAAGTCCAAGTCAGGCATCCGTCAGTGCGCCTACGCCCCTTTGGGTGAGCTTCAACGGCGTCATCGCCTGCAAGCCTCACGAGAACAGCGCCATCCTCGAGGGCACGGCAAAGATCAATCCCGCGAATTACGCTTGGTACTTCGGTGGGTGGAAGCCATTCCACGTTGTCGACCACGGTGACGTCGAGACCTGGACCACCGTCCAGAACTCCTATTCGCGTGAAGACATCTATTGCGGCTGTCGAGACGGAA
The DNA here is from genome assembly GCA_035547515.1 of Mycobacteriales bacterium. GTDB lineage: Bacteria > Actinomycetota > Actinomycetes > JAFAQI01 > JAFAQI01 > DASZTV01. The sequence goes on from DASZUS010000045.1 coordinate 154,507, forward strand.
AACCGAGCGAGTGGGGAGTCGGCTACGACCCCGTTCACAGGTTCCACAAGATCTACTACGACTGCTTCAATCTCTCGTGCGTCTGGTTCGGCGACGCCACGCTGCCCTGGGAAGAAGGGCCTATGGCATGGCACCCGGACTACGACGGAGATGCCTAGCCATGGCACACACCTCAGGACACCGAATACTTGACAGTAAGGAGGCGACGCAGGGCAATGCCGGCACCGAACGTGACGAGGCCTTGGCAGTCACCGCTTCCAGCGGCGCGCTTCCCAGGAGCGCGGCGACAACCTACTCGATGCGGGGTAGCTCAGAACCTGACCCTAAGGCCAGATTCAGATTGGAGGACATCATGAAGGTCTGGAAAGACCAATGGGTTCCCGGCGACCCGTTGCCAGCACGCGGGCTGCTCCGGGCAGCGGAGAATCTCGACGGTAGAGGAAACCGCGGTAAAGCCATCGCATGGGTCGCGCTAATCTCGATCCTTGGCGGCATCGCCTTCGTGGCTGTTCAGATCACGCGATGAGACCGTCAGTCTCTCACGATCTTCCGAGCCGTGGTGCGGCCTTGGCCGCGCTCTGTCTGTTCGTGGTGCTGATCAGCGCCTGCGGGAGTGGTACACCCTCTACGTCAAGCCAGTTGCGACCGATGGCTACGAGCTCGGCCCGGGGCCAAACGCCCGCCGATATCGCCTGCGATGACTTCGCTCGTTTTGTTGATAGCCATTCTGCTGCGGATTTGGCCGCAGCAGTCAGCACATCTCGCAGCATCCGAGGCGCGGGTCGCGCCGCTACAAATGTGAGCGCCGACATCGCTACCTACGTAGAACAGAAGCGGGCGCACGCCAAGGAGTTTCTTGCAGCGACGACGGCCGCAATTGAGCACGACTGCGCGAGCCTTCCACACAGGGTTTGAGTGGCCACCCTACTAAGGAGGGTCGGGGTCGGGAGGGACTGCCCCGTGAAGCGCCCCAGGTTTGATGCCGCCTCCTTGTGAGTCCAGGAGGATGGTGTCGTGCCGAAGAAGATTGATCCGAAGGTAACGCAGCGTTGCGTTCAGCAGATCCTCGAGCACGTGCAGGAGCACCGAACCCGACCGCGGCGGCGGAGGTCAGCGCGGGGCTCTGGCAGGCGTGCGCAGACAGAGCCAGGCTCGGCACCGGTCGCGACCGGCATGAACCACGCCTCGCGGCGCTCAGGCCGGGCTTGGTGCCGGCCGAGCTTCCTGGATCTGCTCGAGCATGGCGCGGACCTTCGATGGTCTGTACGACCCTGTAGGCATCGCCCGCACCACCTCTCCCGAGTTCAAGATGAGCGCCACGCACGTCGCGCGGCCGGTGACGTTGCCGCTGTCCACGATGGTCAGATCGCGGACGCTCTCCCAACTGAAGACCTTCGTCGATCCGATATTTCGAATGGTGACCGTCCTCGGGCCGACCTCGACGCCAAGTCGGAGGGAACGGAGCGCTGCGGCGGCAAACGCGACAGCCACAAGTCCATCCCCGACTTGGTCGCCGTACGTCGGATCGGAATGAGCCCCGCGAACGGCGGCGCCCAGCGCGAACGCCGCGGCGAGCAGGCCAGTAGCGGAAAACACGCCATAGGTCTGCGCGCGGTTAGTGATCAGCACGTCGCCCGGACCGAGCCGCACCCTGCGAAGGTGAGCTGCGAGTGGCGTTCACACCGCCTCCATCCGACGCGAGCTGATCAGTTCGTTGAGCGCAGCGATGAGCTCGTTGTCCTGCGCCATGCGCTTGGCGCCCGCGAATGAGGCGGTCGCGAGACCTTCGAGACGGATCTTCTCGCCCGAGGCGAGGAGCAAGGTGCCCGCCCGTCCACGAGATAGGGTGATGCTTTCCACTTCAGACCACCTGAAGGTCCTCACATCGAAGTAGTTTCGCACTTTCATCCCGGCGTCCGAGACGAAGACGCCGGACCGCGCGCCCGCAGCGAAGATCACCGCAACAGGAACGACCGTGGCTGCGATGACAATGCGGACGCCTACTGGGTACTGCGCATCGCTGATCGGCGCCGCCCCGATGAGAAGCGTGACTGCGGCAGCCGTCAGCCCACAGCGCCGGGCAAACCTCGTCTGGATGAGCTCACGATCCAACGTGGCACGCGAAGCGCGACGTCGGCGCGGCCTCACGAGGCGACCCCGGTTCCTTTGAAAGCCCAGTCGCCACCAGCGCCAAGTCTGACCTGATGCTCGCGGTCGGACACAACCCGGCGCCGCGTCGCGGTCATCCCGGTCGGATGATGGGAGATCACCACCGCCCCCGGCGTCACGCTGCAAACAAGACTGAGATAACGACGCGCATGCGGACCTCCCCCAACCCATATCCCGGCGCCCCTACCGGCTGTCGGCACCGGCAGTTCAGGCTGGCGATCCTGGCACGGCCAAAGCCGCGCGTCAGGACACTCTGATAGGCCAGATGGATGTTGGGGTCGGGGCGGCCCTCGGAATAGGCCTGTCTGTCATGGTGGACATACTTGCCTTCTGACGCAGCGCGGGCACGTCCTCCTCGTCAACAGCTACAGACTTGGGAGGTGTCTTCCATGGGCCCGTCGTTTCATGTCCTGCAGAACGTTCGAATAGTCGGCCCGCGGCGGTTGCAGGGAGTCGTCGTCGAGATACGACGCTACGAGGACGGCACTTACAAGTACGGTCTCGCCTCGCTCGATGAGGAGCATCGTGAGGATGTGGCGGGCCTCTATTTCGAGGACTCACTTATTGCGATCGGCTCGGACGCGTCAATCGCCGACTTTGCGCTACCCGGGCCGTTTCGCATTCGAGACATCGTGCGTGTTCTCGATAGCTGTCCTGACGAGGAGTACCGCGGTGTTGTTGGCGAGGTGACCGACGCGGATGAGGACGATTCAGGTGCTAGAGGTAGGCGTACTGGCCCTCGACCAAGATCTGTATGGACTGATAGACGCCAGGCACCTTGAGCCAACGGGGGAACGTGCCCCGAAACCGCCACTCGACGAGTCGACGGTATCCATGCGGGTGTCTGCCGACGGATACGCAGGCTCCGTCGCGGCGTTCACCCTCATCGATCAGCTCGAAAGGCAGGTACCGGTGGCATACGACCGGAAGCGCAGAAAGTGCCAGGGCCACGCTGCGCTGGGTCAGGGTTTGACTCCGAGCACTTTGGTGGAGCTGAGGGGATTCGAACCCCTGACCCCCTCGTTGCGAACGAGGTGCGCTACCAACTGCGCTACAGCCCCTTGAGCGGCGACGAGTCTAGCCGCCGTCATCGCCGACTGGCTGTGCTCTATGACAGTCAGGCGGCGATCGGGCCTGCGAGGGGTCAGTCGTTGACCGCCCACCGGCGGTCCAGGATCGCCTCGAGGTCGTCGTCTGACTGCAGCTCGCTCGCCGGCTCGAGCGGCGGCAGCAGCCGGTCGCGGGGCGACTCGTAGATCGGACGCGACGGCGCAGCGGGCTTGGTGGCGTAGGTCGGCTTGGGCACCGGGACTGGCTCCCACGGCTTGCCGCCGACCGCGAGCACCTCAGCCGCGGCGTGAGCCGCAGCGCGGGCAGCCCGCTCGCTGCTGTACTCGCGCGCCAGCGCGGCCTCCTCTTCGGTCTCGAGCTCGACCCGCGGCCGACTGGCGGGCTTCGCAGCGGCGGCGACCTCCGCCGCGGGCTCCGGCTCCGGCTCCGGTTCTGCCTCGAACAGCTCCTGGTCGAAGACGCTGTCGCGGGCCGCGGCCCGTCCAAGCGGCTCAGCAACCGCGGTGGCGAACATCGACTCCGCCTCGTCCCAGGGCTCGGTCTGGTCGAACACCTCGTCGGCAACCGCGGCAGCGCTCGAGCTGCGCGGCATGGCGACCGTACGCACCGACGACGGAACCGGCCCGCCGTGGACGGTGATGCCCTCTTCCCACCCCGGCTCCGGCCGGTCCCAGCTCGTCTCGCGCTCGAGCTCCGCGAGCTCGCGCGTGTCGCGGCGCCGGGCGAGCGCTCGCCGACGCGAGGCCGCGGCCCGCAACGCCAGGCGACGCAAGTGCATGCAGTAGCTGAGCGCCGCGAGGTCCAGGACGACCTGCACTGCCCACAGCACGACCCCGCCAACAGCGAGGGCGGCCACGAAGGTCACCAGCACCGTGACGGCGAGGCCGACGAGAAGGTTCCGCCGGCGCCTCGCCATGGTCCGCTTGCGGCGAGCCGCGATCGCCTCGGGCGCGGAGGCGCCGGAGACGTGCACCAGGACGTCCGCCGGGGCCTGGCGCCTCGCGGCGTACGCCTCGCGCTGGCGCGCCGGGCCTGCGCCGTACGACGACGTCTTCACATTGCGCGGCGTGGGCCGGGCGTCGTGTCCGGACAGCGTGCTCATCGCGGTCGAGAACTTGTCGACCGAGCGGGACTCCTCGACCTCGTCGTGGCGGCGCAGCCACATGGGGACGAGGACCACGGCCCACATCAGGATCAGGCCAAGGATGATTACTGGGCTCATGTCAGATCACCGCGCACGACGGGCCCATGACATTGGGGCCAACGACAGGTGACGTCCATCGTGGATAGGACGCTAACGAGGGATGGGACGTTGGGCACGGACCTACGCCGGTGTGTCGCCGACCTGATCGCGGACCCGGTTCCAGCGGGCGAGGAGGCCTCCCGGCACGTCTTCGCGGACGAGGGCGTACGCGAGGTGGTCACGCCAGTCGCCGGAGATGTGCAGGAACCGTTCCCGGGTCCCCTCGAGCCGAAAACCCAGCTTCTCGACGACCCGCCGGCTCGGCGCGTTCTCCGGGCGGATGTTGATCTCGATCCGGTGCAGCCCGACAGCGGTGAAGCAGTGGTCGGTGGCGAGCGCGACGCAGGTCGGCATCACCCCGCGCCCGGCCACCCGCTGGTCCACCCAGTAGCCGATGCTGGCCGACTCCAGCGAGCCGCGCACGATCCCCGAGACGTTGAGCTGGCCGGCAAACGCGCCGTCGACCTCCACCGCGAAGGGCAGGCCGCGGCCCGCCCGCGCCTCCGCGCGCAGGCGGCGCGCCATCGAGACGAAGACCGCGCGCGACGACGCGAAGATGCCGGACCCGCCCGGGGGTGTCGCCTCCCACGGCCGCAGCCACTCGACGTTGCGCTTGCGCGAGTCGACCCATGCCGCCGCGTCGCGCACCCGCAGCGGGCGCAGCGTGACCGCTCCGTCGCGCAGCACCGCCGGCCAGCCGGGCACCACCGTCACGGCTGGCGACGCTCGAGCATCATCACCGTCGCCGGCGCCCCGGCTTCGAGGACAGTGACGTCCTCCGGTACGACGATCAGCGCATTGGCAGAGGCCAGGCCGGCGAGCTGGCGGGAACTCGCGCCGCTCATCGCGCGCACCGTGTAGGCGCCGTCCTCCACCGCAAGCCACGCCGCGAGATGGCTGCGTACGCCGGGCGCCGACCTGACCTGCTCGTGCAGCCTCGCGCGCACCAGCGGACGCGTGATCGGCTCGGCACCGATCATCCGACGCAGCGCCGGACGGACGAACACCTCGAAGGACAGGTACGCCGCGACCGGGTCGGCGGGCAGTGCGAAGAACGGCGTGTGGTCAGGCCCGATCAGTCCGAAGCCCTGCGCGTACCCGGGCTGCATCGCGACGTGGTCGAAGCCGACCTGGCCGAGTCGGGAGACCACCTCACGGAGTACGCCGGACCCGCCGCCCGAGCCGCCGGCCGCGATCACCAGGTCGGCCCGGATCAGCTGGTCCTCGAGGGTGTCGGCGAGAACACCGGGATGGTCGGGGACGATGCCGACCCGGAACGCGATGGCGCCCGCCTCCGCAACCGCCGAACTCAACAGGGCGCTGTTGGCGTCCGGCCGCTGGCCCCGCGCCAGCGGCTGCCCCGGCTCGACCAGATCCTGGCCGCAGGACATCACGACGACCCGCGGGCGTGGCATGACGGCGACCCGGTCGCGCCCGACCGCGGCGAGCAGCCCGATCTGGGCGGCACCGAGATTCGTGCCGGCCGCCATCAGGCGGGTCCCGGACGGCGCCTCGCCGCCTGCGACGCTGACGAACCGGCCCGGGGCACTGGCCTGCCGGATCGCGACGTTGGCCACGCCGCCGTCGGTCGCGGCGTAGGGCACCACCGCGTCGGCTCCCGGCGGCATCGGCGCGCCCTCCATGATCCGCACGGTCAGCCCGGGCTGCACCGTGTACGGCGTGCCGCTGCCGGCAATCACGTCACCGACGACCGGCAGGACCGTCGGCGTGGACGGGGTGGCGAGCCGTACGTCGTCGCTTCGCACCGCGTAGCCGTCGGTGGCCGCAGTGTCGTACGGCGGCAGCGGGAAGGTCGTGAAGACGTCTTCGGCGAGGACGCAGCCGTGCGCGTCGGACAGGTTGAGGACGAGGCTGCCCAGCGGAGGCACCGCGGCGAGGATCTCCTGCAGGTGGGCGTCGACCGGCTTGAGAGCCTGCGCCACTACCGGCTCACGGCTCGATCGGGTCGGTCGGCACACCGTCGGCGTTCCCGTTGGCAACGAACTCCGTCAGCCACGCGCGGAACTCCACGCCGAAGTCGGAGCGGTCGCAGGCCAACCGCACCACGGCCTTGAGGTAGTCGGCCTTGTCGCCGGTGTCGTACCGCCGACCGCGGAAGACGATGCCATGCACCGGGCCGCCCTCGTCCGCAGACCGGTCGATCATCTCCGCGATCGCGTCGGTGACCTGGATCTCTCCGCCGCGACCCGGCTTCGTCGTACGCAGCACGTCGAAGATCTCGGCGCTGAGCACGTACCGCCCGACGATCGCGAGGTCGCTCGGCGCCTGGTCCGGCGGCGGCTTCTCGACCAGCCCGGTCACCCGCACCACGTCGGCCTCGTCGGTCGCCTCGACCGCCGCGCAGCCGTACATCCCAATCGACTCGTGCGGCACCTCGACCAGCGCGAGCACGCAGCCGCCGCGGTTGGCCTGGACCTCGATCATCCGGCCGAGCAGGTCGTCGCGCTCGTCGATGATGTCGTCGCCGAGCATGACGGCGAACGGCTCGTTGCCCACGTGCTCGGCGGCGCAGAGCACCGCATGGCCGAGCCCGAGCGGCTCACCCTGGCGGACCGAGTGGATCGTCGCGATGTCGTTGGTCGCGCGGACCCTCGCGAGCAGCTCGTCCTTGCCTTCGAGCTTGCGCTCGAGGTCGGCGTTGGTGTCGAAGTGGTCCTCGATCTCCGACTTCCCACGACCGGAGATGAACAGCACGTCGTTGAGGCCGTAGCGAGCCGCCTCCTCGACGATGTACTGGATCGCCGGCTTGTCGACGACCGGCAGCAGCTCCTTCGGCACCGCCTTCGTCGCCGGCAGAAACCGGGTGCCGAGGCCCGCGACGGGGATGACGGCCTTGCGCACCGACGCCATGTCGTCACCCTAAGGGTCGGCGACACTGGGGTCGTGGCAGGGCGGGACACCGACATCGCCGCAGCGAAGAACCGGCTTCGCGCCGAGGTTCTCAGCGCGCGCGCCGCAATGTCGGAGGCCGAGCTGGCCGCTGCGGGAGCCGCACTGGCCGACCGCGGACTCGGGCACTGGCACGGGGTCGCCCGGGTTGCGGCGTACCTCGAGTTCGGGACCGAGCCGCCGACCCGGCCGCTGCTCGACGCGCTGGCCGCGGGCGGCACCGAGGTCGTCGTGCCTGTCGTCGATGGCAACGACCTCGACTGGGTGCGCTACCTCCCCGGCGGCCCGATGACGCGCGGCCGGCTGGGATCGGCAGAGCCCGCCGGTGAGCGCCTCGGGCGCGCCGCGCTCGCGACGGCGGACGTGGTCCTCGTGCCCGCCCTCGCCGTGGACCTCACCGGCAACCGGCTGGGACGAGGCCGCGGCTACTACGACCGCGTCCTCAGCTCGGTTGCCGCCCCCGCGGTTGCGGTCGGGTACGACGGGGAGCTGGTCGAGCAGCTACCCGTCGAGCCGCATGACCGGCCGGTCCAGGGGATGCTCCGGCCCTGCGGCTACCTGCGGCTGTGAGTGCCGCCCGCGTGTGGCGTGGCCGAGGACTTAGGCGTGGCGGAGGGCTTCGGCGCCGTCGAGGGCTTGGTCGTCGGCGAGGGCTTAGCCGTCTTCGAGGACTTCGGCGTGACCCCGGTGTCGAAGGCGGGATCGTAGGCCGACGGCATCGCTGAGCGGGCTGCCTTCGCGGCCTTGCTGGGCGCCGCGTCGCCCGCGACCCACTGCTGCCACGACATGTTCCAGTCCGCGGTGCCGGGGTCGCCCGGGTCCGGCGGGCGCACGCCATTGAAGACGTCGATGATGTCGCCGCGGTTCGACCAGTTATAGAACCACTCGGCGTCCTCGGTGCTCAGGTTGACGCAGCCGTGCGAGACGTTGGTGTGGCCCTGGTCGGAGACCGACCACGGTGCGGCGTGGACGAACTCGCCGCCGTCGGAGATCCGGACGTCCCAGTAGACGGTCTCGTTGTAGTAGTCCGGGTTGCCGGGGAAGATGCCGACCGTTGCGGAGTTCATCTGCACGACCGGCGCCTTCTCGATCGCGATGTGGACGCCGTCCATGGTCGGGTACTGGTCGCGTCCGGTGCTGACCGGGAACGTCTTGATCAACGTGCCGTTGTCGTAGACGTGCATCACGTGCTGCGCGATGTCGACCTCGCTGACGTGCGCGTCGCCGATGCGGAACGACGTCTGGTGCATCCCGTCGCCACCCCAGATCCCGTGGCCGAAGTTCAGACCCTGGAGATCGGCTCTAAGGGTGACCGTCGTACCGGGATGCCAGTACGACGGCGGGCGCCAGTGCACCTCGCGGTCGCTCATCCAGTGCCACGCGCCGACGACGTGCGGGCTGGTGCGGACCGCGAGCCTGCCCTCGACCGCGGCGCGCAGCTTGCGGGGGACGTCGTAGTTGAAGGTGGCGACCACCGGCGAGCCGATGCCGACGGTGTCTCCGCCGCCCGGTGAGAGCAGCGCGAGCATCCGGTGCTTGGCGTCGGTCGAGTGCAGCCTGATCGTCTTCGTCGTCACGTGGTGGACGAGATCGGCGTAGCTCACCGACGCCTTCAGCCTTGTCAGCGGGGCGAAGGTCGCGGTGCTCGACCACGAGGAGTGGTCGGCGCTGAAGCTGCCGGGGATCTGCTGCCCGTCGGGCTCAGCCACGGTGACGGCAGTGAGCGCGCCGTTGGCCACCTTGAAGGTGAGCTTGCGGTTGAGCGGCAGCGCGTTGTGGCGCAGGTGGAGGACCCGCAGCGAGGCGGGAGGCGGCGGTGTGCTGGAGCCGGCCACCGAGCTGCTGTTGGATCCGTGGCTGGCGAGGACGCCCGCGGTCACGCCGACCGCGACCAGGACAGCGACGGCTGCCACTGCGGCAACAGTGGCGACGCGTGACTGGGGAAGCCGCATTCTGCTCGATTCTCGACTTGGGGGCGTCCATTGTGCCTGCTTGCGCCCGGAATGGCGCGCCTCGGATCGACGTTCTACCGCCCGATCAGGTTTACTTAGCAGTCGATGATGGAGAGTGCCAGCCGGCAGCTTCGCCAGCTGGTGATCAACAAGGAGAAGCGCATGCCTACCTACGAGTACGTCTGCACCAAGTGCGGCGAAGGACTCGAGGCCGTGCAGAGCTTTACCGACCCGCCGCTCACCAAGTGCCCCAAGTGCAAGGGCAAGCTCCGCAAGGTCTTCTCGGCGGCAGGCATCGTGTTCAAGGGCTCCGGGTTCTACAAGACCGACAGCCGCTCCGGATCGAAGAGCACGAGCGCCGGCAGCTCGACCAGCAGCTCCTCGAGTGAGTCGAAGTCGTCGGAGTCCTCGTCCGGGTCGTCGGGCAGCGACTCGTCGTCTGCCAAGGCGGACAGCACGAAGGGTTCCGGCGACAGCAAGGTCGCCTAGCCACACCGGGATCCACACGGCGGGCCCGCTCGCCGGCCCTCCACATCGGCGACGGTGCTGCCACGCGCGGCGCCCCCCGGTGGCCAGCGTCGGCGGATGATCCGTGAGGCGACCCCCGGCACCGACCTGACGCTGCTGCGCACCGGAGCGTCGGACCTGCTGCAACGACACCGGCGTACGGCGGGCGCGGCGCTCGCTGCCATCGCCCTCGTCCTGGGCGTGACTGCGATGCGCCCGCAGCCGGTGCCGACCACGAGGGTGTGGGTGGCCGCGCGTGACCTGGGTGGCGGCGCGCCACTGACCGCCGCCGACGTACGCGCCGAGGATCTGCCGCGAGCCGACGTGCCCGACGACTCGTTGCCCGGTGACCGCTCGCCCGTCGGCCTGGTCCTCGGCGCCCCGGTACGCCGGGGTGAGCCGCTGACCGACCTGCGGATCCTGACGATCAACCTGGTGTCGGCGACTGGCGCGGCCGACGACCTCGCCGTCCCGGTTCGCGTCACCGACGGCCCCGCCGCCATGGCGCTGGTCAAGCCCGGCGAGCGGATCTCGGTGATCGCGGCGTTGGACTCCGGCCTCGGCGTTGCCGGCAAGGCGCACACCGTGGTGCAGGATGTCCGCGTGCTCGCCGTTCCCGCCCAGCTGACCGACGAGGACAGCGGACTGATCATCGTCGCCGCAGACGCCGCCGAGGCACGGGCGATCGCCGCGATCAGCTCGGGCGCTCGCGTCTCGGTCGCGGTACGCCACTAGCGGTGCCGTCGACGTACGCCGTCTGGGGCTGGGGCCGCTCCGCCGCCGACCAGCCGAGCGCGCGCGACCTGGCCGGCCTGGCGCCGCTGGCCGCCGAGCTGCTCAACATCCCGATCGGGTCGCCGATCACCCCGGCGCCGTTGCGCCCGCTGCCCGCGGACCGAGTGAGCGGCCGCCTGCCGGACTCGCTCGCGGCGGTGGCGTCGACCACCGATGCGGACCGCGCCCGGCACGGAGTCGGACGCTCCTATCGCGACGTGGTTCGGGCGATCGACGGCGTCGTGGGCTACGTGCCCGACGTCGTCGTCCGGCCGACCAGCGAAGACCAGATCGCCGCTCTGCTGGACTGGTGCGCCGCGAACGAGGTTGCCCTCGTGCCGTTCGGCGGGGGCACGAGCGTCGTCGGCGGCGTCGAGCCCGACGTCGGCGAGCGGTGGTCGGGCGTGGTGAGCCTCGACCTCGAACGGCTCTCGGGTGTCGTGGAGGTCGACGCGACTTCCCGCGCGGCGCGGGTCCGGGCGGGGACGGCCGGCCCGGCGCTCGAGGACGAGCTCCGCCCGCACTCGTTGACCGCGCGCTTCTACCCGCAGTCCTTCGAGCGCTCCACCGTCGGCGGGTGGATCGCGACTCGCGCGGCCGGCCACTTCTCGGTTGGCCCGACGCACGTCGACGACTTGGTCGAGAGCGTGCGGGCGATCACTCCCGCGGGCCCATGGGAATCGCGGCGGCTGCCGGGATCCGGCGCGGGCCCGAGTCCCGACCGGATGCTGCTCGGCAGCGAGGGCGCGCTCGGCGTCATCACCGAGACCTGGCTGCGGGTGCAGCCTCGACCGACGAAGCGATGGTCCGCGACGTACGCCGCGACCGACTTCGCGGCCGGCCTGGCGGCGGTGCAAGCGATCGTGCAGAGCGGGCTACGCCCCGCGGCCTGCCGCCTCATCGACGCCGGTGAGGCGGCCGTCACCGGCACCCTGTCGACGGGCGAGGCGCCGCTCGTGCTCGGACTCGAGTCCTGGCACGGGCCGGTCGACGCCGATGCCTCGGTTGTCGCGGAGCTGTGCGCCGACCACGGCCTGCGGCTGGTCGAGGGCGGCGCGCAGCGCACCGACGGCGGGTCGAGCGAGAGCTGGCGCTCCTCGTTCCTGCGGGCGCCATACCTGCGCGAGCAGTTCGTGCTTCTCGGCCTCGTCGTCGAGACCTTCGAGACGGCCACGACCTGGGACCGGCTCCCCGGACTGGTCGACGCCGTGATCCGCCGTACGTCGGAGGCGTTGCGCCAGATCTGCGGGGGCGGGACCGTGACCTGCCGGCTCACCCACGTCTACCCCGACGGTGCCGCGCCGTACTTCACGGTCATCGCGCCGGGCAGGCGCGGCAGCGAGCTCGCGCAGTGGGACGAGGTGAAGGCCGCCGCGAGCGAGGCGATCCTGGCCGCGGGCGGGACCATCACGCACCATCACGCGGTCGGGCGCGACCACCGGCCCTGGTACGACGCGCAACGGCCGGATGCCTTCGCCCAAGCGCTGCGCGGTGCGAAGCGCGCGGTGGACCCGGCGGGCATCCTCAACCCCGGCGTGCTGGTCGACTAGGGCTCGTCGTAGTGCGGGGGCCGGTCGGCCGCCAGCTCCTCGTCGCGGTCCCGGTCATCACCGAGGTCGTCGAGGTCGTCACCCCAGCCGACCTCACGCTCGTCGGAGGTGGTGTCCGGCAGGAGCGGCTCGGTCATGTGGCGCTCACGGCTCGAACTTGTAGCCGAGCCCTCGCACCGTCAGCAGGTGCTGCGGCTCCGAAGGCGACGGCTCGATCTTGGCGCGCAGCCGCTTGACGTGGACGTCCAGCGTCTTGGTGTCGCCGACGTAGTCGCTGCCCCAGATCCGGTCGATCAGCTGGCCGCGGGTGAGCACCCGCCCGGCGTTGCGTAGCAGGAACTCGAGCAGCTCGAACTCCTTGAGCGGCATCGGGACACCCGACCCGTTGACGCTGACGACGTGGCGGTCGACGTCCATCCGGACCGGACCGCACTCGAGGATCGAGGAGGCAAGGTCCTCGGGCTCGGCGCCACGACGGCGCAGCACAGCACGGATGCGGGCCACGAGCTCACGAGCCGAGAACGGCTTGGTCACGTAGTCGTCCGCTCCGATCTCGAGACCGACGACCTTGTCGACCTCCGAGTCCTTCGCGGTGAGCATGATCACCGGCACTTCGGACTTTGACCGCAAGGTGCGGCAGACCTCGAGACCAGACAGCCCCGGCAGCATCAGGTCGAGCAGCACCAGGTCTGCTCCGGCGCGGTCGAACTCCTCGAGGCCGTCCGGGCCGGTGCCGGCCATCGCGACCTCGAAGCCCTCACGGCGCAGCATGTAGCCGAGGGCATCGGAGAACGACTCTTCGTCCTCGACAACGAGAATGCGGGTCACGGGCGCACGGCTCCAACCGGTCGGTGGGGGATCACGAGGCTCCTGCCTCCTGAAGCGAAGCGGACACGTCGGTCGACGGGTCGCGGCGGGGGCGGGCTGCCGGCAGGCGGATCGTGAAGGTCGTGCCGGCACCGGGACGGCTCCACACCGCGACCTCACCCCCGTGGTTGCCGATGGTGTGCTTGACGATCGCGAGACCCAGTCCGGTGCCGCCGGTCTCGCGCGACCGGGCCGGGTCGACGCGATAGAAGCGCTCGAAGATGCGCTCCTGCTCGGCCTCGGCGATGCCGATGCCCTGGTCGGTCACGGCGATCTCGATGACGTCGCCGCGGCGGTGCACGCCGACGGCCACCCGGGTGCCTTCGCCGCTGTAAGCCACTGCGTTGTCGAGCAGGTTGCCGACGGCGATCGCGAGCTGCGCCTCGTCGCCGTACACGACGAGGTTCGGATCGCCGCCGCGCGCGATCGTGATCGCCTTGACCTCGGCGGCCAGTCGCGCTCGGTCGACGGCCTCGTCGATGACGGCATCGACCAGCACCTCGTTGGCCTCCGGCAGCGGCTCGCCGCCTTGCAGCCGTGAGAGGTCGAGCAGCTCCTGGACCAGCCGCGACAGGCGCTGCGCCTCGCGTTGCATCCGGCCGACGAACCGGCGTACCGCATCCGGGTCGTCATGCGCGTCGAGTGCCGCCTCGGCAAGCAGCTGCAGCGCGCCGACCGGAGTCTTGATCTCGTGGCCGACGTTCGCCACGAAGTCGCGGCGCACCGACTCGACGCGCTTGGCCTCGGTCAGGTCGTCGACCACCAGTGCGACCTCGCCGTCGGGCAACGGCTCCGCGCGGGCCCCGACCGTCATCATGCGGCGGGGAAACTCGTTGGCGCCGAGCACGATCTCCTCGGTCTGGGCAGTGCCGGTACGGCGGGCGGCGCGGACGAGGGTGACGAGCGCCGGGACGTCGAGGCTGCCCTCGCGCACGACTCCCATCCGGACGGCCGCGCTGTTGGCAAGGCGGGCGTTGTCGTCGGCGTCGAGCAGCACCGCTGCCGTCGGCAGCAACTGGAGCATGGTCTCGGCGGGCATCGCGTCACGCTTCTTTGGGGAAGGTCGCGAGAGAGCCGGCTCGTCGGTCGGCTCCTGCTGCGAGCGGGAGCGAATCAGCATGGTGATCACGACCCCGACGAGCAGTCCTGCAAGTGCAGCAAGACCCACCGCCACGAATCGATCATAGGGACGGGATACCTGCCGGCCGGCCGGTTTGCAGCCTCCGCCAGGGCGACGTTCGCGGTTTTCCGGGGGCCGACCGCCGCCGTTCATCTAGTCGTTGCTCGTCGTTAACCATGCGCGGGAGACCGTGGGTGGGCGCGCTAGCGCGACTAGGCTCGAAGAGCAAGCAGCCAGGAGGCGGATCGTGCGCGACCAGTACCACCAGGACCTGGACAGCATCACCGCGTCCCTCGTCGACATCACGCGGATGGCGGGCAGCGCCATCAACCGCGCGACCATGGCGCTGCTGGACGCCGACCTGCAGGCCGCCGAGTCCGTGATCTCCGGCGACGCGATGATCGACCAGCTCTACGAGCACATCGAGACCGCCGCGCTCGACCTGCTCGCGAGGCAGCAGCCGGTCGCGAGCGACCTGCGGGTCATCATCACCAGCCTGCGGATGGTGGCCGACATCGAGCGGATGGGCGACCTCGCCCTCCACATCGCGAAGGTGGCCAGAAGGCGTTATCCGGCAAGCGCAATCCCACCGGAGCTTCAGGCGACGATGCTCGAGATGGGCCAGGTCGCCCAGCGGATCTGCGCGAAGTGCTCGAGCGTCATCGCCGGCAGGGATCTCGCGATGGCCGCCGAGCTCGAACGTGACGACGACGTCATGGACGACCTGCACCGGCGGCTGTTCTCGGTGCTGCTCGACGAGTCCTGGCACGGCGGCATCGAGTGCGCGATCGACGTCACGCTGTGCGGGCGCTACTACGAGCGGTTCTGCGACCACGCGGTCTCGGTGGCGCGCCGGGTCATCTTCCTGGTGACCGGCGAGAAGGCGCCGGTCGACACCGTCGCCTGACCCGCGGCAGGCCGGCGGCTCGGTTTGCCAACCGGCCTGCTGGCGTTCAGCTCTCGTTCATCTTCCAGGGGGTGCAGGGTCGATTCCCGCCCTTAGCGTCAGCCCTGCCGGCCCGGACCACCTGGCCGGACACGCCTGAATGACACATTCGGAGGTTCTGACGCCGTGAAGGTTTCGCTCGTTACGCGCACCGCCGGCATCGCCGTCGTCGCAGCGCTCGGCCTCGCCGCCTGCGGCAGCAGCAGCAGTGGCGGCTCGGGCGGCAGCACCGGGGGAAGCTCTACCAGCCTGAGCCCGCAGGGCTCGACCTTCCAGGCCACGCTCGAGGCGCAGTGGGCCACCAAGTTCCACGCCCAGCACCCGAGCGACCAGATCACCTACAACCCGACCGGCTCGACCGCCGGCATCGAGGCCTTCACGCAGGGCACCGCCCCGTTCGCCGGCTCCGACGTCACCATGACCCCCGACGAGCAGACCCAGGCCAACAACGCCTGCGGCAGCACCGCGCTGACCATCCCGATCACGGCCGGCGGCGTCGCGATCATGTACAACCTCCCGGGTCTCACCAAGCCGCTCAACCTGTCCGCCGCGACCGTCGCGGGCATCTTCATGGGCAAGATCAAGACCTGGAACGACCAGGCGATCAAGACCGACAACCCCGGCGTCTCGCTGCCATCGACCCCGATCACCGTGTACTACCGGGCGGACGGCTCCGGCACGACCGACGTCCTGTCGGGCTTCCTCGACGCGGCCGCCAAGTCGGTGTGGACCCTCGGTGTGAACAAGCAGTTCACCAACTGGCCGACCGGTACCGGCGCCACCGGCTCGAGCGGCGTCGCCGCAGGCGTCAAGAGCACGCAGGGCGGCATCACCTACGCCGAGATCACCTACGCCCAGCAGGACAACCTGCAGACCGCGGCGATCAAGGGCTTCGGAAACAGCTACGTCCCGCTGAACCAGTCGACGGTGGCGCAGTCGATCGCCTCTGGGTTCACGACGACCGCGACGGCGCCCGACCTGGCCGGTTCCCTGTCGTTCAACAAGATGACGGGTTACCCGATCTCGACGGTCTCCTACGTCCTGGTCTGCTCGAAGTACAAGAACGCGGGCACCGGCGCTCTGGTCAAGAGCTTCCTGACCTACGCGGCGGGTCCCGGGCAGTCCGAGGGCCCGGCGCTGGGCTTCGCTCCGCTGCCGACGGCGCTGGACAACAAGGTCAAGTCCTCGATTGCATCTATCAGCTAACAGCCCTTCTCACTGATTGATGGCCATCATCGCCTCAACGCCGGACAGCGCGTCGCTGCGGACCACCCGCTCGGGTGGCCGCGGCGACGCGGTGTTCCGGGGTCTCGCGGTCAGCGCCGGGTTGCTCGTCTTCGTCCTGCTCGGGGCGATCGCGGTCTTTCTCGTCGTCAAGGCGATCCCCTCGCTCCACCACGACAAGACCAGCTTCTGGACGACGAAGACCTGGGCGCCGAATGCCGGCAGCGAGACCTTCGGCATCGCCGCCCTGCTGTTCGGCACGGTGCTCACGGCCGCGGTCGCGATGGCGATGGCCGTGCCCGTCGGGATCGGCGTCGCGATCTACATCACGCAGTACGCACCGCGCCGGCTCGCCACCTTCCTCGGCTACGTCACGGACCTGCTGGCCGCGGTTCCCAGCGTCGTCTACGGGCTGTGGGGGCTGTACTTCCTGCTGCCCCATCTGATCGGGGTGCAGCTGTTCCTCAGCAAGTACTTCGGCTGGATCCCGCTGTTCGCCAACCCGAACAACCAGGCCAGCATCTTCAGCAAGTCGATCTTCGGCGCGGCGCTCGTCCTTGCCATCATGGTGCTTCCGATCGTCGCCGCGGTCAGCCGCGAGGTGCTCCGGCAGGTGGACCCGGCGCAGAAGGAAGCCGCGCTTGCCCTCGGCGCCACGCGCTGGGAGATGATCCGCACCTCCGTGCTGCCGCCGAGCCGCGCCGGGATCGTCAGTGCCGCGATGCTGGGCCTGGGCCGAGCGCTCGGCGAGACGATCGCAGTCGCGCTGGTCATCGGCGTCAGCTTCAAGATCAGCCCGCACATCTTGGTGCCCGGCGGCAACACGATCGCGGCGAACATCGCCAACTCCTTCGGCGACGCCGACTCGCTGGGGAGGTCGGCACTGATCGCCAGCGGGCTCGTGCTGTTCGTTGTCACGCTCGCTGTGAACCTCGTCGCCCGGTACGTGATCCTGCGGTCCGGCACGGAGGAGCGCAGCGCCCTATGAGCCAGCACATCCGGTTACCCGACCTCGAGACAAAGCCATGAGCTCCGCCACGACCGTGTTGCGCAACCAGGGCATCCGCCAGGCCTCCCTGCCGGTATGGGCACCGGCCGCCACGACCGTCGGCGCGGTGCTCGTGACTCTGCTGCTGTTCGCGACGACGGGCTTTCAGGGCGACGCCGACTTCCTCGTGGTGGCCGTCGTCATCTCCGTCCTGGCGGTCTCCGGCCTCAGCTGGGTGGTCGAGGGGCGCCGGCGCGCGATCGACCGGATCGCCACGAACCTCGCGCTGGTCTGCCTCATGCTGACGCTCATCCCACTGGGCTTCGTCGTGGGCTACGTGATCAAACGCGGCCATACCGCGTTCGGGTGGAGCTTCCTCACCCACGACCTGAGCACGACCGGCCCGCTGCAGGCAGGTGGCGGCGTCGGCCACGCCATCCTCGGCACCCTTGAGCAGGTGCTGATCGCGAGCATCTTCTCGGTGCCGATCGGGATCATGGTCGCGATCTACATCACCGAGTACGGAGGGCGCCGCCTCACGACTGCGGTGCGCTTCCTCGTCGACGTCATGACCGGCATCCCCTCGATCGTCGCCGGCCTGTTCGTCCTGTCGTTCTGGATCTTCGTCCTGCATCAGGGCTTCTCGGGCTTCGCTGGAGCGCTGGCGCTCGCGATCATCGAGCTGCCGATCATCGTCCGGACCTCCGAGGAGATGATCAAGCTGGTCCCCGCGTCGCTCCGCGAGGCGTCGTACGCCCTCGGCATCCCGAAGTGGCGGACCACGCTTCGAGTGGTGCTGCCGACGGCGTCGACCGGCATCACCACCGGGGTGATGCTCGCCATCGCCCGGGTCATCGGCGAGACGGCGCCCGTCCTGTTGGTGGTGGGCAGCAGCAACTACTTTCACAACAACCCGTTCCAGGGGTCCCAGGCCTCGATCGGGGCCTACATCTTCCAGAACGCGACCTCGCCGTCGAACTTCAGCGTCCAGCGCGCTTGGGCGGCCGCGTTGACGCTGATACTGATCGTGCTGGTCCTCTACGTCGCGGCGCGGCTACTCACCCGTCGTAACAACCTGGCCCGGAGGTAGTGACGGTGGCAAAGCGGATCGAGACGATCGGGCTGTCGTGCTTCTACGGCAACACCAAGGCGGTCGACGACGTGAGCCTGGTGATCGAGCCCAAGAGCGTGACCGCCTTCATCGGTCCGAGCGGGTGCGGCAAGTCGACCTTCCTGCGCTCCCTCAACCGGATGCACGAGGTGATCCCCAACGCCTCGATCCAGGGCAAGGTGCTGCTCGACGACGAGGACATCTACGGGCCGGGCATCGACGCCGCCGCCGTACGCCGCACGATCGGCATGGTGTTCCAGAAACCGAACCCGTTCCCGACGATGTCGATCTTCGACAACGTCGCCGCGGGGCTGAAACTGAACGGCGTCCGTAAGAAGTCCGAGCTCGACGACGCAGTCGAGCGGTCGCTGCGCGGCGCCAACCTCTGGGAAGAGGTCAAAGACCGGCTCGGCAAGTCCGGGTCAGGCCTGTCGGGCGGTCAGCAGCAGCGGCTCTGCATCGCGCGTGCCATCGCGGTCGAGCCCCAGGTTCTGCTGATGGACGAGCCGTGCAGCGCCCTCGACCCGATCTCCACGCTGGCCATCGAGGATCTGATCGCGCAGCTCAAGGACCGCTTCACCATCGTCATCGTCACCCACAACATGCAGCAGGCCGCCCGGGTCTCGGACGTCACGGCGTTCTTCACGCTGCAAGGACCGGGTCAGCCCGGCCATCTCGTCGAGGTCGACGCTACCCAGAAGATCTTCACCAACCCGACGCAGAAGCGCACCGAGGACTACATCACCGGCCGCTTCGGTTAGCCGGGCACCTGCGGCGCAGACTGGACATGTGCGCAGGACTGACGATGAGGCCTTTGTCGTCACGTCGGCGGCTCAAAGCCCGGCCGAGGAACGGCGGTCACGTGAGCGCCGCTACCTGTTCACAATGGGGCTGCGCGTGGTGTGCATCATCGCGGCGATCGCATTCGCCCGCGTCTCGTGGATCGTCGCCGGTATCGCGATCGCGGGATCTGTGGTGCTGCCGTGGGTCGCGGTGATCGCGGCCAACGCGCCCAGGCTCGGCAGGCGCAGCCGGATGGCCGCCCGCTACGAGGGCAAGCCCCGCGAGGAGCTAGGCCAGCGCTAGCGCGACGCCGCCGGCGATGAGGACGAGCAAGACGCCGAGGAGGATCTCCAGCCACAGGGTGAGGTCGACACCGGGCAGCACCCGCGTGCCGAGATCGACGTCATCGAAGTGGTTCATGACTCCATCGTGCCTGATAGGTTTTCCCTTTGCTAGCAACGAGAACGTGACGTTCGTCAATCTCGGGTGACGCTCGTCACAGCGACGGCGGCTATCCCACGAAGAGATGGACGATCTTGAACACGGCCGCCGCGGTCAGCCCTGCCGCAGGCAGCGTCAGGAGCCACGCGACCAGGATGTTGCCGGCGACTCCCCAGCGCACCGCTGAAAGCTTCCGGGTGGCCCCCACCCCCATGACGGCGGACGTGGTGACGTGCGTCGTCGACACCGGCGCGGCGTAGGCGTAGGCGGTCGTCATAAGAACCGCCGAGGCCACGGTTTGCGCTGCGAACCCCGCGGTGTTGTCGAGCTTGAAGACGCGACGCCCGAGCGTGCGCATGATCCGCCAGCCGCCCGACGCAGTGCCCGCGCTGATCGCGAGGGCACAGGCGATCTTGACCCACAGCGGGACCGAGAACGCCGAGAGGTGGTGGGTGACGACTAGCGCGAGTGTGATCACGCCCATCGTCTTCTGCGCGTCCTGGAGCCCGTGGCCGAACGACATCGCGGCCGAGCCGAGCCACTGGCCCATCCGGAAGCCGACGTTGGCGTCGCGGGGGTTCGCACCTCGGAACACCCACAGCAGCGCCAGCATGAACAGGAAGCCGAGGCCGAAGCCGACCAGCGGTGAGGCGATCATCGGGATGATCACCTTCTCGACTACGGCGTGCCAGTTCACGTGCCCGCTCGACGCCAGGGCGGCGCCGCACAGCCCGCCGATCAGCGCGTGTGAAGAAGATGACGGCAGGCCGAACCACCATGTGACGAGATTCCACGTGATCGCGCCGACCACCGCGGCGAAGACGATCACGAGCCCTTCGCTCGTCGCTGGGGCGGTGATGATGCTCCCGACCGTGTTGGCGACCTTGGTCGACACGAGGGCGCCGATGAGGTTGAACACGGCCGCGAGCAGCAGCGCCGTACGAGGACTCAGCGCCCGTGTGGACACCGACGCCGCAATCGCGTTCGCCGCGTCGTGGAAGCCGTTGGTGTAGTCGAACCCGAGGGCGACCACGATCAGGACGACGAGTCCTACCGTCTCCACAGCTGTCGCTTCGCCTCAGGACTCTTTGACAGCGATCGACTCGACCGTGTCAGCGACGTGCTCCAGCGCGTCTGCGGCCTCCTCGAGCTGCTCGGCGATCTCCTTCAGCTTCATGACGGTCAGCGCCTCGTAGTCACCGCTGAACAGCCTCGCGACGAATCTGCGAAACAGCTTGTCCGCGTCGTTCTCGAGCCGGTTGATCTCGATCCAGTAGTCGCTGAGGTTCGACAGCGACTTCAACCGGGTCATGGCGCCGGCCGTGAGCTCGGCGCCGCGCACGAGAATCTCGCACAAGTGGTGCATCTCGATCGGCAGGACCTCGAGGTCGTACAAGATCACCAGGTCGCCGGCCGCCTCGAAGTAGTCCATGACGTCATCGAGGCGGCTGGCGAGGCGATAGATGTCCTCGCGGTCCAACGGCGTGACGAAGGTCGAGTTGACCTTGCGCATGATCTCGTGGGTACGGTCGTCGCCCCGGTGCTCGAGGTCGCGAAGCCGCTGGGCGTGCTCGTTGCGCTCCAAGTAGCTGCCGGTCACGAGGTCGTTAAGCGCCTGCGCACCGTCGAGCAGGTTGGCACCGACGGCGGTGAACAGGTCGTAGAAGGCGTTCTCACGTGGCGTGAGTCGAAGGCGCACGTGCATCACCCTAGGGCGCAGGTGAACGCCGGATGAACAACCCCCGCTAGGCCGAGCCGAAGCCCGCGACGAGAAGCGCGGTCAGTTCCTCGACGACGGTCGCCCTCGGCACCTCCGGGTGGTCCAGCCACCAGTCCCCGGCGCCCTGCACCATGCCGGCGATCCCGTGCGCCCACACGACGGCGCGAGCCTCGCTGATGCCGCTGAGCGCGGGCTCGTTGCGGATGCCTTCCGCGAGTTCGTCGCCGAACCGGCGTACGAAGCCCTCGACATCGCCGCGCACCGCGGGCTCCTCGACCGCCGCGCGCTGGACGAGGAAGCGGTAGATCTGCGGCTGCTCCTCGATCGAGGCGAGATAGGCGTCGACCGTCGCGCGGGTGCGGGCGGCAAGACCGCCATGGGTCAGCAGCGCCTCGCGCAGCCGGGCGAGCAGATCCTCGATGTGGCGCGCAGCGAGCGCGCGGTAGAGCCCGCCTTTGTCGCCGAAGTGCCGATAGAGGATGGGCTTGGTGATGCCGGCCTCGGCCGCGATGACGTTCATCGTGGCCGCGCTCCCCTCGCGCCTCACCACTCGGTCCGCGGCCTCGAGCAGGCCCGCGCGACGGTCGACGACAGACGACGTCATCGCGCTCACCCCACCCTCGTACTGCTCGTTACTTGCTACTTGACACGATGTCGATTTGACACCGTGTTACCGCCGGTAACACCATAGCGGTATGGCTGACGCTTCCTTTTCGCTCGACCTCAACGAGGACCAGCTCACCCTCCAGAAGTGGCTGCACGACTTCGCCGCCGAGGTGATCCGCCCCGCCGCGGCGGAGTGGGACGAGCGCGAGGAGACGCCCTGGCCGATCATCCAGGAGGCCGCCAAGGTCGGCATCTACTCCGTCGACTTCATGGCTCAGCAGTGGTTCGACGACAGCGGGCTCGGGATGGTCATCGCCCAGGAGGAGCTGTTCTGGGGGGACGCCGGCATCGCGCTGTCGATCATGGGCACCGGCCTTGCCGCCGCGGCGGTGAGCGCGAACGGCACCCAGGAGCAGATCGGCGAGTTCGTCCCGGCGATGTACGGAACGCCCGACGATGTGAAGCTCGGCGCGTTCTGCTCCTCCGAGCCGGATGCCGGAAGTGACGTCGGCGCGATGAAGACCCGCGCCGTCTGGGACGAAGCCGCCGGCGAGTGGGTCATCAACGGCACGAAGACCTGGGCCACCAACGGCGGCATCGCCGACTGGCACGTCATCGTCGCCTCGGTCGACCCGGAGCTCGGCACGCGCGGCCACGCGTCGTTCGTCGTACCGCCCGGCACGCCGGGCCTCAGCCAGGGCCAGAAGTTCAAGAAGCACGGCATCCGCGCCTCGCACACGGCGGAGGTCGTGCTCGACAACGTCCGGCTGCCGGAGAAGTACCTGCTCGGGGGCAAGGAGAAGCTCGACGCCCGGCTGGCGCGGGTCCGCGAGGGTCTGCGGGCCGGTGTACAGCCGTCGATGGCGACCTTCGAGCGGACCCGGCCGACGGTGGGCGCGCAGGCAGTGGGCATCGCCCGCGCGGCATACGAGGTGGCGTTGGACTACGCGAAGCAGCGCGAGCAGTTCGGCCGCCCGATCATCGAGAACCAGGGCATCGCGTTCAAGCTCGCCGACATGAAGACCCGCATCGACGCCTCACGGCTGCTGGTGTGGCGTGCCGCGTGGATGGCGCGCCAGGGCAAGACCTTCTCCGCGGCCGAAGGCTCGCAGTGCAAGCTGTTCGCCGGCGAGACCGCGGTGTGGGTGACCGAGCAGGCTATCCAGATCCTTGGCGGCAACGGTTTCACCCGCGAGTACCCGGTGGAGCGGATGCACCGCGACGCGAAGATCTACACGATCTTCGAGGGCACGTCCGAGATCCAGCGCCTGGTCATCGCGCGCGCGATCAGCGGCGTCCACATCAAGTAGCAGCGGCGCTATTCGAGCCGGCTGGGTGCCCCGACCCACGCCTTGCGGATGCTCGCCCAGCCGGTGATCTTGAACCGGAACCGGCCGGTGTTCCTCGCGACCCGGATCCGCCAGACCGGACCGCTCTTGTCGATGGGACCGACCAGGACGGTGCGGAAGTCGTTGTAGCTGTAGTGGATCTTCTGGCCGTGCACGACGCCGAAAGTCCCGGGGATCAGGGTGGTCCGCTCGCCGTTGGCGAGCAGCAACCCCCATGGCAGGCCTGCGGGCTTGCCCAGACCGCCTGACCTCACGAAGCGCGCGACCCTCAGCTGGGTGACCGTCTTGTCGTACGGCGCGGCAAGACAGAGCACGTCGGGCTTGTTCGCGCTCACCCAACAGGGGTCGTAGCCGAACCGGACATGGCAGCTGTAGGCGTTGCCGGTGACCGACGAGCGCGGCCGGCAGGTGGCCCCGCTGAGCCGGTGCGCGACCCGGTAGCCGGTCGCGAGGTAGCCGCCGGGGCCGATCGGGCTGACCTCCTCGACGACCGTCGCGCGAGCACCGCTGTCCGGGTCGGCCGCGGCCCCACCGGGTGCCGCGGCAATCAACGAGCACAGGCCCACCAGCACGGCGAGAGTCGTCGCGAGTCGTCCAGTCACCCCCACACCCTGCCAGACCGCCAGCCTGTCGCTAGCCGATGCCCGCGGCGACCTCCTCGACGTAGGGCAGCGCGTCGGCACGCCAAGCGGGCACCAAGTCGAGCCGGAGGCGACGGTCGAGGATGTCCTCGGCAGTGATCGCGCCCTCGGCGCGGACCGCCCAGGCCACCTCGCAGCGCAACGCCGGCAGGCCTGGGGCAATCGGCTCCTGACCGGCCAAGGCGCCCACCGCGGCGGCCTCGGAACCGAAGCGGCGCTGCAGCCTGCCGGCATCGGCCCCGGGACGGCCGGCCGCTCCGACCAGCGGCAGCTCCGCGGTACGGCAGCGGTCGCCTCGGCCCAGCATCGCGGCCGCCCGGTCGACGGCGTCCTGCGCCATGCGCCGGTAGGTGGTCAGCTTGCCGCCGACGATCACCAGCACGCCGTCACGATCCAACAGTGCGTGCCGGCGGGAGATGTCCGCGGTGTCACCGTCGGCGCTCCCCAGCAACGGCCGCAGCCCGGCGTACCGACCGATCACGTCGTCGCTGGACAGCGGCCGGGCCAGCCCGGTCGAGAGCATCTCGAGCAGGAAGCGCTCGTCGTTGGCATTGACCGTGGGCTCGTCCTCGACAGTGTCGACCGGATCGTCGGTGAGACCGACGAGGACCGTGCCGTCAGGTCGAGGGCAGGCGAAGACGAAGCGGTTGATGCTGCCCGGCAGCAAGACGTTGAAGGCCGCGGTCGGGTTTCCCAGGGCCTCGGCCGGAAGCACGAGGTGAGCGCCTTTGCTCGGCCGCATCGGCACGTCGGGGAGCAGTCCGCCCGACCACACGCCCGCGGCCACGATCACGGTACGGGCGTTGACCTGCGCCGTCGTACCGGTGAGCTCGTCGCGGACGACTGCCCCGTCACGGCCGATCTCGGTGGCGGCGCAGTGGGTGACGATGCGAGCGCCGAACCCGGCGGCGGTGCGGGCGATCGTCACCACGAGCCGCGCGTCGTCCTCGAGGGCGCCGTCGACGTGGACGTACGAGCCCTTCACCTTCCCGACCATCGGGATCGCGTCACGCGTCTCGGCCTCGTCGATCCAGGTCGTCGCAGGCATCCAGCTCGGGGTCCTCGACGCGGCCCGCAAGCCATCGGCGATGCCCAGCAGGACCCGGGAGACGGCGCGCCCACCACGCGGGTACGACGGGTAGAAGGGCAGCAGGAACGGCATCGGGCGGATCAGGTGCGGGGCGATCACCGTCGCGAGCCGGTTGCGCTCGACTGCGGACTCCCATGCGACGCCGATCTGGCCGGCCGCGATGTAGCGCAGCCCGCCGTGGGCCAGCTTGCTGGACCAGCGGCTCGTCCCGGCAGCGAGATCGCGGCGCTCGACGAGGGCGACCGACAAGCCGCGGCTGGCCGCGTCGAGGGCGACACCGGCACCCGTCACGCCGCCGCCGACGACGAGTACGTCGACGACCTCACCCGCAGCCAGTGCGTCGAGATCGCGCTGCCGCCGCTCGGCGGTGAGGTAGGTGTCGCCGGGGATCGTGCTCACGGCCGCAACCATCCGTCCAGGCCGACGCCGAGCTCATCGAGGGCTCGATCCCGTCCGACGTCGTCGAGCAACCGTGCAGACACGACGAACGGCAGCACCGCGACCAGGGCACTCGTCGCCATCACCTCGGGGTCCCCTTTGCGGATCGAGCCGTCGCGATGACCGGCGGCGATCAGACCCTGCACGTGCTCGATGGCGAACCGCTGCGTCGAGCCGAGCCGCTCCGTCAGGTACGGCAGCAGCAGGTCGGGGTCGACGTCGATCACCCGCCGGAACAGCGGCTCCTCGGGCAGCCGCCGCGCGACGTCGACGGTCATCGCGACCAGGCGACCGCGCGCGGTGCGTTTGCGGGCGGCGCGGGACTCGGCCTCGAGCAGCAGCGCGGCGAAGTCCCGGGTCATCACCGTCAGGATGAGCGTCTCCACGTCGGGCACCATCCGGTAGAGCGTCATCCGGCTGACCCCTGCCCGGCGCGCGACGTCGGTCAGCGTCGTGCGCCGTACCCCGACGGCGAGCACCGAGTCGCGGACTGCCGAAGCGATCTCGACAGGAACCGGGCTTGTCGCCGCTCCGGACACCCAGCCCGGACGTGTCTCGGAGCTAGTGTGACGTTGTGACGTCATATGTCACACTGTAGCGCATGGTGCTCACCGACCCGGACAACGGATCCTCCTGGACCTCGTGGGGTGCGACGCGGCCGGAGCTGCCGGACTCGGCGCGGTCGATGCTGCGCGACCTGCTCGGCGACCTCACGCCGAGCCGGCCCGGCGCGATCGAGCAGGCTCAGCTCCCGCCGTCGCGTCTCACCGCAGCACTGCGCAAGTCGCTCGCGGGAGCGGTAGGCGAGTCACGCGTGCTCACCGACGACATCACCCGCGCCCGCCACGCGGGCGGGCAGGCATACGCGGACCTGGTGCGCCGCCGCCGGGGGGACGCGTCGGACGCGCCCGACGTCATCGTGCGGCCCGGCTCAGCAGAGCAGGTGGCCGAGGTGCTGGCGATCTGCAGCAAGGCCCGCGTTGCCGTCGTCCCGTGGGGCGGCGGGACGAGTGTCGTCGGGGGGTTGTCGGCGATCGACGGCGGGCTGAAGGCCGTCGTCGCGCTCGACCTGTGCCGCCTCGACCAGCTGCTGGGCGTGGATGCGGTCTCGCGCACCGCGACCTTCCAACCCGGCATCCGCACGCCGGCTGCGGAGGCCGCACTGGCCGAGCACGGACTATCTCTCGGTCACGTGCCGCAGAGCTTCGAGCGCGCCTCGATCGGCGGCTATGTCGTGACGCGCTCCTCGGGTCAGGGGTCGGCCGGGCGGGGGCGAATCGACGACATGGTCCTCGGCGTACGGATGGCGACGCCGCGCGGTGAGCTCGTGCTGCCGGTCATGCCCGGCAGCGCCGCCGGGCCCGACCTGCGGCGCCTGGTGCTCGGCTCCGAGGGGACGCTCGGCGTGGTCACCGAGGTCACGCTGCGGGTGCGGCCCATCCCGAAGACGACGCACTTCGAGGGGTGGGTGGCGCGCAGCTGGGAGGACGGGACGCGCATCCTTCGTGCGCTCGCACAAGACGGGCCGAGGCCGGACGTGCTGCGGCTGTCCGACGAGGACGAGACGCGGATCTCACTTGCCTTGTCAGGGACGGAGGGTGCGAAGAAGCGAGCCATGGACAGCTGGCTGAGGCTGCGCGGCGTCTCCGGCGGGTGCCTGATCATCGTCGGGTTCGAGGGCTCAGCCGCCGACGTGCGCTACCGCCGCCGCGGCGTACGCCGAGTGCTTCGTGCCGCGAAGGCCGTCGGGCTGGGCACGACCGCCGGAAAGTCGTGGCAGCACAACCGGTTCTCCGGCCCTTACCTACGTGACACCTTGCTCGACGAGGGCGTGCTCGCCGAGACCCTCGAGACCGCGACGACCTGGTCGAACCTCCCGCGCCTCTACGAGTCCGTGCGGGCAGCGCTCACCGAAAGCCTTGCTCGCGACGGGCGAGCGCCGCTGGTCGGCTGCCACGTGTCCCACGTGTATCCGGCCGGGGCGTCGCTCTACTTCACCGTGCTCGCGGCCGCGATGCCGGGCGAGGAGGTCGAGCAGTGGGCCGCCGCCAAAGCCGCCGCGAACGCCGCCATCGTGGAGGCGAGCGGCACGGTCACGCATCATCACGCGGTCGGTACCGCCCACCGCGACGCAGTGGTCAACGACCTCGGCGGCCCCGACCTGGTCGGGATCGCGGCGCTGCGCGCGGTCAAGAAGTGCCTCGACCCGGCAGGCATCCTCAACCCGGGCAAGCTGCTGCCGGACTGATCAGGGCAGCTGAAGGCCGCCCGTCGTTGTCGGCGGCGGGGTGAGCGTCGACGTCGGCGGCAACGTGATCGGCGGGGTCGGCGTGGGATTACTCGGCGTCGGAGTTGGGGTCGGCGTCAGGCTCGGGCTCGGGGTCGGGGTCGGCGACTCGGTCGGGGTCGGCGGGGTGAGCCGGCGGGTCGCATCACTGCGGAAGAGCGTCAGCGCGTTGCCGATCGCCTGAGCAAGCTGCGGCGTCAGGTTGCCCGCCTGCTCCTGGTTCCCGATCGCCAAGCTCATGTTCGACGCGACGGCATCGAGGTCGGTCACGTCCTTGTTCTGCACGGCGGACGCGAGCTGACCGAGGTACGGCGAAAGCGCGTTCGACGCCTTCGCCGAAATGCTGCCCTTGCACACCAGGTCGGTCAGCGATGCCAGGTCGCTTCCGACCCGTCCCCCCAGGGTCGGAAGACCCTGCCCGCAGCTTGCCGAAGGACCTGTGATGTTGGGGCCGTTGCTCTTGTGGGACAGGGCGAGCACGACCGCGACCGCGATCGCGACCAGCACCGCCGCGCCGAGGACCCAAGGCCACAGCGGGCGCTGTGTGGGCGGAGCTGGGCGCACGTAGGAGGTGTCGGTCTCGGCTGCGAGCGGCAGCATCCGGGTCGGCTGCGTCATCGCGACGGTCTCGCCCGCGGTGGCGACCGGTACGCCGATCGCCATCGTTGCGTCGGCTGCGGCGCCCGAGAGCCGGCGCAGCCGGTCGCTGACCTGTGCCGCGGACAACCGGCCGGCAGGCAGCCTGGCAAGCATCCCGCCCAGGAGGTCCCGCCACGCCACCGGCAGCGATGCCGGCACGGTCGGCGGGCGGGTGACGCGCGCCATCGCGGCTTCCAGCGGCGGCCCGTCGTACTCCCGATGCCCCGTCAGGCACTCCAGCAAGATCAGCCCGAGCGCGTAGACGTCCGCCGGCGGCCCCACCGGCTCACCGGTGACCTGCTCGGGCGCGAAATAGGCCGGGGTCCCGACGACCTCTCCGGCGGTGGTGACGTGGCTCGCGTCGACCAGCCGGGCAATCCCGAAATCTGCCAGGTGCACGCGACCGTCGGATGAGATCAGGACGTTGGCGGGCTTTACATCGCGGTGGATCAGCCCCTGGCTGTGCACGTAGCTGAGCGCATCCGCCAGCGCCGTACCGATCTCCGCGACCCGATCGCTCGGCAACGCGCCGTACCGAAGCTCCTCAGCAAGGGTCGGTCCCTCGACCAGCGTCATCACGAGGTACGGCCGGCCGGTCTGGTCGTCCTCGCCCGCGTCGAGGACGGTCACCAGCGACGGGTGGTCCAGCCGCGCGAGGGTGCGCATCTCGGCCTCGTGACGGCGAAGCTCGTCCGCGACGTCGGCGCGGAACAGCTTGATCGCGACGTCACGATGCAGCCGCTCGTCGAAGGCGCGGTAGACCTCGGCGACAGCACCGGATCCGAGCAGGACCTCGACGCGGTACCGCCCGTCGAGGAGGTGGTCACCCGGCGGTGGAGTAGGGCTGGTCATCCCTTACAGGATCGCGGAGTGCAGCGAGACGTGCGCTTCGCCGCGCCGCCCGCGATCTTGTCAGCCCTCATCGGGGGTGGCTTACCCCCGATGCGGCGAGCCACGCAGCCAACGCATCAGCGGCCTAGCATTGGCAGCCTTCGCCCTCTTAGCTCAGGGGATAGAGCAACCGCCTCCTAAGCGGTAGGTCGGCAGTTCAAATCTGCCAGGGGGCACCGCCTCGAAGGTCGTGGCGATCCCGTGATCGCCACTGCTATCGCACCTATCGCTGCCGCAGTGAGCGTCGTGGCACGGGCGCCACCGACGGCGAGGGCTAGACCACCGATGCCAGCGCCGAGCGCGCTGCCGACGTAGATCGCCGACCCGTTAAGACCGACGGCTACGGGCGCGAGGTCGGGTACGGTCGCGAAGATCCGGTGCTGTTGCGGTACCACCGTCAGCCCGACGGCGAATCCGAGCATTGCCATCGTTGCGACAGAGGCGACGTGCCATGTGCGGCTGCCGGCGAGAATCGCTGTCGCAAGGGTGACCCCGACCGCTCCGGTTCGCAGGACGGCGCGGGTGCCGCGACGGTTGACCAGACGCGGTACGAACGCGGTCCCCGTGACTTGACCCGCGCCATACGTCAGGGTCGCGATGACGACCCAGACACCTTCGGTGTGCAGAATCGTGGGCAGGTAGGCGAGGATCAGGAATCCGGGAACCAGCACCGTCGTCGTGCCGGCGAGGATGCCAAGGACCCGCCGGTCGGTGAGCGCCCGGCCGCGTTGGCGCAACGTCAGCCGGGGCGCGCGGGCAGGCGGCAGGAGCCGGACGGCCAGCACTGAGACGGCCGCGAGCGCGAGCAGCGTCCACATGGCGGCACGCCAACCCCACGCCTGGCCGATCAGAATGCCGAACGGAAGCCCAGCGACGACCGCGACCGAGCTGCCACCGGCAACGACCGCCAGAGAGCGGGCGCGGTGGGCATCGTCCGAGAGAATGCCGGCAGTGCTGTACGCCGTTGCCTGGTAGCCCGCCGCCCCCAACGCGGCCAGCACGCGGCCCAGCGCCACGACCGGAAAGCTCTGTCCGGTGGCCTGGACGGCGATCCCAACCATGAACAAGGCCATGCCGGCCGCAAGCAGCGTGCGCCGGTCCCAGTTGCCCGCCACCGTCGCGATCACCGGCGAGCCGAGCGCATAGGTCAGCGCGAACAGCGTGGTGAGCTGTCCCGCGGTGCTGACCGAGACATGCAGCGACGCCGCCACGTCCGGCAGCAATCCCGAAAGCACGAACCCGTCCACGCCGAGTGTGAAGGTCCCCACCGCCAGGACGAGGAGCTGCGCGGCCCGAAGACCGGCGCGGGCGTCCGCACGATCAGTGGCCCTCCCGCGCTGAAAACGCGGGCGGCCTGCGCAACTTTCCGATGGCCAAGTCGAGGTGGGCATACCGGTACCTCCATCCGATTACTCGACCTCGATGCAAGCGTTCAAGAAGTTATCTATGACTTCTTGAACGAACGGTCAAGAAGTTCTGTAGCCTCCTCGTATGGTCCGCACCGGGCGACCGCGCGCCTTCGACACCGATCAAGCGCTGTCCCGCGCCCGCGACCTGTTCTGGTCAAAGGGGTACGGCGCGACGTCGGTCCAGGACCTCGTCGACCAGCTGAAGTTGCAGCGCGGCAGTCTCTATGCCGCCTTCGGCGACAAGCGCGCTCTCTATCTGCGCGCCGTCGCTCTCTACGCCCGCGAGAACCACGAGCGGCTGGAACGCCTTCTCAGCGTCGACCCGATATTGCCGACGATCCGACAGCTGCTGCTCGAACCCGGCATGCTCACCGGTGCCCCCGAGTTGTCGTCCGGCGGCCGGCGCGGCTGTCTGCTGGGCAACACCGCCGCTGAGCTCCTGCCTGACGACGAAGCAGCCGCAGAGCTGGTCGCGAACGCCTACCGAGCCACAGTGCAGACCTTCACGACCGCACTACGACGATCCCAACACAATGGCGAGGTGACCAGCGACACGACCCCGGAGGCCCAGGCGCAGCTACTGCTCCTGCTCTTCCAGGGCGCGGCACTTGTCGGACGCGCCGGCGAGGGTCCCGCTCAGCTCGCCGCGGGCGTGGATGCGGCCCTTGACGCTCTCCGCGCCCGCTGAGCGCGGCCCGCCGTACCTGAGAAGTGCGCGTCTCGAGGAGACGGCGCATTAACACCTAGCTCGACGGGACCATGATGTGGTCGTGGAAGGTACGGCGCTGCTCGTCCAGGACGTCCAGACGGCGATAGTCGAGGGAGCGCCGCCGAGCATGCTTCGGGCGGTGCGGGTCGCGCTGGATGGAGCCCACGCGGCGGGCATTCCGGTCATCTACATCCGGGTGCTGCTGCGTCCTGGTCGAGCCGGCGTATCACCACGGAACAAGATGCTGACCAGACTTCACGAGAGGCTCACCGACGGCGCGCCGGGGTTGGAGATCCTTCCTGCTCTGGCTCCCCTGCCCGACGACTTCGTGCTCACCAAGCACCGAGTGAGCTCCTTCGCCGGCAGCGGATTGGACGTGCTGCTGCGCTCCTTGGACGTGACACATCTCGTGCTGACGGGGGTATCCACCAGCACCGCTGTCCTGGCGACCGCGATGGCCGCCGCAGATCTGGACTTCGAGCTGACGGTGCTGTCCGATGCCTGCTTCAACGGGACCGAGGAGACTGAGCTCGCCCAGCATCGGCACCTGCTGGGGGAGCTGTTGCCGAGGATGGCCGCGGTGATGACCGCCGACGAGTGGGTCGCCATGGCCTAAGCCGCGACCGCCGCCCCTGCGATGATCGCAGCCGTCCCGGCAACGACCCTGGGCGGGGCTCGTCATGGCGAGACGAGTTCTCCAGTAGTGAACGGCACCCGGCTCTGGATCGGTACGACTCGGCCGGTTGCTGCGTCGATGACATCGGGGCCGTCGTACGGCTTGGGCAAATGGACCAGGACGTAGAAGGGACCCACGCCGGGCTCGGCGCACACGACATCGCTCGGCCTCGAGGTGGGAATGAGCGATATCACCGGATAGGGCTTACGAGATCCGGCCGTCGCGCGGTACGACCGCCAGCATGGATCACTGCGGTCGCGAGTGCCCTCGTCGACGTTCACGAGCAGGTCGCTCGGATTGGCAGTTCGGAAGGCCATGCCGAACACCCACAGCTTGCCGTCGGCGACAAGGGGCGAGATCGCCGGCAGTGGCTTCGGACGACCCGATACCGCGACCTGCTTGTGGAAGCCGCAACCGGTACAGGCAAGGAGGCATAGTCCGCCCAGTGTTACCGCGCGCCGTCGCATATGCGGACGGCAGGTGGATCGCGGACCGAGCGCCATTTCTAGAACGGTCCCAGAAACCAGACGCCGACGACGAGTAGCGCGCCGTAGGCAACGACCAGCGCGAGTTCAACGATCAGATGCCGCGGTACCGAGAAGCACGGCACTCGCTGGCTCAGGCGCGACGTCAAGGCGTACCCGGGATTGAAGACGAG
Source organism: Mycobacteriales bacterium (assembly GCA_035547515.1). GTDB lineage: Bacteria > Actinomycetota > Actinomycetes > JAFAQI01 > JAFAQI01 > DASZTV01. The sequence continues at coordinate 187,276 of DASZUS010000045.1, forward strand.
TGCGGTCAACAGTCCCCACGCAGTCGCGGCAAATGCGTCAGCCATCGCTTCGGCTACAGCGCATGGGTCAGCATCGCAACCGTCACGATGCCAACGACCATGCCGAGTGCCAGCAGCATCGGGCGCCGGAAGCCACGCAACGGACGTGGTGATCGGAGCCACTCCGCAATGCCGGCGGCTAGACGAACCTCCGCGCCCTCGGCCGTCTCGGCACCGGGCAGGTACTTATCGTCGAGCCTGACCACCATCTAAGGGTCACTCATCTCGCCCGAGTGGTCGATAGTCATTGGGGATCAACTGCGCGAAGCGGTTGGGCAAACCCCACCATGGCGAGAGAGGTACACGTGAAGCTGCCGAAGGCCGTGCTCAAGGAGCTCGTGGTCGCGGAGGGTGACGATCCGCGGTTGGCGAAACGCAGCACCAGCCGGACCGAGGCCGAGTGGCCGAAGGCCGGCAAGGGCCGCGCCGCCAAGGAGGTGCTCGACGAGGATCTCGCGGCGTTCAAGGACGAACTGGAACGAGCGCAGCTGCAGCTCTACGCGAGCGGGACCCACGCGCTGTTGCTCATCTTCCAGGCGATGGACGCCGCCGGGAAGGACGGCACGATCCAGCACGTCATGTCCGGAGTGAACCCCCAGGGCTGCTCGGTGACCTCGTTCAAGCGGCCGTCGGACACCGAGCTGCGCCACGACTTCCTGTGGCGTTGCACGCAGGCGCTCCCCGAACGCGGCCACATTGCGATCTTCAACCGGTCCTACTACGAGGACGTGCTCGTCGTGCGGGTCCACCCCGAGCTGCTCGCCGACAGCGGCATCGACAAGCACGACGGCCTCTGGCGCGAACGGTACGAGGACATCAACGCCTTCGAGCGGCGGCTGCACCGCAATGGCACCCGCGTCGTGAAGTTCTTCCTGCACGTGTCCAAGGACGAGCAGCGCCGCCGGTTCCTCGACCGGCTCGACGACCCGACCAAGCACTGGAAGTTCAGCTCGGCCGACCTCGCCGAGCGAGCCCACTGGGACGAGTACCAGACGGCGTACGAGAAGGCGATCGCCGCGACCTCCACCAAGCACGCCCCCTGGTACGTCATCCCCGCCGACCACAAGCCGACCATGCGTGCCCTCGTTGCCGGCGTGATCGTGGACGCCATCGACCGCCTCGGTCTCGACGCTCCGCGCCCGGCGGCCTCTCCCGAGGAGCTCGCTCAAGCCCGCGAGCAGCTGCTCGCCGAGGGCAGCTAGTCGCGCGTCGCGGCACCAGCGGCAAGAGCTGCCGCCACCACGATCAGGACCGCCGACACGATCAGGGCGACCGACAGCCCGGACCGGAAGGCGTCGTACGCCGCGTCGTAGATGCGATCGAAGAAGCTCGGAAACAGCGCCTTGATCGCCGACAGCGAACCGCCCTTGGCGGTGCCGCCGTGCTCATAGCCGTTGATGATCGAGCCCTGGAAGAACGAAGGGATGTGCATCGCGGTCAGCCGGTTGCGCAGGTCGCTGGTCAGCTCACGGTCCACCAGCCCGCCGAGGATCGCGACACCGAACACCACGCCGAGCTGACGCGCCATGTTCGTCGCTGATGCCGCCATTCCTGAATGCTCCGCAGGTACGACGTCGAGCACCTGCACGGTCACGGGCACCATCGCAAGGCCCATGCCGAGACCGGTCAGACCCAGCGACGCGGTGAGCGGCGCGAACGACGGGCGCGTCGACAGCAGAGGCTCGGTCAGTCCGATCCCGGCCGCGGCGACCAGGCAGCCGATCGGCATCGTCCAGCGGCTGCCGCGACCGGTGACGAGTCGCCCCGCCCACACCGCACCACCGACCATCAGCACCGTCATCGGCACGAACAGCGCGGCCGTGCGGTAGCTGCTGTACTTCGCGACCTCCTCGAGATAGAGCGCGGTGAAGAAGAAGATCGAGAAAGTGCCGAAGTACACCGCAAACGACACGACGAGAGATGCGGTGAAGCGCATCCGCCGGAAGTAGCGCAGATCGAGCATCGGGAAGCGGGCGTGCCGCTCGCGTACGACGAACCCCACGCCGCTCACAGCACCGATGACGAACAGCGCGACGATCCCGCCGTCGCCGTACCCGGAGACCTCGCCCTGGATCAGGCCGCTGATGATGGTCGCGAGCGCGGTGACGCCAAGAACCTGGCCGAGACCGTCGACCCGAGCGGTCTCCGGATCCGCACTGTCCGGGACCCACCGTCGGGCGGCAGCGAACAGAACGATGCCGAGCACGACGTTGAGCCAGAACACCGCTCGCCAGCTCCAGATGCCGACCAGTACGCCGCCGAGCAGCGGCCCCAGCGCAAGTCCCAGACAGGACACCGCGGCCCACACTCCGAGGGCACGCGCTCGACCGCGTTGGTCGGGGAAGACGTGACGGAGCACCGACAAGGTCCCGGGCTCCGACGCCGCGGCGCCGACGCCCATCGCCGCGCGCGCACCGATCAGCACGTCGCCGGAGTGCGCCACCGCGCCGCCGACCGAGGCAAGGCTGAACAGCGCCACCCCCGCGAGCATCACGCGGCGCCGGCCGAACCGGTCGCCGAGCGTGCCGCCGGTCAGCATCAGGCTGGCGAACGCGACGGCGTAGGCATCGACGATCCACTGCAGCCCCGTCACCCCAAGATGCAGCGAGTCCTGGATGCTGCCGAGCGCGACGGCGACGACGGTCGTGTCCAGGAAGGTGAGGGCGAGAATCCCGCAGACCACGATCAGCGCTGCTCGCTGGTCCCGCCTCACCACCGAAGTATCGTCGGCCATGCGGGGGATAGGAGGTCGCGGGGATGCCGCTGCAGGCGGGCGTAGTGAAGGAAGCCGCGCCCGGCGAACGCAGAGTGGCTCTCACCCCGGACGCGGTACGCCGTCTCGCAGGCTCAGGCGTGGAGGTCCTCGTCGAGTCGGGCGCGGGAGACGGCGCGTGGTTCGACGACCAGCAGTACGCCGAGGCGGGCGCAACGGTGCTCGACGCGGCCGCCCTTCGCCGGCAAGCCGATGTCCTGCTTTGCGTCGATGCGCCGGACCTCTCGACGATCCCCGACGGCAAGGCGGTCATCGGCCTGCTCGCACCGTTGCTCCGCGCCCAATCCATGGCCGACCTCGCAGCGCGCGGCGTGACCGCGGTGAGCCTCGACGGGCTGCCCCGCACACTGACTCGCGCGCAGGGCATGGACGCGCTGACGTCCCAAACCAACATCGCCGGCTACAAGGCGGTCCTGGTCGCGGCTGAGCACTTCGACCGCTTCTTCCCGCTTCTGATCACCGCAGCCGGCACCTCGAAACCGGCCGAGGTGCTCGTGCTCGGGGCCGGCGTCGCGGGCCTGTCGGCGATCGGCACCGCGCGCCGGCTCGGCGCGGTCGTCCGCGGTTACGACGTACGTCCGGCGAGCAACGAGGAGATCCGATCGCTCGGGGCGCAGCCGATCGCGCTGACCTCGGTCGCACAAGGCGCTGGAGACGGCGGGTACGCGAGAGCACTGACCGACGAGGAGCAGCGCGCCCAGCAGGCCGAGCTGGCGGGCCACATCGCCAAGCACGACGTCGTCATCACCACCGCGCACGTGCCCGGACGGCGACCGCCGTTGATGGTCACCGCGGGCGCGATCGCCGCGATGCGCCGAGGCAGCGTGATTGTCGACATGGGCGCCTCGCCACTCGGCGGCAACGTCGAAGGGTCGGCACCGGGCGAGGTCATCGTGACCGGCAACGGAGTGACCATCGTCGGGGCCAGTGACCTGCCCTCGCGGATGGCGAGCGCGGCGAGTGCGGCGTACGCCCGCAACATCAGCGCGCTGCTGGTGCACCTCGTATCCGACGGCGCGCTCACGATCGACCTGACCGATGAGATCTCTGCCGGCGTTGTGATCACCCATGACGGCAGGGTCGTCCATCCCGCCACGGCCGCGTTGCTCACCCAGGAAGGCCAGCCATGACCGGATCGTTCGTCGGCGACATGACGATCTTCGTGCTCGCCTTGCTGGTCGGGTTCGAGGTCATCAGCAAGGTCCCCGCAACGCTCCACACGCCGCTGATGTCGGGCGCCAACTCGATCCACGGCGTGGTGCTGGTCGGCGTGGTGATCCTGTCCGGGGAGACCCATGGCGCCCTCGGCTACATCTTGCTGTTCGTCGCCGGCGCGTTCGCCGCGGCGAACGTAATCGGGGGTTACGTGGTGACCGACCGCATGCTGCAGATGTTCAGACGCCGCCCGGCGGCCGCACCACCGGAGCAGGGCGGCGCGCCGTGAGCCACTGGGAAACCGCGATCCGCTTCGCCTCGCTGTTCGGCGCAGTGTGCTTCGTGGTCGGCCTGCACCTGATGAACTCCCCCGCCACCGCGCGGCGCGGCAACCAGGTCTCGGCGTTCGGGATGGTCGTCGCTGTTGCCGCGGTGCTGCTCAACGTCGGGCACGGCGACAACGGCGCCGTGATGGACGCGAGCCGTTGGCTGGTCCTGCTCGCGGGGGTGACGGTCGGCGGCGCCTGGGGCTGGTACGCCGCGCGGACCCTGCAGATGACCTCGATGCCGCAGCTGGTGTCGATCTTCAATGCGGTCGGTGGAGGTGCGGCCGCGCTGATCGCGATCGCGGAGTACGACATCCACACCCACCCCTCCGGAGGCACCGCGACGGCAACTGTGCTCGACGTGGTGATCGGGGGTGTGACGTTCACCGGCTCGGTGCTCGCGGCGCTGAAGCTGCAAGGTCACCTGTCCCAGCCGGTGTCGATCCCCGCTGCCCGGCCGGCATCCGCCGGCTTCGCGGCGCTCGCCGTAGCGGGAGCCGGCTGGGTGATCGCGGGCGCCGACAGCAAGGGCGTGCTTCTCGGAGTGGTCATTGCGGCGATGGCCTTCGGCGTACTCATGGTGCTGCCGATCGGCGGCGCCGACATGCCGGTCGTCATCTCGCTGCTCAACGCCTTCACCGGGACGGCGGTCGCGATGGCCGGCTTCGTCCTGTCGAACGCGACCCTGACGATAGCCGGTGCGCTGGTCGGGGCCTCCGGCTCGATCCTGACCAAGCTGATGGCCGACGCCATGAACCGATCGGTCGTCAACATCATCGCGGGGGGCTTCGGGACCGGCGACGGCGCGGTGAGCGGCCCTGGCGGTGCGGGCGGCCCGGTCAGGTCGATCGCGGTCGACGACGCCGCGCTGCAGCTCGCCTACGCCAGCAAGGTGATCATCGTGCCGGGCTACGGCCTCGCTGCCGCACAGGCACAGCACGAGTGCCGCGAGCTGGCCGAGGTGCTCGAGTCACACGGTGTGGAGGTGAGCTACGCGATCCATCCCGTCGCGGGGCGGATGCCCGGCCACATGAACGTGCTGCTCGCCGAGGCCAACGTGCCCTACGACCAGCTCAAAGAGATGGAGGAGATCAACTCCGAGTTCGACCGCACCGACGTCGCCCTCGTGATCGGCGCCAACGACGTGACGAACCCCGCCGCCCGGCGGCCCGGCAACGCGGTGTCGGGGATGCCGATCCTCGACGTCGACCACGCGAAGTCGATCATCGTGATCAAGCGATCGATGGCCTCCGGGTACGCCGGCATCGACAACGAGCTCTACACCGACCCGAAGACCTCGATGTTCTTCGCCGACGCCAAGCAGGGTCTCGCCTCGCTGGTGGCAGCCGCCAAAACCCTCGTCGCCTAGAACCGTACGGGCATCGACTCGTAGCCCGAGACGAAGTTCGCCGGACGGTACGGCGGCTCCGCTTCGTCCACCAGCTCGATGTCGGGCAGGCGGCGCAGCAACGTCTCGAAGAAGCACACGAGCTCGAGACGCGCCAGGTTGTTGCCCAGGCAGAAGTGCGTCCCGATGCCGAAGGCAACGTGCTCGTTCGGCGTACGGCTGATGTCGAACCGGAACGGGTCGGTGAACACCGAAGCATCGCGGTTCGCCGACGGATAGAGCAGCAGCAGCTTGTCACCTGCCGGCAGGTGCTGGCCACCCAGCTCGGTGTCGGCGACGACGGTCCGCGCCATGTTCTTGATCGGGCTGACCCAACGCAGCATCTCCTCGACCGCGGTAGGGATCCGGCTCGGGTCCTCGATCAGCACCTGCTTGGCGGCAGGGTCGCGCAGCAGCTGGTAGAGGCCGCCGCTGATCACGTGGCGAGTGGTCTCGTCGCCGCCGATCAGGATGAGCAGCGCGTCGTGGATCACGTCCTCCAGGTTGACGTCCTCCCCGTCGCTGCCGCCCTGCACCAGCAGGCTGACCAGGTCGTCCCCCGGCGTACGGCGACGGTCTTCGATCGCCGCCATCGCGAACTCCCGGAAGCCGTTGTACGCCTCCGCGGCCGGAATCATCGCCTCCGGATCACCGGTGCCGACAAGCGCCCGCAGCATGTCGTCGGACCACTTCAGCAACGATGCTCGATCGGATTCGGGGAAGCCGAGCATGTCCCCGATCACGTGCATCGGCAGCCACGCCGCGAGGTCGCGGACCGCATCACACTCACCGCGCTCGCAGACCTCGTCGATGATCCGGTTGCACCAGGCGTTGATCGGGTCAACCGAGTCCGCGAGCCGCCGCGGCGTGAAGCCGCGGTTGACCATCTTGCGACGCCTTTTGTGCTCCGCGCCGTCCTGGTCGATCATCATCGGGATCGCGGCCTCGTCGGGCCGGATGCCCCCGCCGTTGCAGAACAGCTCAGGATGCAGCGACACGTACTTGACATCCGCGTGGCTGGCGACGCCCCACACCCGACCGTCCCAGTAGACCGGCGCGTTCTCGCGCAACCAGGTGAGCTCGTCGTGCGGGTTCCGGCCCCAGAACTCACCGCTGACGAGATCGATGGCCGGATTTACCGGGTGATCGCCCTTGGCGACCGTCTGCCCGGAGGTCATCAGGCGCCCTTCGCCAAGAAGCGACCGTCACAGCGATAGCCGGATTTCGGGTCGTCCACGCGCTGGAATCCTCCGTTCTCGAGCTCCCACAGGATGTAACAGTGCGGCCCGCCCTTGGCGGCCGGGCTGACCGGGGCGATCAGCCCGTTGGCATCGAAGTCCTTGATCCGTCGCAGTGACGACATCAGGGTCTTGCGGTCGAGCGTTCCGTGGACGCTCTCGGCGGCCTGCTGGAAGAGCCGGTCGTCTGCCCAGGCGTACATCGCATAGAGGTTGATCGGCTGACCCGGATAGGTCCGTTCGAACCAGTCCTGGAAGGTCTTCACCTCGGGGATTCTCGTCGCCTCGTCCTTGTTGAAGAACAACGCGTAGGAGTTCCAGCCCAGGATGCCGTCGAGCTGCGAGGCCGGCCCGCTGTAGTCGGCCAGAAAGGCCTGGTCGTAGGCGATCGGGATGATGTTGACCAAGCTCGACGGGCAGCCGGCCTGATGCTCGTTCTGGACCATCGTCGCGGCGTTCGCCGCGGTCTCGGTGAGCTCGAAGAAGACCTGGATGTGCTCCTGCTGGCACAGCTTGACGAAGTCGTTCTGGAAGTTGCTGTTCGTGGGCTGCTCGAGGATGCTGTCGACGAAGTGCCAGCCCTCGGCTTCCGCCGAGCGAACCTGGTTCTGCTGCTCTTCCACCGCCGAGGGGATGTCCTCGACGATGGTGCCGACGTGGTCGAGCTTCGAGCCCAGCTTCTGCTTGTAGTACTGGAACATCCCGGTCCCGTAGCCGTTGCCCCCCGCGGTGACGTCGAAATGGTTGGCCGGGATGTACGCCGATGGATCGAGCGCGACATGGATGTCGGCGATGCCAGGGTTCGCCTTCACGATGGAGGCGCCGCAGCCGTCGTACAACGCGAACGTGCCCGACAGCGCGAAGGTCTTGCCGGCGAGGCTCTGAGTGGCGTTCTCGTCCTGCGTGCAGTTTGTCCCGTCGTCGGCGATGTCCACCTTGACCTGCCGCCCGCAGATCCCGCCAGAGGTGCTGTTGACGTAGTTGGCGAAGGCCTCGCCACCCTGTTCCGCCCCTTGGAAGAGTCCCGAGACCGGCCCGGTGAGCGTCACGACCTCGCCGAGTGCCAGCGTCGACGCGGTCAGGCCCACATCCGTGCCCCCCGAGCAGTCCGGGCCGGAGCCGGTGGTCGGAGCTGCGCTCGCCGCGGCGCTCCTGACGCTGCCCGGTCCGGGCGCGGCCGCCGACGGTACGCCGGAGCCGGAGCCGACCGGCGGGAGCACCGTGCCGCCGGACGTGACGGGGTTCGGTGCCGCCGCCGTCGGCTCAGCCGCTTGCGGAGCAGCCACTGCGCCGACCCGCTGGCTGAGTGCGGCGCGCTCGGCCTGGCTGCGCACGTCACCCGGCAACCGGGCGCCGCAAGCCGTCGACGCCAGGGCGAGGGCCGTGGCAGCGGCGATCAGCAGACCGCCCGGCCGGCGACTCCCCGGAGTCACGACGTGCCGCGTCATGACGAGCTGCCTCCCGGGCCCGGAAAAGCCTGCTTGGCACCCTTGCCACGGTGCGCACCGAGGCGCTCTTCGACGATCCGGTTGAGCGACGAGCCGCGCGGCCAGCCGATGTAGTGGGTCAGGAAAAGGACGACCTCTCGCAGCTCGTCGGCGGTCATCTCCTCGTTGGACAAGATCGCGTCGAGCTGGATCGGCAGGACCGACCACTCCGCTGATGCCGCGATGACCCCGAGCAGCAACATCCGCCGGTCCCGCATCGACAGGCCCTCGCGCGACCAGATCTCGCCGAACAGGTGGTCCACCGTGGTCGCGAAGAAGTCGCCCCGCACCTCCGGCACCTCCCCCCAGGCATAGACCTGCCCCATCAGCGCCTTGCCGCGCTCGTGGCGCTCGGCCTGCGCGTCCTGGTCGCTCACGCGCCGTCCTCGTGGGGCACCCGCAGCGCCGAGGCAAGCGACGCCAGCCCGAGCTCGCCGAACGGCAGGTCCACCCCGAGCGCGGCGCCAAGGTCGAGCGCGTGCCGAAGGTCCTTCTCGCCGAGCTCGCGAGTGTGCTCGAAGATCGGCCGAAGCGGGTTATCGCTGCCGTACGGGTCCTGGCTCGGCGAGATCATGACGACTGCCGGGCCCCCGATCACGGCATCGCTGTGCCGGATTGCCGCCGCGAGCTTGAGTACGTCGACGCCCGCCGCCTGCGCCAGCCGCGCGACCTCTCCGGTGGCGGCATACCCGATGAACTGCAAGAGGTTCCGCGCGACCTTGGCACGGATCCCGGAGCCCGACGGCCCGAAGTAGAGCAGCAGCGACGCCCAGCGCTCGAACACCGGCTTCGCCTGCTCGTACGCGCCGCGGTCTCCGCCGACCATCGCTACGAGCTGGCCGTTCGCCGCGCCAGCCGGCCCGCCGGTGAGTGCGACGTCGAGCACCTCGATCCCGCGTGGTGCCGCAAGTGCCGCCAGCTCCGGCGCGGTGTCGACGTCGATCGTGGAGTGGACCGCGATCACCGTCCCGGGCTTCGCGCACTCGACCAGCTCACCGATGACGTCTCGTACCTGCCCGTCCGTCAGCACCACGACGGAGATCACGCTCGCCGTCGACGCGAGATCCGCGAGGTCCGCGGCGCCTCGCGCGCCGGCCGCGGAGAGCCGACCGACAGGGGTCGGATTGATGTCGTAGACGGTGAGCCCGCCCGGCCACTCCATGAGCCGCGCTGCGAGTGCCGCCCCCATGTTTCCCAGGCCCACCACGCCGACACCGACCGAGGCCGGCTCCGCCATCCCGGTCTCAGTCACGGGATCGGCGGCCACAGCGGAGCCGGCAGGTCCGCTCGTCGGTAGTGGCCCGGCAGCAGCTCGCCGCTGGCCGCGCGCTCCATGCGGCGGCGCATGCCGTCGGAGAGCACGCCGGCGCTGATCATCTCGAAGAACAACGATCCGGCGTTCATGTGGTCGAAGAAGTCACGCTGCCAGAGCCAGCCCCCCGGCGAGTACCCGAACCAGCTCGCGCCGAACCCGGCCACCTCGTAGGGCGAGCCGTCGGGACGCGTCACGTCCGCCACCTGGCGCCAGAACCCGATGATCATGCCCGCACGGTCGTCGATCAGCGTCGCCTGGTACGGGTAGCTCCACCCCTCGAGCCCCTCCATCTCCAGTCCTAGGGCGAGCCTGCGGATGTCGTCGCGGCCGACTGCCATGAACTCGTCGTCGGCTCCGCAGTTCCACCCGTACGTCGCATCGGGGGCGAAGAACTCCGCAAGGTCCGACCAGTCGCGCTTTGCCTCGCAGGCCTTGTTGGCGTCCAGCCAGCGCTGCCAGAACGCTTCCATCTCGTCGCGGTCGGGCATCAGGCATCTCCCTCGATCGTGAGCGCTCTGGTCGGGCAGTACTTCACGGCAAGGCGCACGGCCGCTTCGTGCTCGTCGGGTACGGCGTCGGGAAGCACCTCGACCTGGTCGGCGCGACCGACCTTGAAGACCGCAGGCGCCTCGACCTCGCACATCGCGTGGCCCTGGCACAGCCCGTAGTCGACCCGCACCCTCATCGGCCCGACCTCGGCCGCACATGCACTTCGCACGGCTGCTCGAGCTGGACCACCATCTTCGAGTGGTCATTGCGGTAGGAGTCAGCGGGCTGCGCCATCTCGAACGCGTAGTCGCGAAGCAGCACCGAGAAGACCGCCTTGAGCTGCATCATCGCGAAGGCTGCGCCGACACATCGATGCCGGCCGCCCCCGAACGGGATCCAGGTCCAGGGGTTGACGTCGTCCTCGCGGCGCGGATCGAGGTAGCGGGAAGGGTCGAAGACGTCGGCATCGGGAAAGTCCGGGGTGAGGCGGTTGGAGATCGCCGGGCTCGCCGCGACAAGATCGCCCTTGCGGATCGCGTACCCGCCCACTTCCAGATCCTCTGTTGCCACGCGTAGCAAGAGGATCAGCGGCGGGTGCAGTCGCAGGGCTTCCTTGATCGCCGACTCCAACCGGGGAATCTCGCGCAACGCCTGGAAGCTGACCTCCGAGCCGTCGGCATACAGCGCGTCCAGCTCGGTGACGACGGCGGTCAGCTCCTCGGGATGGCGCAGCAGCTCGATCAGCGTCCACGCCGCCGTACCCGAGGTCGTGTGGTGCCCGGCGAACATCAGCGAGATGAACATGCCCGTGATCTCGTCGGCCGTGAACCGCGGCTGGTCCCCGACCGTCATCGACATCAAAACGTCGAGCAGGTCCTTGTCACCGACGACCTGTCCGGACGTCCGCGCCGCCATGATGTCCACCACGAGCTCGACGAGCGCCGCCCGCGCCGCATCGCGGCGGCGGAAGCTCTCGATCGGCGCGTAGGGGTCGACGTAGGCCAACGCGTCGGTACCGCGCTCGAGATCGTGGTAGTAGCTCGCGAACCGGCTGTCGAGCTGGTCCCGGAACTTCTTGCCGATGAGGCAGGCCGACGAGGTGTAGATCGTCAGCTCGGCGAAGAAGTCGAGCAGGTCGATCGCCTGCTCACCGGTCCACCCGGCGACCGCCCGCTCGACCTCAGCCGCGATCACCTCGGCGTGGCCCTTCATCTGCGGGCCGCGCAGCGACGAGTTCTTGAGCATCTCCGCGCGGCGCTCGGGCGGTGCGTCGAAGACGACGCCCTGGCCGAAGATCGGCGTCATGAAGGGGTACGCCGCGCCCTGGTCGAGCAGCTCGTCCGGGGCCCGGAAGTACCACTCGTTGACCTCCCGGCCGCAGACCAGCACGACGTCGCGGCCGGCCAGCTCGAAGACGCCGACGTCGCCACACTCGTCGTGGACCCTCCGCATCAGCCCGATCGGGTCACGGCGCAGCTCTTCGAGATGCCCGTGCTCGTGCTCGCCGCCCGACACCCGCGGCGGCGCGGGCCCTGCAGCCACCGTCATGGCGACTCCTCGCTCTCGATGTTCATCGAAGCCTCACCGACGTCGGCAGATGCGCAAAGCCCCGGACGTTGACCGAGTGCACCCGACGGGCATTCGCCTCGTCGACGTCGTACGAGCCGACCCGTGACACGAGCTGCTCGAGCACGACCTTGGCTTCGAGCCGCGCCAGTGACGCGCCGAGGCAGAAATGCCGCCCGGACCCGAAACTGAGCAGCTCGGAGGTGTCGCGGTCGAGGTCGTAACTGTCCGGGTCCGCGAACACACTGTCGTCCCGGTTCGCCGACCCGATGAGCAGAAGAACCCGCGACGCGGCGGGGATCACCACACCGCGCACCGCCACCTCGGTCGTCGTGGTGCGCGCCAGCATCTGCGTCGAGTTGTCGTAGCGGAGGGTTTCCTCGACCCATGCGGCGACTGCGGACCGGTTGCCGAGCGGCTTCGCCAGCTCGGCCGGGTTGCGCCACCCCCAGTACCAGCAGTGGCCGAGCAGCTTGGTGGTGGTCTCGTTGCCGGCGACAACCATGAGGAACAGAAACGCGCCGAGCTCGTCATCGGTGAGCCGCTCGCCGTCGAGCTCGACCTCGAGCAGCGCGGATGTGAGGTCGTCACGCGGATGCTTGCGACGCCCGGCGATCAGGTCGAGGTAGTAGACCGCGAGGTCGATCGAAGCGGCCGCCGCCGCCTGCGGCACATCGAACACACCGTCGTCCCGGTGCACCACGACGTCAGCCAGCCGTCGCAGCTCGGCGCGATCCGCTTCAGGCACGCCGAGCAGCTCCGAGACGACATCCATCGGCACCTTGCCAGCGACGTCGTCGATGAAGTCGAAGCTGCCCTGCTCGAGCGCAGGCGCGAGATGGCCGTCGGTGATCGCCCGGACTCTCGGCTCCAGGTCCTGCACGCGGCGTGGCGTGAAGCCTTTCGAGACCAGCCGGCGCATCCGGCCGTGGCGCGGTTCGTCCATCGCGAGGAACGACATCACCCTCGCGGCCTGCGGCCCGGTCGCGGCGGGATCCAGCGACACCCCGTCGGCGCTGGAGTACCGCTGATCGTCGCGAAACGCGGCAACGACGTCGGCATGCCGCGACAGCGCGTAGAAGCCATGCTCGTCGTTGCGGTACACCGGCGCGTGAGCCCGCAGCGCGGCGTACGTCGGGTAGGGATCCTCGTGAATCGCGTAGTCGTACGGGTCGTACGCCGGCACCAGCTCGCCGAGGTCCGCGGTCATCGACGCTCCGTCATCAGTGCCGTGGCATCCGCCATCAGCGTCGGCAGTGCGTCGTACGTCGTGTAACCCATGCCGGCCGAAAGCAACGCCCCGACGAAGGTGAAGGTGAGCACCAGTGCCACCCGCGGGTCAGCGTCCGAGCCGAGCGCATCCGCGATCCGCCTGCCGATCGCGGCACCGATGCGGTCCCGGATCACCTGCACGTCGGCGTCGTGGGCGAGCAGCGCGGTCGTGATGCCCGCCGCTAGCTCGGGTTCGTCAGCGACCAGCAACGCAACGGCCTGCATCGCGTCCTGGACCCGCGCGGCGCCGCGCTGTCGGCGGCTCGGCTTCGGGAGGTCGAGGGCGTCCAGGCGGCGCCAGAACACCTCGCTGAGCAAGTGCTCCTTGCTTGCGAAGTACGTGTACGCAGTCGCCGGCGACACCCCCGCGCGGCGTGCCACCGCGCGCACCGTGAGCCCGTCGTACCCGGTCTCGGCGACTTCATGGACCGCCGCGTCGACCAGGGCAGCGACCGTGTCAGCCGCGCGACCGGCGAGCGCACGCCGAGGTACCTCGGCAGCGGCCGAACTGGACATGTGTCCAGACAGTAGACCGTCAGAGCGAGGTTGGGAAGGCCCGTCCGAAGCGGAACCGGGCGCCGGTGCTGATCTTGGCGATGCCGAGCTCCGGTGCTTCGGCGAGCGGCTGCCGGTCCGGGTCTATCCGTACCTCGTAGGCATGCAGCTCGCCGTCCCGCGGTGGGACCCGGGTGAGCAGCGCGTGGGGGTCGAACGCCGCGACCACCTGCGCAAGGGAGGCATCCGTGTCGGCGCCGAGCCCGCTGAACCAGGTGTAGACGTCCCCCTCGTGTGCGGCAGGACCGTCGGCGAAGCTCAGCCGGACCACGCCATGCTCCACCGTTACGGCAGCCGCGACGTAGCGCCGCGGCGCGAACATCGGATGCAGCGAGAGCATGGTCGCGAGCCCTTCGATCGTCTGCGGGAGCGCGAGGGCGTCCTTCAGCCGTTGCGCGGTCAACCCGCACCAGCCGGTGACCAAACGCGGTCGGATGGCCAGCACGCGCTCGGCTCCGAGCCGGCGGTCGACACTGGTCAGCAGGGCACGCAGCAGCAGGTGGCTCTGCAGCGCGAACTCATCCAATGCGACCACGAGCGCCGGCCGGGAGAAGTCCTCGAGCCGGAGCTCGGGATCGAACCCGCCGCTGTAGTCGGCCCTGCCAGGCCCGTCAGGCGCGCCCGGGGTCATGACATCGAGCTGTGCCGCCAACGACTCCGCGACCTCGGCCTCCAGCTCGTGCGGCTTCACGATCGCCGCGTCCTCGGTGATGTCGATGCGCCAGTGGCAGTGCGGGACCCGGTCGGCCGGGGTACGCGGCGGCCGGTGCAACGGCCGGATCGCAGCGCGCGGATTGGTCGCCGCCGCCGTCGCGTCGAAGGTCGGGTCCTCGATCGTGTGGCACATGCCATGCACGAACTCGACACCCATCGGCTCGACGTCCATCAGCGCTCCGCAGTGCGCGAGCCAGAACTCCGCGTGGGCGGCGTCGACGATCCGGAACCTGAAGTCCATGAACTCGTGAGGTGCGCCGATATCGAGCTGGAGGTTCTTGCAGATCGTCTCGACGCCGTCGCCCGGAAAGCGCAGCGCGCGTTGCATTCGGCGCGAGTAGATCGGGCTCGCCGCCATCCACTCGTCGATCGCGATCTGTTGCATCAGCTCGCGGTCGGCGGTCTCCATCACCAACGCCATGCCGACGCGGTCCTGCAGATGCCCGTGCAACAGCCATTCACGTCCCAGGACCGCGAGCGTCGCCTGGTCGAGATCGGTGAGGTACGGCGCCGCCCTGGTCACGGATCCGGGACGCTAGTGGCCACTCACTCCGCGAGCAAGCCGAGTACGCCGATGCCGACCAACGCGAGCATCGCGGGCGCCAGGCCCGCCGCCGAGGTGAAGACGAGGACCGTGACCGCCGTGCCCGCAGCGGTGCCCAGCCCGCGGGTCATGTTGAGCAGCCCGGCGACCGCGCCCGTCGTACCGGGCGGCGCCGCGACCATCAGGCTTCGGTTGTTCGCCGGGGTGAAGGAGCCGATGCCGACCCCGATCACGCCGAGCAGCACCGCCAGTCCCCAGCCGGTGGGCCGAGCCGCGGCCAGCGCTGCGAGCCCGACCACGGCGACGAGCAGGCCGCCGCGGGCAACCCGGCCCGGCGCGCGGTCCGCCAGGCGTCCCGCGACCGGAGCCACGATGCCGATGCCGATCGGGAGGGCGGTCACAAGGAGCCCGACGTTCGCGGTGTCGAGGTGCTGCGTCCGCGTGAGGAACAGCGGCACCGCCACCAGAGCGCCGAAGAGCACGGCGTAGCCGCACAACGCAGCGAACAGCCCGCGCCGC
This sequence comes from Mycobacteriales bacterium, assembly GCA_035547515.1. GTDB lineage: Bacteria > Actinomycetota > Actinomycetes > JAFAQI01 > JAFAQI01 > DASZTV01. The sequence continues at coordinate 202,655 of DASZUS010000045.1, forward strand.
AGCCCGGGCGCCTCGATCACCACGCGCTGCACCAGCGGTGCGGCGGACCGGCGCTGATGACGCATCGCGACCACGCCGAGCACCAGCGCAGCCAGTCCGGCAGCGAGCGCCGACCAGGCCTGACCGGACCGAGTCGCCAGCGACATCGCCAGAAGCGCCAGACCGACGACCGGGATGAGCAGCGCGATGCCGATCGGGTCGATCCGGCGCGCCGGTGCCAGGTCACGGCTGCGCGGAAGCAACACCGCCCCGGTGATAAGCCCGACGACGCCGGCCGGCACGTTCACCAGGAACAGCAACCGCCAGCCGCCGACCGCCAGCAGGAGCCCGCCAAGCGCCGGACCGGCTGCCAGGCCGATCGCTTGTGCCGCCGCCTGCATGCCGACCATCCGGCCCAGCCGGGAGCGCGGCGCGATCGCCGCGATCAGCGCGACGCTGTTCGCCTGCATGAGCGCGGCGCCGACGGCCTGTACGACGCGGAACCCGCAGAGCAGCCCGAGGTCGGGCGCGAACGCGCAAGCCGCGCTGCCCACCGAGAAGACCGCGAAACCGCCGATGTAGAGCGACTTGCGCCCGACGGTGTCCGCCCAGGTCCCGATCGGGACGACCAGTGCGACGAGGGTGAGCACGTAGGTCAGCGACACCCACTCGACGGCGGCCACGCCGGCGTGCAGATCGTGGGACATGCGGGGAAGCGCGACGCTGACGATGCTCGTGTCGAGCTGACCCATGAACGCGCCGATGCACACGGTCGCGACGGCGAGCATCGGGGCCGAGGACGAGGTCGCAATGCGCCGCGGCCGCGCCGGCTCGAGCAGCTGGAGCAGGCGGTAGCCGGGCACGCCAGGGGGCGGGCCGAGCTGGGCCGTCTGCTGCATCACAGGTAATACTGTATCAGGACCTTTCTGCCTCCGGACTTCTCTGTGTCAGGACCTGACTGTCGCCGTACGATCCCGGAGTGCCCGCGCCACGCCGGTCGACGCCGGCCGACCTCGACGCTCTCGCCGACGTGGTGACCCGGCTGCGCCGGGCGCTGCGGCGGGTGGTGCGCAGCGACGTGCCGTTCGAGGCCCTCCCGATGGCGCAGATCGAGGTGATGCAGCTGCTCGCGGAGCGCCCCGGCCTGCGGGCGAGCGAGGTCGGCGAGGCCCTCTTGCTCGCACCGACGACGGTGAGCACGCTGATCGGGAGCCTGCTGGCGCAGGATCTGATCGACCGCCAGCCGGACCCGGCGGACCGGCGGGCCTGGCGCCTGCTGCTGACCGCCGAGGGCGAGGCGCGGCTGGCCGACTGGCAGCAGTCGAACCGCCGCGTCATGCGGTCTGCCGCCGCACACCTCGGTGGCGAGGATCTCGCCGCGTTACGCGACGCACTACCCGCGCTGAGCAAGCTCGTCGCGCACCTCGATAGCAACCGGCCATGACGCTGCGGCAGCTCTGCGTCGTCTTCGCCGGCGGCGCGGTCGGCGGGCTGGCCCGCTACGAGGCCGTCACCCGGTGGGCGGCAGCGGCGGGCACCTTCCCGTGGTCGACCTTCGTCGTGAACACCGCCGGTGCGTTCGTGCTCGGGGCGCTGGTCGTCGTGGTCCTCGAGGTGCTCGGCCCCTCGACGTACACGCGACCGCTGTTCGGCGCCGGGTTCTGCGGAGCGCTGACGACCTTCAGCTCCGTGGTGGTGCAGTTCGACGAGCTCGCGGCGCATCGCCACCTGGGGCTCGGCTTCGGCTACCTCGGGTGCAGCGTGGTCGCGGGGTTGGCGGCGGCCGGTCTCGGCGTACGGCTCGCCCGGCGCCTGCCGCCGACCGCGTCGCGCCGCGCACTCCCCTCGGGGAGCAACTGATGGCGCTGGCTTGCCTGGTCGCGCTCGCGGCCGCCGCCGGCTCGGTCGCGCGTTACGCCATCGACATCGCGATCCAGCGCAACCACCACCGCACCGGCCTGCCGTGGGGAACCTTCGTCATCAACATGACCGGGTCGTTCGTCCTCGGCCTCGTGACCGGCCTGGCGGCTCATCACGGCCTGGGCGCCGATCCCACTGCGATCCTCGGGATCGGGCTGTGCGGCGGCTACACGACGTGGAGCGCCCTCACCTGGGAGACCTGGTCGCTCGCGGAGCAGGGCCGGCTGGGCGCAGCGACGGCGAACGTCCTCGGAAGCCTCGCAGTCGGCGTCGCCGCGGGGGCGGCGGGGCTGGGCCTAGCTCTTCTTTAGGTGCGGCGGAACCAGGTGGTCGGGCAGGTCGTGCTCGACTCCTAGGTGCTCCTTGATGTGGTGCAGATGCGCCAACGCCTCGGCGTGCAGCTTCGAGGCGTGCATCGTGGTGAGTGACGTCGTCAGTAACGAGAAGGTCGCCGCGAACAGCGGGATCACGGTGAGCATCACCAGTACGGCGATGAACCGGCCGGTATGGGTGTGCGGGGTGATGTCGCCGTAGCCCACGGTCGTCGCGGTGGTGACGGACCAGTAGAGCGCGCTCGGCACTGAGATGTTCTCGACTGCCGCGAACCAGATCGCGCCGAGCACGTCGCACCCGACCGCCGCGGCGATCGTGATGAGGGCCGCACGCCGGTTCATGGCCGTGCCCGGGCAGCAAGCGCTGCCTCGTGAGCCGCATGAGCCTGCTCGACGCTGAGCGGGCCGGCATCAGGATGGTGCTTGCGGCAGAGCAGGTGCCCCGCGGCGGTCGGCCGCTTGAGCTGCATGCGCAGGCACCCCGGGATCTCGCAGTTGTGATGGCGGATCAGCAGAACCAGCCCACCAAGCAGCGGTACGTATCCCAGGATGATCGCGCCGGAGCCGGACTCGAACGCATACCAGCGGCTCGACTCGTCCTTCACACCGAGGACCTGCAGTATGTCGCCCCACCACACGACGAGGGCCGCCATCACCACGACCAGCACGGCGGCGGCGACCGCCAGAGCGCGTTTGGACACGACCTCAAAGTAAGGCCGTCAGGCGGCAGCGGCGTGCATCTCCCAAACGAGGATCTCCGCGGCGTCGACGGCGGTGACGCGGCGCTGCCCGGCGGCGGTGAGCCGCGCCGCGTCTCCCTCGCCGAGCACCCCTGCAGCCTCGAGCTCGACCGAGCCGACCGGCACGAACAGGTGCACGTATGGCGCGTCCGGGATCTGGACCGCGTCACCGGGCTGCAGGCGCGCGGCGTACAGGGCTGCGTTGCGGTTGCCGATCCGGATCGCCGAGTCGCCCGCGTGCCGCGGCATCCCTGAGGCCACCGGCGCCAGCTTGCCGCGCAGTGCCTCGTCGGCGATCTCCAGCTGCTCGTAGCCCGGTGTGACGCCTGCGGAGTCGGGCAGCACCCACATCTGCACGAAGTGGACCGGCTCGCCGGCGGGCGGCCCGTCGATTGCACGGGCGTCGTTCTTCTCCGAGTGGAGGATGCCGGTGCCGGCGCTCATCCGCTGCGCCAGCCCCGGATAAATGACTCCGTTGTTGCCGACCGAGTCCTGGTGGACCAGCGATCCTTGCAGGACCCACGTCACGATCTCCATGTCGCGATGCGGATGGGTCTCGAACCCGGTGCCCGCAGCCACGATGTCGTCGTTGTTGACCAGCAGCAGGCCGTGATGGGTGTTCGACGGGTCGTAGTGCGGCCCGAAGGAGAACGAGTGCTTCGAGTGCAGCCACGAGATCTCGGTCCGCGCCCGGTCAGCCGCCCGCCGTACCTCGACCTCCACCACAGCCTCCCAACCCAGCGTGATCTTGACGAAATGCACGCTATGGCTCAGTTATTCCATGCGCTTCGTCAAGATCACCGGGGTAGGAGGACTCCGGGATTGAGCAGGCCGTGCGGGTCGAGGGCATCCTTCAGGGCGCGCATCACCGCAATCTCGGCGTCGGAGCGCGACAGGCTGAGGTACGCCGCCTTCGCCCGCCCGACACCGTGCTCGGCGCTGATCGACCCGCCGTAGCGCGACACCAGCTTCAGCACCGCGGCTTCCACCGCGTCGTCGTCGTCCAGCGCGTTGAGCACGTTGACGTGGAGGTTGCCCTCGTTGACGTGGCCGAACAGGATCGTGCGCGCACCGGGCGCTGCCGCCTCGATCGCCGCCGGCAACTCCTCGACCGCCTCCGCGAACGCGGCGAGCGGGACCGCGACGTCGAGCTTCACCGGTACGCCATTGGCGTTGATCGACTCGGTGTGGGACTCCCGGTACTTCCACAGCGCGGCTCGCCCGCGTGCATCACTGGCGACCGTCGCGTCCAGGACGACCTCACCGGCTGCCTCGATCGCCGCGAGCAGCTCGTCCGACGGGTCGTCGCTCGCGGCGCACTCCAGTACGACGTACGCCGGGTGCTCCGCCGGGAACGGAGCCGGCAGCCCCGTGTGCTCCCGAACCATTGCAAGCCCGTCGGCGTAGAAGAGCTCGGCGGCCTCCAGGTCCGGCAACGCCCGCGCGGCGCGGACCAGGTCGACGGCCTCGCTCGTGCCGCCCACCGCGATCAGCGCGACCGCCCGCGCGGCATGCAGGGGATGCAGCCGCAGCCGCACCCGGGTCAGCACGCCGAGGGTTCCCTCGGCACCGGCCAGCAGGGACATCAGGTCATAGCCCGTGTTGTCCTTCGGCAGGCCGGCCAGGCGCGTGACGACTGATCCGTCCGGCATCACCGCCTCGACGCCCGCGACCTGCGCGCGCATCGTGCCGTACCTCAGGACCCGCTCCCCGCCGGCGTTGGTGGAGACCATCCCGCCGATCGTGCAGGACTCGCGCGCGGCGAAGTCCACGCCGACGTCGAAGCCGGCAGGCCGCACGGCTTCCTGCACCGACACCAGCGTGGCGCCCGCGCCGACGGTCACCTGCGCCGCGACCGGGTCGACCGCCTCGATCGCTGCCATCCGCTTCGTGCTCAGCACGACGGCGCCCTCGACCGGCACCGAGCCGCCGACCAGGCCGGTGTTGCCGCCCTGCACGCACATGTGGACGCCGGCGTCACGACACGCGCCCACGACGGCAGCGGTCTCGGCGGTGTCGGCCGGACGGACGACCAACCGCGCCGATGCGCCGAAGCGGCCGGTCCAGTCCGACTCGTACGACGCGCGCAGGTCAGCGTCCACCAGGACGTGAGGCTCGCCGACGATCGAGACCAGGCGGTCCTCCAGCGTCACGTCCGTTCCCCCGCCTGCCGCCCGAACGCGCTGCCGGCTGTCGCGGCGATCATGAAAGGACGCGCAGCCGCACGGTCTCCGGCATCGCGGCGAGCTCGTCCGGCACGCCCGACGGGTAGTCGACGCCGATGTCGGTGATCACGTAGCCGAGATCACCGCGAGTCCCGAGCAGCTGGCCTTCGATGTTGACCTTGTTCTCGGCGAGCACGCCGTTGATGGTCGCAAGCACGCCGGGGACGTTCTGGTGAAGGAGTGCGATCCGGTGGCTGTCCGGCCGCGCCGGAAGCACGAGATGCGGCAGGTTGACGCTCATCGTCGTCGTGCCGTCGGTGACGTAGTCGCGCAGCTTGCCCGCGACGTAGCGGCCGATGTCTTGCTGAGCCTCCTCTGTCGACCCGCCGATGTGCGGCGTGAGGATCACGTTGGGCAGGTCGCGCAGCACGGAGACGAACTCGTCGCCCTGGGACTTCGGCTCCTCCGGGAACACGTCGACCGCAGCACCCGCGATATGGCCGCTCTCGATGTGCCGCCGCAACGCCTCATGGTCGACAACGAAGCCCCGGGAGAGGTTGAGGAACAGGCTGCCCGGCTTCATCAGTGCGAACTGCTCCTCGCCGAACATGTCGGCGTTGGTCGCCCGGCCGTCGACGTGCAGCGTGACGATGTCGGCCGTCGTGAGCAGCTCGTCGAGCGAGCCGCAGCGCTTCGCGTTGCCGAGCGCGAGCTTGTCCGCGGTGTCGAAGTACGACACCGACATGCCGAGCGCCTCGGCGATCACCGACAGCTGAGCGCCGATGTTCCCGTAGCCGACGATGCCGATGCGACGGCCACGGATCTCGTGAGCACCCGCCGCGGACTTGTCCCACACTCCCGCGTGCAGGTCGGCGTTCTTCTGGGTGAGCCGTCGGGTCAGCGCGATGATCTCGGCGATCGCGAGCTCCACCACGCTTCGGGTGTTAGAGAACGGCGCGTTGAAGACCGCGATGCCGCGAGCAGATGCGGCGGGCAGGTCGATCTGGTTGGTGCCGATGCAGAACGCGCCGATCGCGAGCAGGTCGCTCGCGTTCTCCAGCGAGGCCTCGATCACGTCGGTCTTGGACCGGATGCCGAGCAGTGAGACGCCTGGCAGGCGCTGTGCGAGCTCAGCGGGGTCGAGCGCGCTCTTCGCGGTCTCGACCTCGAAGCCCTCGGCGGTCAGCGCCGAAGCGGCGTCCGGATGCACGTTTTCGAGCAACAACGCGCGAAGCGGCGGAACCTGACCAGTCAACGGATTTTCCCTTGGATCAAAGGAGATTTCGAGCCTTCGATCCTACCCGCCGGGCCTGCTCGGCGGGCCTGCCCGGCGGCCCGGCAGATCAGGCCAGCTCGGCGGCGAGGCTCGGGTCCACGCGGACGACGCCCGCCATGTCGTTGAGCGGCACCGGCACGTACTCGACGTACTCGCCGGTGTGCGGGGCGACCACCATCATCCCGTTCCCCGCGTAGATCGCGACGTGGTCGACGTCGGTCGGGTCGCTCTTGTTGTAATGCCAGAACAGCAGGTCGCCGGGCCGGGCGTCCTCGTAGGGCACGTGCGGCCCGGTGAAGAACTGCTCCTCGGACACGCGAGGCATCGCGATGCCGGCCTGAGCGAACGCCCACTGCACCAGCCCCGAGCAGTCGAACGACGACGGCCCCGCCGCACCCCACACGTAGGGCAGGCCGATCCGGCTCTCTGCCGCCTTCAGGAAGTTGTAGATCTGCAGCCGCGTCAGGAACTCGCCTGCGTCCCGGGTGACGATGACCTCACGCAGCAGCTCCACGTGTACGCCGTGACCGAGCAGCTCAATCGCCGCCCTGCGAAGTTTCAGCGGGTCCGCCTTCGGCGCGCTGATCAGGGCGCCGGTGTCCGCCGACAGACCGAGCTGCGCGGCCCGCGCGGTGGACATGACCGCGTCGACGCCCGCCATCCCCACCGAGGCGAACGCGCCGATCCGCATTGCGGCCGACCCGTGGCGGTTGCCGACCGGCACCGTGCCGCCGAGCGGCAGGTTCGTGTTCTCACCCATGTCGAACGACGTCGCGAGCTCCCCGTCTTCGACGGTCTGCCAGAGCGGGTTGCTGTCGGCGGTCAGCTTCGGCGTCCATGACCGGAACGTCGCCGGGTCGACGCCGAGCACGAAGGCGTTGTGCCCCTCGACACGTTCGTGACCTGCCATCACGGTCTGCACCCGGCGTACTCCCGAGAGCTTCTGCAGCCGGCTGAGCTGGCGGAAGGTCAGCGGCTGCTTGTCGGAAACGAGCAGCGTCGCGGACACCAGATGCCGATGATGGCGCGGAGGGGCCGGCGGCGGCTTTGCGCCCGGCGCGATCAGCTGACCGAGACTGCCCGGCGGAGCGGCAGCGAGAGGGGTGTCGGCGACCGGCGTGTGGTGGTTGGTGAGCAACGCGGCCGTGACGGCCGTCGCACCGGTCCCCACGGTAAGGACGGCGAGCAGCACGAGCACCAAGCCCCCGGCCGTCGTCCGTCGCGGGAGCCAGCCGGGCGCGTGGCGAAGCCAAGCGTCACGCGCGCCTTCGAAGGCCGGGCGCGGCGAGATGAACCTAGGCATCCGCGGCGCCGTCCTCCTTGCCCCCCGGTAGCTCTCAACGATTACAACGGCAGATCTCGCCGAAGGTTGACGGCCCGACCGTCACCAACCGCGCCATGGATCGAGCTACCGCGGCGTCAGCCGAGCAGCGCGGAAGCCGCCAGCTTGAGATCTGCGACTAATCCAGCGTATGCGGCATCGCGGTCGTCCGCCCGCAGAACGGCCGAAGGGTGCAGCGTCGCCATCGCGTACGCCGATGACGGCGCGTCGTCCTCGTCCGCGCCTGGGAACGCCTGCGGGTCGGCGGCTGACGCCGGCCACGGCATCAGGACGCCCCGCGAGCGGGTCACCCGAAACGACGGCCCGAACAGTGCACGCCCGGCCGTCGCCCCCAGCGCAACCACCACGTCGGGCGAGAGGACCGCGAACTCGGCGAGCAGCCACGGCCGGCAGGCGGCCACGTCGGAGGCGTCGGGAGTCTGGTGAATCCGTCGCTTGCCGGCGCCGGCGGACTTGAACTTGAAGTGCTTCACCGCGTTGGTCGTGTAGACGTCGGTCGGATCGATCCCGGCCTCCTCGACCGCCCGGTCGAGCAGCTTGCCCGCCGGCCCGACGAACGGCTCGCCGCGGCGATCCTCGATGTCACCCGGCTGCTCGCCGACCATCACCAGCCGCGCGCTGACCGGGCCCTTGCTGAAGACGGTCTGCGTGGTGCCCTTGTAGAGTTCGCAGCCCGTGCAGCCAAGGGCCGCCTTGCGAAGCTTGTCGATCGTCGCGCTGGGCGGGACGAAGTCCGCCGCGCTCATGGGACCGGGCTCGAGGCGTCGTACTTTGCGAACGACGGGTACTTCGCCACGAACGCCAGCAGTCCCACGATGCAGGCGATACCCCCGGAGACCACCGAGAACTCGGTGCTCACGAGGCTCGCGACCGTGCCGGACTCGAGGTCGCCGATCCGGGGACCGCCCGCCACGACGACGGTGAAGACCCCTTGCAACCGGCCGCGCAGCGCGTCCGGCGTCGCGACCTGCAGGATCGTGCTGCGGAACACCGCACTGACCATGTCGGCCGCACCGGCGACCGCGAGCAGGACGACGCCCAGCCACAGCACATGGACCACACCGAAGAGCGCGATGCTGGCGCCCCACACCGCGATCGAGACGATCACGGCAAGGCCCTGCCGGCGTACCCGTCCGGACCAGCCGGAGAACGACGCGCCGAGGAACGCGCCAATCGAGGGCGCGGCGTAGAGCACGCCCGCGGTCTCCGCGCCGCCGTGGAAGACCCCTGATGCCAGCGCCGGGAACAGCGCCCGCGGCATCCCGAAGACCATCGCGACGATGTCGACCAGGAACGTCATCATCAAGTTCTTGCGTGGCGCCAGGAACTTGAAGCCTTCACCGACCGACTTGAAGCCGGCCTTGTGGCTGGTGCTGTCCGGCGGGATCGGTGGTAACCGGATCACCGCGTAGAGCACCGCGCCGAACGACGCAACATCGATCGCGTACGCCGTGCCGTAGCCGGCCGCCCCCACCACCACGCCGGCAAGCAACGGCCCAGCGGTCAGCGCAGTGTTCCATCCCAGCTGGCCGAGCGAGTTCGCCGCCGGGAGCAGCTCGGGCCGCACGAGCCGAGGCAGCGTCGCGCCGCGTGCAGCGGAGTCGACCGAGCTGACTCCCGCCTGGAGACCGAGCAGCACGTAGATGACCGACAGCCGGTGGAGGTGCGTATCGGCTTGGACCAGCAGCAGGCTCGACGTGGCGAGCATCGCCAGGCTGGTGACGATGACGAGCTTGCGCCGGTCGACCGCGTCCGCGATCGAGCCGCCGAACAGTCCGAAAACGATCAGCGGGATGACGGTGACCAGCCCGGTGAGGCCGACGTCGAACGACGAGTGCGAGATGTGGAAGACCTGGAGCTGGGCCGCGACGATCGTCAGCTGGGAGCCGATGTTGGAAACCGCGTAGCCGGCCCACCAGCGCCGGTACACCGGGTTCTCACGCAATGGTGTGAGGTCGGCGAACAGCCGCCGGCGCTCGGGTGCCGGCTCCTCGTCAGGGGTGAGCTCCCCCGGAGCGGTGACGTCACTCACGGTTGCAGCCGTTCGACGTACCAGCCATTCGAGGCCGCTGTGAAGCGGAGCCGGTCGTGGAGGCGGTCCTGACGGCCCTGCCAGAACTCGATCGTCTCCGGTACGACGAGATAACCGCCCCATCCAGGCGGGCACGGCACGTCGACACCGTCGTAGCGGGCCGCCACCTCGGCCACCTGCGCCTCGAGCGCCGCCCGGTCCGCGATGGGCTGCGACTGCACGCTCGCGACCGCGGACAGCTGTGCGCCGCGCGGGCGGCTGGCGAAGTAGGCCTGTGACTGCGATCGATCAACCTGCTGCGCGAGACCGGTGACGATCACCTGCCGCGACAAGCCGTGCCAGGGAAACAACAGCGAAACCGCTGGATGTGCCGAGATCGCGCGACCCTTCCGCGACCCGTAGTTGGTGAAGAAGACGAAGCCGCGTTCGTCGGCGCCCTTGCACAACACGGTCCGGCTGCTCGGAAGCCCATCAGGATCGACGGTCGAGACCACCATCGCGTTGGCCTCTGCGAGGCCCGCGGCCCGGGCATCGGCGAGCCAAGCACGCCACAGCTCTAGAGGGCGCTCCGGCAGGTCGGCCTCGCTCAAGCCGGCCGCCTGGTACTCGCTGCGAAGCCTCGCCAAGTCGCCGGCGGGGTCGGCTTCACTCACGGCAGGTGACGCTCTCACATCGATAACTGCAGGCTGCACCGGATTGTTCGGTGCCCGCCGTGATGGTTGCTACTGGGCGGTAGGAGAATGAAGGAGCCCACGAGGCGTTCGCAGACGAGGAGCCGACATGCCCGACGAGACAGTCTTCAAACCAGGCCTGGAAGGCGTCATCGCCTTCGAAAGCGAGATCGCGGAGCCGGACAAGGAGGGCTCGGCGCTTCGATACCGCGGCGTCGACATCGAGGACCTCGTCGGCCGGGTCAGCTACGGAAACGTGTGGGGCCTTCTCGTCGACGGCCGGTTCGCTCCGGGCCTGCCGCCCGCGGAGCCGTTCCCGGTGCCGGTCCACTCCGGGGACATCCGGGTCGACGTACAGAGCGCACTCGCCACCCTCGCACCGGCGTGGGGGCTGCAGCAGCTGCTCGACATCGACGACGAGCAGGCGCGCGACGACCTCGCCCGCTGCTCGGTGACCGCGTTGTCGTTCGTCGCGCAGTCCGCGCGCGGCCTGGGCCAGCCGATGGTGCCGCAGAAGCGGATCGATGAGGCGAGCTCGATCGTGGAGCGGTTCATGATCCGCTGGCGCGGCGAGCCGGACCCCGAGCACACCAAAGCCGTGGATGCGTACTTCGTCTCCGCTGCGGAGCACGGCATGAACGCCTCCACCTTCACCGCGCGGGTCATCGCGTCGACCGGAGCGGACGCGGCCGCGTGCCTGTCCGGGGCGGTCGGCGCCCTGTCCGGTCCGCTGCACGGCGGCGCGCCGTCCCGGGTGCTCAAGATGCTCGACGACGTCGCCGAAGAGGGCGACGCGCGCCGCTACGTCAAGCGCTTGCTCGACTCGAAGCAGCGGCTGATGGGCTTCGGTCACCGGGTCTACCGCGCCGAGGACCCGCGGGCACGCGTGCTGCGTCGTACCGCGAAGGAGCTCGGCGCCCCGCGGGTCGAAGTCGCCGAAGCGCTGGAGGACGCGGCGCTGGCCGAGCTGAAAGAGCGCTACCCGGACCGGGTCCTCGCGACCAACGTCGAGTTCTGGTCCGCGGTCGTGCTCGACTTCGCCCAGGTGCCCGCGCACATGTTCACCTCGATGTTCACCTGCGCCCGCGTGGCGGGGTGGAGCGCGCACATCCTCGAGCAGAAGCGCACCGGCCGGCTGATCCGGCCCTCGGCGAAGTACGTCGGGCCGGCCAACCGCGGCGTGGACGAGGTCGAGGGCGCCGACCAGCTCTGACCCAGCAACGCTCCTTTGCTGCGCAATAAGCACAGCAACGCTCCATTGCCGGTCAGTACCCTTGGCGGGTGACTGACGCTGATCTCGAGATTCCCGGGGAGCTGCGGCCCTCCGACGGCCGTTTCGGCTCCGGCCCGACCAAGGTCCGCCCCGAGCAGGTAGCCGCGGTCGCGGCGACCGGGACGAGCTACCTGGGAACCTCGCACCGCCAGTCCGGCGTACGCGACGTGGTACGCCGGGTCCGCGAGGGCATCGCCACGCTCTTCGGCCTGCCGGACGGGTATGAGGTGATCCTCGGCACCGGCGGCGCGACGTCGTTCTGGGACATCGCGACCTTCTGCCTGATCGAGCAGCGCTCCGAGCACCTGTCCTTCGGCGAGTTCTCCTCGAAGTTCGCGGCGGCTGCCGCCGCTGCGCCGATGATCGGCGAGCCCGTGGTGCTCACCGCGGAAGCGGGCGAGGCACCCGACCTCGTCGCGGAGTCCGGTGTCGACGCCTACTGCTGGCCGCACAACGAGACCTCGACCGGTGTCATGGCTCCGGTCCGACGCCCCGCCGGCGCTGACGCTGGCGCACTCACCCTGATCGACGCCACGAGCGGCGCCGGCGGCCTGCCGGTCGACCTGCGCGAGGCCGACGCCTACTACTTCGCCCCCCAGAAGGCCTTCGCCTCCGACGGCGGGCTCTGGCTCGCGGTGATGTCGCCGGCCGCCATCGAGCGTGCCGAGCGGTTGTGCGAGCAGCGCTGGGTGCCCGCAATGCTCGATCTCTCGATCGCGATCGCCCAGTCCCGCCTCGAGCAGACCTACAACACGCCCGCGCTCGTCACGTTGCTGCTGATGGCCAACCAGATCGAGTGGATGAACGAGCAAGGCGGCCTCGACTGGGCGGTGCAGCGCACGTCGGACTCGAGCAACCGGCTCTACACCTGGGCGGACAAGGCGCCGTACGCATCTGCGTTCGTGACCGACCCGGCGAAGCGCTCGCTCGTGGTCGGCACGATCCGGCTCGACGACGCGATCGACGCGGCCGCCGTGGTGAAGATCCTGCGCCAGAACGGCATCGTCGATGTCGGCGCCTACCGAGCGGCCGGCTACAACGGGCTCCGGGTCGGCATGTTCCCCGCGATCGAGCCGGCCGACGTCGAAGCCCTGACCGCGTGCATCGACTGGGTGGTCGACCGGTTGTGAGCCGCCGAACCCGCGTCGGCGGGATCGCAGCGGCGATGGCGGCCTTGCTGTCCGCGTTGCTGCTGGCAGTGCCCCAACCGGCTGCGGCCGCGCACCCCCACGCGAAGCCGAAGGCGAGGTCAGCCGGCCTGCGGTGGGGGCTGTGCCCGTACTACCTATACCCCGACCTGCGTCACACCGGCGAGCAGTGCGCGCACCTCGACGTGCCGCTGGACTACGACCACCCACGCAGCGGCCACGTCACCCTCGAGCTGTCGAGGCTGCGCCACACGTCCGCGCACTACAAGGGCGTCATCCTGACCAACCCCGGCGGTCCGGGCGCGCCGGGCCTCGACCTGCCCGCATCGCTCGAGCCGTTCGTTCCTGGCGGCGTCGGCGCCGACTACGACTGGGTCAGCTGGGACCCGCGCGGGGTTGGCGCGAGCAGCCCAGCGATGCACTGCGAACCCGGCTACTTCAAAGGCCCGCGCCGCAACTACAAGCCGACCAGCGCGAAGATCGTCAAGTACTGGCTGACCAGGACGAAGAGGTACGCCGCAGCCTGCGCGAAGAAGTACCCGCGGCTGATCAACAACATCTCCACCCGCGACTCCGCGCGTGACATGGATCGGATCCGTCGCGCGCTCGGCGTCAACAAGATCAGCTTCTACGGGTTCTCCTACGGCACGTATCTCGGCGAGGTCTACTCCACGCTGTTCCCGTCGCACCTGAAGTACCTCGTCCTCGACAGCACCGTCGACCCGCGCCGCGTGTGGTGGGGCGCGAACCTCGACCAGGACAAGGCGTTCCAGCGCAACATCGGAATCTTCTTCGCCTGGGTCGCCAGCTGGAACAACGTCTACCACCTCGGCTCCAGCGCGCAGGAGGTCTCGCTGCGCTACAACAGCGAGCTTGCCGAGCTCAGCGTCAAGCCGAAGGGCAAGCTCGGCCCCGACGAGTTCGCCGACGCGATCACCGAGGCCGCCTACTACCGCTTCGGCTGGACACAGCTCGCGCACGCGTGGCACCTGCTCGACGCGAAGGGCAAGCGGGCCCCGATGATCAAGCAGTACGTCGAAGCCGACACGCCCGGCAACGACAACGAGTTCGCGGTCTACTCGGCGGTCCAGTGCAGCGACGCGCACTGGCCGCGGTCGTGGGCGAAGTGGAAGGCCGTCAACACGTCCTACGCGCGGAAGTACCCGTTCCTCACCTGGAACAACGCGTGGTTCAACGCACCCTGCCTCTACTGGCACGCGAAGCAGCACCACCCGCTGAAGATCAACGGCAAGCACACCGCCAGCGTGCTGATGATCGACGAGACCCTGGACGCGGCGACGCCGTACTCAGGCAGCCTCGAGGTCCGAAAGCTCTACCCGAATGCGAGCCTCATCGCCGAGCCGGGCGGCATGACTCACGCGGACTCGCTGTCCGGCGACAGCTGCGTCGACGACAAGATCGCGAGGTACCTGCGCACCGGCAAGCGCCCGGTACGCCGGGCCGGCGACGGACCCGACGCCCGGTGCAAGCCGCTGCCCAACCCGCGGCCGCACCCGGCCTGACCGGCAGACCGGGCTAGCCGCGAACCGCCTCAGTCCACGCGAAGCTGTCGCGCCACGGCACGAAGCCGTAGTAGTCGGACGGGACCTGCACACCTGACACCACCTTGGTGGCGTGGCGCAGGCCCGGCGCGAGCAGCCACAGGGCATCACGGCGTACGACGAGCATCGCGCCGTCGGTCCCCCACATCGGCGCGGCCGCACCCCTGGCGGGACGCACCGCATGACGCAGCCCGGAGACCGACCGAACCTGCACGCCACCACTGGCCTGCACCCGGTCGACGTAGGACATGGCGTACCCGTCGCTGTCGTTGGTGGCCCGGTCCCGCACGAACGCCAGCTGGCCACTGTCGCTCCACGCGGGGTCGAAGCTCACCCGGCTCGCACCCTGCGCCAGCCTGTGGCACGACGACAGGCCGCAGACCACGAGGTGCTTGTGGCCGCCGGTGAGCTCGCGGCTGCCGCCTGCGACGAAGGCGACCTCATCGGTTGTCGGTGACGTCGCCAGCCACTGCGGGTACTGCAGCATCGACTTCGCCAGCAGCCGGCGATGACCGCTGGTGACCGAGACGTCGTAGAGCGGCAGCCCGTCAGCAGCCAGCGACGCCGATCCCTGGTAGTCCAACCAGGTGAGGATCCCGGAGCCGTCGGGCCACCAGCCGGCGACCTCGAACACGTTGCCCTCGGCAGTCGTGACCCGGTGGCGGGCGTCGGACGTTGCGCTGATCGTCACAAGCCGGCTGTGCCAGGCGCCGGGCTCGCCGGCGAACCCGTTGATGCTCGCCGCGATCCGGCTGCCGTCGGGCGACCACGCGAATCCCGAGATGATCCGGGCGGCTACCTTGCCGTCGAGCGAACCCCCGACGGGGTCCGCGACCGCGAGGACGTCCCGGTCGTTGTTCGGGCTCTTCGCGTGCAACGTGTAGCTGATCGCGAGGCGGTCGGCGGAGGGCGACCATGCAGTCATCACGTCGTACTCGTCGGTGCCTCTCGACAGGTTGTGGACCACCCTGCCCTCGGCGGTGAGGATCAGTATCTTGCTCGGCTCGTCGGCGTACGGATTGCTTTTGGGCGCCGGAGCGGTCACCACGACACTGAGCCACTTGCCGTCAGCCGACCACTCGGGGTCCCCAGCCTGCTGACCGAGCGGAACCCGACGGGTGCCGCTGACGGGGCCTCCAACCAGGAAGAGCTGGTGGTCGCGGATCACCGCAAGCTCGCCGTGCCCGCTCATCGTGGCCGCGCCCGACGTAGCAGAGCTCGCAACGGGCGACGCCGACGCCGATGCCGACCCCGGAGCCAGGGTCGCTACCGGCAGCGCGGTCAGGGCAAGGACGGCGGCGATCACAGGTTTCACGAGAATCACGACGCCCGACGCTAGCCCGAGGTTGTCCGGCCTCCGGATACCGTCTGCCGGTGCTGATCCTGCTGCCGCCCAGCGAAGGCAAGGCGCCCGGCGGCTCGGGGCCGGCGGTCGACCTCGCCGGCCTGTCCTGGCCGGAGCTGACCGCCGCCCGGCAGCGGGTCTTCGACGTGCTTGTGTCGACCTGCCGCAACCATCCGGCGAAGGCGCGCAGCCTCCTCGGGCTCTCGGCAGCCCTCGACGGCGACCGCGCCGCGAACGCCGTGGCCGACTCGTCCCCCACCATGCCCGCGGGACATCGGTACGCCGGAGTGCTGCACGACGCGCTCGGCTACCCGACGCTCAAGGCCGCTGCGCGGCGACGAGCGAATGCATCCGTCGTCGTGTTCTCCGGGCTGTGGGGGGCGACCCGGCCCACCGACCTCCTGCCGGCGTACCGGATCGGCATCGGCACGAAGCTGCCGAAGATCGGAGGGCTGCCGGCGTACTGGCGCGATCCGCTGCTCGACGCCCTCGACGAGACGGTGGCCGCGGTGGGCGCGCTCGACCTGCGGTCGTCGGGTTACGCCTTGATGTACCGGCCGTCCAAGCTGGCGAGCGGCCGGTTGGTCACGATCACGGTCACCGGCCCTGACGGCAAGCGCGCGGCACCGAGCTACCAGAGCAAGGTCGCCAAGGGACGGCTGGTGCGCGCCCTGCTCGCGAGGGGTACGCCGACGGCGACCGCGGTCATCGACGCGGCGACGGCGATCGGCCTCGAGGCTGAGGAAGTTGCCGGCGGCTTCGTGGTCAAGGCGCCGCCGGGCTGGGGACTGGTCGCCGGCCGCCGATAGCGTGGTGAACGTGGCGGTCAAGGAGCCCAACTCGCGCGAGGTCGAGGTGAGCGTCGCGGGGATCATCGCCTGGGCGCTGGCGTTCGTGCTGCTCGCGACGGTCTTCCATCACGACCTGCAACGCCACCACGCGACCTGGTGGCTGTGGTCGTGCCCGTGCGGCGCCGTGCTCGGCCTCTACGGCCTGCGGACCGCGCTGCGGCGGCGCCGCAGCCGCTAGTCCTCGGGGCTCGGCGCAGCCTCGGCATCGATCTCGAGCTCGTCGCCGTCCAGGGTGTCGTCGGCCGGGATCGGCTCGTCGGCCGCATCATCGACGGCGTCGTCGACCGTGTCGGCATTGGGCGCCGCGCTCACCTCGGCGGCCGCCAGTGCCGCGGCGGCCTCGACGGCAGCAGCACGCTCCTCGGGGGTGGCCGGCTCGACGACGTCGTACGTCGCATCGTCGATCAGCGGCGGCGGCAGCGGCGGCGAAGCAGGCGGGACGACGGCTTCGGAGTGCGCGCCGCAGCCGTGGTCCACCGCGACGACCTTGCCGTCATCGGGCGCGAAGGCGTTGGCACACGCGCCGAAAGCCGAGCGCAACCCGCCGGACAGCGGCACGTAGAAGCCGCACGACGCGCAGAAGGCCGGCGCGGTCCGGGCAACCTCGGCGCGCGGGCCGGGGTCGCCGGCGTACCAGCGGTCGACGGTCTCGGCCCGCCCGTCGTAGGACAGCACGCGTTCGCGGCCCAGGCCGATCTCGAAGGCGACCGCGGCATCCGCCTCGTCATCGGTCGAGAAGTACGCCGGGACCAGCCGGGTGTCGTCGGGAGCGGTGGGCAGCAGATCGCCCGCCCCCATGTCCCCGGGCCGCAGCCGCTCGCTCCAGGGCACCCACTCCGGCGCCAGGATCGCGTCGGCGCCTGGCAGCAGCACGACGTCATCGACCGTGGCGATCTTCGAGCGTGAGGCTCGCGCAACGGTGACCGCCCAGCGCCACCCGACGTACGCCGGATCGAGCGTCGCGAAGTAGTGGACGACGACCCGCTGGTCGTCGGGCTCGACCCCGAGGTGCTCGCCCACCAGGCCGGGGGCGTCGGCCTCCGCGGCGGCACGCGCGAGATCGACCGCCGCGGCCGCGATCGCGTCGAGCTCCAGGTCGATTGCCGGAGTCTCGACGTCATCCTCCACAGCGGAGGCGTCGTCGGGCAGCACGTCGGTCTCGGTCACGTGTTTAGTCTCGCTCATGACCAGCGACCCGGGCGAATCAGCCGAACGCGACGATCGCGTCGCTCCGGCGCTCGGTCACCTGCTGCGCGCGATGGCTGTCGCGTCGCGGCGCGGCGTACGCCGGCTGCGCGAGTGGAACCGTCGCGGTGGCGCCGGCGCATCGGGACTTGCCGGCCTGGTGGAGACCCATGCGCTGCAAGCGGCCGGCGACGCCACGGTCACGGTCGCGCTCGCCGGATCGCTGTTCTTCTCGGTCCCGACGCACGAGGCCCGCAGCCGAGTTGCGCTCTACCTGCTGATCACGATGGCGCCGTTCGCCGTCGTCGCGCCGGTGCTGGGCCCGATCCTCGATCGGCTCCGGCACGGGCGCCGGCTCGCACTCGCCGCGACGATGATCGCCCGCGCCGTCCTCGCGATCACCATCGCGCACAGCCTCGGCTCGCACGGCCACACGTCGGTGACCCAAGCCCTGACGCTCTACCCGGCAGCGCTCGGAGTGCTGGTCGCCGGCAAGGCCTATGGCGTGAGTCGCAGCGCGGTCGTTCCGAGGCTGCTGCCCCCCGACATGACGCTGGTGCAGGCGAACTCCCGACTGTCGCTTGCCGGAGTCGTCGCGCCGAGCGTGGCCGGCTCGCTTGCGGCCGCGGTGATCAAGACCCTCGGCCATCACGTCGAGCTCGAGCTCGGCGCGGTGATCTACATCGTGGCCGCCGTCACGGCGTTCCGGCTTCCCCGGAAGGTCGACGGCGGCGGGAAGGCGCGCCGCTCGGGGCTGCCCCGCTCGGCGCTTCGGATGAACGGCGAGATCCGGGCGGCGCTGCGTACGGCGGCGGCACTGCGCTGGCTGTCCGGCGTACTGCTGCTCTTCGGCGCCTTCGTCGTGCGGGTCCATCCGATCGGTGGGCTGTCCGCCAACATCAGCCTCGGCGAGCTCGCCCTCGGGATCGGGGCCGGCAACGTCCTGGGAACGGTGGTCGGCTCGCGCACGGCGAGCGCGGCCGGTGCCCGGCTGTCTGCCGCGCTGCTCACGGTCACGATCGCGACGTGTGTTTACGCGGCGCTCGCGTTCGGCGTCGTCTCGGTGTTCGCCGTCGCCGCGATCGCGTCTGCGGCAGCGGCGGTGTCCAAGCTGGCGCTGGACGCGACCATCCAGCGCACCGTCGGCGAGGACGTCCGCACCTCGACGTTCGCGCGGTCGGAGACCGTTCTGCAGCTGTCGTGGGTCGTCGGCGGCGCGCTCGGCATCGTCATCCCGACCAAGCCGATCGCGGGGTTCGGCGTTGCGGCGGTCGTGCTTGCCGTGGCGCTCGCTGCCGCGATCACCCGGCCGGGCAGCCGCGACCGCTCGCCGCAGACGCCGTC
This sequence comes from Mycobacteriales bacterium, assembly GCA_035547515.1. Classification (GTDB taxonomy): domain Bacteria; phylum Actinomycetota; class Actinomycetes; order JAFAQI01; family JAFAQI01; genus DASZTV01. Next base: position 221,820 of record DASZUS010000045.1, read on the forward strand.
AGACGAGCCACAGACGTCGGGCAGTCGCGTCTAGCGCGTCAGCCTTCGAGCTCGGCCGCGATCGCGCGCATCATCTGCGCGAGGCGCGAACCGGTCTGGCGATCCGGGTAACGCCCACGCCGCAGGTCCGGTTGCACCTTCGCCTCGAACAGCTTGATCAGGTCGTCGACCAGACCGTGCAGCTCCTCGGCCGGGCGGCGGGTCGCGGCAGCCACCGACGGCAGCGGGTCGAGGACCCGCACCGACAGCGCCTGCTCGCCGCGGCGGCCCTCTGCGACACCGAACTCGACACGGGCGCCGGGCTTGAGCGTCGTCGCATCCGGCAACGACGAGGCGTGGACGTAAACGTCACTGCCGCCGTCGTCACGGGACAGGAACCCGAACCCCTTGTCCGTGTCGAACCACTTCACCTTGCCCGTGGGCACCGCAGACCTTCTTCGCTCGCAGAATTGCCGCATCCGATCGTTGCGGCCCGGACAAGGCTATCGGGATCCGGAACCGATTATTTCCCCAGCGCTTCGTTCATCGAACCCGATCGGAAGCCCCGCGGATCCACCTCGACCGCTGCGAAGCCGGCAACGGCGGAGAGCAGGTCGCCGCGATCTGCCAGCGCACCGACGAGCTCCGCGTCGACCTCGACGCGTGCGACCTCGCCGAGATCGCGGACCCGGAGGTTGCGTACGCCGAGGCCGGCCTCGGTCATCGCCGCGCGCAGCCCCGCCTCGGCGCGCTCGACCCTGGCAAGCCGGTACGGCGAGACCTCGATGCCGTAGGCGATCCGGCTCGACAGGCACGCTGCGGCGGGCTTGTCCCAGGTCCGGAGCCCCCACTCGCGGCTGAGCTCGCGGATCTCAGCCTTGGTCAGCCCGGCATCGAGCAGCGGCGTGACCGCCCCCCGCTCGGCGGCTGCACGGATGCCCGGCCGGAACCCGGCCACCGCATCCTCGGCGTTGGTGCCGGTCGCGACCTGGGCGAGGCCCAGCGAGCCGGCGAGCGGCCTCAGCACGTCGAGGAGCTCGGACTTGCAGAAGAAGCAGCGGTCCGGGCCGTTGGCGCGGTAGCCCTCGCGGGCCATCTCGTCGGTGACGGGCGTGAGGTGCCGTACGCCGAGACCGGCCGCAAAGGAGCGCGCCCCGTCGAGCTCGCGGGCCGGCAGGCTGGCTGACACCGCGGTCGCCGCGGCCACGTTGTCGGCGCCAAGGGCGCGGACCGCCGCGGCCAGCAGGAACGCCGAGTCCGCCCCGCCGCTGAACGCGACCAGCACCGAGCCGAGCTCAGCGAGCCGAGTGTTCAGCGCGCTGAGCGAACCCACGCTGCGAGGCTACCGAGCCACGATTCGAGGACGAGCTCGAAGCGCTAGCTCAGAGCAGCGACGAGGGCCGCGCCCTTCGGCGTCCCGAGACCTGTGGAGTCGTCGTAGCCGCGCCGGGCGTGCAACGTGCCGAGGTTGCCCAGTAGCCGCAGGGTGTCGTTGACCTTCGACTTCGGGTTGTCGGTCGCGGTGTAGTCGGGCCGGACGTTTGCCAGGGTCGACTCGCCATGCGCGCGACGTACCGCGATCGGGTCGTTGAACAGCTTCTTGCGGCCCGCGGCCGTGCTTGCCTTCGCGTACAGCGTGGGGTTGATCAGCCCGAGCCCGTGGCCCGTCTTCCCGACCGCGAGCGCGACCAGCGCGGAGAACAGCGGGCAGGACAGGCTCGTGCCGCCGATGCGGAACTGGCCGTAGTGGTCGGTGCCGTCCGCGTAGTGCTGGGTCAGCCCGATGGCGAGCCCGGTGGTCGAGTCCGCATCCATCGACACGTCCGGCTCGACCCGGCCGGGACGCGCCAGCCCGCCGTACGTCGCTTCGCTGTCCGGGACGATGCCCTTCTGCCAGGACGGCTCGGCATAGGCGGTGCTCACCCCGCCACCGCCGCCGCCGTTGAAGATCTTGCCCTTGAGGTCCCAGCGGCCCTTCTTGAGCGGAGCCTTCCAGGTGCCCCAGTACGTCTCCGCCACGCGCTGGCCGTGCTTCCCGACCTCGAGCGTCGTGCCACCGACGGCGGTCACGCCAGGACTGGTCGCCGGGAAGTCCGCGAGGCGCTTGCCGTCCGACGCGACCTGGTCTCCGGAGTCGCCGCTGGAGAAGTCGACCGTGATGCCCTCGGCGGCAGCCTCGTTGGTGATGGTGTTGAGGATCAGGGTGTCGCCCGGCGTGGGCGCATCGCTCGCGCCGCCCCACGAGTTGCTGACCACCTGGACCTTGTCGCTCTCGACCGCCTGGCTGAGAGCGACGAGCAGCGGCTCGAGTCCGACCTCGAACGGCCCGACGTTGAGACCGAAGCCATTCAGCGCCGAGTAGTAGATGATCTTCGCGCCAGGCGCGATCCCGTGCACCGCCTCGACGTCGAGCGACTCCTCTTCCTGCCAGCCCTGGCCGTCGAGGATCGGCAGTACGACGTCCACCTCGGGCAGGCTCGACATCCCCGGCAGGGTCACCTGGTCGAGCTGGCCGGGCGCGAGCGCCGGGATGCCCTGGCGGCGCGACCACTCGTTGACGTCCTGGGTGATCGTCGGCGATGCGAACGCGTCGACCACCCCGACCGTCGCTCCCTTGCCGGTCAGCGGTACGCGGCTGAGCCCGTACGCCGAACGGATCTGCGCCATCGTGTAGCCACAGATCGCGTAGGCCTGGTGCTTGCCGTCGTACGCCGGCTGCCTCCTGTCGACCTTCTGCCCGAAGTAGCGCGAGCAGGGCCGGGCGTTGATGAAGGCGGGCGCCGGGCTCGCATTGGACACCGCGGGGTTCTGCGCGAGGCCCACCACGGTCGAGACCACCGACCGCAGCGCGGCGGGCATCGTCGGCTGCGACAGTGGCGCGCGCAGCAGCTGACCGGCGACGTCGAACAGGCCGAAGCTGGTGTGGAACAGCTCGGCCACAAGTGACGAGGCCGCGTGCGCGGTGATCAAGCCGCGGGCAGCGGTCGTGCCGTCGATCGTGAAGCCCTCCTGCCGCAGCCAGCTGCGCGCCGCCGCGGCTTCAGCGGCGGTGGGCGCGAAGCGCTTCTCGTACTCCGCTCGGGTCAGGAAGTGCCGGTACGACGGCGACGCCGGGTTGCTCACCGCCGCGTCGAACCGCTCGAGCTCGGCGGTGTTGCGACCCTTCAGCGCAAGGGTGATCTGCACCGGCGTGCGTGCCGGCTCGAGCACCTTGGGCGCCACCCCGGCCGCCCACGACGGGATCGCGTCGATCAGCCCGACGAGGCTGCGCACGGTCTGCGGACTCGAGGCAGCGGCAACGGCGGGGGCACCCGCCGCGGCGACCGCCATCACGGCGGAGACGGCAACGAGGCGAGCACTTCTGGACTTCATCGGACTCATTTCGCTGGGAGGTCGGTCCATCCTGCACGTGAAACGACGAAAGGGACCAGCCCGCAACGGGCTGGTCCCTTTCGGGTCGAATCAGGACGCCTCGCGTCCTGTCGCGGGAGCTCCTAGAAGTCCATCCCGCCCATGTCGCCGCCGCCCGGCATCGCCGGCGCCGCCTTCTCGGGCTTGTCCGCGATGACGGCCTCGGTGGTGAGGAACAGCGCGGCGATCGACGCGGCGTTCTGCAGCGCGGAGCGCGTGACCTTCGCCGGGTCGATGATGCCTTCCTTGATCAGGTCGACGTACTCGCCGGTCGCGGCGTTGAGGCCGTGACCCACCTTGAGCGAACGCACCTTCTCGACGACCACGCCGCCCTCGAGACCGCCGTTGGCAGCGATCTGCTTGATCGGCGCCTCGAGCGCGAGCTGGACGATGCGGGCGCCAGTGGCCTCGTCACCTTCGAGCTCGAGCTTGTCGAACGCGGTCTTCGACGCGTGCAGCAGCGCGACGCCGCCACCGGCGACGATGCCCTCCTCGACAGCCGCCTTCGCGTTGCGAACGGCGTCCTCGATGCGGTGCTTGCGCTCCTTGAGCTCGACCTCGGTCGCGGCACCGACCTTGATGACCGCCACACCGCCGGCCAGCTTGGCCAGGCGCTCCTGCAGCTTCTCGCGGTCGTAGTCGCTGTCCGACTTCTCGATCTCGGCCTTGATCTGGTTGACCCGGCCAGCGATCTGGTCGGCGTCGCCGGCACCCTCGACGATCGTGGTCTCGTCCTTGGTGACGACGATCTTGCGGGCGCGGCCGAGCAGGTCCAGCGTCGTGCTCTCGAGCTTGAGGCCGAGCTCCTCGCTGATGACCTGGCCGCCGGTCAGGATCGCCATGTCCTGCAGCATCGCCTTGCGGCGGTCGCCGAAGCCCGGCGCCTTGATCGCGACCGACTTGAAGGTGCCGCGGATCTTGTTGACGACCAGCGTCGCCAGCGCTTCGCCCTCGACGTCCTCGGCGATGATCGCCAGTGGCTTGCCGCCCTGCATGACCTTCTCGAGGACCGGGAGCAGGTCCTTGACCGCCGAGATCTTCGAGTTGACGAACAGCACGTACGGGTCGTCGAGCACGGCCTCCATGCGCTCGGCGTCGGAGACGAAGTACGGCGAGATGAAGCCCTTGTCGAAGCGCATGCCCTCGACGAGCTCGAGCTCGAGCCCGAACGTGTTGGACTCCTCGACGGTGATGACGCCTTCCTTGCCGACCTTGTCCATCGCCTCGGCGATGATCTGGCCGACCGTGGTGTCACCCGCGGAGATGCTCGCGGTCGAGGCGATCTGCTCCTTGGTCTCGACGTCCTTCGCCTGCTTCGACAGCTCCTCGGAGACGCGCTCGACGGCGGCCTCGATGCCGCGCTTCAGCGACATCGGGTTGGCGCCGGCGGCGACGTTGCGCAGGCCCTCGCGGACCAGCGCCTGAGCAAGAACGGTCGCGGTCGTCGTACCGTCGCCGGCGACGTCGTCGGTCTTCTTCGCGACCTCCTTGACCAGCTCGGCGCCGATCTTCTCGTACGGGTCCTCGAGCTCGATCTCCTTGGCGATGCTCACACCGTCGTTGGTGATCGTGGGGGCGCCCCACTTCTTCTCCAGCACGACGTTGCGGCCCTTGGGGCCGAGCGTGACCTTGACGGCGTCGGCGAGCTGGTTCATGCCGCGCTCGAGCGCGCGGCGGGCATCCTCGTCGAACGAAATGATCTTTGCCATAGAGGTGGCATCCCTCTCGAAGAGTCTTAAGTGGGGAGACTCCGCGGCCACTGCGACAGACCGGGTGCTGTCACTCGAAGCCTCAGAGTGCTAGGGCCATTGTTAGCACTCGACCCCGTCGAGTGCAAGCGGATCGACGCATCCAAACCGCCGGATCTGCTCCGGCCGCGCGACTCGCCGGCCGAGCGTGCCTTGCGAGGGGGGTAGATGTTTTCGGGCAGCGTCGTTTATTGTGTGCGAGCGCGTCTAGCCGGGCGCGCGTCGCATTCACACCGCCGAACCCGTCCGGTGAATGCGTTGCCCTTCAATCCCAGATGGACGGGGCCGGGGACCCACAGAGTTCCTACAAGCAGAGTTCTTACCCAGCTTTCGGAGTCCTACTCCTTGGGGTGAAGCCAGCGCTTGCGCTGGCCGGGTGATCCACTCATCCGAACCCGACAGCTAACTCGGCAGGCGTCCGGAGTGGACTTCATGCTGCCTGCGCGCCCTCACACGCTGCTTCGATCCGCATTCCTCACCCTGCTCACCGCCGGGTTGGTCGCCTCCGCGACCGGGACTGCGCTCGCCGAGACATCGCCGAGCCCGACCCCACTTCCGGCCGGATCCGTTCCGGCCGGCTCGGCACCGACCGACCCGGGTACCAGCGGTACGACGCCGGCCACCCCGGCCGACCCGACGACCCCGGCCAGCCCGAGCGGGCCGTCGGTGCCGACCGCGAGCCAGCCGCTCATCACCTTCACGCTGCCCCAGGCGAGTGCGCACCTGCGCTACGAGCACGAGCGGCTGCGCCGGCGCGAGTGGCGCCAGCGTGCCGTGCGCGCCGTGCTGGCGGAGGCCCGCAAGCAAGCCGGCAAGCCGTACGTGTACGGCGCCGACGGGCCGCGCTCGTTCGACTGCTCTGGACTGGTTCGCTACGTCTTCGGGCACGCGATCGGCAAGTGGCTGCCGCACAACGCCGCCGCGCAGTACTCGGTGATCAAGCACATCAAGCGCCGCGACCTCGAGCCCGGCGACCTGGTATTCCAGGCCGCCGGCGGCTACCCGTTCCACGTCGGGATCTACGCCGGTCACGACAAGTGGTGGCACGCGCCGCACACGGGGGCCGTCGTGCACAAGCAGACGATCTACTCCGGCCACCTGGTCTACGGCCGGGTGCTCACCACCAGGCTCGCGACGCTGCGCACCCGCCGCTAGGCGGCCGCGGCGGCGCTGACCTCGAGCAGGCGGCGTACGGCGGACACGACGTAGGCCGGGTCCTGCGTCACGTCGAACCACGTCACGACCGCGAGCCGCCATCCTTCCGAGGTGATCGCCGCCCAGCGCCGGCGGTCGCCGCGAAACGGGTCGCGGGAGTTGCGGTAGGCATAACCGTCGCACTCGAGCACCGCGCGGACCTCCGGCCACGCGAAGTCGACGAAGCCGACCCACCCGGTCGCGCGGCTCTTCAGCGAGAGCTGAGTGACCGGCACCGGCAACCCGCTGCGCCACAGCAGGACGCGAGTGAGCGACTCGAGGACGCAGCCGCTCCACGGGTCGACCAGGCCGGCCACGGTCTGCGCCCGCAGGCGGCCGGGGCCCCTCGCCGCCCGAGCGACCGCGGCGAAGTCGGCGTCGGTGAAGTGGTGCTGCCGGATGAAGGCGTCGACCACCGCGACCGCTTGATCGGCCGGCGAGTGCCGCGCGATGTCGAGACAGGTCCGCAGAGGAGTGGTGACCAGTGCTCCGTCGACGAGCTCGACGTCGGTACGCGCGAGGTCGGCACGGTGCAGGCGTACCCCCGGCAGGGCCTCGGCGAGACCGCCGCGGGCTCGCGGGACGGTCAGGTGGATCTGGCTCAGCGGAGCGGGAAGCTCGACGCCCCACCACGCGGCGGCTGACTCGAAGCTGATCGCGGCGTACCAGTCCTTGGCGATCCGCCGCGGGTCGGGCAGCGGCTCGCCGATCGCATAGACGCCGCGCGCGATCCTGGCGACCGACCCGCGGCTGACCAGGTCGCCGAGCGCCCGTGGGCTGATGCCTGTTGCCAGCACCTGCGAGCGGGTCAGCACCCCGCGGTTGTCGACGGCGATCGGGGCAAGAAGGGTGAGCGGATCCACCCCGCCACCGTCGAGCCTCCGGCAGCTGCTGCCCACCCCGAGATCGGTACCTGTGGAAACTCCACAGGTACCGATCGCGCTAGCCGCCCGCGACCGCCGGGATGATCGAGATCGACGCGCCGTCCGGCGTCGGCGTCTGCAGGCCCTCGGCGAAGCGCACGTCGTCGTCGTTGACGTAGATGTTGACGAACCGGCGCAGCTTGCCGTCATCGTCGAGCACCCGAGCCCGGATGCCGGTGTGGTCGGCCTCGAGCGCGTCGAGCACCTCGGCGAGGGTCGCGCCCTCGGCCGTGACCTCAGCAGCACCCCCGGTCAGCGGACGCAGGATCGTGGGGACGCGGACTGTGACGCTCATTCGTGCAATCCTGCCGCACGGAACGCATCGAGCGTCGCCGGGATCGTCGCGGTCGGCCGCGCCACCGGCTCCACCGCGTCCAGCGTCTTCAGCCCGTCCCCGGTGTTGAGGATCACGGTCTCGGCTTCGGGATCGAGCTGGCCGGACGCGAGCAGCTTGCGCAGCGTCGCGACGGTCACGCCGCCCGCCGTCTCACCGAAGATCCCGGTGGTGCGCGCGAGCAGCTGGATCCCCTCCACCACCTCGGCGTCCGTCACGTCCTCGACGGCTCCGCCGGTACGACGTACGACGTCGAGCGCGTAGGGCCCGTCCGCCGGGTTGCCGATCGCGAGCGACTTGGCGATGCCGCTGGGACGGACCGGCTGGACCACGTCGTGCCCGGCACGGAACGCCGCTGACACTGGCGAGCAGCCGGTCGACTGCGCGCCGAAGACCCGGTACGGCGAGGCGTCGGCCAGCCCGAGCTTGCCGAGCTCACGCCACGCCTTGTCGACCTTCGTCAGCAGGGAGCCGGACGCGATCGGGATCACGACCTGCTCCGGCAGCCGCCAGCCGAGCTGCTCGGCGATCTCGTAGCCGACGGTCTTGGAGCCCTCCGCGTAGAACGGCCGGACGTTGACGTTGACGAAGGCCCAGGGCAGCTCGCCGGCGACCTCGGCGCAGAGCCGGTTGACGTCGTCGTAGGAACCTTCGACCGCAACCAGCGTGCCCCCGTAGACCGCGGTCGTGACGACCTTGCCGGCCTCGAGGTCGTGCGGGATGAACACCACCGACTTCATGCCGCATGCGGCGGCCGCCGCTGCGACCGCGTTCGCGAGGTTGCCGGTCGAGGCGCACGAGAGCACGTCGAAGCCGAGGGCGCGAGCCGCATTGGCGGCCACTCCGACCACCCGGTCCTTGAACGAGTGCGTCGGGTTGCCGCTGTCGTCTTTGACCCACAGCGACTTCATGCCGAGCTCGGCGGCGAGGTTGTCGGCGCGCACCAGGCGAGTCATGCCGACCTGCAGGTCGACGACCGGTGCGGCCGGCAGCAGCCCGGCGTAGCGCCACATGGTCTGGGGCCCAGCGGCGATCGACTCACGGGTGACCAGCCGCTGCAGGTCCTCGTCGTAGGCGATCTCCAGGGGCCCGAAACACATCTCGCAGACGTGCAACGGACCGATCTCGTACTGCGTGCCGCACTCGCGACAGACCAGGTGAGAGGCAGAACCGAACGCGGTGCGCTCGAGCACCGAGGTGTCAGACATCAAAGAGGCCTTCCGTCCTCATCTTCCCCCCGGACGGTTGCCCGGAGGCCGGATGTGGCACCTGCCCGAGACGGGTGGTTGCCGGGGCTTCAGCGGGCCGGATCCCTCTGCCCCTCTTGATGAGTGCACGACTCGAGAGTCGCGCGTGATCAGTGTGCCACAGGAGCGGATGGCACATCCGCTGGTTTTTCCGAGCGCGTGGAAGATCGCTGTGCCTATCGGGGGGCGGATGGGACATCCGCTCTTCATAGTGTGGGGGCGTGTCGGGCGCACGAGTGGTCATCGCTTCGAACCGCGGGCCGCTTTCGTTCCGCCGGGTCGAGGGCGAGATCACGTCCAGCCGGGGCGGGGGCGGGTTGGTCTCCGCCATGGCGGTTGCGGCTGCTCAGCCCGATGCTCTCTGGATCTGCGCCGCCCTGTCGGATGACGACCGGGAGGTCGCTGCGGGAGCACCGGGCGGGCGAGTCGATGAGGCAGGCTTCGACGCCGACGGCGCCTCGGTGCGGATGCTGGACATCGACGCCGGCGTGCTGAGCGCGGCCTACAACTCGATCGCGAACTCGACGTTGTGGCCGCTCAACCATGGGCTGCTCGACGGCCTGCCGGCGTACGACGAGGAGTGGCGGCGGGACTGGACGGCGTACGGCGAGTACAACGCCGCGTTCGTTTCGGCAATCGCCGAGGAAGCAGCCCCGGGCGCGATCGTGCTGGTGCAGGACTACCACCTCGACCTGGTGCCGGCCGGGCTGCGGGAGGCGCGACCGGACCTCAAGATCTCGCACTTCACCCACACGCCGTGGGCGAAACCGCAGGACTTCGCCGGCCTGCCTGAGGACGTCGCACGCGCCGTGATCAGCGGCCTGCTCGGCGCCGACTCGCTGGGCTTCCACTCCCCGCGCTGGGCGGCGGACTTCGGCGGGTGCGCCGCAGCGCTCGGCATCGAGGTGACGACGCCGTTGCGGGCCCATCCGCTCGGCGTCGACCCCGAGCCATTGCTGGCGCGAGCAGGCGAGCCCGACGTGGCCGAGCGGCGGGCGGGGTTGCGGGCAGCCGTGGGCGATGCCGCGGTCGTCGGCCGGGTCGATCGGACCGAGCCCGCGAAGAACATCCACCGCGGTCTGCTCGCCTTCGCCGAGCTGCTGCGACGCCATCCGGAACACGTGGGACACGTGGTCCACCTCGCGGTCGCATACCCGAGCCGGCAGGACGTCGCCGAGTACCGCGACTACACCGCGCTGTGCCGCGACACCGCCGCGCGCATCAATGACGAGCTCGGCCGCGACGGGTGGAAGCCGATCAGCCTCGAGGTCCGGGACGACTACGCGCGCTCACTGGCGACGCTGGCGATCTCCGACGTACTGCTGGTGAACTCGATGCGCGACGGGATGAATCTTGTTGCCAAGGAAGGCGTGCTGCTCAGCGACGATGCTGCGCTGGTGCTCTCCCGCGAGACCGGCGCCGCCGATGAAATGACCGCGGCCATGCTGGTGGACCCGCTCGACATCGAGGGCACCGCCGAAGCGTTGCACGATGCACTGTCGATGAGCCGCAAGCAGCGGGCCGAGAGCCATGCCGCGCTCGCCCGCGTGGCGGCGGCGCTGCCGCCGCGGGAATGGCTGCAGCAGCAGATCGACGTGCTGTCCTGACCGCGGCGCTCAACCGCCGTTGAGCATCGCCGCAAGCTCCGCCAGCCACGCGACGACCGCGGCCGGGCCGGGCAGCACCAGGTCGGCACGCGCGGCGACCTCGGCAGGGACGTCGTGGTCCGCGGGGTCGACGCTTGCGACGGTCAGGCCAGTGATGCCCTCGTGGCGGAGCCGGTCGATCGCGTCATACGCCGGAAGGTCGCCGAGGTCGTCGCCGGCGTAGACGACGGTCCGCGAGCCGAGCTCGGATGCGAGCGTCTCCAGCGCGCTGCCTTTGTCGATGCCCGGTGGCCGTAGCTCGATGACGTAGCGGCCAGGGACCGCCTCGAGGCCGCACTGCGCCGCGACCTCCGCCAGCCGGGGCCGCAGGGCCTCGAGCGCACCGGAGGGATCAGCGGCGTTGCGGGTGTGCACCGCAACCGAGTGCGTCTTGTCCTCGAGCCGGACACCGGGCGCCGACTCGGCGACGAGACCGGCGAGCAGTGCCCGCGCCCGCTCTACCCCCTCGACGGGAGCCGGGGAGCTCGTCGATCCCGCCTGCCAGCTCTGCAACCCGTAGTGGCCGAGCACCCGTATGCCGGAGGTGGCCGGAAGGCCGGCCAGCGTGACGATCTCGTCGGCGGCCCGACCGCTGACGATCGCCACGCCGCCCACCCCCGCAGCCACCAGGTCGGCGAGTGCTTCGACCGCGCCCGGTGCCGGCCGCGAGTCCTCAGGCCGCGCGACGATCGGCGCCAACGTTCCGTCGAAGTCGACCGCGACCAGCGCCGACCCGGGGTCGGTCCGCACCGCCGCCACGGCATCGGTGACGCCTGCCATCAGCCGGGCTCAGTCGTGCCAGTCGGCGGTCAGGATCAAGGTCAGCCCGGTGAAGGCGATCCTCGCCGCACTGTCCGGCTCGACGCGGCGGATCGAGGCGAACTCGCTCGCCAGGTGTTGCGCCGCGGCCTTGAGCCCTGGCGCGTAGTAGAGCGTGGTCAGCGAGGATGCGCCCCTGACATTGCCGACGTCGATCACCGTCCAGCCTCGCGCACTGACCTCGTCGGCGACGTGGTGGGCCAAGCCGGTGATCGTCGTGCTGTTGTACACGCGGACCGGCGCCATCGCGGTCTGGTCCGGCTTCGGCTTGGGCTTGGGCTTGGCCGGCGGCGGCTTCGCGGTATGCGCCGGCGCCGAGGGGCTCGTGGATGCGGCCGCCGCGGGGCTGACGGTGGCGTGCGGCGTCAACGACGCGCCCAGCGACGGAGTCGTCGCCGTGACCACGCCCGGCCCCGGCTGGTTACCGGAGGAGTGCCCGTTGATCTCGAGGACGACCACCACGACGAGGACGACCGCCGCGACGGCGATGATCGGTGCGAGCAGGCGTACGACGGCCCTGCGTCCCGCGGGACGTGGCGCCCGGTGCCGACCCACCCACGGCTCGTTCGAGCCCGAGCCTCGGGGTCCGATGGCGAGACCTTAGATCAGGCCTCGAAGCCCAGGCGGCGCGCCGAACGCTGGCGCTGCCGGGCGGCCCGCATCCGTCGCAGCCGCTTGACCAGCATGGGGTCGGCGGCCAGGGCCTCCGGCCGGTCGAGCAGGGCGTTGAGGACTTGGTAGTAGCGCGTGGCCGACATGTCGAACAGGTCGCGGATCGCCTGCTCCTTGGCCCCGGCGTACTTCCACCACTGCCGCTCGAACTCGAGAATCGCGCTGTCGCGCTCGGAAAGCTCGCCGGCTGTGGGTTCGCGGTCGGAGACCGCCCCGATTGTGCTCATGGCAAACTCCTGCATCGTCCGGCGCCGAACTACAGCAGTGTCATTCTGGCACGGGTCGGGCGCGAGGTCACGCAAGAGGCCCCGATCAGGGGTAGAGGCCGCGAATCCGGTGGGCCTCGGCCACCCGCCCGACCGCGATGATCTGCGCGGCGGTGCGCTTGGACACAGCGCGCTCGCGGGCGACGGCGGCGACCTCGGCGTACGAGCGCTCCATGATCGCCTGCATCCGGGCGACCACCTCCTGCTCGGACCACCAGTAGACCTGGATGTCCTGCACCCATTCGAAGTAGGAGACCGCGACGCCGCCGGAGTTGGCGAGGATGTCCGGGACGACGACGGTGCCTTTGCCCTCGAGGATCGCGTCGGCCTTCGGGGTGGTCGGACCGTTGGCGCCCTCGACGACGAACCTCGCCCGGATCGCGTCGGCGTTGCCCTCGTGGATCACGCCTTCGAGCGCGGCCGGGACGAGCACGTCGACGTCGAGCTGCAGCAGCTCGTCGTTCGTGATCCGGTCGGTGCCGGGGTAACCCGCCACGGTCGCGAGGCCCGCGCGGACGTCCTTGAGCATCGCGGCGGCATCCAGCCCCGCCGCGTTGTAGGCGCCGCCGCCGACATCGGAGATCGCGACGACCTTGCAGCCGGCCTGCTGGAGAAACTCCGCCGCCATGCCGCCGACCTTGCCGAAGCCCTGTACGGCGACGGTGACTCCGGCCGGGTCGACCCCTGCCTCCCGCAACGCCGCGAACACTGCGATCTGCACGCCGCGGCTGGTCGCTCCGCCGCGGCCCTCCGACCCGCCGACGCTGAGCGGCTTGCCGGTGACGACCCCGGGCGTCGTGTAGCCCTTCTGCACCGAGAAGGTGTCCATGAACCACGCCATGGTCTGCTCGTCGGTGCCGACGTCGGGAGCAGGGATGTCCTTCTCCGGGCCGACGATCGGGAACAGCTCGCTGGCGTAGCGGCGGGTGACCCGCTCCAGCTCGAAGTGGCTGTACTTGCCGGGATCGATGGTGACGCCGCCCTTGGCCCCGCCGTACGGGATGCCGATCAGTGCGCACTTCCAGGTCATCCACATGGCGAGCGCCCGGACCTCGTCGATGTCGGTCGACGGGTGGTAGCGGATCCCGCCCTTGGCAGGGCCGCGCGCATCGTTGTGCTGGACCCGGTAGCCGCGCAACACCTCGATGCGGCCGTCGTCGCGGCGCAGCGGGATCGCGACGGTCAGCTCGCGGCGCGGCGTCGCCAGCGTGTGGTACATCCCGTCGTCGAGCTCGAGGTGCCGAGCCGCCTCCGCGAGCTGGTGCTGCGCCGAGTCCCAGGCTGACTCTTTCGCCACGTGGTCATCCTGCCACCGGCCAACGGAGCCCCGTGTCCGGATTGAACGGACGACCTTTCGCTTACAAGGCGAGTGCTCTACCACTGAGCTAACGGGGCGAGTGCCCCAAGGTTAGGAGGTCGACCTCACGGAGTCGCTCCGCGAGGAGCTTGCGCGCGTTCACGTGACCGGCCGGCCGGCCGCGAATGCCGCGTCCTTGCCAACCGACGACGCCACTCGACCGTCTTGTACGCGTGGGCGCGGCACGGGTGAGCCGACGGCGTGCCCTCGGTCTGCTCGCCGGTGCCGGTGCCGCCGGGGCCCTGGCCGCGTGCGGAGGCGGGTCGGGCCCGGTCCCGGCTGCGACCCGCAAGCCGACGGTGACCGCGACGGCCGCTCCCCCGAGCGCCCCGGCGGCGGCGAGCGACGCGGACTGGAACTCACTGGCGCAACGAATGCAAGGCGCACTGCTGCGTCGCGGTCAGGCGGGGTACGACGAGGCTTACCTTCTCTTCGATCCCCGCTTCGACCGGATCCGGCCCGAGGCTGTCGCCCGCGTGGCAACCGATGCCGACGTGGCACCGTGCCTGGACTTCGCGCAGCGCTTCTCGCTGCCGCTCGCGATCCGGTCGGGAGGCCACTCCTATATCGGTGCTTCCACCGGCCGCGGCCTGGTCATCGACGTACGCCCGATGAACGCCGTAGCGATCGGCGACCGTACGGCGACGATCGGGGCGGGCGCGGCGCTCGTGGATGTCTACGCCGGCCTGGCCGACCACGGCGTCGCGATCCCGGCCGGGTCGTGCCCCACCGTCGGCCTGTCCGGGCTCGCCCTCGGCGGCGGGGTCGGAGTGGTGACCCGCAACTACGGGCTGACCTGCGACCGGATCGTGTCCGCACGGGTGGTCACCGCCGATGGCCGCGCGCTCACTGTCGACGCGCGGCACCACCCCGACCTGTACTGGGCGCTGCGCGGCGGCGGGGGCAGCTTCGGCGTCGTCACTTCCCTGACGCTGCAGACCCACCCGGCGGTTCCGCTCTCGCACGCGTTCCTGACCTGGCCGTGGGCCGCGGCCGGCCAGGTGGTCGCCGCCTGGCAGACCTTTGCGACGTCGGCGCCCCGTGGGCTGTGGTCCGCGTGCCATGTGCTGGCCCCGAACGACAAGTCGCTCGGCCCGAACATCTCCGTACCAGCCGTCTACGTCGGCCCGAGCAGCGAGCTGTCGAGCCTCCTCGAATCGTTGCTCGACGCCGTACCGGTGGCGCCGACCACCCGCTCGATCACCGACGACAGCTACGTGTCGACCATGCTGCTGGAGGCCGGTTGCGCCGACCTGACGCTCGCGCAGTGCCACGTCGGCGCCGAGACGCCGGGCGGCACGCTGGCCCGCACGGCGTTCCTGGGAGCTTCAGACTTCTTCGCGCGGCCGATCCCGGCCGCCGGCATCGCCGCGATGGTGGCGGCGGTGGAGGCACGAGCCGCCGACCCGGCGCTGGGCAACGGCGGCGTGTCCCTCGACGTACTCGGAGGTGCGGTCGACGACCTCGCCGCCGATGCCACCGCGTTCGTGCACCGGGGCACGCTGTTCAACGCGCAGTACACGGCGGGCTGGCAGGGTGCGGGCAGCGGAGGGCTCGTGCGCAACCAGGCATCGATCGCGTCGATCCGCTCGACGCTGCACCCGTACGGGACCGGTCAGGCGTACCAGAACTACGCCGACGCCTCGCTGGCGAACCCGCAGCAGGCCTACTACGCGACGAACCTGGCGCGCCTCACCGAGGTCAAGCGCGCCTACGACCCGGGCAACCTGTTCGCCCAACCCCAAGGCATCCGGCCCCAACCGGCGTGATCTTGACGAAGCGCACCCTATGACGCGGTTTTACGGTGCATTGCGTCAAGATCACGCTTAGGAGGCGTCGGCGATCTCGCGGGCGCGGAGGTGGCCGTCGAGCTTGCGCTTGATGCGCTGCAGCGCGTTGTCGATCGACTTGACGTGCCGGTCGAGCACCTCGGCGATCTCGTGGTAGCTCTTGCCGTCGATGTAGAGCCGCAGCACCTCGGCCTCGAGGTCGGACAGCGCCTCGTCGAAGTGCGCCTGCAGCGCCCGGATCCGTTCCCCGGAGATCACCAGGTCGGCCGGGTCGGACACGGCCGTCATGGGGAGTACGTCGGCGAGCGTGCGGTCACCCTCCTCGTCGGCGACGACCGGCCGCGAGAAGGAGACGTAGTTGTTGAGTGGCCCGTGCTTCTGCCGGGTCGCGGTCTTGATCGCGGTGATGATCTGGCGCGTGACGCACAGCTCGGCGAAGGCCCGGAAGCTCGAGGTCAGGTCCGGGTTGAAGTCCCGGATCGCCTTGTAGAGGCCGATCATCCCTTCCTGGACGATGTCCTCGTGGTCGGCGCCGACCAGGAAGTACGACCTGGCCTTGGAACGCGCGAAGCCGCGGTACTTCGTCAGGAGATCGGTCAACGCGTAGTCGTCGCCGGCCCGGGCGGCGGCGACGAGGGCGTCGTCGTCGTCCACAGGGCGTGCCGCGGGCGCAACCGGGCGCACCCTCATCGAACGCATAGGTCAGGCCTCTCAACGCTGGGCAACTGGCACGACCAGTGACGAATCGTAGGTTCGTGACAGGTCGGTGAACATCGGGCCTCGTCACAACAACGAGCGAGCGACCTTGGAGTTGCGGGCGGATAAGTCCGACATTTCGGACAAAATGCTGTGATCCGGGTCTCACCGGACCATCACGGCTCGTCGCGGCTCACAAGATCGCGCGGAAATCGTCTAGGCCGAATGGCCCAACCGCGGCGCGCGGGCGAAGGGTCAGCCGCGGCGGCGCCGCGCGACCTCGGCGAGCGCGATACCCGCCGCGACCGAGGCGTTGAGCGACTCGACCGGCCCGGCAAGCGGGATCCGCAGCGTGAGGTCGCAGCGCTCCCGCACCAGGCGCGACAGCCCCGCCCCCTCGGCCCCGACGACGACCACGAGCGGCCCGGTCGCCAGCTCGAGCGCGTCCAGGTCGATCTCGCCGCGGCCGTCCAGTCCGACGATCATCAGCCCGGCCTCGGCGTACGACGTCAAGGCCCGCACCAGGTTGGTCGCGCGCGCCACCGGAAGCCGGGCGAGCGCCCCGGCGCTTGCCTTCCACGCCGACGGGGTCACGCCGACCGAGCGTCGCTCCGGCAGCAGCACGCCGTGAGCGCCGAAGGCCGCCGCGGATCGGACCACGGCGCCGAGGTTGTGCGGGTCGGTGACGCCGTCGAGCGCCACGATCAGCGGCGGGTCCGGCGCCTCGAGCACTCGCCGCAGCAGGTCGTCGGGATGGGCGTACTCGTACGGGCGCACCGCGAGTGCGATCCCCTGGTGCGGCGCGCCGCCGCAGAGCCGGTCGAGCTCCTGGCGGCTGGACTCGACGACAGCGATCTCGTGCTCTTTCGCGAGCCGCGCCGCCTCGACCAGCCGGTCGTCTCGCTCGAGCCCGGACGCCAGATACATCGTCGTCGCGGGCACAGCAGCCCGAAGCGCCTCGACCACCGCGTTGCGGCCGGCGACGACGTCCGGAGCGCCTTCGCGCCGGCGGGTGTCCGCTCGTGCCGGGCGAGGCCTGGCCCCCTGCTGCGACGCCGCGCGCTTTGCCGCCGCTCGGGCGCGGCGCGCCGCGGGGTGCTTGGTCCGGTCCTCGGCCTTCGGCGTCGGACCTCGGCCTTCGAGCTTGCGCCTGCCATGGCCGCCGGTCCCGCTGGTCGGGCCCTTCTTGGACGCCATCAGCGGTCGACCCGCCAGCGCGGGCCGTCCGCGGTGTCCTCGACGATGATCCCGGCCGCGGCGAGCGCGTCGCGGATCCGGTCGCTCTCGGCGAAGTCCTTGCGCTCCCGGGCGGCCTGCCGCGAGGCGAGCAGCGCCGGCATCAGCGCCTCCACGATCCTGCTGAGCGACGACTCAGCGCCGCCCGCGAAGTCGGCCGGCGCGAGACCGAGCACATCGGTCATCGCGGCGGCATCGGCGTACGCCGCGCGTGCCGTCGCCTCGTCGCCATCCGCGAGCGCGGAGTTGCCCCGGCGGACCGTGTCGTGAAGCACGCCGAGCGCCGCCGGCACCGCGATGTCCTCGTCCATCGCGGCCGCGAACTCGGCGGGAAACGCTGGCGCCGCCGGGACATCGGGGAAGCGCTCCGCCGCCCGGGTCAGGAAGTTCTCGATCCGGCTGTACGCCGCCTCCGACTCGGCGAGACCAGCGTCGCTCCACTCGCTCTCGGACCGGTAGTGCGGCGCGACCAGGTGGTAGCGCACGGCTTGCGCGCGCACCTCGCCGAGCAGGTCGGCGACGAACAGCGAGTTGCCTAGCGACTTGCTCATCTTCGTACCGCCGGTGTTGAGCAGCCCGTGATGCAGCCAGAACCGGGCGAAGCCGTCGCCGGCCGCGCTCGACTGCGCCAGCTCGTTCTCGTGGTGCGGGAACACCAGGTCGAGGCCGCCGCCGTGGATGTCGAAGGTCGGGCCGAGGTACTTCGTGGCCATCGCCGAGCACTCGATGTGCCACCCTGGCCGGCCCGGGCCCCACGGGGTGTCCCAGTAGGGCTCGCCGGGCTTCGCCGCTTTCCACAGCGCGAAGTCGAGCGGGCTGCGCTTGGCGGCCGTGCCGTCCTCGCCGGACTGCATCGCGTCCGGCTGCTGACCAGACAGCTCGCCGTACGCCGGATGCGACCGTACGTCGAAGTAGACGTCCCCCCCTGAGGGGTAGGCGTGCCCGGCGTCGATCAGCCGCTGGATCAACGCGACCATCTCCGGGATGTGGCCGGTGGCGCGGGGCTCGCCTGTCGGCGGGAGGCAGTTCAGCGCGGTGTACGCCGCGTGGAACTCCCGGGTGACCGATGTCGCGAGCGCCCACCAGGGCACACCTTGGGCGTCGGCGTTGACGAGGATCTTGTCGTCGATGTCGGTCACGTTGCGCACGTGGTGCACCTCGTGGCCGCTCGCGGTGAGCCATCGGCGTACGACGTCGAAGGCAACCGCGGACCGGACGTGACCGATGTGGGGAGCGGACTGCACGGTGGGCCCGCAGACGTAGAGCGTCACGACTCCCGGGAGCACCGGCTCGAAGTCCCGGACCGCCCGCGTCCGGGTGTCGTAAAGCCGCAGCGCCACGCAGCAAGCCTACGGATGTCGCAGCCAATCGGGGACTCAACAGAGGGCCGCCACGATCCACCGGAGCGGGTGTCTAGCCCACAGGCCGACGGTGGACTCGTCGTACGTGGAGTTCTCCTAGGGAGGCGCCAGGAAGCAACTCGACCAGCCGAGACGTCAACCGACCCACATTCGCATTGTTGTTACCGCCATCCAGGACGTTCCAGCGAAACCGGGTCGACCTCGCTATAGCCAGGGCCGAGCCAGAAGGCGTCGGAGTTGCGTCCCCTGTCGTACACCACGTCAGGGGACGCAACTGTCGCGACTGAACCCCACATTCCCGCGACACAGCGGAGGAGCTTGGGCCTTGTTCGCTTCCGATGCCGGACTCGATGGGTCTCCAGACACGCCGGGTCCATTCAGTATTCGCAGCTAACGATGCGCGCTCGGCTCTGTCCAGTCCGCCGCGCTCCAGTACACCGTTGCATTCCACCACAGTCCGTTGGCCGTCACTTCGTAGCCGACTGTCATGTCGATAATGTCGGACAGCGCGATCTCAGCCTCCTCGATCGTCGTCGCGACCCGTCGAAGCAACTCGGGGAGGCTTCCCTCGGTGCCGCTCCCGAGTGGATTCGCAAGGGAGACTGAATAGCGACGACCCACGTCGCGCGGGTCTAGTGCCATGCTTGTTCCTCTCGGCGTCTCAACTATGAATGAATCAAGGCACCGCCAACTGCTGTTCAGCTCGCGCGTTCCACGGCTCACCCGATGACCGGGTCCCAGGCATCACCCGGGTGGATGCCGATATCTCCATCGTCCCCTGGTTTCGAGCACGTGTTTGGCGAGGTTTAGCGCCGTATCGTTTGTCTTTACCACGGCGCGTGGCATAGTTTCGTCCGCCCAAGGGCCCTCTCATATCGCCCTTGAGATCAGCAACGCGCAGCCAGCAAGCGCGCCAGCACCGAGGACCTCGACCCCCCGGATCGGGTACCCCACCAGGATCAATGGCACGCAGCCCACAAGGCATCCCGCGCAAAACAGGGCGAGGCCGAGTTCAAATCCGTACCAGTGTCCACCGCTCCCGCGAAGCCGCCAGCGAGCCCGGCGAGGCACCGACGTGCTAGACCCACGTCACACCTCCGTGAGAAACATAGTCCTCATTCGGCGTATAACCCCTGGGATTCTCCCACTTGGGACTGGACCGTTACTGATAACACCTAAGGTTTTCCGCGGCCAAAGAGTAAAATGAATGCGAGCGCCAGGAAGATAGCGAGGCAAAACAGGGCGTAAGCGAAGTGACCCGCGAAAAGGGCTGCAAAAGCGGCGACAAATGCGCCGCATGCAAACATAGCGGCTTTAAACTCCCCGGTGCCGAGCGGTCGCAGGCTCACGTGCCCGCGGCACCAGGCCCTGGTCCGCGCCAACGCACTCGTAACTCGCGCCCGCAATGCAGTTTCACCTTCTAGATCTATCGATAGGTCAACCATCGCAGGACAGTTCGGCCGCCGCAGGTCAGAATCTGACCATGAGGCCCGGCGAGTTGGGATTTGCGCGCGCCGCCTTAGACGCCTGTCTCTCTCACCTGGCACAAGAGTCTGTCGTACCGAACACCGTCACCCTGCTTCGTGCGTGGCCGGAACCCGAGTATGGATTCTGCGTGATCTATCGACACGCATGGCACCCCGAACTGGTCCTTGGATATCGCGCAGTTGCGCCGCAAGGCGACGAGTCCTTCGAGGATGTTGAGGAGTTTGGCTTCGAGGTCGCAAACTTTCAGTTGCGGGAGCCTCTCGGCACCGAGCGCGCACGCCTCTCCTTCGACGCGGCCGGCGTGGCTTGGTGGGGCAGCCCTCGATGACGCTGGCCACCACCCACAACTCGAGAATCTTCGACTGCCGCCGCAAGCCCCTGGAGACCGGCTCCCCGTCAGCGGCCGACGAGCAGGGCGGTTGCGATGGCGGCGAGCCCCTCGCCGCGCCCGGTCAGCCCGAGACCGTCGGTCGACGTCGCCGACACCGCCACCGACGCGCCGATCGCCTGCGACAACGCCGCCTCCGCTTCGGCGCGGCGCGGCCCGAGCTTGGGTCGCTCGCCGATGAGCTGTACGGCGACGTTGCCGATCGCCCAGCCCTCGGCGATCACCCGCCGCGCGGTCTCGGTCAGCAACACGAGGCCCGAGGCGCCGGCCCACTCCGGCTCACTCGTGCCGTACTGCAGCCCCAGGTCGCCCATGCCGGCGGCGGACAGCAGCGCGTCGCACGCGGCATGCGCGACGACATCGCCGTCCGAATGACCGGCGAGTCCCCGCTCACCGGGCCACGCGAGTCCCGCCAGCGCCAGCACCCGGCCGTCCTCGAAGGGATGCACGTCGACGCCGATCCCAATCCGCGGCACCCCGACCAGCGCATCGCTGAACGGGACGACCTCTTGGGTCATGCCCCGGCCTTCGCGACCGGCGAGGGGCCGATCACGTCGGCGAAGACCAACCGGCCGTTGGCCGTCACAACCACGCTGCTGACCCGCACCGTCACATCCTTGCCGACCAGCGAGCGCCCACGCTCGACGACGACCATCGTCCCGTCGTCGAGGTACCCCACGCCCTGCCCGGCCTCACGTCCAGGTTTCGCCACCTGCACCGTCACGTCCTCACCGACGACGACCGGTGGGCGCAGGGCCAGCGAAAGCGCGTGGAAGTTCAGCACCGTGACCCCGGAGATCGTGGACTGCTTGGCGAGGTTCGAGTCCAGGGTCAGCAAGGCGTACTCGTGGTCGAGGCACGTGCGCAGCAGCTTCTCGTCGACCGCCTCGACGTCCGGCTGAGGATCGGGAATCACATCGAGGTCGACGAACGGCTCCCGCCGCAGCGTCTCGAGCACTTCGATGCCGCGCCGGCCGCGGGCGCGGCGCACCGGGTCGGAGGTCTTCGCCAGCCGGTCGAGCTCGTCGAGCACCGGCTGGATCACCACGAACCTGCCGTGCACGAAGCCGGCGCGCACCACGTCGACGATCCGCCCGTCGATGGCCACCGAGGTGTCGACGAGCTTCACCAGCGCCGACCCTGACAGCCGCCTCGGCATCACGCCGGTGCGAAAGCCGATCACGCCGAGCACGTCGTCACGCTTGGCGGCACCGACCCGGAAGCCGACGTAGGCGAGCAGTACGACGACGATGCTGAACAGTGAGACGGCGAGCGGCAGCGCCGGGATGAAGAACAACGGCCAGCCGGTGACGATCGCGATCAGCGCACCGACCAGCCCGCCGAAGCTTCCCGCAACCAGGGTGTCGGCGGAGACCTCCCGCAGCACCGCCTCGGTGCGGTCCGCGGTGGTCGCGGCGGTGCGACCGACCACGCCGCCCACGACGTACCCGATCCCCGACCCGACGATCACGCCGAGCCCGGCCCCGCGGAACGGGCCGATCGAGAGGTTGTGAAGGTGGTGGGAGCTGACCTGGCCGACTTCGACACCGAGACCGATGAAGAAGACGACGGTGAGCAGCCGCAGGACCTCAACGAGCGTGTTGGGGGTACGGCGGGTCGGCGCCTTGCTCCGGCTCACTCGAGAATCCTCGACCACAAGTCAGCCCAACTTCACCCGGAAGGGCTAATCAAGATCATCCAGGCCGCCGTGGTCAGCAGCGACCGGGAGCTACGAGGAGAGCACCTCGTCGAGGATGGCTTCGGCCTTGTCTTCGTTAGTTCCCTCGGCGAGCGCGAGCTCGCTGACCAGGATCTGGCGGGCCTTCGCGAGCATCCGCTTCTCACCGGCGGACAGACCGCGCTCGCGGTCGCGGCGCCACAGGTCGCGAACCACCTCGGCGACCTTGTTGACGTCGCCCGACGCGATCTTCTCGACGTTGGCCTTGTAGCGGCGAGACCAGTTGGTCGGCTCCTCGGTGTGCGGAGCCTTGAGGATCTCGAAGACGCGCTCGAGGCCGTCGGCTCCGACGACGTCGCGGACGCCGACGTACTCAGCGTTGTCGGCGGGAACGCGGACCGTCAGGTCGCCCTGGGCGACCTTGAGAACGAGGTAGGTCTTCTCCTCGCCCTTGATGGTCCGGGTCTCGATTGCCTCGATCAGTGCCGCCCCGTGGTGCGGGTAAACGACAGTCTCGCCGACCGTGAACGTCATGCGCCTTGATCCCTTCGCTGGCCTCCAGGATATCACGCAGAACCGGCTCCCGGCCCGGCGGCGGATGAGCAAAACCGCAGGTCAGACGCCTGTTATGCGCAAATCCAGGTCTTGACAGGACGTCCACGACGTGCATCTGCGGGCCGGCGGCGAGCCGTCCGGACGCGGTTGTGGACAAGCCTTGATCTGGCCGTTTCAGGGTATGTCGCAAGGGTGACAGCGGGCGCATACTCGACCTGATGCCGGACGACGAGGACCGCTCTGGAGACGCCCAGCCGGCGTTCGACGAGAGCTGGGCCGACTTGGTCGTGCCCGACGACATCGCCGAGCTCGAGGCAGACATCGCGGCCTACCGCCGGGAGCTCCGCCAGGCCCGGCGCGCACAGGTCGCGGCTCGCCTGCGTCGCACCCGAGGCACCGGCCCGCTGTTCGCAGTAGCGCTCGCCTCGGTCCTCGCCGGGTTGGTCGCGCTGATGCTCACCGTGATGGGGCCGCACTCGGTGGTGCGCCCACCTGCCGCGGCTCCCCTGGCGAGCACCACGATCCGGGACGGCGCGGTCGGCGGCCTGCTTCCCGACGCGCTGCTGACCGGCCCCAACGGCACGATCGACTCGCGGGCGGCGGCATTGCGCCCCGCGGTGTTCGCCTTGGTCCCGGCCGGCTGCGCCTGCAAGTCGCTGCTCGACGGGCTCGGCGGCGCGGCGTACGGCGAGGGGCTGCCCGTCGCCGTCGTCGTACCGGCGTCAGCCGATCCCGCCACGGCTTCTGTGGTGGACTCGCTGGACCGCGGCGTCTCGCTCTACTTCGACCCGACGGGCGCCCTCTCGCGGGCAGTCACCGGAGCCATCCCGACGATGGCGAACGGCGCCGTCGCGACGGTGGTCGTGGTCGACACCGACGGCACGATCTACGGCATCGACGGCCAGGTCACCGACGCCGAGAGCTCCTCGCTGGAAGCGCAGCTGCAGAGCATGCTCGTCCGCCGCTGAGCGCAGCGCGCGCGGCCAGCGGGTCCGCCTCCGGGCTGGGGTAAGCGCCTCAGTACGCTGATCCCACCCCAGAGGGTCCGGTCCTGTCCTGACGAGTCGAGGAGTGTCTGTGATCGCGCGCCGTGCCACGCAGCGCACCGTCGCCGCGGGCGCACTCGCGCTCGCGCTGCCTGTCCTCGCCGGCTGCGGCATGGAGGCGAAGGACGAGACGAGCAAGGAACACTCGCAGATCCAGGCTGCCAGCGAGCACATCGGGGCGATCAAGATCCGCAATGCGTTCCTCACGACGCTGCCGGGTGGCGGCAGCGCCGGTGCCGGCAAGACGTACCTGGTCGTGACGCTGGTCAACGACGGCAAGACCGCCGACCAGCTGACCGGCGTGACCACGTCGCTCGGCGACGCGACCCTTCAGGGCGGCTCGGTGACGCTGCCCCCGACCGTGGTGGTCTCGATCAGCGACCCGCAGATCGACCCGCAGGCCAAGACTGCCACCATCGCGACGGCGACCGCCCCGACGGTGGGCACCATGGCACAGGTCGAGTTCAGCTTCGCGAACGCCGGGACGACCGGTGAGATCGACGTACCGGTGGTCGCGCCGGGCGGCAGCTTGACGCCGATCCAGGTCATCCCGACGACGCAGGCCACTTTCGCCACGCCGATCGTCTAGCGCCCCTCAGCGGCCCTGGTTGGCGACTGCCTCCGCAGCCGCCTTCGCGGCTTCAGCGTCGAGGTAGCGGCCGCCGGTAACCACCGGCCGCAGCTGGTCGTCGAGCTCGTAGGCCAGCGGGATCCCGGTCGGGATGTTCAGCTCGACGATGTCCTCGTCGCTGAGCCCGTCGAGGTGCTTCACAAGCCCGCGCAGCGAGTTGCCGTGCGCCACCACGAGCACCGTCCGTCCGGCGCGCAGGTCCGGCACGATCGCGTCGTACCAGTACGGCAACAGCCGGACGATCACGTCCGCCAGGCACTCCGTGCGGGGGACGATCTCCGGCGCCAGCGAGGCATACCGCGGGTCGCCGACCTGTGAGAACTGGTCGTCGTCGGGCAGCGGCGGCGGCGGGGTGTCGAAGGACCGGCGCCACGTCTTGAACTGGTCCTCGCCGAACTCCTCGCGCACCTGCGTCTTGTCCTTGCCCTGCAGCGCGCCGTAGTGCCGCTCGTTGAGCCGCCAGCTCCGGCGTACCGGGATCCACTGCCGGTCACAGGCCTGTACGGCGTTGCCGGCCGTGACGATCGCCCGCTTGAGGACCGAGGTGTGCAGCACGTCGGGCAGCAGGTCGTGCTCGGCGAGCAGTTCACCCGCTCGCGTCGCCTCACTGAGCCCTTTCTCGGTGAGCCCGACGTCGACCCAGCCGGTGAACAGGTTCTTCGAGTTCCATTCGCTCTCGCCGTGGCGAAGCAACACCAGCCGTCCGGTCACGGGGTGCCATTCTGCTGTGCGCCGCGAGCCGGCCGGTTCTCGGGATCGGCGAACCGCGCGAACGCAGCGAGGTTCGCCAGCGACTCACCCCGCTTGACCCGCCAGTCCCACTCTCTCTCGATGGAGCTGCGGAACCCGATCTCGAGCGCGGTGTCGAACAGGTCGTCCGACGCGCTGAGTACGGCGCCGAGCACCCGGTCGATCTCCTCCGGCGTGATCGCGGCGAGCGGCAAGCGGCCGACGATGTAGACGTCACCGAGCAGGTCGACCGAGAACGCGACGGCATAGAGCTTCGCGTTGCGTTCGAGCAGCCAGCGCCAGAACCGCTCCTCGTTCTCGTCCGGTTTGCGGCAGAAGAACGCCTCGACGTGCAGCGAGTGGTCGCCGACGACCAGCCAGGTCATCGTGGCGAGCTTGTGCGACCCCGGCAGCTTGACGAAGAACGCGCCCGGGTTCGGCTCTTCGAACTCCAGCTCGCGCTCGGCGAGCTCACCGCGCAGCACCTCGGCGAGCCGGTCCCGCTCGCTCATGGCTGCCGGGCCGAGTCGTAGACCTCGAGGATGCGCTCGACGGTCGCGGCCCAGCCGAACCGCGCGGCGTGGCCAAGCGCGCCCGTCGACAGCTCGCGGTGCCGCTCCGGCGCGAGCACCAGTTGCCGGATCGCGGCGGCGTAAGCGGCAGGGTCGTGGCCGTCGATCAGCAGGCCCGACTGCCCGTCGCGCACTGCCGTGACCAGCCCGCCGACCCGCGCCGCGATCACCGGCGTGCCGCAGGCCTGCGACTCCAGCGCGACCAGGCCGAAGGACTCGTTGTACGACGGGACGACGGTGACGTCCGCCGCGCGGTAGTACTCCGCGAGCAGCGGGCGCGGCGCCGGTCGCTCGAAGCGCACCAGGTCCGCGATGCCGAGCGCGACCGCGAGCTTGGAGAGCTCCTCCGGCTTCTCCAGGCCGCGGCCCGACGGGCCGCCGACGACAACCACTACCAACCGCTCCCGCAACCCGGGGTCGGCCTCGACCATTGCCGCGGCGGCCCGCAGCAGCACGTCGGGGGCCTTGAGCGGCTGGATCCGCCCGACGAACAGCAGCACGATGGCATCCGCTTGCAGGCCGAGCGAGCGTCGCGCCGCGACGCGGTCGCCAGGGGTGAAGGTCTGCAGGTCCACTCCCGGCGCGACGACGTCGACCTTCGCGGGGTCGGCGTCGTACAGCTCGACGAGCTGTGCGGCCTCATCGGTGGTCGACGCGATCAGCCGGTCGGCGGCCTCGACCACCTGTGCCTCGCCGATGGCGCGCATCGCCGGCTCCGGAGCGTCGCCGTCGGCGAGCAACGAGTTCTTGACCTTGGCCATCGTGTGCATGGTGTGGACCAGCGGAACGCCCCAGCGCTCCTTCGCCAGCCACCCGACCTGACCGGACAGCCAGTAGTGCGAGTGGACGAGGTCGTACCAGCCGGGCTCGTGCGCAGCCTCCTCGCGCAACACCGCGCTCGTGAACGCGCAGAGCTGGGCGGGCAGGTCGTTCTTGTCGAGGCCCTCGTAGGGGCCCGCGGTGACGTGGCGGACGAGCACGCCCGGCGCGAGCTCCACGGTCGGCGGCAGCTCGCTGCTCGTGGCGCGGGTGAAGATCTCGACGCCGATGCCGTGCTCGGCGAGCCGCCGGCTGACCTCGGTGACGTAGACGTTCATCCCGCCGGCGTCGCCGCAGCCCGGCTGCTCGAGCGGCGAGGTGTGGACCGACAGCGTCGCAACCCGACGTGGCAGCCCCATGCCAGCAATCCTGCCCGATCGGGTGAGAAGGCTCACGCGCGTTCCCCTGCCCGGCTCCATACGCTCGAACCGTGGAAAGCCGG
>DASZUS010000046.1:0-8046 GCA_035547515.1 Mycobacteriales bacterium
AGTCCGCGCCCGCTCGGTGCTGTCAGCTGAGCGTGATCAGTTCTGGTACGAGCCGAAGTCGAAGTCGTCCAGCGCGACGGCCTGAGCCGACCCGGTGTTGCCGAAGTCGTAGTCGTAGCTGTCGTAGCCGGTGACGGAGTAGGCCGCCGCACGGGCCTCCTCGGTCGGCTCCACCCGGATGTTCCGGTACCGCTCCAGGCCGGTGCCGGCCGGGATCAGCTTGCCGATGATCACGTTCTCCTTCAGGCCGCGCAGGCTGTCGGAGCGGCCGTTGATCGCGGCGTCGGTGAGCACCCGGGTGGTCTCCTGGAAGGAGGCCGCCGAGAGCCACGACTCGGTCGCGAGCGAGGCCTTGGTGATGCCCATCAGCTCCGGACGACCCGAGGCCGGCTTGCCGCCCTCGGAGACGACCCGACGGTTCTCCGACTCGAACATGACGCGGTCGACCAGGTCGGACGGGAGCAGGTTGGTGTCACCCGACTCCAGCACGGTGATCCGGCGCAGCATCTGCCGCACGATGATCTCGATGTGCTTGGCGTGGATGGACACACCCTGGCTCTTGTAGACCGACTGGACCTCGTCCACCAGGTGCTGCTGGGTGGCCCGGACACCGAGGATGCGCAGGACCTCCTTCGGGTCGGGGGTACCGACCGTGAGGGTCCGACCGACCTCGATGTGCTCGCCGTCCTCGACGTTGAGCCGCGAGCGGCGGGAGACGACGTACTCGATCTTGTCGCTGCCGTCGTCGGGCGTGACGATGACCTTGCGGGCCTTGTCCGTCTCCTCGATCTCGATCCGGCCGGCGGCCTCGGAGATCGGGGCGACGCCCTTGGGCGTGCGGGCCTCGAAGAGCTCGACGACACGCGGCAGACCCTGCGTGATGTCGTCGGCCGAGGCCACACCACCGGTGTGGAAGGTACGCATGGTCAGCTGCGTGCCCGGCTCACCGATCGACTGGGCGGCGATGATGCCGACCGCCTCGCCGATGTCGACGAGCTTGCCGGTGGCCAGCGAGCGGCCGTAGCACTTGGCGCAGGTGCCGGTCTTGGCCTCGCAGGTGAGGACCGAACGGACCTTGACCTCGGTGACGCCGGCCTGGAGCAGCTCGGCGATCTTGACGTCGCCGATGTCGGACCCGGCGGGGGCGAGCACCTCGCCGGTCTCCGGGTGGACGACGTCCTCGGCCGCGGTGCGGGCGTAGGCGGTGGTCTCCACGTCCTCGGACGTGATGTCGACCAGGTGGCCACGCTCGGTGCCGCAGTCCTCCTCGCGGATGATGACGTCCTGCGAGACGTCCACCAGACGACGGGTCAGGTAGCCCGAGTCGGCGGTACGCAGCGCGGTGTCGGCCAGACCCTTGCGGGCGCCGTGGGTCGAGATGAAGTACTCGAGCACGGACAGACCCTCGCGGAAGTTCGCCTTGATCGGGCGCGGGATGATCTCGCCCTTCGGGTTCGCCACCAGGCCTCGCATGGCGCCGACCTGACGGATCTGGTTGAAGTTACCCGAGGCGCCGGAGGTGACCTGCATGAAGATCGGGTTCTTCTTGTCGAAGGCGTCCTCCATGGCCTGGCCGACGACCTTGGCGGCCTCGGTCCAGATCTCCACCAGCTCCTGGCGGCGCTCCTCGTCGGTGACCAGACCGCGCTCGAACTGCTTCTGGATCTTGGCGGCCTTCTCCTCGAACTCGCCGAGGATCTCGGCCTTGTTCGCCGGGGTGGTGACGTCGTCGATCGACACCGTCACGCCCGAGCGGGTGGCCCAGTGGAAGCCGTTGTCCTTCAGCGCGTCCAGCGACGCCGCGACCTCGACCTTGGTGTAGCGCTCGGCCAGGTCGTTGACGATCGCGGCCAGCTGCTTCTTGCCCACCTCGAAGTTCACGAAGGGGTAGTCGGCCGGCAGGGTGTCGTTGAAGATGGTGCGACCCAGGGTGGTCTCCAGCACCAGGCTGTCGCCCGGCTGCCAGCCCTCGGGCACCTCGTAGCCCTTCGGCGGTACGACGTCCTCGAGCCGGATCCTCACCTTCGACTGCAGCGTGATCTCGCGGCGGTCGAAGGCCATGATCGCCTCGGCCTGCGAGGCGAACGAACGGCCCTCGCCCGGCTGGTCGTCACGGTCGGCGGTCAGGAAGAACAGACCGATGATCATGTCCTGGGACGGCATGGTCACCGGACGACCGTCCGACGGCTTGAGGATGTTGTTCGTCGACAGCATCAGGATGCGGGCCTCGGCCTGCGCCTCCGCCGACAGCGGCAGGTGGACAGCCATCTGGTCGCCGTCGAAGTCGGCGTTGAAGGCGCCACACACCAGCGGGTGCAGCTGGATGGCCTTGCCCTCGATCAGCTGCGGCTCGAACGCCTGGATGCCCAGACGGTGCAGCGTGGGCGCGCGGTTGAGCAGCACCGGGTGCTCGGTGATGACCTCTTCGAGGACGTCCCACACGACCGGGCGGGCGCGCTCGACCATCCGCTTGGCGGACTTGATGTTCTGCGCGTGCGACAGGTCGACCAGGCGCTTCATCACGAACGGCTTGAACAGCTCCAGCGCCATCTGCTTGGGCAGACCGCACTGGTGCAGCTTGAGCTGCGGACCCGACACGATGACCGAACGGCCCGAGTAGTCGACGCGCTTGCCGAGCAGGTTCTGACGGAAGCGGCCCTGCTTGCCCTTGAGCATGTCGGAGAGCGACTTGAGCGGGCGGTTGCCCGGTCCGGTCACCGGACGACCACGGCGGCCGTTGTCGAACAGCGAGTCCACGGCCTCCTGCAGCATCCGCTTCTCGTTGTTGACGATGATCTCGGGCGCCCCGAGGTCGAGCAGGCGCTTGAGCCGGTTGTTGCGATTGATCACGCGACGGTAGAGGTCGTTCAGGTCGGAGGTCGCGAAGCGGCCACCGTCCAGCTGCACCATCGGACGCAGGTCCGGCGGGATGACCGGGACGGCGTCGAGCACCATGCCCTGCGGGCTGTTGCCGGTCTTGCGGAACGCGTCGACCACCTTGAGCCGCTTGAGGGCGCGGACCTTGCGCTGGCCCTTGCCGGTGGCGATGGTCTCGCGCAGGTTCTCGACCTCGGCCTCGATGTCGAAGGTCTCCAGGCGCTTCTGGATCGCCGTGGCGCCCATGTGGCCCTCGAAGTACTTGCCGAACCAGTTCTTCATCTCGCGGTAGAGGAGCTCGTCGCCCATCAGGTCCTGGACCTTCAGGTTCTTGAACGTCTCCCACACCTCGTCGAGGCGTGCGACCTCGCGGTCGGAGCGGTCGCGCAGCTGCTTGAGCTCGCGCTCGGCACCGTCGCGGACCTTGCGCTTGGCGTCGGCCTTGGCGCCCTCGGCCTCGAGCGCGGCGAGGTCCTCCTCGAGCTTCTTGGTCCGCTCCTCGATCGCGACGTTCATCCGGTTGGTGAGCCGCTCGCGCTCGAGCTGGACCTTGTTCTCCAGGGAGGAGAGGTCGCGGTGACGCGCGTCCTCGTCGACCGAGGTGATCATGTACGCCGCGAAGTAGATGACCTTCTCCAGGTCCTTCGGGGCGAGGTCGAGCAGGTAGCCCAGCCGCGACGGGACGCCCTTGAAGTACCAGATGTGGGTCACCGGCGCGGCGAGCTCGATGTGGCCCATCCGCTCGCGGCGGACCTTCGAGCGGGTCACCTCGACGCCGCAGCGCTCGCAGATGATGCCCTTGAAGCGGACGCGCTTGTACTTGCCGCAGTAGCACTCCCAGTCCCGGGTGGGACCGAAGATCTTCTCGCAGAAGAGGCCGTCACGCTCGGGCTTGAGCGTGCGGTAGTTGATGGTCTCGGGCTTCTTGACCTCGCCGTGGCTCCAGGTGCGGATGTCATCGGCGGTGGCCAGGCCGATGCGGAGCTGGTCGAAGAAGTTCACGTCGAGCACGATGGCTTGATTCCTTCGTTAGTTCTGTGGCTGAAAGGCTGTGGACCAAGCGGTACGCCGGCGGCGACACGAGGCCGCCGCCGGCTCACCGCTCAGACTTCTTCGACCGAGCTGGGCTCGCGCCGGGACAGGTCGATGCCGAGCTCCTCGGCGGCGCGGAAGACGTCCTCCTCCGCGTCCCGCAGCTCGATGCTGCTGCCGTCCTGGCTGAGCACCTCGACGTTGAGGCACAGGGACTGCATCTCCTTGACGAGCACCTTGAACGACTCCGGGATGCCCGAGTCGGGGATGTTCTCGCCCTTGACGATCGCCTCGTAGACCTTCACCCGGCCGGGGACGTCGTCGGACTTGATGGTGAGCAGCTCCTGCAGGGCGTAGGCGGCGCCGTACGCCTCCATCGCCCAGACCTCCATCTCACCGAAGCGCTGGCCGCCGAACTGCGCCTTACCGCCCAGCGGCTGCTGGGTGATCATCGAGTACGGGCCGGTGCTGCGGGCGTGGATCTTGTCGTCCACGAGGTGGTGCAGCTTGAGGATGTACATGTAGCCGACCGCGACCGGCTCCGGGAACGGCTCGCCGGAGCGACCGTCGAAGAGCCGGGCCTTGCCGTCCTCGCCGACCAGGCGGATGCCGTCGCGGTTGGGCAGCGTGGCGCCGAGCAGCCCGGTGATCTCGTCCTCGCGAGCACCGTCGAAGACCGGGGTCGCGACCTTGGAGTCGGGCTCGGCCTTGTCGGCGTGGATCTTGATCAGGCGCTGCTTCCAGTCGGCGTTGTCCGGGTCGCCGGAGAGGTTGAGGTCCCAACCCTGCTTGGCGAGCCAGCCCAGGTGCAGCTCCAGGATCTGGCCGATGTTCATCCGTCGCGGGACGCCCAGCGGGTTGAGCATCACGTCGAGCGGCGTGCCGTCCTCCATGAACGGCATGTCCTCGATCGGCAGGATCTTGGCGATGACACCCTTGTTGCCGTGCCGGCCGGCCAGCTTGTCGCCGACCGAGATCTTGCGCTTCTGGGCGACGTACACCCGGACCAGCTGGTTGACACCCGGGGGCAGCTCGTCGCCCTCCTCGCGGTCGAAGACGCGGACACCGATGACGGTGCCCTCCTCGCCGTGCGGCACCTTCATGGAGGTGTCGCGGACCTCGCGGGCCTTCTCGCCGAAGATCGCGCGCAGCAGGCGCTCCTCGGGGGTCAGCTCGGTCTCGCCCTTCGGGGTGACCTTGCCGACCAGGATGTCGCCGGTGGTGACCTCGGCGCCGATGCGGATGATGCCGCGCTCGTCGAGGTCGGCGAGCATCTCCTCGGAGACGTTCGGGATGTCGCGGGTGATCTCCTCCGGACCCAGCTTGGTGTCGCGGGCGTCGACCTCGTGCTCCTCGATGTGGATCGAGGTGAGGTAGTCCTCCTGCACCAGACGCTGGGAGAGGATGATCGCGTCCTCGTAGTTGTGGCCCTGCCACGGGATGAAGCCGACCAGCAGGTTCTGGCCCAGGGCCATCTCCGCGTCGTCGGTGCACGGCCCGTCGGCGATCGGCGAGCCGACCTCGACCCGGTCACCCTCATTGACCAGCGGGTGCTGGTTGATGCAGGTGCCCTGGTTGGAGCGCTTGAACTTCTCCATCTTGTACGTCGTGTAGGTGCCGTCGTCGTTCATCGTCTCGATGACGTCGGCGGACACCTCCTTGACGACACCCGCCTTGGTCGCGGTGACGACGTCACCGGCGTCCACGGCGGCGCGGTACTCGATGCCGGTCCCGACCAGCGGGCTGTCGCTGCGGACCAGCGGCACGGCCTGGCGCTGCATGTTGGCGCCCATCAGCGCGCGGTTGGCGTCGTCATGCTCGAGGAACGGGATCAGCGCGGTCGCGACCGACACCATCTGGCGCGGCGAGACGTCCATGTAGTCGACGTCGCCCGCCGGGACCTCGCCGACCTCGCCGTCGCGCTGCCGGACCAGCACACGCTCGTCGGCGAACCTGTTGTTCTCGTCGAGGACGGCGTTGGCCTGCGCGATGACGAAGCGGTCCTCGTCGTCGGCGGTGAGGTAGTCGATCTGGTCGGTGACGGTGCCGTCGACCACGCGACGGTAGGGGGTCTCCACGAAGCCGAACGGGTTGATCCGCCCGAACGACGCCAGCGAGCCGATCAGACCGATGTTCGGACCCTCGGGGGTCTCGATCGGGCACATCCGGCCGTAGTGCGACGGGTGGACGTCACGGACCTCCATGCCGGCGCGGTCGCGGGAGAGACCACCCGGGCCGAGCGCGGACAGGCGACGCTTGTGGGTCAGACCGGCGATCGGGTTGGTCTGGTCCATGAACTGCGAGAGCTGCGAGGTGCCGAAGAACTCCTTCAGCGCCGCGACGACCGGGCGGATGTTGATCAGGGACTGCGGCGTGATCGCCTCGACGTCCTGGGTGGTCATCCGCTCCCGGACGACGCGCTCCATCCGAGCCAGGCCGGTGCGCAGCTGGTTCTGGATCAGCTCGCCGACGGTCCGCATCCGGCGGTTGCCGAAGTGGTCGATGTCGTCGGCCGCGATGTCGATGGTGCCCTGCGGCGCCTCAAGCTGGGTGCGGCCGTCGTGCAGCGCGACGATGTACTTGATCGCGGCGACGATGTCGTCAACGGTCAGCGTCTGCTGGTCGAACGCCTCGGTCAGGCCGAGCTTCTTGTTGATCTTGTAGCGACCGACCTTCGCCAGGTCGTAGCGCTTGGGGTTGAAGTAGTAGTTGTTCAGCAGCGTCTGCGCGGCCTCACGCGTCGGCGGCTCGCCCGGGCGCAGCTTGCGGTAGATGTCCAGCAGCGCGTCGTCCTGGCCCGTGGTGTGGTCCTTCTCCAGGGTCAGCATCATCGACTCGTACTCGCCGAACTCCTCGCGGATCTGCTCGTTGGTCCAGCCGAGGGCCTTGAGCAGCACGGTGACGTTCTGCTTGCGCTTGCGGTCCAGGCGTACGCCGACCAGGTCGCGCTTGTCGATCTCGAACTCCAGCCACGCGCCGCGGCTGGGAATCAGCTTGGCGGTGAAGATGTCCTTGTCGGAGGTCTTGTCCGCGGTGCGCTCGAAGTAGACACCCGGGGAGCGGACGAGCTGCGAGACGACCACGCGCTCGGTGCCGTTGATGATGAAGGTGCCCTTGTCGGTCATGAGCGGGAAGTCGCCCATGAAGACCGTCTGGCCCTTGATCTCACCGGTGTCGTTGT
Organism: Mycobacteriales bacterium; assembly: GCA_035547515.1. Lineage (GTDB taxonomy): Bacteria > Actinomycetota > Actinomycetes > JAFAQI01 > JAFAQI01 > DASZTV01. The sequence goes on from DASZUS010000046.1 coordinate 7,091, forward strand.
TGGTGAACTCCGCCGAGACGTAGAGCGGCGCGGAGTAGGTGAAGTCCTTCTCCTTGCACTCGTCGACGGTGTACTTGGGGTCGTAGAAGACCGGGTTCTCGAACGAGAGCGACATCGTCTCGGAGAAGTCCTCGATCGGCGAGATCTCCTCGAAGATCTCCTGCAGACCGGACTTGTGCGAGACGTCCTCGCCCGCGGCCTCGCGCTCGGCGAGACGGGCCTGGTGGGCCTCGTTGCCGATCAGCCAGTCGAAGCTGTCGGTCTGGAGGGCGAGGAGCTGGGGAACCTCGAGAGGTTCGGAGATCTTTGCGAACGAGATGCGGCGAGGGGTACCAGAGGCGGTGGTGCTGCGCGCGGCCAAGAGGGATCCTTCTTGCGGGTCGCTGGCGGAGAGGCCCTACCCACCACACCTTCGGCCACCGGGCAGGCCGAAGGGCATATGAGGGCAGGGGCAAAGCACAACGATAGCGCACCTCAAGCGCCGCCACAATACCGGGAGACCCCGGTCAGGCGGCTGCGTTGCCGAAGATCATGCGCCAGTGCGGGCCCCAGGTCAAGCAACTCGGCCGAAACGACCCCGGTGTCACGGCGAGACCGGAGTGGTCACCAGGTTGTCGACCAGCCAGGAGCCGCCCACCTTCTGCATGGTCGCGGTGACCTGGTCCTGGTACGGGATCGGCGTCGTGCTGGCCTTGTTGGTGGTCGGCCGGTCGACGAACAGCAGCACCTGCACCCGGTCGCCGTCGACCCGCACGATGCCCGACTCGACGACCTTGGTGGTGATCACCGTCTGGGTGCCGGGAGCGTTCTGCTTGATGACGGCGAAGAGGCTGTCGTAGGACTTGCGGTAGGAGTCGGTGAGGTACTTCTCGGCCTTGCTCTGATCGGCGTCGAGATGGCGGTAGTCGTAGGACAGCAGCGGCACGATCGCGGTCCGCGCCGCGGCCGCGGCGTCC
>DASZUS010000047.1:0-18831 GCA_035547515.1 Mycobacteriales bacterium
CGGAGGAGCAGCAGCGGTACGCCGCGACCCCACCGCCGGCTCCGGCGTCGCTCGCGGCCGACCTGCGTCTGCTCCGGGCTGCGATGCGCCGCCAGGTCTCGACGCCGCGTCGGATCGGGTCCCTCCTGCTGCCGCCGTCGACGATTCGCGGCCTGCGCCCCCGAAGCGGGTGAACGAGCGGCGCTAACGGCCGTCCTGGCGCCGCTGCCAGCGCTCCTCGAGGCGCTGCATCAGCGACCCGCGGCCCCTGGCCTTGACCCGGCGCGGCAGCCGGACCCGCCTCGGCCGGTCCGCGGCGCCGCCCACGCGCTGACCGACCATGCGCTGCCACGAGGCGATCCCGTAGGACGCGCTCGCCAGCATCACCAGGAAGCCAGCGACCCCGAGCGGGATCAGCGGGACGATCACCGCCGCGAGCAGCATCGCCAAGCCGAAGACCACGCCGACCGCGGCGCGGATCAGCCGGCGGCGGTAGTGCGTGCGGACGTCGCTGGTCTGGTAGAGGCGCGCGAACTTCGGATCCTCGTCATACAGCGCTTGCTCGATCTGCTCGAGCAGACGCTGCTCGTGATCGGAGAGCGGCACGACGCCTCCTCGGACGCCTCGGACTCCTTCAGGATAAGGGCGCAAGGGGGCGCTGGACCAACAAGGTCTGCACTCACCGCCGATGGCGCTCAGTCGCGCTTGGGACTGAGCAGCGTCGCCGGCCGCACCGCGTCGCGCCCGAACTTCGCGGCGACCCGATCCACCACCTGCTCGGCTGCGCGCCATTCCTCGTCGTCGCCGCTGAGGGTCAGCTGCTGCGGGACATCCGCGGCGCGGGTGATTCCTTCCAGCCGGACACCGACCAGTCGCAGCGGCGTGCCCTCGATCTGCAGCGCGTCGTAGAGCTGCACCGCGGTCTCGTAGATCGTCCGCGCGACGTCAGTCGGCTCGGTGAGCGTCCGGGAGCGGCTGATAGTGCGGAAGTCCGAGAACCTCACCTTGATGGCGACCGTGCGCCCCATTTGCCCGCTCGAGCGGCAGCGCTCCGCGCAGCGCTCCGAGAGCCGGAGCAGCTCGCGCACGATGCCGTCGTGGTCGGCGATGTCGTGGGCGAACGTCTCCTCCGCGCCGATGCTTCGGTCGGGCTCGTTGGGGACGACCCGCCGCGGATCCTCGCCGTTGGCGAGCGCGTGCAGCTGCGCTCCAGCGGCCTTCCCGACCGTGTGGACGAGCGTGGAGACCGGTGTTGCGGCGAGGTCACCGATGGTGCGCAGGCCGATCTGGGTCAGCGCGGCCTCGGTCTTGTCTCCCACACCCCACAACGCACCGATCGGCAACGGGTGAAGGAAGGCAAGCACCGACTCCCGCGGGACCACGAGCAGGCCGTCAGGCTTGGCCTTGGCTGAGGCGAGCTTCGCGACGAACTTGGTGCTCGCCACGCCGATCGAGCACGGCAGGTGCTCCTGCTCGGCGATCCGGGCCCGGATCTCGGCGGCGATCCGGCGCGGGCCGCCGAGACGGCGGATGGCGCCCGAGACGTCGAGAAACGCCTCGTCGAGGGCGAGCGGCTCAACCTCCGGCGTGACCGAGCGGAAGATCGCCATGACCGCCTTGGACGCCTCGCTGTAGGCGGAGTGGTCGGGCGGCACCACGACGAGACCGGCACAGCGGCGCATCGCCTGGCCCATCGGCATCGCACTGTGGATCCCGAACCGGCGGGCTTCGTACGTCGCGGCCAATACGACGGCGCGCCCGCTCGGGTGACCCACGACGAGCGGCTGACCCTTCAGCTCGGGCCGACGGCGCAACTCGACGCTGGCGTAGAACGCGTCCATGTCCGCGTGCAGGATCGTGCAGCCGGTGTCGTCGCCCGGCAGGTCGACGGGTGCGTCGCCGCGTTCGAGCTGGCGCCGGCTCACGTGCCCTCCACCCGCTGCCGCCGGCCGCGCCGGCACTTGCCGTAGACGCTAGGTGGAACCACCGACGGGATACACGTGTGACATGCCGAGCGGCAGCATCGGCTGCCCGGCATGCGGCACCCCGAGCCGCCTGGCGACGAGGTCGACGAACAGCCCGGAGTCGCGCATCAGGTCGTCAGCCTGCCGCGCCGTCACCGCCCCCCGCAGCCCCGCCTGGGCCGCGATCCGGCGGTCGGCTCCCGCGGCGAAGTACGCCGCCCACTCGCCGAGGTCCGGCGCCAGCCGGTCGAGGAGCGTCCACACGCTGGTGGGCCGGCCGCGCCGCAGCGGATGCTCCGAGTCGGGGCGAGCATGAGCGGCAAGCACTGCCGCGGCCGCACGCAACGCGGCCAGGTGGGCAGCGGCGTAGCGCTCGCCCGCCTCAGCCGCCTGCTCCGCCTCGCCCAGGGCACGCCGCGCCGCGGCCAGCAGCCGCAGTGCGGATGCTGGCACTGCCGGGCGGCGGCTCGCCGACGCAACCGACTCGTGGCGCGGTGCCGCCGCGGACGGATCGACCCGCTCCAGTACTGCCTGGCTCATCGGCCACCTCCTCGAAGGTTGCTCGAACATACGTTCGAAGACGACTAGAAGTCAAGCATCAGGCCGTGCGTTAGCGTCCGAAAGATGCATGCCAGTGCCGAACGCGTGGCCGCCGCGCTCCGCGCCGCGGGCGCCACAGCCGCCGCCGACGGGGTGCGCGAGCTGACCGACTCCGCGCGCACCGCGGCGGAGGCCGCCGAGGCGCTCGGCGTACCCGTCGGGGCGATCGTCAAGTCGCTGGTCTTCACCGCCGACGGCCAGCCGGTGATGGTGCTCGCCAGCGGCGACCACCAGGTCGACCCCGCGAAGGTGGCAGCGGTGCTCGGCATCAGCAAGGTCAAGCGGGCCGACGCCGACGTCGTACGCGAGGCGACCGGCTACCCGATCGGCGGTGTCGCGCCGGTAGGGCACCCGGCACCGATCCCCACGGTGGTCGACACGCACCTTGCCGACTTCGCTGCGATCTGGGCGGCCGCGGGAACGCCGCACGCCGTCTTCCCGACGTCGTACGACGAGCTCGTCCGGGTCTGCGGCGGCCTGCCGGCGGACGTGGCAGCGCAGCCGTGACCAGCATCCGCCGGCTCGACGGCGGGCAGTTCCGCTTGCTTGCCGGTTCGGCCGCGTCGGTCTACGGGGCCGCCATGCACCGCTCCCCCGAGATCGTGGTCCAGCGCCGGGAGATCCTCGCCGAGCACAGCGGCTATCCGGGCTTCGTCTGCACCGCCGCGTTCGCCGGAGATGAAGCCCCGGACGGTGACGTGCTGCCTGCCGAGCTCGTCGGGTTCGGCTACGGCTACCTCGGCGCGCCAGGGCAGTGGTGGCACGACACCGTGGCGCACGCGCTCGGGCGCGAGGCAGCGAAGCGCTGGCTGCGCGACGGGTTCGAGCTCGCCGAGCTGCACGTCCAGCCGGCTCACCAGGGCAAGGGCATCGGCGGCAAGCTGCTCGACGACGTGCTCATGCAGACCCGCGCGCGGCAAGCCGTGCTGTCCACGCCTGACTCCGAGACGCCCGCCCGACAGCTCTACCGCTCCCGCGGTTTCGTCGACCTGCTCTGCGGCTTCAGCTTTCCTGGCAGCAGCGAGGCCTACGCGATCATGGGCGTCGACCTGCACCAGTGAGCGGCACATCGTGACGCAGCGCGACGTCGTAGTCGTCGGCGCCGGCCACAACGGGCTCGTGGCGGCCTGCTACCTCGCGAAGTCCGGCTACGACGTCGAAGTCGTCGAGCGCGACACCGTCATCGGTGGCGCGGTGTCGACGGTCGAGCGCTGGCCGGGGGTTCGCGTCGACCGCGGCTCGAGCATCCACGTCATGGTCCGCCACACCGGCATCGCCGAGGATCTCGCCCTGGACGAGGCCGGGCTGGTCTACGACGACGTCGAGCCCTGGGCGGTGCTCCCTCACCCCGACGGTCCCCTGCGGTTCTCCGGCGATCTCGACACCACCTGTGCCTCGATCGAAGCGGCTGCGGGCGCCGCGGAGGCGGCGGCCTACCACGACTTCATCGACGAGTGGACGCCGCGGATGCGGTGGTTCCTCGAGGTCGCAGCCGGACCGCCGACCTCGCGCGCACTCGGCCGGCGCGGCTGGTCGCTGATGCGCGGCAGCTCGAGCCGGCCGACCCAGGTGGTCCGGGACTTCGTCGAACCCGCCGAGGCCGCACTGGCGCGGCGGTTCCACGATCCTCGGCTGCGCGCAGCACTCGGCTGGTGGGCTGCTCAGTCAGGCCCGCCGCCGCATGCGGTCGGCACGGCTCCCATGGCCGGCACCGCCGCGCTGTTCCACATGCGCGCCGCAGGACGGCCACGCGGCGGCAGCGGCAGGCTGACCGAAGCGCTGGCGGCGCGCCTGACGTCGTACGGCGCGACCCTTCGCAGCGCCGACCCCGCGGTGTCGATAAGCGCGCGCCGCGGCGGCAGATGCGTGGTCGCGACGCAGTCCGGTGACCGGCTCTCGGCTCGCGCGGTCGTCGCGGCGTGCCACATCGCCGACACGACCCGGCTGCTCGGCGACGCAGCCGCATCGCGACAGATCCGGGTGGGCGAGGGCCTCGGCATGGTCATGCGCCTGCTGTGCGACCGGCTCCCGGCCTACCCCGTCGAGGTGCCGGGCGCGCACCGCTCGATGCAGCTGCTCGTCGACTCCCCCGAGCAGCTGCGTTCGGCGTACGGCGACTTCCTGCGCGGCGAGGCATCGCAGGATCCGCCGCTGATCGTGATGACACCGACCGCGAGTGACCCGAGCCTCGCGCCGTCCGGCCAGCACGTCGTCACGGTGTGGGCGCAGTGGCATCCTCGTCACCTGCGCACGGGCGGCTGGGACAGCGAACGCGAGCGGCTCGGCGACCAGCTGGTGGCCGCGGTCGAGCGGTGGGCGCCTGGGTTCTCGGCCGGCATCATCGCGCGGCACGTGCAGACGCCGCTCGACCTCGAGCAGGAGCTCGGGCTGCACAACGGCAACGTCATGCACCTGGAGAGCGAGCTCGACGCGATGTTCTCGTTCCGGCCGCTGCCGGGGTGGTCGGCGTACCGCACGCCACACCGCGGCGTCTACGTGTGCGGCGCGTCGACCCATCCGGGCGGTGGGGTCTGGGGTGCCAGCGGCCGTTCCGCCGCCGGTGTCGTCGCCCGCGACCTACGACTTCGCCGCTAGCCCGAGCTGCTGGTAGATCTCGCGCGTGGAGGTCGAGCGGTTCAGCGTGATGAAGTGCAGCCCCGGAGCGCCTTCTGCCAGCAGCTGCTCGCACAGCTCGGTCGCGGCCTCGACGCCGATCGCTCGCACCGCCGCCGCGTCGTCCTCGACAGCGTGCAGCCGCTCGGCAAGATCCGCCGGGAACACTGCATTGGACAGCACGGCCATGCGCTCGATCTGCGAGACGTTCGTCACCGGCATGATCCCCGGCAGGATCGGTACGTCGCAGCCTGCCGCCGCCACGCGGTCGCGCAGCCGCAGGTAGTCCTCGGCGCGGAAGAAGAACTGGGTGATCGCGAAGTCGGCGCCGGCACGGCACTTGTTCACGAACCACCGCACGTCGGTGTCGAAGTCAGGCGATCGCGGATGCTTCTCCGGGAACGCCGCGACGCCGACGCAGAAGTCGCCCGACTCGCGGATCAGCGTGACCAGTTCGCTCGCGTAGCTGACGCCCTCGGGATGCGCCCGCCACTCGGCCTGCGGGTCGCCCGGCGGGTCGCCGCGCAGTGCGAGGACGTTGCGGATGCCCGCATCGGCGTACTGCCCGATGACCCGGCGCAGCTCGGCGACCGAGTGATTGACGGCGGTGAGGTGGCCGACCGCGGTCAGCGTCGTCTCCGATGCGATCCGCTCGGTGATCGAGACCGTGTGGTCGCGGGTCGACCCGCCGGCGCCGTAGGTCACCGACACGAAGGTCGGATGCAGCGCCTCGAGCTCGCGTAGCGCCTGCCAGAGCGCGCGCTCGCCGTCGGGCGTCTTCGGCGGGAAGAACTCGAACGAGTACGAGCGGTTGCCGCTTGCCAGCAGGTCGCGGATCGTCATCCGGGTCGCCGGCGTACGGTCGGCGACCCGGGTGGTCGAGAGTGCTGGCACGTGTTCAGTATCGGTGAACCGGGCCAAGACCTGACCTTGATTGCCGAACCCGGCCGGCTGTGGGAGATGCTCGGCAAGTGAGTGCCGACCTGCGAGCGCGTGTCGACGCCGCGCTCGAGAGGTTCATGAGGACCGCGACCGACCAGCTCGGCGGGATCGGCGGCGAGCTCGCACCGATGGCCGAAGCCGCTCGTGCCTTCGTGCTCGACAGCGGCAAACGGCTCAGGCCCGCCTTCTGCTTCTGGGGTGCGCTCGCGGCCGGCGCGGAGGACTCCGAAGCGCTGGTCGCCGCTGCGGCCAGCCTCGAGCTGCTCCAGGCTTGCGCGCTGGTGCATGACGACGTGATCGACCACAGCGACACCCGGCGTGGCCGCCCCGCCGTCCACCGGCGCTTCGCGGAGCTGCACCGCACCTCGGGCTGGTCCGGCGATGCCGACGAGTTCGGCACCGCGGCGGCGATCCTGCTCGGCGACGTGCTGCTGTCCTGGTCGGAGGCGATGCTGTCCACCAGCGGGTTGGACGGCTCCGCGTTGCGGCGCTCACAGCCGGTCTCGGACGCGATGCGCACCGAGGTGATGGCCGGCCAGTACCTCGACATCGTCGAGCAGGCACGCGGCGAGACCACCGTCGAGCGAGCGCTGAACGTGGCGCGGTTGAAGTCCGCGAAGTACACGATCGAGCGGCCGCTGCATCTCGGCGCGGCGATCGCCGACGCGCCGCCTGCCGTGACGGCGGCCTACACCGCGTACGGCATCCCCCTCGGTGAGGCCTTTCAGCTGCGCGACGACCTGCTCGGCGTGTTCGGTGACTCCGGCGTCACCGGCAAGCCGACCGGCGACGACCTGCGCGAGGGCAAGCAGACCGTCCTCATCGCGCTGGCCATCGAGCGGGCCTCCCCCGACGCTGCGCAGCGGCTGCGCAACGGCCTCGGCGAGCCGGACCTCAGCGACGACGAGGTCGCCACGATGCGCGACCTGATCACCGGATCCGGTGCCGAAGCCGAGGTCAAGCTGATGATCAGGACCCGCTTCGACGAGGCGGTAACCGCCCTGCGGTCGCTGCCCACGAGCTCGGTCGCGATGCGGGCCGCGCGCGAGCAGCTCCTCGCGCTCGCGGAGGTCGCCGCCGGCTACCGACGCGACTGATGCGCAAGGTCCGCGGCAAGACCGACCACGTCGTCATCGTCGGCGCCGGGCTTGGCGGCCTGTCGGCAGCGCTGCGACTGGCCGGCGCCGGACGGCGGGTCACCGTACTGGAGCGCGAGCCGATCCCCGGGGGGCGGGCCGGCCGGCTGCACATCGGCGGGTACCGCTTCGACACCGGGCCGACGGTGCTGACGATGCCGGAGCTCATCGACGAGGCACTGCACTGCGTCGGCGAATCGCGCGAGGAGTGGCTCACGCTGCGGCGGGTCGAGCCGGCGTACCGCGCTCGGTTCGCCGACGGCTCGCAGCTCGACGTGATCGCCGACGTCGAGGCCATGAGCGAGCAGATCGCCGCCGTCGTCGGCGCGAAGGATGCGGCGGGCTACCGCCGCTTCGCGGCCTTCGCGAGCCAGCTCTACGCCTTCGAGCGCAGCGAGTTCATCGACCGCAACCTCGACGGACCGATGGACCTGCTGCGCCCGTCGCTGGCTCGGCTGGTCGCGCTCGGCGGCTTCCGCCGCCTCGACGCGAAGGTCGGGAGCTTCTTCGGCGACGAACGGCTTCGGCGGATCTTCACCTTCCAGGCGATGTACGCCGGTCGCTCGCCCTACGACGCGCTCGCGATCTTCGCCGTTATCGCCTACATGGACTGTGTGGCGGGCGTGTGGTTCCCGGCAGGCGGAATGCATGCGGTGCCGGCGGCGCTGGCCGCTGCCGCCACGAAGCACGGCGTCGAGCTGCGCTACGGCACAACGGTGACGCGGGTGGAGATGAACGGCGCTCGCGCCGTCGCGGTGCACACGTCATCGGGGGAACGGGTTCCCGCCGACGTCGTCGTGCTCAACCCCGACCTGCCGAGCGCGTGGGGGCTGTTGCCGTCCGGCTCGGTGCCGCGCCGCCTCGCCAGGCTGCGCCACGCGCCGTCATGCGCCTTGCTGCTTGCCGGGTCGTCGCTGCCGCAGGACGGCCAGGCGCATCACACGATCCACTTCGGGACGGCCTGGCGCGAGACCTTCCGGGAGCTGATCGACAAGCGGGTCCTGGCAAGCGATCCCTCGATGCTGGTGTCCGCGCCGACGGTGAGCGACCCGTCACTCGCTCCCGACGGCAAGTCGTCGTGGTACGTCCTGGTCCCGACACCGAATCTCGACGGTCCGGTGAACTGGGAGTTAACCGGAGCGGGCTACCGTGACCAGGTCGTGACGCGCCTCGAGACCTTGGGTTACGCCGGCTTCGGTGACGCCATCGAAGCCGAGTCGTGGACCACACCGGCCGACTGGGTCAAGCGTGGGATGGCCCACGGCACGCCCTTCTCGATCGCACACAGCTTCGGTCAGACCGGCCCGTTCCGGCCGGGCAACCTCGCATTCGACAACGTGGTCTTCGTCGGCACCGGCACCCAGCCCGGCGTCGGTGTCCCTATGGTCCTGCTCTCGGGCCGGCTGGCCGCCGAGCGCATCATCGGAGCCGTCTCGTGAAGCGGGCCTATCCGTGACCATGTGGCGAGCCCTCGACGCGGCGGGCATCACCGACCCGCAGCTGCGCGCGTCGTACCGAGCCTGTCGCGCGGTCAACGCCGCGCACGGCCGGACGTTCTACCTCGCGACCTTGCTCCTGCCGCCAGCCAAGCGCCCGCCAGTGCACGCGCTGTACGGCTTCGCGCGCCGCGCCGACGAGATCGTCGACGCGATCGACCCGGGGCTGGACGTCAGCGAGCGGGAGCGGCAGCTCGCCGAGTGGACCGACATGCTGGTGCGCGGCACCGGCTCCGACCCGGTGATGCCGGCCGTGCACGACACGATCGTGCGAAACAACATCCCGCTCGAGCCGTTCGACGACTTCTTGGCGTCGATGCGAATGGACCTGACGACGTCGGAGTACGCAACCTGGGACGACCTGCTCGGATACATGAACGGCTCCGCCGCAGCGATCGGCTCGCAGCTGCTGCCGGTCCTCGGGACCGTCCGCGGGGCGCGTGCCGAGGCTGAGCCCTATGCCCGGACGTTGGGCCTCGCGTTCCAGCTGACGAACTTCATCCGTGACGTCGGCGAGGACCTGACCCGCGGCCGGGTGTACCTGCCCAAGGAGGACCTGACCGCCTTCGGGGTGACCACAGACGACCTGCTGGCACGCAAGGTCAACGCGAACATCAAGGCGCTGCTCGCCTTCGAGATCAGCCGAGCCCATGGGCTCTACCGGTCCGCCGAGCCCGGGATCGAGCTGCTGCACCCGGCGTCGCGCGACTGCGTTCGCACCGCCTTCCGGCTCTACCGCGGCATCCTCGACGCGGTAGAGCGGTCGGGGTACCGCGTGCTCGACCGGCGGGCGTCGGTGAGCAGTCCCCGCCGGTTCGCGGTAGCGGCGCCGGCGGTAGTCCGCGCCCGCCGCGCTCGATAGCGGCTGCGCCGCGCCTCACCGGTCGAGCCGGCGCCCCCACCAGGTCCACCAGGCAAGCGTCTGCACGACCAGCGAGAAGCCGAACAGCAGGTCCTCCGCCGGCGCATCGGCGAGCCGCCAATGGCCGATCAGGTGCGGCGTTGCGTCACCCAGGATCGCGTGCCCCGAGTACACGACCAGCCGGTCGCCGGTGAGGACGCCGTTCACCAGCAGCTGGAAGCCGACGATGATCGCGTATGAGGCCCAGAAGCCCTTGCTACGCAACAGGTTTGTGCGTAGCAGCGCAAGGTCGAGGAGCACCGCGAAGGCCACGCCGAGCAGCGCCGCGTCGGTGTAGGTCACCGGTCCGCCCTGGCGAACCACGACGGCCGTAGCCGGCGTACCGCTTCGAAGGTCAGCAGCGAGCAGATCGGTACGACGACGAAGAAGACCAGCTCCTCGATCGGCAGGTTGCCGACCCGAACCCCGGTGAGGTGTCGGTAGCTCCAGAAGCCGGCGTGGATCGACAGCGCATCCCAGGCGACGAACACGACGAGCACCGGCAGCAGGGTCAGCGCCAGCCGGCGCCACCGGGCATAGACCCTGGCGCGCAGGACCAGCTCGAGGGGCAGCGTGACGATGGCGCAGCCCGCCATCACCAGCAGGTAGGTCACGTCTGGCTGATGCGCTCGGCGAGCTGCCGCGCCGCGGCGTGAGGATCATCCGCGTCGGTGATCGCGCGCACCACGACGATCCGGCGAGCGCCGGCTGCGATGACCTGGTCGAGGTTGGTCGCGTCGATGCCCCCGATCGCGAACCAGGGCTTGTCCGTGGTGAGGCCTGCGGCGTACTTCACCAACGGCAGACCAGGCGCCGCGCGGCCGGGCTTCGTCGGCGTCGGCCAGGTCGGGCCGGTGCAGAAGTAGTCGACCGCCCCCGATGCAGAAGCGGCGCTCGCCTCGTCCTCCGCGTGCGACGAGAGCCCGATCACGACGTCGTCGCCCACGAGCTCTCGGGCCGCTTCAGCGGGCAGGTCACCCTGCCCGACGTGAAGGACGTCAGCCCCCGCCACGCGTGCGATGTCCGCGCGGTCGTTCACCGCGAACAGCGCACCATGACGGCGCGCCGCCGCTGCGAACACCTCGGCCAGCGCGAGCTCTTCGCGGGCTTCGAGCCCCTTCTCGCGAAGCTGGACGATGTCCACGCCACCGGACAGCGCGGCATCCAGGAAGTCGGCCAGGTCGCCGCGTTCCCGGCGGCCGTCGACGCAGAGGTACAACCGCGCGTCGGCGAGACGGGACCGTCGATCCACTAGAACGCGAGGGCCATCGCGACGCGCTTGACCGCGGTGTGGCGGCCCTGAGCCATGAAGTCCACCGGCCGGCCCGACAGCTGTTCGTTGTCGGTCAGCAGCCACCGCACGGCCTGCTCGGGCGAGAAGCCGGCGTCGGCGAGCACCGTCAGCGCTCCCGACAGGCCTTTGATCAGCTCGCCGTCGTGCACGAACTCGGCGGGCACGCTCGGCGTCGGAGGTTGACCCACCGGGACCACGACGAGCCGTCGCTCGCGGATCAGGTCCTTGACCCGACTAGGCCGCTCGCCGAGCCGTACCGCGAGCTCGCCGACGCTCAGCCATTCCGCGCTCAGGTCCACGAGCTCCACAACGCCAACCCTACGGGCGTACCGTGAGGGTCCGCGCGGGAGCCATCCGGGGTGATGGCTGAGAGGACGGCAGAGGCCGTCGACCGCTGAACCTGATCCGGGTAATGCCGGCGAAGGGAGCGAACCGGGATGGCCGACGAGGCGTACGACGTCGTCGTCGCCGGGGGCGGCGTCATCGGGCTTGCTTGCGCCTGGCGGCTGACCCAACGGGGGCTGCGGGTGGCCGTCGTCGACCCGGCTCCGGCCGGCGCGGCGACGCATGCCGCCGCCGGGATGCTCGCGCCGGTCACCGAGGTGAAGTACGGCGAGGAGCCCCTGCTGGAGCTTGCCCTCGAGTCGCTGCGGCGCTACCCCGGCTTCGTCGCGGAGCTCGAGGCGCAGACCGGCCACGTCGTCGGGCTCCGCACCGAGGGCACGCTGCTGGTCGCGACTGACGCAGGCGACCGCGCCATGCTGGCGGACCTCCACGACTTCCAGGCCTCGCTCGGTCTCGACGTGACGATGCTCACCTCCCGCGAGGCGCGCGCCCTCGAACCCGGCCTGAGTCCTGAGATCCGCGCCGCGCTGCTCGCCTCGAGCGACCACTCGGTGGACAACCGGCTGCTCGCCGCCGCCCTGCTCGCAGCTCTCGGCGCGGCCGTCATGCGGGACCGCGTCACGTTTGTGGAGATCGCCGACGGCGCGGTGCACGCGGTCCGGCTCGCGGAGGGCGGACGGCTTGCGACGAGCACCGTGCTGCTCGCGGCTGGGCCGTGGTCGGCACAGATCGACGGGATCCCGGAGTCCGCCCGCCCGCCGGTCCGGCCCGTCAAGGGCGAGATCCTGCGACTGCGCGCCCACGGGCACGTCGAGCTCCCGACGCGAAGCATCCGCGGGTTCGTCAACGGCCACGAGGTTTACCTGGTGCCTCGCGCCCATGGCGAGCTGGTCGTCGGCGCGACGATGGATGACCAGGGCTTCGACACCGCGGTGCGGACCGGAGCGGTCCGGGAGCTGCTTCGTGACGCCCGCGCGATCCTCCCGCTGATCGACGAGCTCGAGCTCGTCGAGGCGATCGCGGGGCTTCGTCCCGGCTCGCCCGACAACCGGCCGATCATCGGCGCGGCGGACGGCGTCAGCGGCCTTCACATCGCGACCGGCCACTTCCGCAACGGCGTGCTGCTCGCTCCGGTGACCGCCGACCTGGTCGCCGACGAGATCACCGGTGACGGCACGTCGCTCGCGGCCTGGTCCGTCGCGTCGAACCGGTTCGGAGCGTTGAGTGCATGACCCGGATCTCGTTGAACGGCAAGGAGCAGCAGGTCCCGGACGACGCGCTCGTCACCGACCTCGTCGCGCTTCTCGATGCGGCGGATCGCGGTTGTGCGGTCGCGATCAACGACGAAGTCGTCCCGCGTGCGCAATGGAGCGCGCGGCGGGTGTGCGACGGCGACCGGGTCGAGATCCTCGTCGCGGTCCAGGGAGGCTGAGTGTCCGACGACCCGTTCGTGATCGACGATGTCGAGCTGACGTCCCGGCTGATCATGGGTACCGGCGGGGCGACCAGCCTCGACGCGCTCGAGGCGGCGCTGGCCGCCAGCGGCACGCAGCTCACCACCGTCGCGATGCGGCGAGTCGACCCGAGCAGCGCGGGCTCCGTGCTCGACGTCGTACGCCGGCTCGGGATCCGCCTGCTGCCCAACACCGCCGGATGCGCGACGGCGGCCGAGGCGCTGCTGACCGCGCGGATGGCACGCGAGGCGCTGGAGACGAACTGGATCAAGCTCGAGGTCATCGCCGACGAGCACACCCTGCTCCCCGACCCGGTAGAGCTGCTCGACGCCGCCGAACGCTGCGTCGCCGACGGCTTCGTCGTGCTGCCGTACACGAACGACGACCCGATCCTTGCCGCCCGGCTCGAAGCGGCTGGCTGTGCCGCCGTGATGCCGCTCGGCGCGCCGATCGGCTCGGGTCTCGGGATCCGCAACCCGCACAACATCGCGATGATCGTCGAGCGCGCGACGGTCCCGGTGATCCTCGATGCCGGCATCGGAACCGCCAGCGAAGCGGCGCTGGCGATGGAGCTCGGCTGCTCGGCCGTCCTGGTCGCCTCCGCCGTCACCCGCGCGAAACATCCCGCCGCGATGGCCGCCGCGATGGCGAAAGCGGTCGAGGCCGGGCGGCTGGCGCACTCCGCGGGCCGCATTCCTCGCCGCTGGCACGCTCGAGCGTCCTCGCCCACCGACGGCGTGATGCGCGGCGACCTCTAGCCGCGACGGCGGATCGCGGGATCGATGCCGTTGACGACGTCGAGCACCGGTTCCCCGCCGACCGCCCGCCGGACGTTCGCGACTACCGCCTCGATCAGCCTGGTCTGTGCCTCCCGGGTCGCGCCCGCGGCGTGCGGCGAGAGCAGGATCCGGTCCTCGGCGCGCAACGGCGAGGCCCCGGGTAACGGCTCTGCGTCATACACATCCAGCGCGGCGCCGGCGAGCGCGCCGGACTGGATCGCAGCCAGCAGGCCCGCCTCGTCCACGATGCCGCCACGGGCCGCGTTCACGACGTAGGCGCCCGCGGGAAGCAGCGCGAGCCGATCGGGTCCGAGCAAGCCACGGCTGGCATCGCCCAGGCCGATCACGACCACGAGAACCTCGGCGTGCCGGAGCAGGTCGTCGATCTCGAGCCACCGGGCACCGCCGCACTGTGCCGGGTCCGTGCGGCGGGTGCGGCTCCAGTACGCCACGTCGCAGCCGAGCGCGCCGTAGCGGGTGGCGCACTCCCGCCCGATGCGGCCCATGCCGACGATGCCGACCCGGCGGCCGGTGAGCTCTCCGCCGCCGCGCCGGGCCAGGTCGAGCTGCGGCCATCCGCCGGCCCGGACCTCGCGGTCGGCGTATGCCAGGGACCGGAGCACGGCGAAGGTCGCGCCGACGCACCACTCGGCGACGCTGACCGCGTTGGCACTGCCGGCGTTCGCCACTGGGATGCCGGCCGCCGCGCAAGCATCGACGTCGATCGTGTCGACGCCGGCGCTGGGCTGCTGGACGAAGGCGAGGCGGCGTCCGGCGGCGACCAGGTCCGCCGAGATGCGCAGCTCCCCCGACCAGTCACCGACCACGATGTCGGCGCCGCGGACCGCTTCGACAGCCGCGGCCTGAGTGTGCTCGTCGGGCACGACCAGCTCCGCCTCGAGCCCTCCGAACATCATCGCCAGGACGTCCCGGCCGAGCGGCGGGAGCGCGAGGACGGTCCAGGGCTGTGGCATGCGGAAGATGGTGCCAGACGGCGTGTCACACCGGCCCCACCAGTCACATACGCGTTACGTTGAACGACACGCTGCCCGCATTGACTTCCCCCACGCTTACTTCCCCACAGCGAGGAGCAGCTCGATGTCCCGCGCCCGCCACGCCGCGCCCTCGGCGGCGCGCCGTACCGCGGGCAAGGCCTGGCGACGCCGCGCGGTGGTGCTGCCGCTCGTGCTCGCGGCGGTCGTCACCGCCTCCGCGTCGAGCATCACCCTGATCCGGGTCCACCCCGGCGACACGCTGTCCGCGATCGCCGCGAGGTACCACACCACCGTGGCGCGCCTGATCGAGCTCAACGACCTGCCCGGCAACGGCAACCTGATCTACGCCGGTCAGACGCTGCGAGTGCCGGCCGGGCACGCCCACCGCCGCCATCACCGCGGTGGCCACCGTCGTACTCACATCGCGACGATCTGGCACACGGTGGTGTCGGGCGACACCGTCGACGGGCTCGCTGCCCGCTACCACGTCCGGCCCGAAGCGATCGCCCGCCGCAACCACCTGCCGAGCTCGCTGGTGATCGTGCTCGGCCAGCGTTTGGCGATCCCGCATCACGTCGCTGCCCTCCCGCACGCGGTGGGTGCCGCGGTCGATCACGAGCTGCGAATCCTGAGACGCCATCCCGAGCCCTCCCGCGAGGCGGTCGCTGCGCTGATCCGGGCGACCTCACAGAAGTGGGGCCTCGACCAGCGGCTGGCGCTCGCGATCTCCTGGCAGGAGTCCGGGTTCAACATGCGCGAGGTCTCACCGGTCGGCGCGATCGGCGCGATGCAGGTGATGCCCTACACCGCGGCGTACCTGTCGGCCGACGTCGTCCACCGCTCGCTGGACCTGCTCGATGCGAGAGACAACGTCACGGCCGGAGTCGCGCTGCTGGCGGTGCTGACGCACGAGGCCGGATCGGAGCGGCTCGCGGTGGCGGGCTACTACCAGGGCCTGCAATCGGTGCGCGACCATGGCATGTTCCGGTCGACGCGGCGGTACGTCGCGGACGTGATGGCCCTTCGTGAGCGCTTCTGAACCCGTTGCGGCAACTAGAATCGCCGTGATGGACGCCCCGCCGGTCGACCCGATGGCCGGTCGGATGCTCGACGGCAGGTACTCCGTCGACTCCTTCATCGCCCACGGCGGCATGGCCTCGGTCTACCTGGCGACCGACACCCGGCTCGAGCGACGCGTCGCGGTCAAGGTGCTGCACGCCCATCTCGCGGGCGACCACGAGACGCTCGCCCGCTTCCAGCGCGAGGCCCGCGCGGCCGCGAGGCTGTCCCATCCCGATGTCGTGGCGGTCTACGACCAGGGCACCGACGGCGACCGGCCATTCCTGGTGATGGAGTACGTCCCAGGAGCGAACCTGCGCGCCGTCCTTCGCGATCGCGGCATGCTCACACCCGGCGAGACCCTCGCGGTGATGGACCACGTGCTCGCCGCGCTGGCAGCCGCTCACAACGCCGGACTCGTGCATCGCGACATCAAGCCGGAGAACGTCCTGCTCACCGCAGACGGCAGGGTGAAGGTCGCCGACTTCGGCTTG
Source organism: Mycobacteriales bacterium (assembly GCA_035547515.1). Lineage (GTDB taxonomy): Bacteria > Actinomycetota > Actinomycetes > JAFAQI01 > JAFAQI01 > DASZTV01. Next base: position 16,052 of record DASZUS010000047.1, read on the forward strand.
GCACGCGCGGTCGCCGGCAGCACCGTCACGACTACCGGAAGCGTGCTGTTCGGGACCGCCGCCTACCTTGCGCCCGAACAGTTCGAGCACGGCACCGCCGACGAGCGCTCCGATGTCTACTCGGCCGGTGTGTTGATGTTCGAGCTCCTCACCGGCCGTACGCCGTTCGAGGGCGACAGCGCCTACGCGGTGCTGCACCAGCACGCGAGCCAGGACGTGCCGGCGCCGAGCACCCGAGCGACCGGCGTGCCGCCGCAGATCGATGCGCTGGTCACCTGGGCCACCTCGCGGGACCCGGCGCAGCGGCCCGCGAACGCCGGCGAGCTGCACGCTTCGCTGACCGATGTCCGCGACAAGCTCGGCCTGCACGCGGCCGTCCCGGGCCTGCCGGTGACCGCGACCACGCCGCTGACCCAGACGACCGCGCAGCCACTGACCACCAGCGCAGTCACCCGGGCGGTGCCGGCAGGAGCGGCGGCCGATGCAGTGCCGGCCGGCGGTCCGGCGCGACGCGGGCGTACCGGGGACCCGGGCGCGCCGCGATCCGGGCGCCGCGGGTGGATCCTCGCCGCGCTGCTGGCACTGGTCGTCGTGGCCGCAGGCGTGCTCGGGTGGTACTTCGCACTAGGGCGCTACACGCACACCCCGCGCCTGCTCGGGGCGACGAAGCAGTCGGCCGATGCGGCTCTGCGACGGGCCGGGCTGCACGCCAGGTGGCTCAAGCCGGTCTACAACAGCAACTACGCCCAGAACGAGGTCGCCGTCGAGTCACCGGGGCCCGGTGACCGGATCTCCAAAGGCGGCACGGTCTCGCTGCGGCTCTCGCTCGGTCCGGCGCACATCCCCTCGGTCGGCGGTGACTCGGTCCAGGCCGCCACTGCCGCGCTGCGGGCCATCGGCGTCGGGGTCAGCAGCGAGGTGCACGTCTACAACGCCGACCTGTCCAACGGCCTGGTCATCCGCACGGACAAGCCGACCGGCCAGGAGGTGCAACCCGGTACCAGCGTCGTGCTGTTCGTGAGCAAGGGCCCGAAGCCGGTCGCCGTACCCACCGACCTCGTGGGCCAAAGCGTCGCGAGTGCCACGCAGGAGCTGACCGACCTCGGCTTCCTGGTCGACTCCAACCACACGCAGTTCAGCGACACCGTCCCCAAGGGTGACGTCATCAAGTCGGTGCCGGGTGGCGGCACCGAGAGCCATGAGGCCGCCACGATCAAGCTGGTCGTCTCCGAAGGGCCACAGCTGGTCCAGGTGCCCAACGTCGAGGGCGACTCGCTCGGCGACGCGATCAACGCGCTCAAGACCGCCGGCTTCAAGGTCGACCCGGTCGAGTACGCCCCCGGCGGGCCGCAGCAGGTCTTCCGCGAGACGCCCCAGGGGATGCAGAAGGTCGGGACGACGATCGAGATCGACTACTTCTAGACAGGCGACCCGGCCCTAGCGGGCCGCTGCGAACGCCTCGACCCCGGTCCGGTACGAATACCGGATGCCGCCGCGGAAGCCCTCCCCCGTCGGCTGTCACGTCCCGATGGCAGGGAACCCGCACGGCATCGCCTATGCCCTCCAGGCCGGCGCGGAGGCGATCCAGGTCTTCGTCTCCAACCCGCGCGCCTGGGTAGTCGGCAAGCCGTCCCCCGTCGCTGACGACGCCTTTGCCATGCAGTGCCGGGAGTCGCGGTTACCGGTATTCGTCCACGCGCCGTACCTGATCAACCTCGCATCACCGACCGAGCGGACCCGCGAGCAGTCGGTGGTCGCACTTCAGCACTGCCTCGCGCGCGGGCAGCGATTCGGCGCGCGCGGGATCGTGCTGCATGCCGGCTCCGCGGTGGACCCGGCGCACCGCGGCGCCGCGACCACGACGATGCGCGAGCTGCTGATGCCGCTGCTCGACGCGCTCGGCGACGATGCACCGGACGTGCTCATCGAGCCCACCGCCGGCGGCGGGGAGGCGCTGGCCAGCTCCGTGGAGGACCTCGGCCCGCTGTTTGCAGCGCTCGAGTTGCATCCCCGGCTCGGGGTGTGTCTCGACACCTGCCACGCGTACGCCGCGGGCCACGACCTCGCCCGGCCGGGCGGCGTGCGCGCGACCCTCAACGCACTTGTCCGGGTAGTCGGGCGCGGCCGGCTCAAGCTGGTGCACGCCAACGACTCCAAGGACCCGCTGGGATCGAAGCGCGATCGGCACATGGCTGTCGGCGCGGGTTCGATCGGCCTGGAGCCGTTCGCCGAGCTGTTCCGGCACCCGGCCACCCGAGGCGTGCCGGTGATCGTCGAGACCGGCGGCGGCGTCGAGAGCCAGGGCCGCGACATCGCGCTGCTCAAGGAGCTTCGCGACCGCTGACGAGCAGCTAGAAACCGATCTGGTTGCTGCTGTGAGGCACGTTGCTGGCCATCGCGTAGCCGAAGGCGCAGGCGTTGAAGACGAACGAGATGAGGCTGACCAGCAGCGCCGCCCCGACGATCGTCGACGGTGCCGCTGCGGGCACCGGCAGCGCCGCAACCGCTGCTGCCTCGATCGCGTCGAGGCTGGCAGGGTCGTCGGCCTCGGGTGCGCTCACTCCGACGCGGACCCGGGCGCGACGGCCGACCAGCAGCCGCGCCGCGACGATGGCAATGCCGAACGCGACCAGCGCGGCCAGCCCGCGAAGCCCGGAGGACCAGCGCAGCTCGAGCAGGCTGCCATCGGGGTTGCCTGCCCCGGTGAAGAGCCGGACATCACCGATCTCGCTCGCCGGGTCGATGACCATCAGGGACGCCATCGCGACGACAAGCGAAGT
>DASZUS010000048.1:0-1953 GCA_035547515.1 Mycobacteriales bacterium
GACAGCTTCGACACGATGCTCGCGCGACTCGAAGCTCACGTCGCGGAACAGCAACGGTTTGCCGCCAACGCCTCACACGAGCTCCGTACGCCGCTCGCGATCACCCAGACGCTGCTCGACGTCGCGCGCAGCGATCCGAGCGGCGACCTGGCAGAGCTCGTCGAGCGGCTGCAGGCGGTCAACGCCAGGGCGATCGACCTCACCGAGGCGCTGCTGTGGCTCAGCCGCGCCGGCCAGCGGTCGTTCGTGCCCGAACCGGTCGACCTCTCGCTGATCGAGGAGGAGGCCGTCGAGTCCCTGCTCCCGCTCGCGGAGAAGTACGGCGTCACGATCGAGTCCTCGAGCGAGGTCGCGCCGACTGTCGGTTCGCCTGCGCTGCTGCAGCAGCTGACGACGAACCTGCTGCACAACGCGATCGTTCACAACGTCGCGGAAGCCGGGACGGTCTGGGTCACGGCGCGGGCCGAGCCGGACCGCGCGGTGTTGCGCGTCGAGAACACCGGTCCCCAGCTCAGCGCGCAGACGGTGTCGACGCTCGTCGAGCCGTTCCAACGCGGGGCCGAGCGGGTTCGCGCCGACCATGCCGGGGTCGGCCTCGGCCTGGCGATCGCCAAGAGCATCACCGATGCGCATGACGGCACGCTCGACCTCACGCCGCGCCACGGCGGCGGCCTGTGCGTCGAGGTCCGCCTCCCGGTCCCGCCGTAGCCGCCCCGCTCGGCGCCTGGCGTGTCCGGCCGCGGTGAGGACGCTCTCGTGCTCTGATACCCCCGATGGACGCTTACGCGGCGGATCCGCATCGCGCGTACTGGGAGTCGGTGCTCGAGGAGCGCTACGACCTTCGGGGCACCGGCTTCCCGGATCTGCCGCTGTCGTGGAACCGCTGGCTCTATCGCCAGATGCGCGGCTCGGTCGACCGGCTGCTCGCGCGCAACAACCTCACCTCGCGGATTGCCGACGCGTCGGTCCTCGACATCGGCTCCGGCGTCGGGCACTGGCTGCAGTACTGGACGGATCACCGCGCGGCGTCGCTGCAAGGCGGTGACCTCACGGCCACGGCGGTGAAGGAGTTGCGGCGACGCTTCCCGGACGTGCCGATGGCCGCGGTGGACATCGGGCTGCCGGACCCGCCGTTCCAGGGGCGCTACGACGTGATCTCGATGATGGCGGTGCTGCAGCACATCGCCGACGACGTGCGGTGGCGGCAGGCCCTGGTCAACCTCGGCGCGCTGCTTGCCGACGGCGGAGCCGGGATCATCATCGACACGCTGCTGGTGCACCGGATGTGGGTCGATCCGAAGCCCGAGGGCGGGTTGTCGTGGTCACGTTCCAAGGCCGAGTGGGAAGATGCACTCGCCGACGCCGGCCTGGTCATCGTCGACCGGGTCCCGACGACCTTCACGCTGGCGGTGGGTGGTGACACCGCGCATGCTGTCACGAGTCGGGCGTGGCGCCGCTACTGGCGGGTGGTCCAGAAGATCACCAGCGGGCACGAGATTTCGGGTCAGGTCGGGGGCGGTCTCGCCTACGGCGTCGACCAGCTACTGGTGCGTTCCGGCCTGCCGGGCGTGACGTCGAAGACCTTCCTCGTCCGCCATCGGTCGGCTTAGCTCCCGAACGCCTGCCGCGCCGCCGCGCGGCCCGACCCGGACTGATCGCTGGCCTCGGCGAGGAATACTTGCAAAGAAAGTTGGAAGTTTCTTACCATCGACTCATTGGAACGAAGCGGCCCCTGCAGGGCCGCTGACACCACGGAGGTGACAAATGTTGCTGGACCGAGTGGACCCGTTCATCGCCGAGTTCGACCGCCTGACCCAGCGCGCATTCGGCGCCACTGATGGCGTCGGACTTCCCATGGACGTGGTACGCCGCACCGACGAGCTCGTCGTGACGGTGGATCTGCCGGGCGTCCCCGCGGAGCAGATCTCGGTGAACCTCGAGAACCGGATGCTC
>DASZUS010000049.1:0-2284 GCA_035547515.1 Mycobacteriales bacterium
CGAACGCGGAACGGCGATGGGCTGGGGCTTCTTCTACTCCGATGTGGACGAAGAGATCATCGCCGCCGATCTGACGGATTTCCCTACCCGCAACGGAAACGTTCCGGCGTGGGCGTCGGGGACCTTGCCGGGGACCGTCGCGGCGATCTGCCTCACCCCGGGCGCCATCGCACCCGAGGCGGCGGCCGTCACGGCTCCCGTACTGGTCGGCATGGGCGAACGGGACGTCGTCGCCGATCCGAGGGGTGAGCCGCGGGCATACCTGTCCGCGAAGTCGGTCGACCTGTTCATCTGCCCGAGGATGGGTCATATGCACAACTTCGCGAGCACCCGCGAGCTGTTCTGGCACCGCATCGAGACCTGGTCCGAGTGGGTTCGCGAAGCCAAGGGCGCGCTCGGCGGAAAAGACGCTTGAACCTGACGTAGCGTCAGGTCATAGCGTCGCACTCGCCGGCGCGAACGCGGCGGTGGAAGTGCAGGTGACAGGCGGTATGGGACAGCTGTACAAGGTGGGGCAGCTCGCGGCGGCGACCGGGCTCACCGTGCGGACGTTGCATCACTACGACCACATCGGTCTGGTGTGCCCGTCCAGGCGGACCGCGTCCGGGCACCGGCTCTACGACGAGCCGGACGTCCAGCGGTTGTACGAGGTGCTCGCGCTGCGCCAACTCGGGCTCGCGCTCGACGACATCGGCGCCGCGCTCAGTGGGACGTCCTCGCTGTCCGAGTTGCTGACGCGGCATCGGGAGCACCTGGATCGGCAGCTGGTGGCGTTGCGGACCCTCCGGGCCCAGCTCGCCACGATGCTGTCGACCCTGGAAACCACCGAGGTCACCGACTTCCTGGCACTGATCAGGGAGGTGGTCACCGTGGACGAGACGGTGAAAAGGTACTTCAACGACACCCAGCTGGCGCAGCTCGCCGAGCGGCGCGAACAGCTCGGGGAACAGGCGATCGCCGACGCCGAGCAGAGCTGGCAGACGCTCATCCCGCGTGTCGACCAGGCGCTCGAGAGCGGGATGGACCCGACGTCGCCCGAGGCGCGGGAACTCGCCCGCCAGTGGATGGGGCTGCTCGAGTCCTTCCACGGCGGCGACGACGGGCTGCGGGACTCCCTGTATCGGATGCACACCGACAACGCGGAGCGGATCCAGCAGGAGTTCTGCGGTCCGACGCCGCAGCAGATCGAGTTCATCACGCGCGCCAACGCCGCGCGTAGCTGAAATGCCGGGACGGCGCGGGCGCACTGCCTTCGCCGTCCCGGTCCACAAAGGATCTGGCATTGTGAGCGACATGCCGGACGCACTCGACGACGACTCGTTGTCCGCCAAGCTGGTGCGCGGCTTGCGGCCAGGGAAAGTCACGCTCGCCGACTACGACCCGCGCTGGCCCGCCCGCTTCGAGCGCCGCGCGGCCGAACTGCGCGCGATCCTCGGCGAGCGAGCCCGGCTGATCGAGCACATCGGGTCCACGTCGGTCCCCGGCCTCGCCGCGAAGCCGATCATCGACATCGTGGTCGGCATCGAGGACCCGGACGACGAGCCCGCCTACCTGCCCGATCTCGAAGCCGCGGGCTACGACCTGCGCGTTCGCGAGCCGGGGCACCGCTGCCTGCGGGCCGGTGAACCCGACGAGCCTGTGAACCTCCACTGCTACCCACCCGGCGACGTCGAGGTGCGACGGTACCTCGCCTTCCGCGACCGCCTGCGGGCGAGCACCGCGGACCGCGACCGCTACGCGGCGACCAAGCGTGAGTTGGCGGAGCGCGAGTGGCGTGACGTCAACTACTACGCCGAGGCCAAGTGGCCGATGATCAGGGAGATCCTCGAGCACGCCGGGTGGCGAGAGTCGAGCTAGTTCCGCGGGAGTTCTGGGGAGCACTCCTCGTGGATCTCCAGGCCGGTACGGCCGGGGGCGAGGTCCGGTCGCAGGACGAGATTCTCGTCGTAGTCGCCGCCGTTCTGGTAGCGGTACCGGATCGGGTCGGCCGTGAACAGCGTCGCGACGCGAGCGCGCACTTCGGCTGCCGCGGCCGGGAACGCCACGCGGTCCGCGCCGTAGATCACCGCCGGCGGCAGCGGCGACATACCCGTGTACCAGAAAGTACCGTGCTGCAACGGAAACAGCAGCGACGAGAGGTCGCCGTTCACGCCACGGCGGCCCAGGCTCGTCCGGCGGCCGCCCGCCGTCGTGATCAGCATGGCTCGCTTGCCGGCCAGTTCTCCCTCGCCGTAGCGAAGGACGGTGCCGTCCGGCGCCTTCACGCCGTAGCCGAAGCCGCGCA
>DASZUS010000050.1:0-21825 GCA_035547515.1 Mycobacteriales bacterium
CTGACGTCATCCCGAACCACTTGGTCTCCGCCGACGTGTCGGAGTACCCCGCGCCGTTCTCGTCGTACGTCGAGGAGCTGCGCGGCCGGTCGGTGCTGTGCCGGAAGCTTGAGATGGTCAGCGTGGAGTGCGTCGCCCGCGGCTACCTCGCCGGCAGCGGTGTCATCGACTACCAGGCGAACGGGTCGGTGTGCGGCGTACCGCTGCCGCCCGGCTTGCAGGACGGCTCGAAGCTGCCGGAGCCGATCTTCACCCCAACGACCAAGGCGCCGGTCGGTGAGCACGATGAGGCGATGACCTTCGAGGAGGTCGTCGCTCAGGTCGGGCCTGAGGTCGCCGAGCAGCTGCGGTCGGTGACGCTGGCGGTCTACGAGCGCGGTCGGGTGCTCGCCGAGCGGGCCGGCATCCTGCTTGCCGACACCACGGTCGAGCTCGGCTGGGACGCCGACGGCGTACTGGTCCTGGGCGACGAGGTGCTGACACCGGACTCGTCGCGGTTCTGGCCGGCAGAGACCTGGCAGCCCGGCGGCGCGCAGCCGTCGTACGACAAGCAGTACGTCCGGGACTGGCTGCGCTTCGAGTCCGGGTGGGACCGAGCGGCCGGTGGCCCGCCGCCGCCGCTCCCGCCGGACGTGGTCGAGCGCACCCGAGCGAAGTACGTCGAGGCCTACGAACGCCTCACCGGCCGCCCCTTTTCCTCGAAGTAGCACACGACCGCCCGCGCAGGACCCGACATTCCGGCGTACGGCGGGGCGGATCGGGCGTACGGCGGGGCAGTTCCGGCGTACGGCGGGGCGGTCATGTGCTACTTCGAGGAAGATAGGGTGACCGGCGTGGTGCGGGTGGTCGTCGACGTGATGCCGAAGCCGGAGATCCTCGACCCGCAGGGCCAGGCCATCGTGCGAGCGCTACCCGGCCTCGGCTTCACCGGCGTCGCGTCGGTGCGTCAAGGCAAGCGCTTCGAGCTCGACATCGACGGCGACGACGCCGAGGCGGTCGCCCGGAAGGCGGCCGAGGCGCTGCTGGCGAACCCGGCGATCGAGGACTTCACCGTCCGCGTCGAAGGCTGACCTTTCAGCCGGCCTCCGCCGGCTCCAACCCCAGCGCAGCGCTGATCTCGGCCACCGCTCGGTCGGTCCTCGCCTGGGTGATCCAGGCAAGCCCGTCCAGGCGCATGTCCACGCCCGACTTCAGGCGCAGCGCGACGCCGAACCCGGTGAAGTCGGAGGCCCGTACGACGCCTTTCACCTCACTCGGCCGGTAGCGAATGTCACCGCGGAAGTTGCGCACGATCAGCTCCGAGTCGGTCACGATGAGGCACACGACAAGTAGCCGCTGCAGCCCGCCGAGCAGCACCGCCTCGAACAGGATCGTCACCACCGCCCAGCCCCAACGGGTCGCCGTGCCGACGCCAGGTGTCGTGATCTCGGCGTACAACGCCCAGCCCACCCCGAGCGCGAGTACGCCGCAGATCAGGCTGCGGGACGCTCGCGAGAACGGCGCGCGAAAGACCACGGCCGGACGATAACGTCCGGGCTAGAGCACGGTCAGTTGATGCCGGGCATCGCGGCGGTGTCGAGGGTCATTGCCGCGGCCGCGTGCTCCAGGCCGAACCCGGTCGCCGGGATCACCCGAAGCGGCTGGCGCGGCCGCGGGATCCGTGGTGCGGGCTTCGGGATGTGGGCGCCGCACTCGGTGCAGTGGTCGTCACGGACGAGGACCTCGTGCGCGCAGGCCGAGCACTGTCGCATCGGGCACAGGACGAGGGCGCGGTAGGTGCGCGGTGTGCCGTCTGCCATGGCGTTCTCCCGGGGCTGGTTGGGGCACTTCGAAGTCTGGTTCGGTGTCCGATTTGCCGCTATCGCCTCTTAGGACTGTTTCGCCTGGTCTGACGTGACTAGTCCTGCCCGTGTCGGGCTCCGGCGGCCGTGCCCGCGCCACCTAGACTTGAGCCGTGCCCACCACCACTCGCGTCGGTGTGGTCACCTTCCCGGGATCGCTCGACGACCGCGATGCCGCGCGTGCGGTCAAGGCCGCAGGGGCCGAGGCGGTCAGCCTCTGGCACGGCGAGGCGACGCTCCAGGGGGTCGACGCGGTCGTGCTTCCCGGCGGGTTCTCCTACGGCGACTACCTGCGCGCCGGCGCGATCGCTCGCTTCTCGCCGGTCGTCTCGGAGATCATTGCCGCGGCGGGCAAGGGCCTCCCGGTGCTGGGGATCTGCAACGGGTTCCAGGTGCTCTGCGAGGCCGGCTTGCTGCCCGGGGCGCTGATCCGTAACGCCGGCCTGCACTTCGTCTGCCGCGACCAGCGGCTGCGGGTCGAGTCGACCAGCTCCCGATGGACCAGCACGTACGCCGAAGGCGCTGAGATCACCATCCCGGTCAAGCACGGCGAGGGCAGGTACGTCGCGGACGCGGCAACCATCGACGACCTCGAGCGCGACGGGCTGGTGACCTTCCGCTACCTCGGCGGCAACCCCAACGGCGCGCTCAACGACATCGCCGGGATCCGCAACGCGGACGGCAACGTCGTCGGCCTGATGCCGCACCCGGAGCACGCGATCGACGATCTCACCGGTCCGTCGTCGGACGGGCTCGCGATGTTCGCCGCCGTGCTCGAGGGTCTCGTCGCTGCATGACGCCGCCGACTGACACCGTCGAGATCGCCGCGTCGACTCCCGACCAGCCGCAGCCGTACGCCGAGCTCGGGCTCAAGGACGACGAGTACGCGAAGGTCCGCGAGATCCTCGGTCGCCGGCCGACCGACAGCGAGCTGGCGATGTACTCCGTCATGTGGAGCGAGCACTGCTCCTACAAGTCGAGCAAGGTTCACCTGCGCCAGTTCGGTGAGAACCCGCCGCGCAGCGACGCGATGCTGGTCGGGATGGGCGAGAACGCCGGCGTCGTCGACGTCGGCGACGGTCTCGCGGTGACATTCAAGGTCGAAAGCCACAACCACCCGTCGTACGTCGAGCCCTATCAGGGCGCCGCGACCGGAGTCGGCGGCATCGTCCGCGACATCCTGACGATGGGCGCGCGGCCGGTCGCCGTCATGGACTCGCTGCGGTTCGGCGAGGCGGACGCCGCGGACACCAAGCGGCTGGTGTCGGGGGTCGTCGCGGGAGTCGGCGGCTACGGCAACTGCCTGGGTCTGCCCAACATCGGCGGCGAGGTGGGCTTCGATCCGACCTACGCCGGGAACCCGCTCGTCAACGCGCTGTGTGTCGGGGTCCTGCCGCACAGCCGCCTGCAGCTCGCGCGCGCCGAGGGAGCGGGCAACCTCGTCGTACTGATCGGCGCGCTGACCGGTCGCGACGGCATCGGCGGGGCATCGGTCCTCGCCAGCGCCACCTTCGACGAGGAGGGTGTCACCAAGCGGCCGAGCGTCCAGGTGGGTGACCCGTTCGCCGAGAAGATCCTCATCGAGTGCTGCCTGGAGCTGTTCGACCGTGGGCTGGTCACCGGCATCCAGGACCTCGGCGCGGCTGGGCTGTCGTGCGCGTTCGCGGAGACCGCCGCCCACGGTGACGGCGGCATGACGGTCGACCTCGACAAGGTGCCGTTGCGCGAGGCGTCGATGGTGCCGGTCGAGATCCTGATGAGCGAGTCGCAGGAGCGGATGCTCGCGATCGTCGCGCCGGAGCATGTCGACGAGGCACTGGCGCTGTGCCAGAAATGGGGCGCCCTCGCGACCGTCGTCGGCGAGGTCACCGATGGCGACCGGCTCGTGATCTCCTGGCACGGCGAGACGATCGTCGACGTCGATCCGGGCTCGCTCGCCGACGACGGGCCGGTCTACCACCGACCCTTCGCCCGGCCGGACACCGAGCAGGACGCGCTCGCCGCCGACAGCTCAGCGAAGCTCCCGCGACCGTCGACCGGTGACGAGCTTCGCGCGACCCTGCTGCAGCTCGTCGCCTCGCCCGAGCTCTGCAGCCGCCGCTGGGTGACCGAGCAGTACGACCGCTACGTCATCGGCGGAACCGTGCTCGCGATGCCGCACGACGGCGGCATGATCCGGCTCGGCGACGAGACGACGCGCGGCGTCGCGCTCTCCCTCGACGGCAACAGCCGGTTCGCGCGGCTCGACCCGCACGCCGGCGCGCAGCTCAACCTTGCCGAGGCATTCCGCAACGTCGCGTGCACCGGCGCTCGCCCGCTCGCGGTCTCCGACTGCCTGAACTTCGGCTCGCCCGAGGACCCTGCGGTGATGTGGCAGTTCGCGGAGGCGACCCGCGGTCTCGCCGAGGCCTGCCGCGAGCTCGGGACGCCGGTCACCGGCGGCAACGTGTCGTTCTACAACCAGACGGGCTCTACCGCGATTAACCCGACCCCGGTCATCGGCGTACTCGGCGTCATCGACGACGTCGCGAAGCGGGTGCCCAGCGGGTTCACCGCGCCGGGTCGGCAGATCGTGCTGCTCGGCGAGACGGCAGACGAGCTCGACGGCTCCGCGTGGGCGTGGGTAGTGCACCGGCACCTCGGCGGTACGCCGCCTGCGGTACGGCTCGATGCCGAGCGCGCGCTTGCTGGCCTGCTGGCCGAGGCCGCCGACCGGCGCCTGCTGTCCTCGGCGCACGACCTCTCTGAGGGCGGCCTCGCGCAGGCGCTGGTCGAGGCCTGCCTCATCGGCGGCGTCGGAGCCCGGGTCGAGCTCGACGGCGATGCCTTCGTGGGCCTGTTCAGCGAGAGCGCGGCTCGCGCCGTCGTGTCGACGGCGGACGCCGAGGCGGTGCTCGCGCTCGCAACGCGTCACGGGGTTCCGGCCCGCGCCGTCGGCGAGACCGGCGGCGACGCGCTGGCGGTCGACGGGCAGTTCGCGATCGACCTGGCGCAGCTGCGCGAGGTATTCGAAGCGACACTGCCGGCGCTGTTCGGGTAGACCGGCAGGTGCCCGCCGACCTCACCGCGCTCCGTGCGGCGTATGAGTCGCAGCAGCGCAACGTCGTCGAGTGGCTGTCCGCGCTGCCAGCCTCGGCGTGGGAGCAGCGGTCTCGGCTCGACGGCTGGACGGTGCGTGAGCTCGGCTTCCACGTCACCGCGATGACCGGCGTCGTCGTACGCGCGCTTGCATCCGGCGCGGTGCGCGACAAGCCGCAGTCGATCGCGGAGTACACCTCGAAGTGGCCTTCGGCCGGTCCGGAGATCGCGCAACGCGACCGCGACGGTGCCGACGGGCTGACCCCGGCTGACGTGCTCGCGAATGCCGAGCAAGCCCGGCTCGACCTGCTCCGGGCGCTCGACGCCGAGCCCGCCGATCCTGTCGTCCGGGGCCGCCGCGGGCCGCTGCGCTTGTCGGACCTGATGGTCACGCGCGTCAACGAGCTCGTGGTGCACTCCCTCGACCTGTGGGCATCGGTTGCCGATGTGGCACCGGTCGTTCTCGACCGCGGCGCGACGGGCATTGCGGTGCGGATGCTCACCGGGATCCTGGCGGAGCGCGCGCCCGGCCGAAGCGTCGAGGTGCGCGTCCCGCCGTACGCCGCTGTGCAGTGCGTCGCCGGTCCGCGACACACCCGCGGTACGCCCCCCAACGTGGTCGAGACGGACGCGACGGCGTGGATCGAGCTGGCGACCGGCCGGGTCGTCTGGGCCGATGCGGTCGCGGACGGTCGAGTGCGCGCCAGTGGCGAGCGCGCTGACCTCTCGCCGTACCTGCCGGTGCTTGCGTAGCAGTCACCCCGCGGCAGGAGGGGGCCCGGGCGAGGCGAAGTGTTCGATCATGAGCCTTCGCCGTGCCGTCCGTCTCGTCGCCGCCTTCGGCTGTGTGCTCGGCGTTGTCGCCGTCGTGCCGGCGGCGGCATCGGCTTCGCATCACGCCGCAAAGGGCCGTACGACGCTGGCCATCAAGACCCTGTCGGTGCGTGCTGACCTGGTGTCGGGCTCACAGGTCCTGACCCGGATCGTGCTGCCCGACGGCGCCTCACCCGACGGCCTGAAGGTCTCACTCGACGGCCATGACGTCAGCAGTGAGTTCGCGATGCGGCCCGACCACCACGTCGAGGGCCTGCTGACCGGCATGCACCTCGGCGCCAACCGGCTGCTCGCGAGCGATGGCGGGCAGACCGCCGAGCTCACGGTCACCGACCACCCGATCGGCGGTCCGACCTTCACGGGGCCGCAGGTGCAGCCGTGGAAGTGCGAGGCGGGCGCCAAAGACGCAAAGTGCGACCGCGCCCCGACGTACAGCTACAAGTACCTGCCGGTCGCGACCAACGGGGTCAACCTCGGCGTGACCGGGGTCGCGGTGGTCAACGCGTTCCAGTCCTACAACCCCGCGTCACCGCCGCCGGCGCCGCTGATCGCCACGACCACGACCAAGAACGGTGTGACGGTGCCGTTCATCGTCCGGGTCGAGACCGGCTACATCGACCGCGACCAGTACCAGATCGCGGCGCTCTGGCAGCCCGGCAAGCCGTGGCGACCGTGGGCCCCGCAGCCGCAGTACATCCACCGGCTCGTGATCACCCACGGCGCGAGCTGTGACACGACGTACGGCTCGGGCGCCACCCCCAGCGTGCTCGACCCGAAGATCCTCGGTGCCGGGTTCGTCGTGATGAGCAACGCGCTCGACAACGCGGGGCACAACTGCAACCTGATCACCGAGGCCGAGTCGCTGATCATGACCAAGCAGCGGGTGATCGACGAATACGGACCGGTGCTCTGGACGATCGGGTCGGGTTGCTCCGGCGGTTCGCTGGTCCAGCAGCAGGTCGCCAACGCCTATCCCGGCATTTACCAGGGCATCACGCCGCAGTGCAGCTTCACCGACGCGTGGTCGTCGTCGATGGAGTACGTCGACTACTCGATCCTGCTGAAGTACTTCGAGAACCCGACGAAGTGGGGACTCGGCACGGTGTGGACGCCGACCGCGATCCAGCAGGTGATCGACCACCCGAACATCGGCAACCCGGTCACCTTCACCACGGTGATCCCGAACAGCGCGGACCCCTCGCGATCGTGTCCGGACGTCGAGCCGCAGCACGTCTACAAGCCCGGCGTGCGGCCCCACGCCGTGAAGTGCACGCTGCAGCAGTACATGGTCAACGTGTTCGGGCTGCGCAAGGACGGCTTCGCCAACCGGCCGTTCGGCAACGACGGCATCCAGTACGGGCTCGCGGGCCTGCTCAACGGCGAGGTGTCGCCTGCCGACTTCGTCGATCTCAACGCGAAGGTCGGTGGCCTGACCGAGAACGACACCTACCAGAAGGCGCGGAGCAAGCCCGACCTGATCGGCCTGCAGCGGGCGTACCGCTCGGGTGCGGTCGACGAGGCGAACAACCTCAACCGGGTCGCGATCATCGACCTGCGGGGTCCCGACCCGGGCTTCTTTCACGACGTGTACCGGACGTATGCGATGCGCGCCCGGCTGATGCATGACTTCGGTACGGCGGCGAATCAGGTGCTCTGGCGCGGGCTCGCGCCGATCATCGGTGACGTCAACTACGCCGACCAAGCCGTGATGGCGATGGACGGCTGGCTGGCAGCGGTGCACGCCGACCACCGCTCGCTGCCGTTGCCGCAGAAGATCATCGAGGACAAGCCGCTGTCGCTGACCGACCGTTGCACCGACGGTGCCGGGACGAACCTTCCGGCGGAAGCGTGCGACGAGACCGTGCAGGCCTACGGCACACCGCGGATGGCTGCCGGCATGCCGGCCGCTGACGACGTGCTGGAGTGCCAGCTCGTTCCGCTGAAGCGCTCGTCGTACCCGGTGCACTTCACCGACGCACAGTGGCACGAGCTCGAGGCAACCTTCCCCGACGGCGTCTGCGACTACAACAAGCCGGGCGTCGACCAGCGCCCGACGATCCCCTGGCTGACCTACCAGCGGGCGAATGGAAAGGTCATCTACGGCGGCAAGCCCATGGGCCCGCCGCCGGTCTCACGCCTGGTCGGCGCCGCCGAGGACTAGGCCGGACTCCTCGTCCTCGTCGTCGAACAGGTCGAGCCCGTCGTCCTCGTCGTCGCCGACCTGGTCGAGGGCGAGGTAGCGGCGAAGCCGCCCGACCTTGGGTGCGGGTGCAGGTAGGTCGGTCGATGGCTCGGGCCTCGGCAGGTCGGCCGCGGGCCTCGGCAGGTCGGGCGCTGGGGCCGGGTGGTCGGGTGCGGCGACCGGGGTTGGTGCCACCGGCTGCGAGGGCTCGATGACCCGTACCGTCCCGGCGGAAGCGGTGTCGAGCTCCCCGGCGATCCGCGCGACCCACTCGGCCACGTGGTGGCGGTCACGGAAGTCGCCTTCGGTCCGCCACGACGACATCGCGAACAGCCCGGTCGGGCGCTTGTCGAGCATGCCGCCGAACGTCATGTGCCCGCGGATGTCGATCTCGCGCGCCAGCTTGCTCACCTGCGGTATGGCGGCCAGCGCGCCGGATCGCGCCGAGTCGTCGAGCGGCCCGCTCGAGAAGAACCACACCGGCAGCTGCCTGAGCGCAGCGCGGTGGCGTCCGACGAACGCGATCGCGTCGGGGTGCCAGCGATTGCCGTAGAGCGCACCGCCGACGATGACGGCGTCGAAGCTGGCGATGTCGCGGACGTCGCCCGCGCGGCGTACTGCGGTCGACAGCCCGTGGCCCGCGCACGCGTCGGCGACCATGTGGGCAAGCCCGGCGGTACCACCGCGGGTCGACCCATAGACCACCAAAATCCGCACTTCGTCAAGGGTGCCGGATCGTCGGCAGGTCGTCACTCCGCAACGCCACGGCCACCCCCTAGACTCGTCGGCGTGGGATATGCCGACATCCCGGATGAGGCTCCTCCCAAGGATGCGTGCGGCGTCTTCGGCGTCTGGGCGCCTGGTGAAGAGGTAGCGAAGCTCACCTACTACGGGCTCTACGCCTTGCAGCACCGCGGCCAAGAAGCCGCGGGCATGGCGGTGTCCGACGGGCGTGCCGTCGTGGTCTACAAGGATCTCGGCCTGGTCGCCCAGGTCTTCGACGAGCCGACGCTCGGCGCGATGACCGGCCACCTCGCGATCGGCCACAACCGTTACTCGACGACCGGTTCCTGCACCTGGGAGAACGCGCAGCCGTCGTACCGGCCCTCGCCCCAGGGCGGCGGCATCGCGCTCGGGCACAACGGCAACCTGACCAACACGGCACAGCTCGCCCGCCAGGCCGGGATCGACCTGCACGCGCCCAGCGCGGAGCCGCGCGCGACCAGTGACTCCGACCTGATCACCGAGATGCTGGCCGGCTACCAGGACCTCTCCCTCGAGGCCGCCGCGATGGAGGTGCTGCCCAAGCTGGTCGGAGCGTTCTCGCTGGTGTTCATGGACGAGCACACGCTGTATGCGACGCGCGACCCGCACGGGGTGCGTCCACTCGTGCTCGGCCGGCTCGAGCGCGGCTGGGTCGTCGCCAGCGAGACCGCCGCGCTCGACATCGTCGGCGCGTCGTTCGTGCGCGAGATCGAGCCGGGCGAGCTCATCGCCATCGACGAGCACGGGCTGCGCTCGCAGCGGTACGCCGAGGCGACCCCGAAGGGCTGCCTGTTCGAGTACGTCTACCTCGCCCGGCCGGACACCGCGATCGCCGGCCGGTCGGTGCAGGAGACCCGCGTCGAGGTCGGGCGCCGGCTCGCCAAGGAGCACCCGGTCGAGGCCGACCTGGTGATCCCGGTGCCCGAGAGCGGTACGCCGGCGGCAGTCGGCTACGCCGAGGCCAGCGGCATCCCTTACGGCATCGGGCTGGTGAAGAACGCCTACGTCGGGCGGACCTTCATCCAGCCGTCCAACACGATCCGGCAGCTCGGCATCCGGCTGAAGCTGAACCCGCTGCGCAACGCGATCGCCGGGAAGCGGCTGGTCGTCGTCGACGACTCGATCGTGCGCGGCAACACCCAGCGCGCGCTGGTCCGGATGCTGCGCGAGGCGGGCGCGTCCGAGGTGCACGTGCGGATCTCCTCGCCACCCGTGCAGTGGCCCTGCTTCTACGGGATCGACTTCGCGACGCGGGCCGAGCTGATCGCCAACGGGCTCACCGTCGAGCAGATCTGCGGCTCGATCGGCGCCGACTCGCTCGGCTACATCTCACTCGACGAGCTGGTCTCGGCGACGACGATTCCCGGTGAGC
Source organism: Mycobacteriales bacterium (assembly GCA_035547515.1). Classification (GTDB taxonomy): domain Bacteria; phylum Actinomycetota; class Actinomycetes; order JAFAQI01; family JAFAQI01; genus DASZTV01. The sequence continues at coordinate 10,073 of DASZUS010000050.1, forward strand.
GGCTGTGCCGGGCCTGCTTCGACGGGCAGTACCCGATCGAGCTGCCGGCACCGGAACTGCTCGGCAAGCACATGCTCGAAGGCATCTCCCGGGCGGTCGAACCCGACGCCGGCTCGCCCGACCCGTCGCCGGACTGGGCGTACGAACGGCTGCTGCCCGGTGTCGGCGCCGCGGACGCGCTGACCCGTCCGTGACCAGCTCGTGAGCGCCTAGTGAGCACCTACGCGGCGGCCGGGGTCTCCATCGAGGCCGGCGACCGCGCGGTCGAGCTGATCAAGGGCCGTCTCACCTCGTCGCGTCCCGAGGTGGTCGGCGGGCTCGGCGGGTTCGCGGGCCTGTTCCGCATCGACGCCGACCGGCTGCTTGCCACCTCGACCGATGGCGTCGGCACCAAGGTCGCGATCGCGCAGGCGATGGACAAGCACGACACCATCGGCCACGACCTCGTCGGCATGGTGGTCGACGACATCGTGGTCTGCGGCGCGGAGCCGCTGTTCATGACCGACTACATCGCTTGCGGTCGCGTCGTACCGGAGCGGATCGCCGACATCGTCGCCGGCATCGACGCGGGCTGTGCGCTGGCCGGATGCGCGCTCATCGGCGGTGAGACCGCCGAGCACCCGGGGCTGCTCGGCCCGGACGACTACGACCTCGCCGGCGCCGCGACCGGCATGGTTCGTGACGGCGATCTGCTCGGCCCGGACCGCGTGCGGGCGGGCGATGTCGTCGTTGCGATGGCATCCAGCGGCCTGCACTCCAACGGCTACTCGCTGGCTCGCCACGTGCTGCTGACCGGCGCGAAGCTGCCGCTGGACTCGACGGCCGACCTCGGTACGCCGCTGGGCGAGGTGCTGCTCACCCCGACCCGGATCTACGCCAAGGACTGCCTGACCTTGGCTGCCGCAACGGAGGTCCACGCGTTGTCCCACGTGACCGGCGGGGGGCTGAATGCCAACCTCGCGCGGGTGCTTCCCGACGGGCTGGTCGCCAGCATCGACCGCGCGAGCTGGACTCCTGCGCCGATCTTCGGGCTGATCGCCGAGCGCGGCGGCGTCGCGGACGAGGAGATGGAGCGGACGTTCAACCTCGGCGTCGGCATGGTCGCCGTCGTACCTGCCGACTCAGCGCAGCCGGCGGTGGACCACCTCGCCGCCCGCGGCGTGGAGGCCTGGGTCTGCGGCGAGATCACCACCCGCTAACGCTGCGGGCGGACCGGCGAGCCGATTACTCGTCGTCGTCTAGCGCGTAAGGGTCGTCGTAGTCGTCTTCCTCGGCGTCCGAAGAAGACGTGCTGGTCGTGGCGTAGCTCGGAGCGCCGCGCTCGGCGGCAAGCTCCTGTGCCAGACGGTCCAGGTCCGTCCCGCCGCTGGAGTACTTCAGCTCGCGGGCGACCTTCGTCTGCTTAGCTTTGGCACGGCCGCGCCCCATGGCTCGACCCCCTCGTGCGCTGCGGGCTCAACCCGACAGCGAGACGGAACTGGTTCTGGTCATTGGCCCGGATGTCCGGACCAGTGAAGAGAATATCAGCGGTCGGCGGCGGCCGTCGGCGGGGAGCGCAGCCGCCCGCTGTGACCCCGACCACCTGCGCCGGCTCTGGCAGGATGGTCGGCGTGATGGGGTACGCCGCGCATCTGCGGGTGTACGAGCCGCTGTCGGGGCTGCCGGAGCCGGAACGCAGCCGGTGGCAGGCCTACATCGCCGCCGGGGACGTGCCCAGCCGGCCGGTGCAGATGGTGCGCGAGCACGAGGTCGCGCTCGCGGCGGTGCTCGCCATCCCGCCGCGGCTGAACCTGACCGACGGCAGCGACCACGCCTACGTCCGCGAGATGGACGGCCTGACCTACGTGTGCCCGTGGCGGTTGCAGATGCGGGCCTGGGACGCGATGGACAGCTTCCGCTCGCAGCTGCCGGACGAGCTGCGGGACGCCTTCTTCCCTGCGGCTTTGAGCGCCGCCGCTGAGGACGCGCGCGACGTCTGGCGGGCGAGCAACCCGCAGGTGAAGGCCGGCATCCTGACCGAGACCTGGCAGGTGCCGGTCTCGTGGTTCCTGGCCTTCGAGGCGAGCGAGCGCCGGCTGGTGCTGGGCGAGCGGCGTACCGACGCCTCGCCCGACGGCGGGCTGGACCGGGCGCTGATCTACCTCACCGCGATGTCTCGCGCCCGCCGGCGGATCGCCAAGGCGTTGCGCGTCGTACGGCGGATCTTCGGTGAGGGACCGGCGACCGCCTCGATCGAGGCTGTCGGCCGCTGGCTCGAGGAGTTCCACCCGCACTCGCTGGTGGAGCTCGACTACGGCGGTCTGGTGCACCTGGTCAACGACGAGGCGCTCAGCGAGGACGTCTCGGTCGCCGATCTCGCGGAGGCAATGGACCGGCTGGTCGAGGGCGACCTGGCGGCTGCCGGGCAGTGCTATGAACGAGTGATCAGCCGCTGGCGCGCTATCGCCTCGCTGGAGCACGCCAACTAACGCCTCGCTCGGGCGGTGTTCGGCGGCTTCGCGCCGCCTTGTCGGATATCAGCGACTTTTCGGACTAGTCACTCGGCGGCCGAAAGATGGTCCCGATGAGCCATACCGGATATCCCGCGACATCTTCACCATGAAGGTCGACCGCCGTATCCGGTCCCCAGAAACGGAGCTCCAACCGATGACCACCCGAACCGCAGACGCCGAGCCGCTGCTCACCCCTGCCGAGGTCGCCACGATGTTCAGGGTCGACCCCAAGACCGTTACGCGGTGGGCCAAGGCCGGGAAGCTGACCTCGATCCGGACCCTCGGCGGCCACCGTCGTTACCGCGAGAGCGAGGTTCGTGCGCTGCTTGCCGGCGTACCGAGCCAGCGCTCCATGTAGACGAGCGAGTCCCAGCTCGTTCCCTCGTCCCGCCGGGGCCCAGTGCCGGCGGGACGGCCAGCTCGAGGCCGCGTCGCGACATCCGGCGGTGACGCGGCCTTCGAGCTGTTCATTCGGCGTCGGAAGAAAATGACCGGTGCCGATCTCGGCATCGGTCGTAGCCTCGTCGTATGGATTTGCGCCAGTCCGACAAGCTCCAGGGAGTCGTGTACGACGTACGTGGGCCGGCGTTGGACGAGGCAGCGCGGATGGAGCAAGAGGGGCATCGGATCCTCAAGCTCAACATCGGCAACCCGGCGCCGTTCGGCTTCGAGGCGCCTGACGAGATCCTGCAGGCGATCACCCGCAACCTGCACACCGCTCAGGGCTACAGCGAGTCCAAGGGTCTGTACTCGGCGCGTACCGCGGTCGAGCAGTACTACCAGCTGAAGGGGATCGAAGGCGTCACCGTCGACGACATCTACCTCGGCAACGGGGTGAGCGAGCTCATCTCGATGACGCTGCAGGCGCTGCTGAACCCGGGTGACGAGGTGCTGATCCCGGCGCCGGACTACCCGCTGTGGACCGCGACGACGATCCTGTCCGGCGGGCGGGCGGTGCACTACCGGTGCGACGAGTCCAACGACTGGCAGCCCGACCTCGAGCACATGGCCGCGCAGGTCACCGACCGCACCAAGGCGATCGTCGTCATCAACCCGAACAACCCGACCGGGGCGGTCTACCCGCGAGAGACCCTCGAGGCGATCGCGCAGTTCGCCCGCGAGCGGGATCTGGTGATCTTCAGCGACGAGATCTACGAGAAGATCCTGTACGACGACGCCGAGCACACCGTGCTGGCCTCGCTGGCGCCGGACGTGATCTGCCTGACCTTCAGCGGCCTGTCCAAGGCGTACCGGGTCGCGGGTTTCCGCGCCGGCTGGGTGGTCATCAGCGGGCCGAAGCAGCACGCGGAGAGCTACCTGTCCGGGGTCTCCCTGCTTGCCAACATGCGGCTGTGCGCCAACGTGCCGGCGCAGCACGCGATCCAGACGGCGCTTGGTGGCTACCAGAGCATCAACGAGCTGATCCTGCCCGGTGGGCGGCTGCGCGAGCAGCGCGACGTCGCGTGGCGGATGCTCAACGACATCCCCGGGGTCTCGTGCACCAAGCCGAAGGGCGCGCTCTATGCGTTCCCGAGGCTCGACCCCGAGGTCTACCCGATCAAGGACGACCAGCGGTTCGCGCTCGACCTGCTGCGCGCCGAGAAGATCCTGGTGACCTACGGCACCGGCTTCAACTGGCCGGACCCGGACCACCTGCGCATCGTGACGCTGCCGCACGCCGAGGTGCTCGCGGATGCGATCACCCGGATCGGGTCATTCCTGTCGACGTACGCCCAGACCTGACTCGAAGTAGCACATGACCGACGCTGATCGGCGGTGTTTCGGCTGCGTCTGCCCGGTTTGACGGCTGCGGAGGCTCCGGTCATGTGCTACTTCGTGGTCAGCGGGTGACGGAGAGGGTGAAGTGCACGACGTCGGGGTTGGGCTCGGCGGTCTGTGACTGCACGGTGATCGCGAACCGGTGCCGCCCGACGCTGAGGTGCTTCGCCGAGACCGTGACCGGTACGGCGCGGGAGCCGGTCGGTGGGACCGTGCCGGCGTACGCCGTGGCCGCCGGCTGTGCCCAGATCTGGTCGCTGCCCACGCTGTAGGCGTAGCCACACGCGCCGTCGCCATCGCTGAGCTGCATGGTGAAGGTCTTCGTCTGTCCCTGCGAGAGGTGCAGGGCGGTGGTCTTGGTGAAGCTGCGGATGTACGGCGTGCCATGCCCGTTGCCCAGGACCAGGCGGGCATGCACGGTGCGCACGATCCGCGGATCGGCGAGGTCGTAGACCTTGACGTAGCCGTGATAGACGCCTTGCTGCATCGCGGGATAGCCGCCGAGGGCATTGCTGTTCGCGAGCGAGACCAGCGGCAGGTTCGCGTGCTGCGCAGCGGCCTCCATCCCGCCCGTCGGCACGATGGCCGGCCCCGGCCGCTGCCGAGGCCTCACCCCGCCCGGTGCAAGGTCGACGCTGAGCCACTCGCCGACCTGGCTGCCCGCGAACGCCTGCCAGTGCAGCTCGCTGCCGGGCGGACCGGCGTTCGTGATCCGCAGTGTCTGCTTCGACGACGCGGAGGCATGGTGTCCGCTCGAGCCGTTGACCGCGTCGAAGAGCTCGTCGTCCCACAGCGGTCCCGCGCAGGTCGCGATCGTCGGCTTGCCCTTGGCGTTGAGTGCGATCTCGTGGAAGTGCAGGTGGGTCGTCGACAGTCGCAGCTTGGCCGGCGGCGTCACCGTGTACGCCACCGTCAGCGACGCGGAGCGGCCGTCGACCTCGACCGTGATGTGACCGTGGTACGTCCCGGTCGCGAGGCCGGCCGGCGTCACCGACCACTGCAAGTCACCCGGCGCCCGGCCGGCGCGGACGTGCAGCCAGGCAGCATCACTGCGGGCGGTGTACGCCGCGTCCCGGAAACCCGTGCTCACCGCGACTGGCGCCGTCGTGGCGACGCCGCGGTGGTAGCCGTAGACCTGCACGTGGTCGGGCAGCAGCGTGACCTGCTCGCCAGCTGCGACCAGGTCCGCGCCGAGGTTGGCCGCGTCGTAGCTGCCCAGCCCGGTCGCCATGTCGTAGCCCTTGGCCGCCCGGTAGAGGTGGTGGGTGTTGCAGCCCGCCGGGCAGTCGGCGCGGTCGTACTGCGCATCGTTGCTGCCCGTGGTGATGTCGTGGAAGTCGCGTGCGTACGACGTGGGGTTCGCCGCAATCCGGTACAGCGACGGGTTGATCAACCCGAGCCCGTCGAGCTGCGAGTCCTTCGCCCACTGGTCCCACAGCAACGCCGCCGCGGCGGTCAGCGGGGTCGAGAGGCTCGTGCCGTACACCGGCTCCCAGCCGCCGACGCCGTTGAGCGGTGGCAGCGGCAGGCCGGTCACGCCGCCCAGCAGCGAGCAGTTCGGGGTCGCGCAGTACATCGAGTAGCCCGGCGAGCCGACGTCGTCAGCGAACTGCCGCTTGCCGCCCTGGATGCCGAAGTCACCGTCGGCGTCCGCGGACAGGTCCGGCACCTCGCGGCACAGCTGCCCGGCCGGAGCGCCGCATGCCGCTCCGCTATGACCGGGTGCGGTCCGGGCGGAGGCCAGGGCGCGCTGCCAGGCCGGCATTCGCCACAGCGTGCTCACCCCGCCACCGGCCGCGCCGTCGTCGTTCCAGGTCGCCTCGTCCCGCGGTCCCGGCAGGCCGTTGGCGGTGCGCTCGCCGAGGTCGGTCCCGCCGACGCCGGTGACCCACGGCACTGCGGCCTCCTGCTCGACGCTGACGCTGTCGCCGGTCGGCGCCGGGAAGCCGCCGCAGTCCACCGCGCCGCTGTCACCGCTCGCGTCGAAGATCTGCTGTCCCTGTGCCGCGGCCTCCTCGGTCACCTCGGCGTACAGCCGGTTGTCGGCAGCGCTGCCGAGCTGCTCGCAGCTACCCCATGACGAGGAGATCACCGGCGCGCTGTCGTCGGTGACGAACTGGTTGTAGAGGTCGACCTCGCTGAGTGCGGTGTTCGGCGCGACATAGACGTAGAGGTGTGCGAGCTTCGGCAGCATCTCGAGCATCGTGGTGATGTCTGCCATCGCCTCGACCTCGCCTCCGGCAGGCGGTCCGCCGGATCCGCCGTCGACCAGGCGGCGGGTGACCGGGGTGGTGAGGTGGTAGCAGGACTTCACGGCTGCCACGTTGCTGTCGTGGTAGTCGTCGAACTCCACCAGGGCCGCCGACATGCCCTGGCCGAGGAAGCCCTTCGCGTAGAGGCCATTGAAGTCGTACGCCGTCGCGAGCTGCGGTGCGGTGTAGCCGACTCCGGCGATCGCGGCCGGACACGGCGTCGCCCCGCCGTTCTGCCCGATGGTCACCAGATGCGGCGTAACCGGCGGGCGGGACGCGGCCATGCGCGTGGGCTGTCCGGTGTCGATCTGCGGCTGTGGTCGGGCGGCGTCGTCGAGGCCGACGACGCCGGTGACCGCGCCGACGAGACCTGACGGCAGCTTGATGTCGCTGGTGTTGGCGAAGAACGACTCGGTGCCCTCGCGGAACCGGTCGATCGCCGTACCGAAGGCGTTCTCGACAAGCTCCGCGGGACCAGACGCGGTGACGTAGAGCCGGTTCGGCCCGGGTGCGCTCACGTGAAGGCCGAGCCGGTTCAGTACGCCGCTGACCGCGCTCACCTCCGCCTGTGGTGCGCCGAACCGGCGGCCGAACTGTGCCGGGCGCAGGAAGCGGTGGAACTGCCGTGACCCCGTCCGGTACTCCGCCGTGACGTAGCGGTCGAGGGCTGCCGGATCGGGCAGCGCGAGCGGCAGGGCCACGCGGAGGGTGGCGAGCGGCGCGATCGAGCCGATATCGGTTGCCGCCCGCACCAGCGCGGGCACCGTGCCGGCAAGCGTTGTACCGATGACGCCGGCGGCCGGGAGCGGCGCGGGGCCGGCGGACGGGCGGCCCGCGGCGAAGCCGGGCGCGACGCCGGCCACCCCGAGCGCGGCTACCACGCCCGAGACCACCAGTCGCCGCATCGTGCTCACTGGCTGACGACGACGGTGCCGCGCATGTACGGATGGATCGAGCAGATGTACGGGTAGGTCCCGGGCTTGCGGAACGTGACGGTGTAGGTCTGGCCCCTCGTGAGGGTCGGGGAGTTGATGAAGGCCGCGTCGCCCGAGCCGGTCGCGTTGTGCGGCACGGTGTCCTCCTGCACGAAGGTCACCGTCGCACCGACCTTGACCTTGAGGGTCGCGGGGTTGAACGCGTAGCCCTTGATGACGACCTTCGGGCCGGAGACGTGCGGGATCCCGGCTCCCGAGCTCGACCCGCCGCAGGCGGTCACCGTCGCCGCAAGCAGGAGGCCCACGGCAAGCGTCGCCGCGCGTCGCACGTGAGTCATCTGGTCACTCCTGCGGGTCCGGCAGCGGCGCGCGTCGAGGCTATCGAGTTGATGATGCGCCATGATGTCGAGGACCAGTTGGGGGACATCGGCAGCGATGCCGACTGAGCGAGTCCGGGCGGTCGCGCCCGGAGGTGAGGGCGCGTGTTACCCGTCTGTGAGCTGCCGCTCGGCACTGAGCCGGACGCGGTTCGCAAGGCACGCCGCTTCACCGCGCAATGGTTTGCCGACGAGCCGCGCGACCTGGTCGACGATGCGGAGCAGGTTGTCTCCGAGCTCGTCACCAACGCGATCTTCCACGGCGCCGAGCCGATCACGTTGCGGCTGTCGCGCACCGCGACGGCGCTGCGGCTCGAGGTCGAGGACGCGGGGCGCACCATGCCGGTGATCAGCCGCGCCAGCATCGACACCATGACCGGCCGCGGCCTGTCACTGATCGCCGCGCTAGCGAGCGGCTGGGGGGTCAGCGAGTCCCCGGCCGGCAAGGTCGTGTGGGCGGAGATCACCGGCGAGGCCGGCGAGGTGCCGGGTGGGCCGAGCGCGGGCGGGGCTTCGGTCGCGACCGGCCTGGACCTGGACCTCTCGTCGTCGCGCGAGCGCGAGGCCGAGCCGAGGTACCCGGTGCGGATCGGCGCGGTCACGACGGAGCTCCTGCTCGCCGCCAAGGCGCACATCGACAACGTCGTACGCGAGATGACGTTGCTCAAGGCTGAGCAGGCGATGAGCGGCGCACCGATGCCGGAGCCGCTCGCGCGGCTGGTGCAGGTCGTCACGGAGGACTTCGCCGAGGCCCGCGCCGAGATCAAGCGCCAGGCGCTCGCCGCGGCCAATCGTGGCGAGGCCGAGGTGGAGCTGGTCCTCAACTTGCCGCTGGCGGCAGCCGACGCCGGCGAGCGCTACCTCGAGGCACTCGACGCGGCCGACCGCTACGCCCGGGCCGCCCGGTTGCTCACCGTCAGCGCGCCCGTGCTGCACCGCGTGTTCCGCCGCTGGTACGTCGAGGCCCTGATCGAGCAGCTTCGCGCCGCGGAGCGTGGCGAGCCGGCGCCGCCACCGTCCGCCTTTCCGGAAGCGCTGGCCACCGAGGTGGAGCGACTGTCCTCGCTCGACGACACCTGGGATCGGCTTCAGCTGCTGCAGCGGATCACTCGCGAGCTGACCGGCGCCGCGACCGTCGCGGACATCATCGAGGTGATCGTGCGCAATGCGCTCGGTGACCTCAACGCGCAGAACGTGCGGGTCTACCTGCTCGGCGACGACGGCGTTCTGCGGTCGGCCGCGGTGGGCGGGAACAACCCGGCGGCCGGCGACCCGGCATACCACGAGATCCCGCTCGATGCCGACCTGCCGGGCGCCATCGTCGTACGCACCGGTACGGCGATGTACTTCCGCAACCGCGAACAGCTGACGTCGCGCTTCCCGCAGCTCGCTGGGATCTATCCGCACGAGACCAGCCTTCACGTGGCGCCGCTGCGAGTCGGTGAGCACACGCTCGGGCTGCTCACGATCGCCTTCGGCGCGGTCACTGACGTCGACGAGGAGACGCAGGTCCAGTTCGTCGGGGCGATGGCTGACGCGCTGGCGCAGGCCTTCGAGCGGGCCCTCGCCATGGAGCACGCCGACGCGGCACGGCGGCGGCTGGCGTTCCTCGCCGAGGCCTCGGTCGTGTTCGCCGCGAGCCTGGACTTCGAGGCCACCCTCGACGCGGTCAACCGGCTGCTGGTGCCCACGCTTGCCGACTGGTGCATCGTGCAGCTTCAGGTGGACGGCACGCTCGAGATCGCCTCACTGCATCACAGCGATCCCGGGCAGCTGGCGTGGGCGAAGAGCATGCAGGGCCGCTTCCCGCTCGCCGGTGCACGCCCGGGTGGCGCGCCGACTGTCGTCGCTACGGGCGAGAGTCAGCTGTTCCCGAAGCTCGAGGCTGAGGTGATCGCCGCGATGGCGACCAGCGAGGAACACCGCGATGTGATCCGGGCGCTCGGCATGTCGAGCGCGATGGTGGTGCCGCTGACCGGCCGCAGCGGCACCTTCGGCGCGATCACGCTGCTCTACGCCGACTCCGGCCGGCAGTACGCAGCCGAGGATGTGTCGTTCGTCGAGGACGTGGCGCGACGAGCCGCGCTGGCGCTGGAGACGGCAGAGACGTTCCGCGCGCAGTCCGGCCGCCTCGCCGACGTACGGCGGGTGGCCGAGGCCACCCAGCGGGCGATCCTCGCTCCGGTGCCGCCGCGACTCGGCGCGGTCTCTCTCGCCGGGCGCTACGTCAGTGCGAGTGCGGAGGCGCTGATCGGTGGCGACCTCTACGAGGTCGTCCCCCGCGCGGGCGGGGTCCGGCTGCTCGTCGGCGACGTACGCGGCAAGGGTCTGGCGGCGATCCGGGTCGCCACCATCGTGCTCGGCGAGTTCCGTGCGGCGGCCGCGGACCTGGTCGATCTCGCCGACGTCGCGAAGCAGATGGACCGGCGGCTGCGGCCGTACCTGTCCGAGGAGGACTTCGCCACCGCGGTGGTTGCTGAGGTCGGCGACGATGGCGCCTACTCGGTCGTGTCCTGCGGCCATCCGGCTCCGCAGCTGTTTGTGGGCGGCAGCGGCGGAGAGCTGTCCGTGGTGCATGCGCTGCCGCTCGGGCTGGGTGCCGCGCCCACTGCGACGACCGGCTGGCTCAACCCGGGCGACCGGCTGCTGCTCTACACCGACGGCGTCAACGAGACGCGCGACGAGAACGGCAAGTTCGTCGACCTGAACTGGGTCGCCAAGCCGCTGGAGTCGGGCGAGTTGCAGTACTCCCTCGACGAGGTGCTCGAGCGGCTGCAGCGTTTCGCGGGTCGCGAGCTGGCCGACGACGTCGCGTTGCTCGCGGCGGAGTACCGGCCCTAGGTGCCTGGAAGGCCCTAGGACGCGAGGCCGGGCTGACCGTAGACGTCGGCCGGGGTGGTGACGTGGATCGGCTTGCCCCAGTCGCTGAAGGTCTCGGTGATCGTGGTGGTCCGGTTGGTCGCGTCGAACGCGACCGGCAGGCCGGTCTGCTCGCTGATCCACATCGTGGCGTGGGAGCCCTGCGGCGAGCCGGGCCCGGAGCCGGTGCCCGCGATGCCGTAGACCTTGACGCCGTCCAGCGTCTTTGCCGGCCTCCGGGTCAGCGGGCCGGTGATCGCGTCGGCCTGCAGCGTCGAGGAGATCGTGACGCCTGCCGTGATGATCCGGTAGCCGGGCTGCCCGGCGACCAGGGACAGCCACTGCCCGTGCAGCGCCTGCACCGCCTGCGGGGTGAAGCCGTAGATCGCGAGGCCCTTGGCGTCGCCGGTGAAGTACGTCGTCGGGCCGATTACCCGGACGTCGACGTGGCCGCCGTTGATCGCGATGTGCTGCTCGCCGGTCTGCACCCCGTCGTAGTCGTCGAAGGTCGCCGTGCCCTTCTTCGAGACGTTCTTCGCGACCGAGTGGACCGTGTGCTGGGCGAGCGCGAGCTGGAAGGTCTTCGCCAGCTGGCCGGCGAGGCTGTTGGGCTCGGGCGGCGTGGTCGGGGTTGCTGGGCCGGCCCCGCCGGGAGACGCGGGTATCGCCGGTGGCGGGGACCCTGGAGCGAGGGGGCTGGCCGGTATGGCCGGCGGCGTACTGGTCGCGCTGGGCGACGAACCCGACGAGGTCGAGCGTCCGATCGCGACACCGATGTCGGCGAGGGTGAGCGCGATCACTGCGGCCGCGATGAGCGTCGTCGTGCGGGGGACGGCCACGAACGCGAGGTTACGGGCTGCCGCATCCGGAGGACGCGCGGAGCGCTCCTCACTACTCCATTTGGGTGTGCAGCGGCTGCGCCGAGTGGCCGTAAATTCGCGTGGTTGGCACCCCTTCGCCCTCAAGTAGCCCAGCTCCCGCGCCGACATCCACTCCGAACCGACTCCCCCAGCCGGGAACCCGAAGGGTCAGCTGTGCTCGACCGCATGTGCCAACGCC
>DASZUS010000051.1:0-16125 GCA_035547515.1 Mycobacteriales bacterium
TCCTCGGACACCAGACGACCGCGCAGCCCCTCGTAGCGGGAGTCCAGGTCGGCGATCAGCTCCTGCAGCGTCGCGCCCTCACCGGTCACGGTCTTCTCCCCGCCGGTGTAGCTGCGCAGGATCGTCGGGATGCGTGCTTCGATCGCCATGGTCACATTCTCCCAACACGATCCAGGTACGCCGGATTCCGGCCCTGCCGAGCGAGGGTCGGCCGCCAGCTAGGCAGGCAGGTCAGCAACCAGGGTCAGCCGACCTCGACGGGTTCCTCGGTGACCTCGCCGTCGACGATCCGGTAGCTGCGGAACTCAGCCGTCTCGGGGTCGCGCGTCGAGACCAGCACGTAGTGGGCGCCCGGCTCCCCCGCGAGGTTGATGTCGGTCCGCGACGGAAAGGCCTCGGTCGCGGTGTGCGAGTGGTAGATGACGACCGGCTCTTCGTCGCGTTCGTCCATCTCGCGCCACACCCGCAGCTGCTCCATCGAGTCGAACTCGTAGAAGGTCGGCGAGCGCGCCGCGTTGAGCATCGGGATGAACCGCTCCGGCCGGTCGGAGCCTGCCGGTCCGGCAAGGACCCCGCACGCCTCGTCCGGGTGGTCGCGGCGGGCGTGGTCGACGATCGCGTCGTACAGGTCGCGCGGGATCCGCAGCACGCGCAGAGAGTACGTCGTGTCAGCTCGCCGCTTCGACGACCGCGTTCTGCAGCCACCCCAGCCAGTCGTAGACAGCGAACGCGGCGAGCTCCGGCGAGCCGGGCTCCAGCGCAGCCAGGTCGGCCTCGACGTCCTCCGAAACGTCGAGGCGGGTGCCGAGGGCGAGCCGTACGTCGGTGAGCGCATACAGCCACGGCGTGACCGCCTCGTCCGCCAGCTCGAAGCGCTGGCCGTCGCCGTGCCGGACGCCGGTGCCCGACAGGTCGTCCAGGACGCGCTGCAGCGCGCCCGCCTTCTGCGCGCGCAGATCCCCCTCCATCAGCCGGCGGTACTCGTCGGAGGCCTCGCCGTCCTCGCGGTAGGCGTCAGGAAGCAGTCGGGCCAGCACCGGGTCGTCCGGGCGCGACGCGGGACCCGCAGGCAGCCCGACGATCGCGGCGAGCGGGTCGGCCGAGTCGCCGCCGGCATCGGCATCGGTCAGGTCCGCGACGAGCAGGTCGCGAACCTGGGAGACGAGGCTTGCCAGCAGCACGATCTCGGCTGCTTCGAGATCCACCCGGATCGCGCCGCCTCTGCGCCGTACCTTGCCCATTCGGTGCGGTCAGTCCTGCTGCAGCGTGGCCCACAGGCCCGCGGCGTGCAGCCGGGCGACGTCGTGCTCCATCTGCTCGCGGGTACCGCTGGACACCACGGCCTTGCCTTTCTGGTGGACGTCGAGCATCAGGGCGGTGGCCTTGTCCTTGCTGTAGCCGAACAGCTTCTGGAACACCCATGTGACGTAGCTCATGAGGTTGACCGGGTCGTTCCAGACGATGGTGACCCAAGGGCGGTCCGGGTCCTCCGTCTCACCGGCATCCGGGACTCGAGTGCGCTCAATGGTCGGCGCGGTCATCTGTCAATGATGTCCTCGCAGAGCAATCTCCTCACAAATGGTTGGCGGCGCTTCGTAGGGTCGCAAGTGTGGGTGAGCCACCTTCCAACACCCGGGTCTGGCTCAACCTGTGGGCGGTCTACCTCCTCTGGGGCTCGACCTATCTGGCGATCCGCGTCGCGGTCCATCCCAGCCACGGCGCCGCGATCCCCCCGCTGATCCTTGCCGGGACCAGGTTCATCCTCGCCGGCCTGCTGATGCTTGCGCTCACCGTGACCAGGCCAGCGCTGGACGGTGCCCCGGACCCGCTGGGCTGGCGGCAGTGGGGGTCCGCGGCGGTCATCGGGCTTGCGCTGCCGTTCGGCGGCAACGGGCTGGTCAGCGTGAGCGAGAAGCGCATCCCGTCCGGCGTCGCCGCCGTCGTCGTCGCAACCGTCCCGATCTGGGCCGCGCTGTTCGCCGCGGCGGCGGGGCGCGAGCGGGTCACCCGGTTCCACTTCGCCGGGCTTGTGCTCGGCTTCGCAGGCGTCGCCGCGTTGGTGGTCGGGTCCGGCAGCGGCCGGGCCAGCATCTCGGGAGTCGCGATCGTCGTCGTCGCCGCCATCAGCTGGGCGGCGGGGTCGGTCTGGTCGCAGTCCGCGCCGACCGCTCGGCGCCCGCTCGTGACGACCGGCATGGAGATGCTCTGCGGCGGGATCGGGTGCATCGTGACTGCCGCGTTGACCGGCGAGTTCCACGACCTGCATCTCGCCTCGATCAACTACCGAGGCTGGCTCGCGTTCGGCTACCTGGTCCTCGCGGGCTCGATGGTTGCCTACTCGGCCTACGTCTGGCTGCTGCGCAACGCTCGGCTGTCGCTCGTGACGACCTACGCCTTCGTCAACCCGGTCGTCGCGGTCGCGCTGGGAGCGCTGCTGCTGAGTGAGCCGTTCACGATCCGGTCGGCCGCCGCCACCGTCGCCGTCGTGCTCGGCGTGATCCTGATGCTGCGCCGGCCGCAGGCCTCGGTCACCGCCGCCGATCCGCTTCCTGATGAAATCTCTGCATGACCGGCCCGAGCACGGCGCTGCTCACCGACCACTACGAGCTGACGATGGTCGAAGCGGCGTTGCGAAGCGGAGCCGCGCAACGCCAGTGCGTGTTCGAGGTCTTCGCCCGCTCGTTGCCGGGACGGCGCCGGTACGCCGTCGTCGCCGGTCTGGGCCGGCTGGTGCTGGCCCTCCCCGACTTCACCTTCGACCCTGACGCGCTGGAGTTCCTGACCGCTCGCGGGGTGATCAGCGAAGCCACCCGCGACTGGCTTGCCGGCTACCGCTTCGGCGGCACGATCAGCGGCTACCACGAGGGCGAGGTCTACTTTCCGGGTTCGCCGGTCCTCACCGTCGAGGGCGGGTTCGCCGAGTGTGTGGTCCTCGAGACGCTGACGCTGTCGATCCTGAACCACGACAGCGCCGTCGCGACCGCCGCGGCGCGGATGACGTCGGCCGCAGAAGGCCGGCCGTGCATCGAGATGGGGTCCCGGCGCACCCACGAGGAAGCCGCCATCGCGAGCGCCCGGGCGGCCTACATCGGCGGCTTCACCGCGACCTCGAACCTCGCCGCGGGCCGGCGGTGGAACATCCCGACGACCGGCACGGCGGCGCACGCCTTCACCCTGGTCCACGACGACGAGCGCGCCGCGTTCCGCGCCCAGATCGATGCGCTGGGCAGCACCACGACGCTGCTCGTCGACACCTACGACGTCGAAGCCGGCATCCGCGCCGCCGTCGAGGTCGCGGGGCCGGGTCTGGGCGCGATCCGGCTCGACTCGGGCGACCTGCCGACTCAGGCGCGCGAGGCCCGCAAGCTGCTGGACTCCCTCGGGGCGACCGGCACCCGCATCGTGGTGACGAGCGACCTCGACGAGTACGCGATCGCCGGGCTCGCCTCCGCTCCGGTCGACGGCTACGGCGTCGGCACCTCCCTGGTGACCGGCAGCGGGGCACCCACCGCCGGCTTCGTCTACAAGCTGGTACGCCGGCAGGACGACGCGGGTGAGTGGGTGGACGTCGAGAAGCGCTCCGCCGGCAAGACCTCGACCGGCGGCCGCAAGACCGCGGTACGCCGGCTCGAGCACGGCAAGGCGGCCGCGGAGGTGCTGAGCTTCACCACGGGCGAGGTCGCGGCGAGCGACCGTCCGCTCCAGCACACCGTCGTACGCGACGGCGAGGTGGTTGCCGACCTCGACGTAGACGCCGCACGTGAGCGGTGCCGCGCGTCGTGTGCGGAGCTGCCGCTGCACGCGATGAAGCTCTCCCCCGGGGAGCCTGCCATCGAGACCATCTGGGAGAGATAGCCGTGTCGAAAGCCCTGATCGTCGTCGACGTCCAGAACGACTTCTGCGAGGGCGGGTCGCTGGCGGTCGCTGGCGGCGCCGCCGTGGCTGCGGGCATCAGCGCGCTGCTCGCGAGCGCCGACTACCCGGTCGTCGTAGCGACCCGGGACGCTCACCGCGACCCTGGCGACCATTTCTCCGACGACCCCGACTACGTCGACCACTGGCCCGCCCACTGCGTGGTGGGTACGGCCGGCGCCGAGTTCCACCCGGCCCTCGACACCCAGCGCGTCGACGCGGTCTTCGACAAGGGCGCCTACCAGGCGGCGTACAGCGGGTTCGAAGGGACCGGCCCCGACGGCACGGGTCTCGAGGAGTGGCTGCGCGCCCACAACGTCGATGCGGTCGACGTCGTCGGCATCGCGACCGATCACTGCGTGCGGGCCACCGCCCTGGACGCCGCCAAGGCGGGATTCGCGACGACCGTCCTGCTCGACCACACCGCCGGCGTAGCGCCCGACACGGTCGAGTCCGCGCTCGAGCAGCTGCGGGAGGCCGGGGTCACTCTGACCGGTCAGCCAGTTCGCGCTTGAGCACCTTGCCCGTCTCGTTGCGCGGCAGCGCGTCGTGGAACTCGATGCTGCGCGGCACCTTGTAGTTCGCGAGCTGCTTCTTGACGTGCGCCCGGAGGTCTTCGGCACTCGCTCCGGCACCGTCGCGGAGCACGACGTGCGCGACGAGCGCCTGACCGAACCGCTCGTCCGGCACCCCGAGGACGACGACGTCGGAGACGTCCGGGTGCTTGTGCAAGACGTCCTCTACTTCTGCCGGGAAGACGTTCTCGCCGCCCGACACGATCATGTCGTCGTCGCGGCCCTCGACGTAGAGGCGGCCGTCCTCGCCGATCCGGCCGACGTCGCCGATCGAGGCGAGGCGGCCCAGCCGGGCCTTGTCCTCTCCCGACGTGTAGCCCTCGAACGACATCCCGCTGCCGGCGAAGATCCGGCCGACCTCCCCGGGCGCGACGTCCTGGTCGTGCTCGTCGACGATCCGGACGTTCACGCCCTGCAGCACTCGGCCGGCTGTCGTCGGCGCCTCCCGAAGGTCAGCCGGACGGGCGACGCTCACGTACGCGATCTCGGTCGAGCCGTACAAGCTGTAGAGCACGTCCCCGAAGCGGTCCATGAAGCGGGTCGCGAGCGTCGGCGCGAGAGCCGAGCCCGACAGCGCGACGATGCGAAGTGTGGAGACGTCGGGGGTGTCCTCGACGTCGAGCATCCGCTGGCACATCACCGGGATCGCCGCGATCGTGTCGGCACCGTGCTCCTCGACCAGCGCCAACGTGACTGCCGGATCGAAGCGACGGGTCATCACCAGCGTCGAGCGCAGGATCATGCCGATGGTCAGGTTGCCCAAGCCCCACGCGTGGAAGGCCGGCGCGGCGAGGATCGTGACGCCGCCGGCGCGGTACGGGATCGCGTCCAGAAAGGCGATGCTGCTGACCAGGCTCGACAACGCGGTCGGCGAGCTGCGGGCCGCACCCTTCGGCTTGCCGGTGGTGCCGCTGGTGAGGATCACCTGGCGTCCCTCGGCTCTCGGTCTCGGCAGGTGCGGCACCTCGCCAGCCGCGTCGACCAGGCCGGCGATGCTGTCGGGCGGCGCATCACCGGCGTCGTCCCACGCCCACAACCTCGGCAGCGACCCGGCGTGCTCGGTGACGATGTCGGCGAACTCGTCGTCGGCGATGATGGCCGCTGCGTTCTCGCTGTCGAGCACGTCGTGCAGCTGAGGCCCGGCGAAGCCGGTGTTGAGGTAGAGCGTGTCGGCGCCGACCTGCGCGATCGCCACCATCGCGACGACGAAGGCCGAGGAGTTGCGGGCCAGCAGCGCCACCGAGTCGTGCGCACCGACGCCTCGCTCCGCGAGGGCGGCGGCGACGATGCTGCTGCGCCGGTCGATCTCGGCGAACGTCACCCGCTCGCGCTCGTCGATGACGGCGATGCGGTCGGGATCGCGTGCTGCGTTCGCGGCGGCGAGGCCCGCCGGCGTACGGCCCCAGTGATAGAAGGCGGTGCCCATCGCCACGAGCCGGTCCGGCCGAACCGGCGTCGTCAGCCCGATCCGGTGAGCGACCTGGGCGGCAGCCCACCCGCCGCGTACCGCGCCCACCCCTAGGGAGGCGACCCGACCCACCACCATGTCCGCTGCCCGCTGCCCGCTACGCGCCCGGAGTGATGCCCCAGGAGCCGCGCCACTCGCCGCCCGGCTCGACGGTGACGAGCGCCTCACCTGTCGCCAACGCGTTAGGCGGCGCCGACATCGGCTCGACGCCGAGACCGCCGCGGCGCCGCGACGGGTCGGGCAGCGCGTCGTCGGTGAAGATCTCCAGGTAGGGGTACGCCGCGTCGACCCACACGGTCACCTCCGCCGACCCGTCGGGCGCGGCGAGCCGCAGCCGCGCCTTGCCCTCCCCGTCACGGCGCAGGTCGGCATAGGTGTGGTCGATCTCGAGGTCGCCGATCGGCCTCGCCTCGGTGAAGTCGTACGCCGTACCCGCCACGGCTTCGGAACCGGTCGGGATCTGCTGCGCCCCGGTGAGCAGTCGCGTCGTGGCCGGGATGGTGAGCAGGGCGTCGTCGATCTTCCCCGTGCCGACCGTCAGGTAGGGGTGGAAGCCGGCGGCAACCGGCGCCGGCGACGCGCTGTCGTTGCGAATCGTGGTGACCACGCTCAGCCCGTCATCACCTAGCGACCACGCGTTGGTGACCACGAGCCGCCACGGGTACCCGGGCTGCGGCATCGACCGGCACTGCAGCGTCACCGACGAGTCGGTGTGCTCGACGACGTCCCACGACAGCCATCGCACCAGCCCGTGGATCGCATTGTGCTGCTCGGGCTCGGTCAGCGCGAGCTGCTGCTCCTCGCCGTTCCAGCTCCACTTGCCGTCCTGCACCCGGTTCGGCCAGGGAACCAGGGTCTGGCAGCGCGCGCCGTCACACATCGCGTCGACGGCGTAGCCGTCGAGGACGTCGCGCCCGTCCACGGTGTAGGTCCGCAGCCCACCGCCGACCTCGACGGCAACTGCTTCCTGGGCGCCGTGCCGGATGACGTGCTGCGCGCCGCTCGGGCTTACCGCGTCTTCGCTCACAGGGCCTCAGTTCATCGTGGGGTCGGCGGGACAGGTCGAGACGGCCGACAGCGGCCACGGCTGCCGGCGCAGGACCTGCGACCACAACCGGTCCGGAAGACCCGCGAACGTGTCACCCGGAAGCCGCTCGACGACGTACCACGCACCGTCGGCGATCTCAGCCTCCAACTGCCCACCGGACCACCCGGCGTAACCGGCGAAGACCCGCAGCTCGCGCACCGAGGCGGCGAGAAGCGCCGGGTCGTAGTCGAGGTCGACCGTCACCAGCGGCGCGACGATCGGCCGCCAGCCCTCACTCGACGTGCCGTCGGTCACCCCCAGCGCGATCGCCACCTCCGGCTGGACCGGGCCGCCGCTGAACACCACCGCCGGAGCGCTCGCGATCTCCGCGACCGGAGGTACGACGTCGAGCAGCGAGGCGTCGCCGGGCCGGTTGATGATGAGCCCGAGCGCCCCTTCCTCGTTGTGCTCCAGCAGCGCGATCACGGTGCGGGCGAACTCCGGCGAGCGCAGCGAGGGAGTCGCGACCAGCAGCTTGCCCGCGAGACTGCCGTCCATCAGCGCCTCGCCGCCATCAGCGCACCGCCACCGGCAACCGGCTCAGGCCGCGCAGGTTGATCCGGCCGTTGTGCACGGGCTCGCCGGCCAGCTGCAGTCCCGGGAAGCGGCGGAACAGCCCGGCGATCGCCACGCGCCCTTCGAGGCGGGCAAGCGAGGAGCCGAGGCAGTGGTGCACCCCGCCCCCGAAAGAGAGGTGGTGCTTGGCGTTGGCCCGGTCGAGGCGTACCTGGTCGGCGTCGGGACCGAAGACCGACTCGTCGCGGTTCCCCGACGCCAGGCTGGCCAGCACCACGCGGCCGCGCGGGATCACGGTCTCGCCGATCCGGTAGTCCTCGGTGGTGACCCGGCGCGAAAGCTGGACCGGGCTGTCGAAGCGAAGGAGCTCCTCCACGGCGTTCTCGTCGAGCCCGCGCTCTCGCCGCAACAGCTCCGCCTGGTCGGGATGGTCGAGCAGCGCGCGCGTCCCGTTGCCGATCAGGTTGACCGTCGTCTCGTGCCCCGCGACGTAGAGCAGGATCACCTGCGAGACCAGCTCGTCGTCACTGAGCGCGTCCTCGCCGTCGCGCGCGTCGATCAGGCCGGTGAGCAGGTCGTCCGCGGGATGCTCGCGCTTCCAGGCAATGGCTTCTGCGGTGCGCTCCGACATCTCGATCTCGGCGGCGATGATCGCCCGCACCACGTCCTCATCCGGGACCGGCTCGAGCGAACGGACGATCGTCGCGGACAGCTCCCGCAGGCGGCTGACATTGCTCTCCGGCATCCCAAGCATGCTCGAGATGACCGCGAACGGCAGCGGGAAGGCAAGGGCGTCGATCAGGTCGACCTGCCCCTGGTCCTCGATCCGGTCGAGCGCGTCGGCGACCAGCCGCTCGACCATCGGCGTGAGCGCGTCGACCATGCGCGGGGTGAACGCCTTGGAGACCAGCCGCCGCAGCCGGGTGTGGTCAGGTGGGTCGCGGTCCAGCATGGAGATCCCGCCGCCGCGACGCGAGCGGTCGGCCTCGCGGTAGATCTCCTCGTACTTGCTGCGCATCGGGCTGAACGTCGTCACGTGGCGGTCCTCGACCGACATCTTCGAGCGCAGCAGCTCGCTCACGTCCTCGTGCCGCCACAGCGCCCAGAACCCGAACTCGTGCTCCTCGACCGGCACCGCTTCCCGCAGCGCTCGGTACGCCGGGTACGGGTCGACGGCAAACCCTGGCTCGAACGGCTGGAACGACACGGCCGCCTGCGTCATAGCGAAACCGTATCCCCGCCCCGGGCACGCCGCACTCGCTGTTCGATCATGCGAAAGGATGGTGCGGTGGCGGCCAAGGACGTGGTCTACCGGTACGGGACTCGACTGCACACGGCCCTGTTCAACGCGACTCGCGGGAAGCTGTTTCATCGGGGCCGCGGCATGCCGATGGTGCGGCTGACGACCATCGGGCGCAACAGCGGTCAGCCGCGCACGATCATGGCGACGACGCCGCTGCAGCTCGGTGAGACGGTGATCCTGATCGCATCCTTCGGCGGTGACGACCGCGAGCCGCAGTGGTGCCAGAACATCCGGGTCAACGGCGACGTCGAGCTGATGGTCGAGGGCCGGAGCCGGCGGATGCACGCTCGCATCGCCAACGCCGAGGAGCGCGCGGACCTGTGGCCCAAGGTTGTCGCCGCTCACCCGTTCTACGGCGACTACCAGAACAAGACCAGCCGCGAGATCCCAGTCGTGATCTTCGAACCCGCTTAGCCCGGATCCTCGCTAGGCCGGCCGTCCGGCCAGCACGCCGCTCTTCCCGCCGGCCGCGACGAAGGCATCGAGGCTCGTCACCAGCTCGCCCACCGCCTGTGCCGACATCCGCGCGAGCAGGCGCGCGATCTCGCTGCGGCGCCGTTCGACGACGAGGTCGACGAAGCGTTTGCCGTCCGGTGTGAGGCAGAGCACCACCTCACGGCGGCTGTGCGGGTTCTCCTCACGCGCGGCGTAACCGAACCCGATGAGCCGGTCGATACTGCGCATCGCCGTCGACACGTTGACGCCCAGCTCGCTCGCCAGCCGCGAGAGGTTGATGTTGCCGCGCGACAGCACCGCCAAGGTACGAAACTGCGTCAGCGTCGTACGCCGGTCGAACTCCCCGAGCACCCGCTCCGAGATGCCGGCCAGCAACGCCGATGCCGCCAGCAGCGCCGCCACCACGCTGTCCGCGGCGTGGTCTGCCGCCGCCCCGAGTCCTTGAGCCCCGCCCATGTGCGTCCCTCCCCAGGCATACGCACGGTGCACGAAACGATCACCGTGACAAGAGTGTGCCGCGCGGGTGGCCCCTGCCGCATCAAGCGGGCCCAAAGCGGGTACCGGTCCCTTGCCATGGCACAACCAGACGCTCCGGCGGCATCCCTTGCCGACCCGTCGGAGATCGATGTCGCCGCCCTGCGGCGCGTGCTCGACGGCCGCTGGCGGCACGTTCGCGAGCAGGTGCGCGAGCTGCTTCGCGACCCGATGCTGGCTCCGCAGATCGGCGAGTCGATGGAGCAGCAGCGAGCTCGGGTCAAGCGGCAGATCGAAGCGGTAGCGCTCACCGACATTCCCAAGCTGCTGTTCCCCAAGGAGGTCGGCGGCCTCGGTGACACCGGCGGCGCGGTCACCGGCTTCGAGATGCAGGCGCACGCCGACCTTTCCCTCCTGGTCAAGTCGGGCGTGCAGTGGGGGCTGTTCGGCGGGGCGATCCGCAACCTCGGCAACGCCGAGCACCACGAGCGCTACCTCGCCGACATCATGTCGCTGCGCCTCATGGGGTGCTTTGCGATGACGGAGACCGGTCATGGCTCCGACGTCCAGTCGATCGGTACGACGGCGACGTACGACGCCTCGACCGGCGAGTTCGTCGTACACACGCCGGACGAGCTCTCGACGAAGAACTACATCGGCAACGCAGCGCGCGACGGGCAGGTCGCGGTCGTCTTCGCTCAGCTCCACGTCGGCGACGAGGAGCACGGCGTCCATGCTCTGGTCGTCCCGATCCGCGACGGCGACGGCAACTCGATGCCGGGCGTGACGATCGAGGACGACGGCTGGAAAGCCGGGCTCAACGGCGTGGACAACGGGCGGCTGTCCTTCGACCAGGTCCGCGTGCCGCGTGAGGCATTGCTCGACAGGTTCGGCTCGGTCTCAGCCGAGGGGGTCTACTCCAGCCCGATCGAGAGCGTCAGCGCGCGGTTCTTCACCATGCTCGGCACCCTCGTACAAGGCCGGATCAGCATCTCCGGCGCGGCGGTGGCGGCATCGAAGAACGCTCTGACGATTGCGGTGCGCTACGGCAACCGGCGGCGCCAGTTCAAGGCGCCGGACTCCGACACCGAGATCCCGGTGCTGAACTACCTGGCGCATCAGCGGTCGCTGCTCCCCGCGCTGGCGCAGACCTACGCGCTGACCTTCGCCCAGGGCGAGCTCGTAGCGGAGCTGCACGACCTGCCGCGCGACGACGAGCAAGGGCGTCGGCGGCTGGAGACCTTCGCCGCGGCCTTGAAGGCGACTTCGACTTGGCACGCCTCGGCGACCGTCCAGGCCTGCCGGGAGGCGTGCGGCGGCGCCGGCTACCTCGCGGAGAACCAGCTGGTCGGGCTGCGCGCCGACCTCGACGTCTTCACGACGTTCGAGGGCGACAACACGGTCTTGCTCCAGCTCGCCGCGAAGACCCTCCTCACCAACTTCCAGAGCGAGTTCGGCGACCTCGACACGATCGGGACGCTCCGGTTCACCGCAGAGCAGGTCGCCGAGATCATCATCGAGCGGACCGGGGCGCGGGGACTGATCCAGCGGCTCGTCGACGCCGTTCCGACGCGAAGCGCGGAGGAGACCGACCTGCTCGACCGCGAGCAGCAGCTGGCTCTGCTCGGCTGGCGGGAGAAGCACGTCCTCGAGGGTCTGGCACGTCGTCTGCGCAAGGGCTTCGAGTCCGACGCCGACCCGTTCGACGTCTTCAACTGCGCCCAGGACCAGGTGCTGCTGGCCGCGAAAGCTCACATCGACGCCCGCATCATGGAGGCGTTCGACTCCGCGATCGCGAACATCGAGGACCCGACTGTCGCCGCCCTGCTCAACCGCGTCTGCGACCTGCACGCGCTGTCCGTGATCGAGCGCGAACGCGCGTGGTTCCTCGAGCACAACCGGTTGACGCCGGCCCGCAGCAAGGCGGTCACTGCGGCGGTCAACGACCTGTGCCAGGAACTGCGTCCGTACGCCGAGCTGCTGGTCGACGCGTTCGGCATCCCGGACGAGCTCATCGTCGCTCCGATCGCACAGCGAGAGGCAGGCTGATGTCCGAACAACCGCAAGGGCCGCCGCCCAAGACCTCACCGGAGCAGCCGCCGGCTGCGGACCGGCCCAGCGAGGAGAGCAAGGGCGACCTGGCGGTGAACACCCCGCCGCCGGAGCCCCGTGACGCTCAGGGCCGTGCGGCCAACGACCCGTCGATGTCGCACGACGGCGTACCCGAGCTCCGGCAGGTCCCGCCGGGCAAGCCCGACGGCGAGGTCGACACCCGACCGTGACGACGCCCGTCGGGTCGACGGCGGCGGTTTGGTTGACTTCTCTGCATGACTGAGGCCACCGACACCTGGTCGAAGCGGCTGATCCCGGCCGGCTGCGCAGTGGTGATCGTGATCGGCGCGATCGCGATCGGCGAGCACGGCAACGGCGGGTCCAGCACCGCATCGCGCAGCCCGAGCGGCCCGCTGACCCCGCCGGTCGCGGCAGCACCCACGCCAAGCCCAAGCGGCACGCACGCCAGGTCCTCCGCCGTACCGACTCCGACCGAGACCATTCGCCCCCCGCAGACGACGATGCCCTCGACCGGGCCTCACCTGACGTCCGTGCCCGTCACACCTGCCGCCCCGGTGCCCGCGAAGCCGCGGTCGGAGGCCACCCCGGCCGCCACCGCGACGCCGACCGAGCAGGCCACAACCGCACCCGCTGCCTCGAGCCGCGCGATCGCCGCCGCGACGATCCCGCCGAGCGTCCTCGGCAAGTTCCGCTACGCGACCACCGGCTACGAGCAGACCACCATCCCCGGCACGAAGCGCAGCTTCCCATCCACCACCACGATCACGAACAGGCGCGCCGGCTGCGGGGTCCAGAGCACCTGGAAGCCGAACTCACAGCACGTCCAGACCCAGGAGCTCTGCCCGGACGGCACGACCATCTACATGGCGTCGTACGGGACGACCCTGAGCTTCTTCGGCGTCTCCGCCGGCGAAAGCTTCAAGTGCGGCAAGAGTGCCGTCATCTACCAGCCTGGGGTCAAGGCCGGTCACGTGTGGCGCTACAAGTGCACCTCGTCCGACGCCACTGCCAGCGAGGTCGCCCACGTCATCGGCTACTCCACGATGTCCGTCGGTGGCGCACAGGTGCGCGTCCTGCACGTCCGGGTCGGCGTCACGCTTTCTGGCGCGGAGAGCGGAACGTCGACGCAGGAGTACTGGATCGAGACCGCAAAGCCGATCCTCGTGAAGGAGAAGGGCACGGTCGACGCGTCGCAGCAGAACGTCCGCTACCAGGAGAAGTACTCCCTGAAGCTCGACAGCACGAGCTAGCGGACAGCCGCCGGGATATTGAATCGCCGCGGGTTACCCCGCGCATCTATCCGAGACGGTTTCGCGTAGGACGCGACCGCACGAGCAGGCGCCGGACTCGTCCCTAGCGATGCATCGTTGGGGGTTCATATAAGCGAGGCCGCCGAACAATGCCGCCATCACGCCACCGAATAGGACAGGCCCGACTGCGATGCAGCGAGTCCAACAATCCCCCAAGTCCCACACGCGGTGGAGCAGCGGTAGGTATCAGAACAGGATGTTGACGAGGCGCTGCGCGAGTGGCCTCCGCATTTCAATCACCGCATCGGCGCTGATCTTCCGGCTTGTCATTTTCGAGGCATCAGCCGCGACCTGGTACGTCGCGAGCGTTCTGCGTTTCGGCAGCGTAGGGCGTCACACCGTGTTCGGAACACCAGGCGCGGTAGTGACCATCCTCGCGAGGAGGCGGCGGCACATGGCCCTTCCCGGGGCCGAAATGAAGTCCGAGGCATGCGCCAGCGAGTCTGTGTGAGCGTCGCGAGTACACGAGTCCCGCGCTGTACGTACCGATCGTTGCGACGGCGGTGAGGATACCGATTGCCCACAGAACTAACGAATGCAACTTCGCCGCAGCAATGAACGATGGAATCCACAAAAAGTTGAGCCAATAGCTTCGCCCAATCAGGGCGACTGATTTTCTGCGCAACTCCGCTGCCGGACGGCCGATCTTCGGTGCCCACTGGTTGGTAATGCTGTCCTTGGTTTGCGCCATTGCCGCGTCCTTACGTGCATGCCCCTGCGACAGGAACTTCTGAAAGTAAGTCCCACGCCGTAGCCCCCAGCCCAACGGAGAACGCCTTAGCGGCCAAAAGTTGGAAGGGTATCGTGCCCTCTGCGGCAGCCAAACCCGCGCGGCCGAGGCCCGCGCCTAGCAGATTCGCGGCGACTCCAATGCAGCCTGATGTGCTGCCACCGATACAGCCGGGAAGGTCCGCCCCGGAGGCGACGAAGCCCGCTCCTACGGCAACCTGACCGGCGGTCTCCGCGGATAGTCCCAGAACGCCAACGCCAACATCGGCAATCGCTCCGAGCCCGGTCACCGCTGCGACACCGCCGGCCACGTACCCAAGTGTCTGCCAGGGATGGGCTTCAACGTAGGAGCCAGCATCTGAGGCGATAGAGCAGACCGAATGAAAGATCCCACACCCGAAGAGACCGCTGGGGTCGGTGAAGGCCAGCGGGTCGTCGTTGGCGTACTGGTACGGCTGGCCGGTCGTAGTTTCGGCAGGGTCTCTGGTGATGAACTGGCCGGTCACTGGGTTGTAGTAGCGGGCGCGCAGGTAGTAGAGGCCGCTCTCGTCGTCCGCGTACTGGCCGTCGTAGCGCAGCGCCGTGACGGCCGTCCCGGTGTGCGCGGTGGTAGCCCCGTACGGTGCGTAGCTGTAAGTGCCGACAACGGATCCTGCCGAGCTGGTGAGCAGGTCGGTCGATCCCTGCTGGTCGTGCTGGAGGTAGGTCGGGGTGCCGGCGGAGTTGATTTGTTCGACGGGCAGGCCGCCCGGCCCGTACAGGTAGCTGGTCGAGCCGTCGCTGAGCAGCAGCGGGGTGCTGCCACCCGTGTCGCCCCAGGTATATGTGCTGGTGGTTCCGTTGACGGTCTTGCTCGTGCGCAGGCCGTCTCCGTCGTAGGTGTAGGTCGCATAGGTGCCAACGGTGATGTAGATCGCACTCATGCGGTTGGCCTGGTCGTAGGCCACGTAGGCGGAATACCCGCCGGCGGGAATCTGCGAGGTCAGGTTGCCCCGCGTGTCCTGCGAGACGACCGCCGTGCCCGTCTTCGTGAGCTCGTGCGCGGCGTCGAACGTTTGGGTCGTGCCGTTGGGCAAGGCGGCAAGGTTGTCATCGCCGTCGTAGCCGTAGTTCGTCGCCGCGGCTGTGCCGACCTTGTACGTCGTAACTTGCCCGAGCTGGTTGTAGCCGTAGGCCACGTTCGGTCCGGCGTTTGTGCCAGTCGTACTCACGCCCGTCAGCCCGCTGTCGGCATCTCGAGTCAAGACGCTGCTGGCAAGCGTCGCAGTTGAGGTGGCGTCCGCGATCGAGTTGGTGTAGTCACCCTTGTCATAGCTAGCGGTCTCGGTAACGCCGTTGGGGTAGCCGATCCTCGCGAGGTTTCCATCGCGGTCATACCCGAAGGAGATGGAGTTACCGTTCCAGTCGCTCACGCCGGACAGCACCTCCTCAGCATTGAAGGTACGGCTCACGCTCTGCCCGTTGGGATAGGTGACGGTGGTGGCGTTTCCAGCGGGGTCGTAGCTGTTGCTAACTCCCGCCGGTCCCGCATGCGGCGATGCATGACGTCGGCGCGCCCTGCCCGAGCTAACTGACGCTAAAACTGGCCGCGTCAGGGGGCCAGATTACGGTGTATTCATCCTCGTCTGAGACACGGAAGGCGGCGCGGACGCCGTCCCATCGTGCATCCTGCTCCAGGATTGCGCGCACTTCTTCGAACGTGCGCGCAGGGTCGCGAGTTTCAAGAAAGATGTTCATTTCCGCGGCGCCGAAATCGTGTCCATCGACGATCGTCGGGGCTTCGAGGGACCGCTCCAGTTCGGCCTCCACACGGAGGAGGTCCTCGAAATCAGCCTCGGATGACGCGGGCCATTGCAGTACGAGAATGGCGTGTGCGCGCACCGACCGACCGTAGGGCGCAGCCGACTTGATCGCCAGGGCTTGGCGTCGAAATGACTACAAGGAACTACCAGCGGCCAGAGGACGGCACCGGCCAAGTCGTGGAGACGGCGGGAATCGAACCCGCGTCCTTCGGCGGTTCATCAAGGCTTCTCCGGGCGCATCCTGCAATGGTTTTCTCGGCTCCAGCGGCGGCGCAGGCGCCCCGCTGCGAGCTCAGTCACTGTTTGGTTTCCCTTGGACCCCCGTGACCGGGATCCGCGGTAGAGCCTCCTATCGATGCCAGGTCCTAGAGCGGAGGCGCCCCTAGGCTGACAGCTTCGCTACCTGTCAGGCAGCGAGAG
>DASZUS010000052.1:0-51634 GCA_035547515.1 Mycobacteriales bacterium
AGCGCGCGGCCGCCGACACCACGGCACGCGAAGAGCGGCACCGTACCGAGGTCGGTGAGCTCCAGCAGGCGCTGGAGACCACCCGCGCTCAGCTGGCCGAGGCCTCGACCGTGCGCGACCGCGAGGCCGACGCGCGTGCCGCCGCCGAGGCCGAGATCGCGCGGCAGCGCAAGGAGATCGAGTCCCACCGCGCGGAGATCGGGCGGCTCAACACCCAGACCGACGACCTCACCCGCTCGCTCGCCGAAGCGCGCCAGCACACCGAGAACTGGACCGAGACCGCTCGTCGCGGCGAGGCCGAGCTGATCAAGCTGCGGGCCGCGAGCGAGAAGGCGGCCGGGATCGCCGCGCAGCAGCTGGAGCAGAAGACCAAGCAGCACGAGGACGCGAGTCGCCAGCTCGAGGAGACGACCCGGCGGCTGGAGACCAGCGAGGAACGCGTCGCTCGACTCGTCGAGACCGCCGCCGCTCACGAAGCAGCCGCGCACCAGCTGCGGCAGACCGTCGCCGAGCAGCGCGCGGAGCGTGAGCGGATCACCGAGGAGCGCGACGAGGCGCGAAAGCGCACGATCGAGCTCGAGACTCAGATCCGCACCATCGAGTTCGACGCCGAGCAGGCCGCCGACGAAGCCGCCCGCAAGATCAACGACCTCACCGCGCAGCTGCAAGCAGCCGAGGAGAAGACCGCGCGAGCCGGAGGCCAGTCCGCCGTCCACGAGGCGACGATCGAGGAGCTGCGCCGAGCACTGGCCGAGCAGCAGGTCGAGGCCCGCGAGGCCAAGGCCGACCGTGACAGCGCGCTGCGGCGCACCTCGGAGCTCGAAGCCGAGGTCGCGCGACTGCAACACAAGCTCGAGACCGTCGTACGCGACGGGCAGCTGGCCGACCCCGAGCCCAGCGACTCCGAGTCCGAGAAGGTGCCCGACGGGCACGTGGTCTCCGACGACGCCGACCCCACCGCACAGCCACCAGCGGTCGGGGCTGGCGATGACCGCCCGCTCTCCCTCGCCGAGGAGATCGAGATCGTGCCGTGGCAGCGCGAGGCGCTCACGGCATGGGCCGCGCGCGGACATCGCGGCGTGGTCGAGGCGGTCAGCGGCACCGACAAGACGCCCGTCGCGTACTGGGCGATCGCGGACGCCCTCGACCAGCGGATGAAGGTCCTGGTCGTCACGCCGACTGCGGAGCGCGTCGACCAGTGGTACGACGGACTGCGCAGCGCGCTGCCCATCAACCGGGTCGGCAAGCTCCTCGCGAACAAAGACGACCGGCACGGCGCCTCCGACGTGATCGTCTGCACGATCCAGGACGCGGCACGGGAAAGCGTGTTCGGCACGAGCTTCGACGGGCTGAT
This sequence comes from Mycobacteriales bacterium, assembly GCA_035547515.1. Taxonomy (GTDB): domain Bacteria; phylum Actinomycetota; class Actinomycetes; order JAFAQI01; family JAFAQI01; genus DASZTV01. The sequence continues at coordinate 1,355 of DASZUS010000052.1, forward strand.
CGTCGCCGACCAAGTGCATCTCTACGGCACCCGCGAGCATGCGCCCGCGCTGGACCCGCTCTACGCACGGCGGCTCGGGTTGACCGCGACGTACCAGCGCGACGACAACGGCATCGCGACCTACCTCGACCCCTACTTCGGCGGGGTCTGCATGCGGCTCGGCTACGAGCAGGCCCTGGCCGGTGGGGTGATCGCGCCGTTCGATGTCGCGGTCGTGTCGGTTGGGCTGACCAGCGCCGAGCAGGAGGAGTACGACGCCCTCGGCCAGCAGATCAAGGACCTGGCCGCGACGCTGGTCGCGGAGTTCGGCGTCCCGCCGACGGATCAGTTCGGCGAGGCGGTGAGCGGACTCGCCAGCGGCCGCCTCGGCCCGTCACGCACGGCAGCGCGCAGCTACCAGAAGGCGGTCGCGAAGCGCAACGAGCTGGTCGCGACCGCCTCCGGCAAGGGTCCGGTCCTGAAGGCGCTGGCCGCCCGGATCCGCGACGGCGAGCGAGCCCTGGTCTTCGCGCCGGACGAGCAGTCCGCCGCGCACGTCTCCCGGGTCTTCGGCGGCGAGGGGTGTACGACGCGGGCGCTGACCGGGGAGCTCGGCCGGCGGTCACGTCGCGCCGACGGCACCCGCGACAGCGAGGTCTGCCTGGTCGCAGCCCCGCGCGGCGGCGACGACAGCATCAACCTCGCCGAGCTCGACCTCGCGGTAGTGGTCGGTCCCGGCGGCGGCGGGCCGCAGCTCATGCACCGGCTCGGGCAGGTGATCCGCCCGAAGCACGACCAGCGCGGCTCGCGCCTCGTCGCGGTCTACGTGCAAGGCACCGACGAGGACGACTACTCCGGCGAGACGTCGGCGATCTCGCCGATCCTGCGCTACGCCGAGACCGCACGCGAGCTCACCGCGACCGAGCTCGGCGCGCTGACCGACTTCTTCGCAGCGCGCTCCGCGAGCGAGGACGCCGCCGCCGAGTCCTGAGCCCAGTCCTGAGCCAGAGTCCTGGACCAGAGTCCTGAGCCGATCTTGGGCTCAAGAGTTATCCACAGGTTCCGACAATTCGGTCATGGACGGCTCGGACCGCACGGCAGCCCGCGCCACCGGTAGCGCCACGGCGGTACTCCCCGCGCCGCGACCGGCGGGCCAGAAGCTGCCGCCCGCGCCGTGGCACCAGATGCCGCCGGTCGGCTCGCCTGACGCGCCGTACCCGATGCTTCCGGCGATCGCACTACCCGATCCCTCCAGGGCCGCTCAGCTCGAGCGGCTGCGCGAGACCGTTGCCGACCTGACGCGGCAGCTCCGCGAGGCCGAGGCCCTCCGCGATGCCGATGCACAAAGGCTGCGCTGGTTCGAGCAGGAGCTGACCCGGGCGCAGCAAGAGGTACGCCAGCAGCAGGATCAGCTGCAGCAGATGTCCGCTCAGATCCGCGTCGCAAGTCTCGACGCGCACCGGGTTCACGAGGCCGCCGTCAACCAGGTCGCCATCGCCGAGCAGCAGGTGCGCGACGCCAACGATGCGGCGGCGCGCTACGCGGCGCAGGCGGACGCCCGGTGGGCCGTGATGGGCGAGACGCTGGCGCAGCTCGAGCACAGCCTCGCCGAGGCGGTTGCCGAACGCGACCTGGCGCGCCACGACTGCGCGATGCTGCAGGCAGAGTTGGACCAGCTGATGTCACTGCCGGCTGCCACAGACGAGTTGCCAGCCGATTCGCCTGCCGCCGAAACGGGTCCGGTTGGCGCGCTCGACTGGCAGAGCGAGGCCCTCGCTGCGTGGGTCACCGCGAAGCACCGCGGCGTGATCGAGTCCGTGCCCGGCGCCGACCGCCGGGGCATCGCTCGCCGTGCCATCACCGAGGCTCGCGCCGACGGCCTCAAGGCAGTCGTGCTGGTCGCAACCGCCGAGCTCGCGGAGGTCTGGCACGACGATCTGTGTACCGCACTGCCGGACGACCGTGTCGGCAAGTACGTCGGGGGCGCCCTGTCGTCGAACCAGTTCGACGTCCTGGTGGCGACCGTCGACGCGGCGGCCCGGCAGAGCGTGCTGCGCTGCGACAGCGACGTGCTGCTGGTCGCCGACGAGGTCGACACGTTCGCGACCGCGGAGCGAGCGGTCGCCTTCGACGAGGCCTACGCCCGTCGTCTCGGGCTGAGCTCGTTCTACCAGCGAGACGACGACGGCATCGCGACGTACCTCACGCGGTACTTCGGCGATGTGGTCTTCCGGCTCGGGTACGAGCGCGCCTTCGCGGAGTCCGCGGTGGCGGGCTTCGACCTGGCCCTGATCGAGGTGTCGTTCACCGCCGAGGAGCGGGCGGCGTACGACGAGCACGACGCGCAGGTGCGTGACAGCGAACCGACCACCCAGGCCCACCTGCAGGGCATCGCGCGACGGGCCGAGGTGCTGTCGCGGGCCGCCGCGAAGGATGCCGTCGCCCGCACCCTGATCCACTTCCCCGGCGCCGCCCACGCGCTGATCTTCTCGGCGGCAACCATCGGCAACGCCGACCTGGTCGGCGGCAGGAACGGTGCCGAGTTCGCCATTGCGCTGAGTGCGAGCGGCAGCCGCCGGGAGATGGCGGAGCGGCTCGGCCGGCTCACCGGGAGCGGCCCGGAGGAGGTCCGTCGGCGGCTCGTGATCGTCTACGTCGGGGACACCGCCGAGGACGACCGCTGCGATGGCAACGTGACCTACCTAAGCGACATCACCCCTTACGCGAGCAACGTTCGCCGGTTCGACGCGACCATGTTCGACGAGCTGGCCGACTTCCTGACCTAGGGCCGCACCGGCTCGACGAGCACCGGGAGCACCAGCGCAGAGGGTCGTGCGGGGTCGTGGAAGACCTCCTGGTCGGCCGCGACCATCGCCGTACCCTTGCCGAGCGGATCGCCGGTGCCGAGGTTGCGCGCGTACAGCGGATGCGCGCCGCTGGAGACCTGCACGCGGATCCGGTGCCCCTTCGCAAACGTGTTGGCGGTGGGAAACAGCTCGACGGTAAGAGCGAATGTGCCATCCGCTCTGCGCGGGTGCTCCGGACCGATCCGCCGGATCCCGTCGCAGATGTTGTACGACCGGCCCTTCTCGTCGACGTCGCAGAGCCGCACGAAGAAGTCGGTGTGCGGGAGCGAGGAGCGCACGTGCAGCTCGGCGCGGACCGGACCTGCGACGGTGAGGTCGTCGGCCATCGGTGCGCTGGTGTAGACGAGGACGTCGTCACGCGCCTCGAGCAGCTTGTTGTCCTTGCGCCCGGCGTTCATCGCGAACAGCGAGTTGCCACCGATGCCTGGCGTCGGATCGGCTGGGTCGTAGCGGAAGGTGGCGGGCACCGACTCCGCAGGGGTGTCGGTGCTCAAGCCCCCTCCGGCGTGCAGGTTCCACCGCTGCTCGGTGGCCGGCGGTGGCCACTCCGGGGACGTCACCCACCTGCCGGTGCCCATGACCTGCAGCTGCACCCGGTCCACCGCGTCGACGGGCTTGCGCTGCGCGACGTACCTATCCATCCAGTCGAGGGCGTTGCGCATCGACATCGCCCCCTGGCCCATGCTGCCGTGATGCCATTCGCCGATCGTGATCCGCGCCTCGCGGCCCGCGGCGCGCAACGCGACGAAGTCGGCGATCTGGTACGGCAGGAAGATGTCGTACCACCCAGCGGTGAGGCTTGCCGGCGGTGCCGACGTGATGCCGCCGCCGAAGTCGACCGGTGCCCACCATGGGTCGTCACCGCCCGGGTGCTCGAGCCACTGCTGGTAGGGCTCGACTCGCCCGCCCGTGATCGCGAGATCGGCATCGCACAGCGGTAGCGTGCCTGCGCCTTTCGCCAGCCGAGTGCGTGCGCCGGCCAACCCGAGCAGGGCCCTGGGGAACCCGGCCTCCTGCCGTGAAAGGCCGTCGATCCAGGTCAGTGCGCTTTCCAGCGCGAACGAGCCACCCGGGTAGAACAGATCGGCGAAGTACGACGAGGTAACCGTTGGCGCCCACGCCTTCACGTAGTCGGGAGCACCGTCGATCACCGACCACTGGGTGAGCCCGACGTAGCTGCCGCCGAACAGGCCGACCGCGCCGCCGAACCACGGCTGCGCCGCCACCCACTCGAGGACCGCTCGGCCGTCGGCACGCTCGTTGTGGAACGGCATCCACTCCCCGCCGGAGTCGAACGTGCCGCGGCAGCTGACGACCAGCACCTGGTAGCCGCGCTCGGCGTAGAGCCGGGCGAAGAACCCTTCGATCTGGCGGCCGTACGGGGTACGGGTCAGCAGCAGCGGCAAACCGGCCGGCTCGGCAGTCGGGTAGTAGCGGTTGGCCGCGAGCGTGACGCCATCGGGCATCGGGATCGAGATGTTGCGGTCGGCCGACACGTCTCGGGTGATCGGTGCGGGCAGGCGGGAGAGCCCGCTGACCAGCCGGCGGGCAACCGACATCGCCTACCTCCTGGCGTGACTCGCCCGAACCCCGGCGAGGCTATCGACACCGCCGCGCGAGCGCCGTCTGGCTGCGCTAGAGAGCGCTCATCCGGCGCTCGCATGACACGGCGGACCGCCGGGTGCGAGGATCGCCGCACTTCTCTTTCTTTGGCGGCGGCATGTTCGACACGGTCATCGCAGGCGGCACGGTGGTCGACGGCACCGGCGCCGCGCCGTACACCGCGGATGTCGCGATCCAGGACGGCCGCATCGCGGAGATCGGCCGGATCAACAGCGGCGCCCACGAGCGCATCGACGCCGACGGCGCGCTCGTGACACCGGGCTGGATCGACGTGCACACCCACTACGACGGCCAGGTCACCTGGGACGACGCGCTGGAGCCGTCCGCCTCCAACGGCGTGACCACCCTGGTCATGGGCAACTGCGGAGTGGGGTTCGCGCCGGTGCGGCCGAGCGACCACGCCGTACTGATCGACCTCATGGAAGGGGTCGAGGACATCCCCGGTTCGGCCCTCTCCTTGGGCATGCCATGGGGCTCGTGGGAGAGCTTCGCGGACTACCTAGACCTGCTCGACCGGCGCAGGTACGCCGTCGACATCGCCGCACAGGTCGCGCACGGCGCCATTCGCTTCTACGTGATGGGTGAGCGCGGCGTCGCCAACGAGGACGCGACCGCCGACGACCTCGATGCGATGGCGACGATCGTCCGGGAAGCCCTCGCCGCCGGCGCGGTGGGGGTCACCACGTCACGGACCGTCGGTCATCGCTCGAGATCCGGAAACCCGGTCCCTGGGACGTTCGCCGCCGAGACCGAGCTCCTGGCGCTCGCAGGCGCGATGACCACCAGCGGGCACGGCGTGTTCGAGGCGATCGTCGCCGGCACCATCGGCACCCTGGAGGCGCTCGGCGGCGACCACGCCACGATGCTCGAGGAGCTCCCGCACCTGCGCCGCGTCGCAGAGGTCAGTGGCAAGCCGGTGACGTTCACCGTCGCGCAGCTCTTCGACTGCCCGGACGAGTGGCGGACGATCCTGCAGATCGCACGTGAGTCGAGTGCGGCCGGCGCGGTTCTTCGGCCCCAGGTCATCCCGCGTTCGGTGACGCTGATGACCAGCCTCGACGCCTACCACCTGTTCATGTTCCGACCGACATACCTGTCGATCGCGCACCTCCCGCTGGCCGAGCGGGTCGCGCAGATGCGGCGCCCGGAGATCCGCGACGCGATCCTCGCCGAGACGGACAAGCTCGAGGGTCAGCCCAGCGGCGCGGCGGCGCTGATGCTGCTGTTCAACAGCGCGTTGCCAGTGACGTTCCCGCTCGCCGACCCGGTCGCCTACGAGCCGAGCTTCGACGACTCGGTCTTCATCAAGGCCATGGCGCTGGGCGTCGAGCCGCAGGCCTACATGTACGACCTGCTGCTCGAAGACGAGGGCCGCGCCTTCTACGCCGCGCTCGGCTCCAACTTCGCCGGCGGCAACCTCGAGGTCTGCCGCGAGATGCTGCTCGACCCCAACACCGTCACGGGCCTGTCCGACGCGGGCGCCCACGTCAACCTGATCTCCGACTGCTCCGCGTCGACATTCCATCTCACCCATTGGGGGCGGGACCGTACGGCGGGCGAGAAGCTGCCGATCGAGTTGCTGGTGCACAAGCTGTCGGGCGGCAACGCGGACCTCTACGGCTTCCACGACCGCGGCCGGAGCCAGGTCGGCAAGCGCGCCGACATCAACGTCATCGACATGGACCGGCTGAAGATCCGTACGCCGGAGATCCGCTACGACCTCCCGGGCGGCGCCAGCCGGATCCTGCAAGGCGCGGACGGCTACGTCGCGACCCTGGTCAACGGAGTCGTCACCCGTCGCGACTCCACTGACACGGGCGCGCGACCCGGCCGGCTCGCGCGAGGCGGACGCTAGCCACCGAAGCCGTCGTCCAGCGGCTCGCCGCAGTGCCCGCAGGATGCCGCCGGCGCGGCCGTGACCGTCGCGCACACCGGGCAGTAGAAGTTGCGCCGCCCGACGGCGTGCGCCGACCAGATCCCGGCGAACTGGCTGTACTCGAGGCAGTCGGCTCGCTGCTCGCGGACGACGTCGCGGTGGAACGGACTGCGAGCGAACGCGGCCGCGTCCGCCGAGTCCCGCCACAAGCCGAGCCCGTAGCCGTGAGCACCGTCGATGATGGTGAACCACCGCAGGAACCCCTCGGCCTGGCTGGCGGCATGCTGGGCATCGGCGAACCGGCGATATGCGCGCTGCGCCTTGGCCGGGTCGACGAAGCTGCTGTAGACCAGCGAGAGCGCGCCGGCATGCTCCGGGCCGAGGTTGCCCGGGCCGTCCAGACAGCCGACGGCTCCCGGCGTCCACCGCATGTCTGGGACGCGGCTCGCGCTGTAAGCCAGCGTCTCGGCATCCGGTGGGAACGGTTGAACCGCGGTCATCGCGTCTCCTCGAGTCGTCGGCCGGCACGTCCGGCTGGCTGACATGACGCTCACCCGTCGCGGGCTCGCTGCGCCATCCCACGTTTCAGGTATGGCCGCGCCAGCGGCCTCGACGTACCGTCAACGCTGTGGCGCCCACCCGCGGCACTCGCGAAGTGGTGATGGCGGCTGCCCGTGGCACGAGCGCGGCTGAGCTTCGCACGGCGATCATCTCCCCGCTGCAGCGCCTGATGTCGGTCGGCCCGGTCTTCGTCGCCGCCGCGGATCCGACGACGTGGATGTTCACCGGCGGCGCGAACGACGGCATCAGCGCCGAGGCGACGCAACGGTTCATGGCCAACGAGATCGGGGCGGCGGACGTGGTCACGTTCGGGTCGCTGGCACGGGCACGCAAGCCCGTGCAGTCGTTGTACGCCGCGGCGGGCAGCCAGCCCGAGTCGAGCGCGCGCTGGCGCGACGTCCTCGAGCCGCAGGGGTGGGGCGACGAGCTGCGCGCGGCACTGCGTGACCGGTCGGGGGTATGGGGTTTCCTTTGCCTGCACCGGTTCGCCGGTGATCGGCCATTCGATGCGCAGGACGTTGCGCGGCTGAGCGAGGTGTTGCCGGCGCTGACAGAGGCGTTCCGGCGTACCGCCGCAGTCGGCCCGCCGGCGATCCACCCCGCCGCGAAGGGCCCGGGGGTGATCCTGCTGCGACCGGACCTGAGCGTGGCGGCGGTCACCGGCTCTGCGGGTGAGCTGCTCGACGAGCTGAGCCGCGACGATCCGTCGTACGACGTGCCGCTGCCGATCGCCAACCTCGCGCTGCGGCTGCTCAGCGAGCAGGCACCGCAACGGCTGACGATGCGTACGCCGAGTGGCCGCGGAGTGAGCCTTCATGCTGGCTTGCTCGACGGCGATTCAGCGGGTGGCATCGCGATCGTGGTCGAGCCTCCGACACCGGCATCGATGCTCCCGCTGTTCGCCGCCACCATCTCACTGACCCCGCGAGAGACCGAGATCGCCGCCGCGATCCTGCGGGGTGACTCCACGCGGCTCGCGGCCCGGCAGCTGGGCATCAGCGAGCTGACTGCGCAGACCCAGATGAGGTCGGTGTTCGCCAAGGCCGGTGTGCACAGCCGCGGCGAGCTGGTCGCCCGCTTGCTCGGCTGACAGTCGCTTTCGGCCGTCGACGAGGCGCCGACGTACCCGCCGACGTACCAGCCTGTCCACAGGCCGCCGCCCGCCGGGCGACCGAGTGCCGTCGCCCTCAGTAGCGTCCGCGGCTCTCGGACCTACGGAGGAACTATGAAGGCCAGGTACGCCGCCGCAGGGATCGCGCTGGTCGCGACTGCAGGATGCATACCGACTTCGGCCGCGCCGGCCAGTGACCCGGCCGCGCCGCTCGCGCCCCTCGCTCCGTCCGCGCCGCCGGCGACGGTCTACGTGACGGAGCCGCCAGCCGCGGGCGCAGCCGCGCCGACGCTCGGCGGATATGTCACGGTGCCCGCGATGGCCGACCGCCGCCTCGACGTCGCCGAGTACATGCTGCGGCGGGTGGGCCTGGTCCAGCAGGTGGTCGGCTCCCCCGAAGCGGCCGACGACCCAAGTGACTGGTACGTCTGCGCCAGCCAGCCACGCGCGAACACCCGCGTATCCACCGGCACGCAGGTCGCCCTCATCGTCGAGAACTTCGGCTGCTAGCTGAGCAGACCGGTGGTGATGCCGGTGCCGGAGCTCAGCTGGCACGGCAACGGCATCTTCGTGTAGCTCAGCTGTGAGTAGGCACTGCGCTGGCTCGAGCCTGCGGCGCTGATCACCGTGACGGTCACCTTGCCGGCGCCGGGTGGCGCGGTCGCCACAATGTAGTCGCCAGACAACACCCTGACCTTGGTGGCGGCCCGGTCGCCGAACTTCACGACCGAGCCGGGCTCGAACCCGCCGCCGCTGATCAGCACCTCACCGCCGGATGCCGGCAGCTGCGCCGGCCCGACGAGGCCGACCTCCGGTCGGTAGCGGCCCATCAACGACCGGTACGCCGGCGACAGGCCCGCCTCGCGCATGACGGCAACCGGCGCCTGCGCCGGCGTCGGCTGCTGGCAGACCGTCGTGTTGTGCGACGTGACGATGTCGGTATAGGCGAAGCAGGGGTAGGCCGGACCGCCCTGCGAGAAGTAGTTGTTGAACGTCCGGATGTGACCGACCGTGTGACAGCCGCCGGTGTCGAAGGAGTCGAGCGGCTGGAAGTAGGCGAAGTTGCCGCCGATCTTCACGTACCGGCTCGCCGCGTCGGTGTAGAAGGTGAAGTCGGTGTTCGTACCGCGATAGGCGACGTTGTGCCGCTCCTGCAGCGCGGTCTGCCACGACGTCGCCTGCGAGCCGTTGGAGTAGATCGCCCCGCCGTCGCCGAGCGTGTGCATGTAGTCGTACATCACGTTGTTCGACACCACGTTGCCGGCGTTGCCGTTCGGGTTGCGGTTCGGCGCGAGCACGGTCTGATGCCACCCGCCCCACCCGATCGAGATCGCCGTGTAGGGCACGTGCTCGATGTAGTTGTGCGTGATGCGGCTGTACGTCGAGTAACCGATCCAGATGCCGACGCCGCCGAGGTACTGGTTGGCCACCTGGTGGATGTAGTTCTCGGTGACGGTGACGTGGTGCTCGAGGGGCGAGCGGGCGTCGCTGGTCGCTCCGAGCTGCACCGCCGACGCCGCGACGTCGGTGAACTCGTTGCCCTCCACCAGGTCGCCGCGCGCGCCGCGGTAGAGATCGAGTCCCGCACCGCCGAGATGGACGAACCGGTTGCCGACCACGGACACGTCCGAGGTATGGGTGAGGACGACGTTGGCCGGTGTGCGGGTCCATGATGCGAACGGGCAGCTGCCGGCCGGCTTGCTGTAGTGGCACGTGCCCTCGCGAGTGTTCGCGTGCGCACCGGAGAGGTACCAGTCGGCCTGCATCTGCGGGAACCCGTTGGCGCTGTCCGGCTCGGTCCACGTGCCGTAGGAGAAGGTGAGCCCGCTGACCGTCACGTCGTGGACTGGCCGGCTCGCCGTACCGCTGACCGACAGCAGGGTCTGCAGGACCGGCACCTCGACCTCCTCGGCAGCGAGGTGCTCGCCCTTGCGCGGGTCGTAGTAGAGCTCGTGGGCAACGCGGTCGATGACCCAGTGGCCCGGGCTCAGCGCCGAGTAGAGGTTCTGGAAGTACGTCGGCGCCTTCCATGGCGCCAGCCCGCCGAACCCGCCCATCGGGTCGTCGAACCACGACAGCTCCTGGACCCCGAGCGCCTTGAGGTGCAGGTTGTGCCAGCAGGGCTCGGCCATCCTGATCGTCGTACCGCTGATCGAGGCGATCGGGCAGGAGCTCTGCGTCCAGGGCCCGTTGCCGCCGCGGAAGACCGCCTGCACGTTGCGCGGATTGACCCACGAGTCGATCTGCTTTCCCTCCGAGGCCTGGAACCCTGTGCCGGTCTGCAGCAGCCCGACGCCGCCGAGCTTCGCGGTGGCCATCGGGCGGCGGTGGCCGTCGATGTAGAGCTGGCGGGTGTCGAAGCGCTTCGGGATTGCGGCTTCCCAGGTGTCGGCGCTGCCGGGCACCTGGTGCCAGCCGCTGACCTCTCGCCCTCCGGACAGGACGGGCGTCGCGCCGGCAGCGGCCCGGATGACAGTCCGGTAGCCGTCGTGCCCGGACTCCTGGGCGGTGATCCGCAACGGCGCGGTGAGCCGGTAGGTGCCGTTCTCCAGGACGAGGTCACGGTCGGCGTTCCAGATCGGGTCGGTCGAGCGCGCGGTGAGGATCTCCTGCGCGACGTCGATGCTGCACGGGTCGGCGTAGGTGCAGTCGACGCCCGCTCCGTCGGGCGCGGCGACGATGTCGAGCTCGGGCACGGTCGCGGTGCTCGCCCTCGCAGTCGGCCCAGGTGCCCGCGGGTGGCCCGCGCCGAGCAGCGGAAGCAGCGCAACGCCAACCGCGAAGTACGCCGTACGCGGCAGCGGACCGCCAGCCCACCCCATCCCGACCTATTCGACGAGCATCCTCCTGACGCCTGCGGAGCCGAGGGCGGCAACGAGGTCGATCTCGACGAGTGCACCGACCGCCAGGCCGGTGACCCCGATGCAGGTGCGCGCCGGTAGCGGCGGCGCGAACCAGCGCTCGTAGGTCGCGTTGAACTCCTCGTAGTCGTCGAACGAGACGAGGTAGGCGCGCACCGAGACGACCGCGTCGAGCGATGATCCGCAAAGCTCCAGGACCCGCTGCAGGTTGGCCAGGACCGCGTCGGTCTGGGCGGCGACGCCGCCCGGCGCCAGCCCGCCCGTAGCGGGATCGATCGGCATCTGACCCGTGACGTGGAGCAGGTCGCCGTACGCCGCGGCATGGCTGTACGGCGCGACCGGTTCCGGCACCCCCACGGAGGGACCGAAGGTCCAGCACGAGATGGCGGTCATGCGCCCGAGAACATCCGCTTCTCGACGCAGGCGTGAACGCCCTGGCGCTGGTCGACGACCTGCGTGACGGTGAAGTCACCGGCAACGCTCAACAACGAGTACGCGTCGTCGCGCGAGAGGCCGTACCGCCGGCCGAGCAGGTCGATCATCCGCAGCGACGCCGAGCGCATCGCCTCGTCGAGGTCGTCACCGAAGCCGTGGACCGACCACGTCGTCGAGGTCTCGAGCACCGGGTAGGTGAAGCCGAGATCGGTGCGCACCGACAGCTCCAGCAGTCCGTCGAGTGAGCACTCCAGTGCGGTGCCGCTGACCTCGCCGTCGCCCTGCGAGACGTGTGGGTCGCCGACGGAGAGCAGGGCACCCGCGACCTGCACCGGGTAGTGCATCGTCGCTCCCGCGCCGATCCGCCAGTTGTCGATGTTGCCGCCATGGTCGCCGGGCGGAACGCTGCTGTGACAGCCTGCCGCGGCGGGCGCGACGCCCATCGTCCCGAAGTGCGGGCGCAGCGGGATCGTGACACCTTGCAGCGCCATCTCGCGCACCGTGGTCAGTGGATCGACGATGGTGCCGGGCGCGTTCGCAAGCGGCAGCGCGGTCCAGTCGTAAGCGAACGCGGCACGGGCCAAGCCGGCAGCGAGATCGAGTCGGTAGATCGTCACGCGCTCCTTTTTGAACGCGTCATAGAGGTGGCCCCAGTGCGCTGCCAGGTTCGAGCCGTACGGCAGCCGCGGCGTGGCATCGAGGATCCGCACCGCGAGGGTGTCCCCGGGCAGCGCACCTTCGACGGCGATCGGCCCGGTGAGGATGTGCGGGCCGGGCCCACGATCAGTGACGGCGGCGAAGAGCGCGCGGATCTCGTCGTCCATCAGCAGATCCGGCGCGTCGCCCGCGTGGTGGGTCAACGTCCGGATCCGGACCAGGTCGCCGGAGGCGACGGTGAGCACCGGCGGGATGGAGTTGTCGAAGCATCCCCATCGCACCGTCTCCGGTGTCGCCGGCAGGTCGTGGAGCACCGCAGCTAGCCGTAGATCCGCGCGCCGAAGACCCTGTCGCGCATGTCCGCGGTGAACGCCGGCCAGACGACCGGGTCGTGGCCTGGGACGAGCCGGTAGCCCTTCTGCGCGGCGATCGCCTTCAGCCGCAGCAAGGGTTCCAACGTCACCTGCGGCGACATGCCGACGGCGAAGCCGACCGGCCTCTCCTCGTCGATGTTCTCCTGCAGGTCGGCGGCGTCGAAGGCCAGCACCAGACCGCCGCCGCCCTCGAGGTCGATGACGAAGCTCTGGTGGCCCGGCGTGTGCCCGGCGGTCAGCACCGCGGTCACGCCCGGTGCCAGCTCGACGTCCCCGTCGGCGATGTCCCAGGAGATCCGCGGATCGTCGAAGTCGATCCGGAAGATCGCGTGCTCCTCCGGCTGCGGATGCGGCGCGTAGAGCCCGTAGTCGAGCTCGCGCCGCTGGACGTGAACCGGTACGTCGCGGGCCGCGAAGTGCCGGACGCCGCCGGCGTGGTCGTTGTGCAGGTGGGACAGCGCCACTGCCGTGACCGACTCCAGCGCCAGGCCGACCTCCTCGACCGCCCGCAGCAGCGGGTCATCCGGATGGTCCGGCAGCACCGCCTTCACCGGCCCGCCGTGGAACCGCTGGAACAACACCGGGTCGCGCACCAGCGCCGGGTTGAGCCCGGTGTCGAGCAGCATCCAGCCGCCGTCGAGCTCGAGCAGCACCGCCGGCACCGGTTCGAGCAGCCGCTCGCTCGGGTCGGCACCGAACACCGACACCGTCTTGGGCAGCTCCTCCCACCCGAGGGTCAACGGAATCACCCGACGTACGCCGCTCACTGCAGGCCTCCCTGACCGTTCACACCGTTCACGCCCGGACCCGTGGGTCCGCCCACGCCTGGGCCAGGTCGACGAACGCGTTGATCACGACGTACATCGCGCCGAGCACCAGGCAGACGCCGGCAACCGCCGGCAGGTCGAAGGTCGCGATCGACCGGACGGTGTAGAGCCCGAGGCCGGGGAAGGAGAAGATGTCCTCGACGATCACGACCCCGGACAGCATCAACCCGACCTGTAGCCCGGCCATCGTCAGCGGCGCCTGCGCCGAGTTGCGCAGCGCGTGGCGCACCAGCACGGCCCGCTCGGTCAGCGCCTTCGCTCTCGCGGTGCGGATGTAGTCGGAGCGCAACGTCGTCTGCAGCGACGACCGCAACGTCCGCGCGATCGCCACCGACGGGATGATCGCCAGGGTCAGCGCCGGGAGCAGCAGATGCTCGAGCGCGTTGAAGTACGTCGAGAAGTCCCCGTGCAGCAACGCGTCGACGGTGTACATCCCGGTCGGGCCTGATGGTGCGGTCACCCCCGACGACAACCGGCCCTGCCCTGGCAGCCAGTGCAGCTTGCTGTAGAAGATGATCAGGAACAGCAGCCCGAGCAGGAACTGCGGCACCGACGCCGCGGCGAGCAGGCTGAGCCGGGTCCCGCGGCCACGGCCGCGCGCGGTCAGCAGACCTACCCCGATGCCGAGCACGGCGGCGATGACGGCCGCGGTCAACGCCAGCTCCACTGTCGCCGGCAGGAACGAGCGGATGTCGGCCATCACCGGTCGGCGGGTGTGCAGCGAGGTCCCGAGGTTGCCGCGGATCGCACCGGTCAGGAAGTGCCAGTACTGCGTCGGCAGTGAGCGGTCGAGGAAGAGCTGGTGCTTCTTGGCCGCGACCGCCGCGGCGCTGGCCGACGTACCGAGCAGCGCCCGTACCGGGTTGGCCGGCACCTTGCGCTCCAGGACGAAGACCACCGCGGTCAGGGCAAGCAGCACCGCGAACAAGGCCGTGATCCGCTCCACCGCAAAGCGGCGCAGCCCGGTCATCGGCGTACCCCGGTCATCCGGTGCCTGCCAACGACTGCACCGGCACGGTCCACGGCTCCTCGGGCCGGAACGTCACGCCGGTGACCGACTTCCGCCACACCATGACGTTCTGCGAGGACGCCAGGAACAGGATCGGGTAGTCCGCGGCCATCATCTCCCCGGCCTTGACGTAGTCCTGGTCCGACGCCGCCTTGTTCGTCGTCTGCCGGCCCTTGTCCATCAGCGCGTCGACCTTGGGGTTGGAGTAGTCGAAGAAGTTCAGGCCGCCGCCGGTGCCCCACACGATGCGGCCCCAGGTGTCCGGGTGCGCGGCGTCCGGCGTGTTGGTCTCGAGCAGCAGATCCGGCGCGCTCTTCACGTCGGTCGGGTAGCCGTAGGTCTGCGCGTTCTGCACCTCGCGGACGCTGACCGAGAACCCGGCCGCCTCGAGCTTCTGCTGGATCAGCTCGGCGAGGCGCTGCTGCAGCCCGGAGTCGTCGGCTGTGTAGGCGAAGGAGAGCTTGATCCCGTTCACCTTGACCGCCTTCGGCGGGTAGCTGATCGGTGCCTCGCCGGGCGGCAGGATGCCCTTCGGGTACATCGACTGCGCGACCGAGCCGTAGTCGCCGTACACCTCCTTGACCAGGTCCGGCACGTCGATCGCCTCGGCGATCTCCTTGCGCAGCGGGAGGCTGGTGAGCGGCCCGCTGCTGACGTTCATGTAGAGCAGCGCCGTGAGGTAGGAGTCGAAGTTGTCGACGACGAGGTCCGGGTCGCTTTGGATGCTGGCGAGCTCCGGTGTCGGGAAGCTGTGCAGGATCGCGTCCTGGTCGCCGGCCTTCAACGCGAGGATCTGGCTGTTCATGTCCGGTGTGATTGCGATGTCGACCGTCTGGTACGCCGGTGCCGGGCCCCAGTACTTCGCGAAGCGCGTCAGCGTGTAGTGGCTGCCGCGGACGAACGCGGTCAGCTCGTAGGGACCGGTACCGATGTCGTGAGTGTTGAGGTAGGTCTGGCCGAAGTCCTTGCCGGCATGCAGCTTGAGCGCCGTCGGGCTGAGCATCTTCGGGCCCCAGCTCGACGCCAGGTAGTCGAGGAACGGCGTGACGACCTGCTTGAGCTTCACGACGAACGTGTACTTGTTCGGCGTGAGCATCTGCGCGACCGGCTTCAACATGTACGCCGGCGCCGAGTTGACCTCGAGCCGGCGCTCGAAGCTGGCCTTAGCGGCCGCGGCGTCGAACGGCGTGCCGTCGTGGAACAGCACTCCGTGGCGCAGGTGGAAGGTGTAGGTCAGGCCGTCCTTGCTGACGGAGAACGACTGCGCGAGATCCGGCTCGATCTGCGTCGTACCGGGCTTGTACTGAACCAGCCCTTCATAGGTCGACAGGATGACCGTGTTGCCTTCGATGTCGTAGAACACGTCGGGGTCCGGCGTGCTCATGTCGGACAGGAACGCGAGATGCAGCGTGCCGGAGCTTCCGCCCGCGACCGGCGCAGCCGACGTCGTCGATGCGGCACCCGTCGTGGCCGCAGTGCCCGAGCCGCCGGAGCTGCCGCTGCTGCACGCAGCTGCCGTGAGCACGAGTGCAACGGCGCATGCCGCGCTCGCCGCTCGCAACGGCAGCTTGCGGCTCGATCGACCAAGGCGTGGCATGTCGGTTCCTCTCATCGGGTGCTGGCTCACACGGCATCCAGCAGGTCGCGGACTCCGTCGCCCGCGAGGTTCGCGGCGAAGGCAAGGACGAAGACGGCGCATGCGGGGACGAGCGCGACCCACGGCTGGCCGAACAGGTAGGTGAGGCCGTTGGCGGTCATCGCGCCGAGCTCAGGCGTCGGCGGCGGCGCGCCGAGGCCGAGGAACGACAGGCCCGACAGGGTCAGCACGAGGTTGCCGATGTCGAGGCTGCCCGTCACGAGGACCGCAGGCACCGCGCCCGGCAGCAGATGGCGGCGAGCGAGCGCGAACCTTGACGTGCCGGCGAGGCGAGCCGCGTCGACATGCGGGCGGGCGAGCAGCGCGCGTACCTCGCCGCGCACGATGCGGGCGTACCACGGCCACCACACGACGGCGACCGCCAGCAACGTGTGCGGCAGGCTCGGCCCGAGCGCGACGACCGCGACGATCGCGAGCACCGGACCGGGAAGTGCGAGAAACAGGTCGGTGACGCGCATCAGGACGGTGTCGACGAACCCGCCGACCATCGCCGCGACGGTCCCGACGATCGAGCCGATCACGATGCCGCTGCCGACCACCGCGAGCGCTGACAACCAGGTCGAGCGGATGCCGTAGAGGGTGCGGGAGAGCAGGTCGCGTCCCAGGTCGTCGGTGCCGAGCAACGAGCCGTGACCGGGTGCTGCGAACGGTCCCGCGCTGACGGGCTGGGTGGTCGAGTGCGGCGCGAGCAGCGGCGCGAAGATCGCGATCAGGCTGACCAGGACGAGCACCACCAGCCCGCCGAGCTCCCACGCACCCATCCGCAGCCGGCGGCGGACCCGCGCCGGGCGTTCGGCGACCGCCCCGAGGACAACGGGGTCCGCGACGGCCATCAGCGCGCCGCCTCGAAGTCCGGAACCGCGGCAAGCAGCTCGCGGGTCGCGTCGCTCGCGGGCGCGGCGAGGACCTGCTCCGTCGCGCCGCGTTCGACGACGACGCCGGCCGACATGACCGCGATCTCGTCGCTGACGAAGCGGGCGGCGGCGAGGTCGTGCGTGACGAACAGCATCGCCATTCCCAGCTCGCGGGACAGCCGGCCCAGCAGGTTGAGGACGACCGCCGCGAGTGACACGTCGAGGGCGGAGATCGGCTCGTCGCAGGCCAGCAGCGTCGGCGGGATCAGCACCGCACGTGCGAGCGCGACCCGCTGGCGCTGCCCGCCGGAGAGCTCCGCGCCCCGCGCGTCCGCCACCGTCTCGGGCAGGCCGACGAGCGCGAGGGTGTCCTTGACGCGGCTGAGGCGCTCCTTCGCCGGTACGCCCGCGTTGCGCAGCGGCTCCTCCATGAGGTCGCCGATCCGCAGCCACGGCGTGAGGGAAGCGCCGGCGTCCTGGAAGACCAGCTGCGGCGGGTTGCCGCGGCCGGTCTCGACGAATCCCTCGTCGGGTCGCTCCAGGCCGACGGCCATCCGCAGCGTCGTCGTCTTGCCGCACCCTGACTCGCCGACGAGCGCGACACACGACCCTTTGCGTACGTCGAGGTCGAGCCCGTCGACTGCCACCCGGCGCGCCTTGCCGCGACCGAACCCCTTGGTCACGTTGCGCATCTGCAGCGCGAGCTCCGAGGTGTACGCCGGCGTCGGTGGCCACTCCTCGACCGCGCGCAGCCTCGTGACGTGGGCACCGATCTGGGCTCGCCTCACGCATGCGATCGACCGGTTTGGCGAGACGATCTCGAGAGCCGGCAGCGCCTCGTTGCACGCGTCCGCGACGTGCGCGCACCGCGCGGCGAACGCGCACCCGTCAGCGGGTTGGCGGGGGTTCGGCGGCTCGCCGGGAAGCGTCGGCAGCGGCTCGCCGCGACGGGAGTGCCGGCCGAGCCGCGCGTGCAACAGCGCGGACGTGTAGGGGTGCTGCGGCGCGTTGAGAACCTCCTCGGTCGGCCCGGCCTCGGCGACCCGACCGCCGTAGAGGACGACGATTCGGTCCGCGACCTCGCGAGCCACCGCGAGGTCGTGGGTCACGAACACGAACGAGGTCGTGACGTCGCGCAGCTCGCGGAACAGCTCGAGGATCTGCGCCTGCACGGTGACGTCGAGTGCCGTGGTGGGCTCGTCCGCGACGACCAGGTCCGGGTTGCCGGCGATAGCCATCGCGATCATCACCCGCTGCCGCAGGCCGCCGGAGAGCTCGTGCGGGTACTGCGTGAGCCGTCGCTGCGGGTCTGGGATGCCGGCCCGGTCGAGCAGGACCGTGGCCGCCTCGAGCGAGCCAGCCGCCTCCGCGACCTGCTGGCCCACCCGCATCGTCGGGTTGAGCGAGGTCATCGGGTCCTGGAACACCGCGCCGGCATGCAGCTTGCGCGCCTGGCGGCGTACCTCGTCGGTGGCGGCGACCATGTCGATGCCGGCAAGCGCCGCGACTCCGGTCACCGTCGCCTTCGCTGGCAACAGCCCGAGCGCAGCCAGGCCGAGCACGGTCTTGCCCGAGCCCGACTCGCCGACCAGGCCGACGACCTCGCCGCGGCCTACCGTCAGGTCGACGCCGCGAAGCGCCTGCACGCCGCCGGGGAAGGTGATGTGCAGGTCGCGGACCTCGAGCGCGTGCTCGCTGCGAGCCGCGGTCGCGACATCGGGCGTCCGGACGCGCGTCGCGGTCAACATGCGACCGCCATGGGCAACGCGTCGTGCAGCTGCGCCGCCGTGCACCAGGCGTCTCTCTGCAGGTACTTCATCGCGTCGAGCGCGGCGTCGCTCGCCTGCTGGCTGGAGCCGCCGACGCAGTCGGTGACCACGCGGGCGTAGAGATCACGCTGGTGCGCATCGGCGAAGGTGTAGTGGACGCAGACGTCGGTCAGCGCGCCGCAGAGCACCACTGTCTGCACTCCGAGCCCGCGCAGCAGGATGTCGAGGTCGGTGCTGATGAAGCAGGAGTAGCGGCGCTTGGTGATCACGTGGTCGCCGGGCTCGATCGTCATCGCGATCGCGGTGGACGGGTCGTCGTCGAGACAGTGCACGTCCTCGCTGCCGTCGAGCTCCCGGCCAAAGTCGATGCCGCTCGCGCGGTGCACCTCCTGGGTGAAGATGACCGGCATCTCAGCGGCGCGCCAGGCGCAGGCGAGTCCATCGATCCGGGCGATCCGCTCGTCCCATTCCGGGCCGGCGGCGAAGGCGTGCTGCACGTCGATCACGACCAGCGCCGCGGGCCGAGTCGGAAGCCGCATCGCACCTCTCCTTCACCAGAAAAACGGCAAGCCCGGAAGACCGTGAGGTCTCCCGGGCTTTTGTCCCGCCGTGTAACACCGGCTCTCCCTCGAGTGCCAGTGCCGGCATCTCTCGGACCAGCCACCCGATCGTGCTGGGTGCGGAACCCTAGACGCCTTGCTCTGCGAACGAAGTTAGGGAGGCCGTGTGACGAGGAGATTTCGCGGTTGGACCAAGCACGTAACAACGGTCGCCGTCACGAGCACTTAACAAATGTGAATCCGGCAGGCAACCCGGCGACCGGATGCTGGTCTGGACTCACCGCACGGTGAGGCGCGCCTAGGGTTCCGCCGTACCGCCGATGTCCGGCAGCGCGGGCTGGTCCGAGAGGTGCAGGTGCCCGACCTGGACGGGCACTCCACGGCGGGACAAAAGCCCGGGAGGTGGCCCACACCTGCCGGAGGCACGCCATGGTTTCCCGATCGTTCGTCGCAGCGAAGCACCACTCCGTCCGGCTGACCTGTCACGGCCGCGGCGCGCACGTCTCGATGCTGTTGTTCGCCGACCGGGAGCGCAGCGAGCGGCTCAACGTTCCCGACACCCTGAAGGCGCAGATGTCGGCGTGCATCCGTCCCGGCATGGTCTTGATGTCCGACATGGGCCGCGCGCTCGCTTCGGTGACCGGCTCGACACTGGACTGGCATGACGCCATCAGCGGGCACAGCCGGGCAGCACACGACGAGCTGCTGCAGGAGCTGATGAAGCACGACCTCTCCTCGCGCGACCTGCACGCGAACGTCAACTGGTTCAAGAAGGTCGCTGCGGCCGGTGACGACCGCGGCACGCTGCGCGAAGTCGAGGACCACGCCACCGCCGGCGACTGGGTCGAGCTGCGAGCCGAGCTCGACGTGCTCGTCGTGCTTGCGGCGCCGGCGGTCGACATCTCCGTGACTCCAACGACGCCGCCCGGCCCCGACGACGCCTGCCGGCTCTTCCGCCCCGAGTCCGGCCGCGCGCTGCTGCTCGCCGAGCGAGGTGTCGCATGACCTCGTTGCTCGATGTCGTGGTCGAAGCCGGCGACGGGTGGATCGGCGAGGTGCCGGGCGGCGCGCTGCTGCGGATCGTCGACCTGCACGGCAACCAGGCCGTCGACACCTTGTTCTACGACGCGCACGACTACTCGAATCGCTACAGCGCGGTCGACACGGTCCGCGAGCAGGGCGCGGCGTACCTGAGCACGGGGTCGGTCCTGCTGTCCAGCGAGCTCGACCCGCTCGCGACCATCGTCGAGGACACCTGCGGCCGCCACGACACCCTCGGCGGCGCCTGCGCGCGGGAGAGCAACGTCGTGAGGTACGGCGAGCACACCCGCGACATGCATGCCTGCCGGGAGACCTTCCTGCGCCAGATCCGCCGGTGGGGCCGTGGCCTCACCAAGCGCGACCTCACCCACAACGTCAACTTCTTCATGAACGTCCCGCTGACCGCCGACGGCGGTCTGACCTTCGAGGACGGCGTGTCCGCGCCAGGCAAGTACGTCGAGCTGCGCGCCGAGCGTGACCTGCTCGTGCTGGTCAGCTGCTGCCCTCAGCTCAACAACCCGTGCAACGGCTACAACCCGACACCGATCCAGCTGATCGCGACGGCACGGTGAGCGCCGCGCTCGAGGTGGTGAAGCCGGGGCTGCAGACCACCGTCCAGGACCTGCCGGGTCGGGTCGGGCTGTGGGGTGTCGGCGTACCGCCGTCGGGGGCTTGGGACGACCTCTCCTTCTCCCTCGCCAACGCGGCGGTCGGCAACGACCTCGGTGCCCCCGGCCTGGAAGGGGTCCTGCAAGGGTCGGAGCTGCGTGCGCTGCGCGACGTCGTGGTGTGCGTGGCGGGCGGCTTCGCCGCGACCATCGACGGCGAACCGCTGCCCCGCGGCGTGCCGCGAACACTGCTCGCCGGATCGGTGCTGACGCTCGGCGGTGCGTCCGACGGGTTGCGCTGCTACGTCGCGGTGCGCGGCGGCATCGAGGTGCCCCAGGTGCTGGGCAGCGCGTCGACGTTCCGGCTCGGCCGGTTCGGTGGCCTCGACGGCCGGCCGATCGAGGCCGGGGATGTGCTCGCGGTCGGCGACGCGCACCCGCGGCCACCACGGTCGGTCGCCGCGATGCTGCCGGTGCTCGGTCGCCACTGGGAGCTGCGGGTGCTCACCGGGCCGCACGGCGCGCCGGAGCACCTGACGTGTGACGGCGTCACGGCCTTGTTCGAGGCGACGTGGACGATCGACCACCGCAGCGACCGGACGGGGGTGCGGCTGGTCGGGCCCGCGCCGCAGTGGGCCCGCGACGACGGCGGCGAGGCGGGGCTGCATCCGAGCAACATCCACGACAGCGCCTACCCGGTCGGCGGCGTGATGCTCGCCGGCAACACCCCGGTGATCGTCGGGCCGGACGGTCCCAGCCTCGGCGGGTTCGTCGTGCCGGCCGTGGTCGTGCACTGCGACCGGTGGAAGCTCGCCCAGGCGCGGCCCGGCGACACCGTCCGGCTGGTGCCGGTCTCCCCTGAGACGGCGGAGGAGTTGAACCGGGCGCGGGAGCGCCGGCTGGCCGCAGCTGTTGACGCCACAGCGGCACGGCCAACCACAGAGCCCCCGATCGTCCCGGTTGCGGCGACTACGCCCCGACCACTGGCAGGAGTGCCCGCCACACAAACGTTGCCGGAGTTGACGGTGCGTCGCGACGGCGACCACCACGTGCTGGCCGAGCTCGGCCCGCCGGTGCTCGACCTGCGGGTGCGCGTGGTCGCGCACCTGCTGGCCAAGGCGGTCCAGGCGAGCGCGCCGGACGGCCTCGTCGAGATGGTGGAGGGTGTCCGGTCGATTCTCTGCGCGGTCGACGAGCGACGGCTGCCGCTGCCGGAGCTGGCCGAGCTGCTGGCTGCGGCGTACCAGGGGCTGCCGGATCCCTCGACCGCCGAGCTGCCCTCCCGCGAGGTGGTGCTGCCGCTGTCGCTCGACGACCCGCAGGCGGTCGAGGCGATGCGCCGCTATGCGGTGTCGGTGCGTGCGGATGCGCCCTGGTGCCCGGACAACGTCGAGTTCATCCGCCGGGTCAACGGGCTCGAGCGGCGCGAGGACGTGTTCGACATCGTGACGTCCGCGTCGTACCTCGTCGTCGGGCTCGGCGACGTCTATCTCGGTGCGCCGGTAGCCGTCCCGCTCGACCCGCGCCACCGGCTGGTGACGACGAAGTACGACCCGGCGCGGACGTGGACGCCGGAGAACGCGGTGGGGATCGGCGGGGTGTACCTGTGCATCTACGGGATGGAGGGGCCGGGCGGGTACCAGCTCGTCGGACGGACGGTGCCGGTGTGGCGACTGACCGGTGACGACGAGTCGCCGTGGCTGCTGCGGCTGTTCGACCGGCTGCGCTTCGAGCCGGTGAGCAGCGAGGAGCTGCTCGACCTGCGCGCCGACATCGCCTCCGGTCGGCGGGGGCTCGACACGAAGCCGACGACGTTCTCACTCGCCGAGGCCGACGAGATCGTGCGGTTGCACGGCAAGGAGATCGACGAGTTCCTCGCGAAGCGGGACTCGTCGTTCGCGGCCGAACGCGAGCGCTGGGCGATGAAGAAATGACTCCCGTCGACCCGTCCGCGGCGCTTGCCGCGGCCAGCGATGCGAGGGTGACCGGCGAGCGCCCGACCTGGATCCGGTTGTTCTCCGACGAAGAGATCCGGGCGTTCGCGGAGATTGCCGGCGACGGGCCGCTCGCCGGCCTGCCGTTCGCCGTCAAGGACAACATCGACGTCGAGGGCATCCCGACTACCGCTGCCTGGCCGGGCCTGGACGAGCCGGCGAAGTCCTCGGCGACGGCGGTGGCGCGGCTCATGGCGGCGGGCGCGGTCCCGATCGGCAAGACCAACCTGGACCAGTTCGCGACAGGCCTGGTGGGGACACGTTCGCCGTACGGCGCGGTCTCTGCTGTCGGGCATCCCGACCGGGTCAGCGGAGGGAGCAGCTCGGGCAGCGCGGTCGCGGTGGCCAGCGGGCTCGTCCCGCTGGCGCTCGGCACCGACACGGCCGGGTCCGGGCGAGTCCCCGCTGGCTTCAACGGGCTCGTCGGGGCGAAGCCGACCCGCGGCCTGATCTCGACGAGCGGGGTGTTGCCGGCCTGCCGGTCGCTGGACTGCGTCACCACGCTGACCACGACTGTGGCGCAGGCGCGCGCCGCACTGGATGTGCTGGTCGGCCACGACGCGGCCGACCCCTGGTCGCGCGAGCGGGCAGCCGTGCCACCGTCGCGAATCACGCGGGAGATGAACGTCGTCGCGGTCCCCTCGGGATCGATCGACCTGGACCCGGCGTACGCCGAGGCATGGGCCCGGACGCTCGATCACGCCCGGACGTGGCTGCACGTGGTCGAGGTCGACGTCGAGCCGTTCCTCGCTGCGGCGCGGCTGCTCTACGACGGGCCGTGGGTGGCGGAGCGGTACGCCGCGGTCGGGCAGTGGCTCGAGTCGGAACACACGAGCCTCGACCCGACCGTGCGCTCGATCGTGCTGCGTGGTCGCGACATCACGGCTGTCGACGCCTTCCGCGGATTCGACACGTTGCGCGCGCTGTGCGCAGAGGTCGACCCGATGTGGAATCGCATCGACGCGCTGCTGCTGCCGACGACCCCGACGCATCCGACGCTTGCCGAGGTCGAGGCGGACCCGGTCGGGGTCAACGCCCGGCTCGGGACCTACACGAACTTCGTCAACCTGATGGACCTGTGCGCTGTCGCGTTGCCGGGAGCGACGTGTGAGGGCGGGCGTCCGTTCGGGGTGCAGCTGATCGCGCCGGCCTTCGCGGACGGCCCGCTGCTCGATCTCGCGTCGCGGTGGTGCGGCGAGCCAGTGCCCGCCGCCGGTCCACGCCCCGCGGCTCAGGTCGTCGTATGTGGAGCGCATCTGACCGGCATGCCGATGAACCGCCAGCTGCTCCATCTCGGCGCGCGGCTGGTCCGGCGTACCCGGACCTCGCCCGGCTACCGGATGTATGCGTTGCCCGACGGGCGGCGGCCGGCGGTGGTGTTCACCGGCGACGGTCCGGAGCGTGGCCTCGACGTCGAGGTGTGGGAGCTCGGCGACGCCGCGCTCGGTGCACTGCTGCGCTCGATCGCGCCGCCGCTCGGCCTTGGCAACGTCGTGCTCGCCGATGGCAGCGGCGTACCTGGCTTCCTGGGCGAGGCAACGCGCCTCGACGGCGCGACCGACATCACCGAGTACGGGAGCTGGCGCACCTATAAATCCCGCTGACCTCATCGCCGAGGCAAACTCGGTCCTCGAGACGTGTCGAGAATCAGATCTCTGTTCCGTCAGTGGGGTGAAGGCGGCAACGGGTCGCCCAGACCGAAGGAGCTCGAGATGCCGAAGTACCTCATCCTCAAGCACTACCGCGGCGGCCCGGAGGCCCCTGGCTTCGCGCCGATGAGCGAGTGGACGCCGGAGGAGTGCGAGGCGCATTTCCAGTACCAGCGCGACACCTGCCAGATGCTGATCGACTCCGGCGAGTTCGTCGGCGCGGAGGGCCTCGCAATGGAGGGCAACTGGGTCCAGTACGGCGGGCCGGGCAAGCCGCCGCACGTGCTCGACGGGCCGTTCCCGGAGACCAAGGAGCTCATCGCCGGTTGGTTCCTGGTCGACGTCGAATCCGAGGCGCGGGCGCACGAGGTCGCGGCGTACGTGTCGAAGGCGCCCGGCCAGGGCGGCGAGCCGATCTACGAGTGGCTCGAGGTCCGCCAAGTCATGAGCGGCCCGCCCACGATCGACGACTGAGCACCCCACTCCTTCGCCGAGCCCTACGTAGGTGGCCAAACACGCCCGGAATTACGCCACCTGCGTTGGGCTCGGCGGGGTCAGGCGCTCGCGGCTTCGAGGACGGCGGCGATCGCCGGCACCTCGTCGAGTGAACCTGTTGCGACGGAGATTACGAAGTCGTACGCCTCGTGGTTCCTCATGGTGAGGCGTCGGCCGTTGACGCCTAAGAAGGCGATGAGACCGGCCAAGCCCAGGCGCTTGTTTCCGTCGACCAGCGCGCGGTTGCGGGCGATCGAGTGCAGCAGCGCCGCGGCCTTCTCGCAGAGACGCGGATACGCGTCCTCTCCGAAGGCCGAAGCCTGCGGGCGCGCGGCCGCCGCCTCGAGCAGGCCCAGGTCGCGAACTTCCACCGGCGCCCCGGTGGCGCGCGCAGCGACGTACAGCAGGTCCTCGACGTCGAGGTAGATCACCGCCCGAGGCGCTCGAGCGCCTCGGCGTAGCAGGGCAGCTCAGCGTCGAGCACGGCATCGAGAAGCTCGCGCTTGCTGTTCGACTCGACGTAGTCGCGGATCGCCTGGCGAGCAACCTCCTGCATCGAGCGACCCTCACGTTCCGCTCGCGCGCGCAACGCCCGTGTCTCGGCCTCGTCGAGCCGGAGCGTCATCGCCATGCAAAGGATGATACCACTATTGGTATCAACCTTTGTGGTCTGCAGGCTGGTAAGCCTGCTCAGCGATCATGGCGACCATTGCGGCGACCGCTCCGATGAGGTCCGGGCCCCGGCGCGGGAAACAGACATGACTCTCGATTCCGCTGATGTCGTAGACGATCTCTTCGGCGTGAGACTGCAAGCCCTTCGACGGACACACCACGACGGAGTTGGGCAAGACGCCGACTATGGCAACCGCGGGGTCGCCGGCGAGGAACCACACCCCAGTCTCGAGGTCGAAGTGCTGGCCGGTCGGAACGCCCGTGACACAGATGGGCGCCTGACGCCAGACGTATGGCAGCGCCCGTCGAAGCTCGGCGACAGGAACACCGAGGCAGGCAGCGAGCGTCGATTGCGGGTTCGGGTCATTTCGCATCCGTCGACGGTCGCCGGACGATCTGACCAAAACGCCGGGCGACGAAGTCCAGCTGTGGATACGGTCCCCGAGGCGCGGTGCGGTGGACAGCGTGATCCCGCGCTGTGTTGCATCGACGCATGAGCGAGCTTCCCGAGGACCTGCTGCGGGATGCGGGGCGGCAGGTACTTGGGGCACTGGTACGGCGCGGCGCCGAGTTCACCGCCGCAGAGGACGCGGTGCAGGAGGCGCTGCTCGAGGCGACGCTGCGCTGGCCGGAGACCGGTACGCCGAAAGAGCCAGTCGCGTGGCTCACCACCGTCGCCCGCCGCAAGCTGATCGCCGCGCAGCGCTCCGACATCGCGCGCGGACGGCGCGAGCTGGTCGTCGCCGCGCAACGGGAGCCTGGCGAGACCGAGCAGCGGGATGACACGTTGCTGCTCCTCTTTCTCTGCTGCCACCCGTCGCTGTCGCCGACGCTTGCGGTGCCGCTTACGCTGCGCGCCGTCGGCGGCCTCACCACCCGCGAGATCGCGGATGCGTACCTGCTCCCTGAGGCGACCATCGCCCAGCGGATCAGCCGCGCCAAACGGACGATCGCCGAGCAGTCACTCGATCGGCCCGGTGATCTGGGCGTCGTACTCCGCGTCCTCTACCTGATCTACAACGAGGGCTACACGACCGGCGACCGGGTCGACCTCGCGGCCGAGGCGATCCGGCTCACCCGCCTGCTGCATGCCGCGAGTCCGGAGCCGGAGGTCGGCGGCCTGCTCGCGCTGATGCTGCTGCACCACGCGCGTCGCCCGGCCCGGTACGACGGCGTCCGGCTGGTCCCGCTCGACGAGCAGGACCGCTCGCGCTGGGACCGCGCGCTCATCGCCGAGGGCGTCGGCATCCTGCGGTCCGCGCTCGCCGAGAACCGTCACGGCGAGTACCAGATCCAGGCGGCGATCGCCGCGCTGCACGACGACGCCCCTAGCGCGGCGGAGACCGACTGGCCGCAGATCCTCGAGTGGTACGACGAGCTGCTCGGCCTCACCCGCAACCCGCTCGTCGAGTTGAGCCGCGCGGTGGCGGTCGGTGAGGTCGACGGCCCGCTCGCCGGCCTCGCCGCCCTCGGTGGGATCGAGGAACGGCTCAGCGACTACCACCGGCTCCACGCCGTACGCGCTCACCTGCACGAGATGGCAGGCAACCGCGACGAAGCGAGTGCGCTGTTCACCAAGGCAGCCACCAGCGCGACCAGCGAGGCCGAGCGCAACCACCTGCTCAAGCGCGCCGCCCAGGCGCGGCCGACTGGCGCGTCGAGCCCTACGTAGGTTGCCCACCACTCGGCGTGTCGCGCCACTTGCGTAGGGCTCGGCGGGAAGTAGGCGGGAAGTAGGCGGGAAGTAGGGGTTGTGCGGCGTCTCGCTACCCGCTAGCATACTAGGTATGCAACCGAGTGGACAACGCCAGTGAGCGTGCGTCATGCCTTGTTGGCGCTGCTCAGCGCCGGCCCGAAGTACGGGCTGCAGCTGCGCCAGGAGTTCGAGGCCAGCACCGGCGACGTCCGGCCGCTGAACATCGGCCAGGTCTACACAACGCTCGACCGCCTCGAGCGCGACGGACTCGTCGAGACCGACCCGGACGCCGGCGACGGCACGCAGAACATCTACCGGATCACCGCCGACGGGACGGTCGAGCTGCACGGCTGGCTCAACAACCCGCCGGACATGACCGCGCCGCCGCGCGACGAGCTCGTCATCAAGGTGCTGTCCGCCCTGCAAGTCCCCGGCGTCGACGTCGAGGACGTGATCCAGGTCCACCGCCGGTACGTCGTCGAGCTGATGCAGCAGTGGACGCGCCTCAAGGAAGACGAGGCCGACTTCGACCTGCCGTTCGCGCTGATGGCCGACGCGGAGCTGTTCCGGCTCGACGCGATCGTCCGCTGGCTCGACGCCACGAGCGGCCGCCTCAAGCGAGCCAGCATCGATCCCCCCAACCCGACAGCAACGCCGCGGCTGCGGCGACGAATGGTGGTCCGGCCATGAGCTACCTCGAGCTACGCAACGTCTCCAAGTCCTACGGCGAGGGCGCTGCCGTCGTACACGCGCTGAAGGAGGTCAACCTCAGCGTTGAGGCCGGCGAGCTGGTGGCGGTGATGGGCCCGAGCGGCTCCGGCAAGAGCACGATGCTCACAATCGCCGGCAGCCTCGAGGAGCCGACGAGCGGCGAGGTCGTCGTCGCGGACCAGCTGGTCTCGAAGATGTCGCGCAACGACCGCGCCCGGCTGCGCCGCCAGTCGATCGGCTACGTCTTCCAGGACTACAACCTGCTCGCCGGGCTGACCAACTCCGAGAACGTCTCACTCCCCCTCGAGCTCGACGGGCTGTCCTCGCGCAAGGCACGCGCGCTGGCGATGACCGCCCTCGAGGAGCTCGGGGTCGCGGAGTACGCCGACCGCTACCCCGACGACCTGTCCGGCGGTGAGCGGCAGCGAGTCGCGATCGCGAGAGCCGTAGTCGGCGAACGCCGGCTGCTGCTCGCCGACGAGCCGTCGGGCGCGCTGGACTCGGTGAACAGCGAAGGCGTGATGCGGCTGATCCTCGGCGCGTGCAAGCGCGGTGTCGCCGCCGTACTCGTCACCCATGACGCGCAGCTCGCGTCGTGGGCGGACAAGGTGGTGTTCCTGCGTGACGGCCGGGTCGTCGACCAGACGACGCCGCCGCCGTCTCCCGAAGCTCTGCTGCAGTCGACCCCTCAGCGATGACCGCGACCTACGTCGACGACGCCGCGCTCCCGCGGCGTTCCCGCGGTGGCAGCTTGGCTGCCCGGCGTGCGGTCATCCGCTGGTCGTGGCGACTGTTCCGCCGCGAGTGGCGTCAGCAGCTGCTGGTCCTCGGGCTGACCATCGTGGCGGTCGCCGCGACGCTGATCGGCGGGGCGGTTGCGACCAACACACCGCCACCTGCCAACGCGGGGTTCGGGACGGCCCACGACCTGGCGAAGTTCGACGGAGCCGACCCGCACCTCGCCGCCGAGGTCACCGCGCTGCAACGGCGGTTCGCGCCGGTCGACATCATCGACAACCAGACGCTGAACCTGCCGGGCTCGGTCGACACCTACCAGCTGCGCGCGCAGAACCCGGCCGGCCGGTACGGCGGGCCGATGCTGTCGCTGCTCGCCGGCCGCTACCCGACCCGTGCCGGTGAGGTCGCGCTGACCACGGGCCTCGAGTCCGCCTTCCACGTGACCGTTGGCGGGACCTGGCACGAAGGTTCCTCGGCGTACACGGTCGTCGGTACGGTCCGCAACCCGCAGAGCCTGCTCAGCCAGTTCGCGCTCGTCGCGCCCGGCCAGGTCACGACGCCGACGCAGGTCACGGTGCTGTTCGATGCGTACGGCGCGACGGCCAGGTCGCTGGGCAAGAACGTCCAGGTCGCGTCGGGCAGCAAGTACACGAACCCGATCAACCCGGAGACCCTCTCGCTCGCCGGGCTCGTGCTCGGCATGCTGCTGATCACGCTCGTCGCGGTCGGCGGCTTCACCGTGCTGGCACAGCGGCGGCTGCGGTCGCTCGGCATGCTCGCCTCGCTCGGCGCGACCGACCGCAACATCTCCCTCGTCGTCCGCGCCAACGGCGCGGTGGTCGGCGTGGTCGGCGCGCTCATCGGCACCGCGATCGGGTTTGCCGGCTGGGCGGCGTACCGGCCGCATCTGCAGACCAGCGTGCATCACGTGATCGGCCTGTTCGCGTTGCCGTGGCTGGTCGTCGGGCTGGCCGTCGGCCTTGCGGTGGTGGCGACGTACCTCGCGGCCTGCTGGCCGGCGCGCGCCGTCACGCGGGTCCCGGTCGTCACCGCGTTGGCGGGCCGGCCCGCCGTACCGCGGCAGATCCACCGCTCAGCATTGCCCGGCCTGGTGTTCCTGGGGATCGCGTTCGTGCTGCTCGGCATCGCCGGCAGCACCGCCGGGACTGGCAAGAACGGCAACGCACCCGCGCTGGTCATCGGCCTCGTCGCGCTGATCCCCGGCGTGATCCTGCTCTCGCCGTTCGCGTTGTCGACACTGGCCCGCGTGAGCCGCCGCGCGCCGGTCGCGGTCCGGCTGGCGCTGCGCGACCTCGCCCGCTACCGGGCGAGGTCCGGCTCGGCGCTGTCGGCGATCGCGGTGACGATCCTGATCTCCTCGATCATCGTGATCATCGCGGCGCTGCGGTACGGGAATGCGCTGGACTACGCCGGGCCGAACCTGTCCTCGCACGAGCTGGCGCTCTACCCGGCGAGTGCGAACCGCTATGCCCCGCCGGAGGTCAACAAGCCGCCGTCGGCGGCGGCGACGGCGCGGATGGGCCATGCCGTCGACGCCATCGCCGCGACGCTCGGCGACGCCGCGGTCGTCGAGCTCGACTCGACCAGCGCGTCGCTCTATCGCAATGCCGCAGGCCGCAACTGGAACGGCGAGATCTACGTCGCGACGCCCGCACTGCTGCACGAGTACGGGATCAGCGCCTCGCAGATCGAGCCCGGCGCGCAGATCCTCACGATGCGGCCCGGCCTCGCGGGCATGTCGAAGCTGCAGCTGATCTGGGGCGGCAAGGGCGCCGAGCGACAGTTCGTCGCTCCCGGACAGGCGCATGTCGCCGCTCGAGCGACATTGCCGCCATGCACCGCGTCGTACGGGTGCGAGCCGAACCCGGTGATCCAGCACATCAGCGCGCTGCCGTCCGGCACGTCGGCACCCAACACGGTCATCACCGAGGGCGCGGTGCGGCAGCTGCACCTCAACGTCACCACCTCGGGCTGGCTGATCCAGACCTCGGGTACGCCGACGCCGAGCCAGATCAACGCGGTGAAGCTGGCGGCCTTCAACAACGGGCTGAACGTCGAGACGAAGAACGACCAGCCGAGCGCTTCCGAGGTGATCAACGCCGCGACCGGGTTCGGCATCGGGCTGGCGCTGGCGATCCTCGCGATGACGATCGGGCTGATCCGCAGCGAGACCGCGCCGGACCTGCGGACGCTGACCGCGGCCGGAGCGACCAGCCGCACCCGGCGCTCGTTGACCGCCGCCACGGCGGGAGGCCTGGCGCTGCTCGGCGCACTGCTGGGCACGGCTGCCGGCTACGTCGCGGTGATCGGGTTCATCCGCGACAACTCGGTCAACGGCGGCGTCGCCGCACTGGAAAGTGTCCCGTACGCCAACCTGCTTGCCATCCTGGTCGGGATGCCGCTGGTCGCGACGCTCGTCGGCTGGGTCCTCGCGGGGCGCGAACCAGCGGTGATCGCCAGACGCGCCCTGGACTAGGGGCCTCCTTTTGCGCCGAGCCCAACGTAGGTAGCCCGTCGCTCGGCGTGTTGCGCAACCTACGTCGGGCTCGGCGCGGCGGTTGAGGTGGGCGGTCGAGGTGGGCGGCCGCCGCGGGCGCAGGTGTTCTGGCGACTCAGCCGGTTAGACCGATGACGAGGAAGGGAGTTGCGCCATGGGCGACGAGACACCGCCGGAGAGCGAGAAGCCGGACCTGCCCGAGGCGAGCGGAGCCATCGGGCCCGACACGCCCGCCGAGCTGCTCGACAACCTCGCCAACGGTGAGTACGAGGGCGAGAACGCCAGGCTGCGCAGCGCAATGGCGGTCGACGCAGAGGACTGAGTCTGCGGAAGGAGTAGTGGCGATGGCCACGACCAAGCAGAAGGAAGCCGCGCGCAAGAACCTGAAGTCGGCGCGCAAGGCGCAGAGCGCGCGAGCGGACGGCAAGAGCGCGCCGCGGCGTACTCAGGGATTGAGTACGGCGCAGAAGAACGACCTCGACGAGAACCAGTTCGCTTTCCCGAAGGAGCGCAAGGAGCCGCTGACCGACGCAAAGCACGTCCGCAACGCGATCGCGCGGTTCGACCAGGTCGAGGGTGTCAGCGACGCCGAGCGCGACCGCGCCTGGAAGCGGATCAAGACGGCGGCGAAGAAGTACGACGTCGAGGTCTCCGAGTCGAGCTGGCGCGATCTGGCCAAGGGCGGCAGGGACCGCTAAGCCGCCGCCGTGCGGGGCCCTGTCTCGCCGAGCCCAACGTAGGTTGCGTAACTCGGCGCGAGTTAGGCCACTTGCGTAGGGCTCGGCGAAGTGCGGGGTCAGGCGCTAGCTGTCGGCGTCGCCCACGCACATGAGGCTGTTGTTGGCGTGGTCGCGGAACCAGAACATCGGGGGCACCGGGCCGCCCATGCGCTGGACCTGCTCGTCGACGTCGACGCCGGCCGCCTTGAGCTGGGCGTGGTACCCGTCGATGTCCGCGACGTACAGGCTGATGCCGGTCTCGCGCTCGGTGACGACGTAGTCCGGCGGCGGCGGGGCGAGCGCGATGGTGGTCGACTCCTCGCCGTCGTCGAGGCCGACCTCGATCCAGTGCATGGCGTCCTCGTCAGGCCCGAACGGCGTGTCCACCCGCAGCTGGAATCCAAGCTTCTCGGTGTAGAAGGCCAGCGCCGCCTTCTGGTCGGTGACCGGGATGATGACCGTGGCGATCTTGCTCGGCCGCGTCTTGGTGTCGCTCATGGTGTGTCCTCTCGTCGCTAGATTGACCCTCGCCGACCCAGAGGTACGTCGTCAACCAAACACATGGTGACGAGGCAGCCTGACGGCTACTTCTTCTTGGCGGGGAGTGAGCTGGCGTAGGCGACGCCTCGGCTCACCCACTTCCTCAGTTCCGGCTTGGTCGTGACCGCCTCTGCCGGGATCCGCAGCCATCCCGTCATCGGCCGGCCTCGCATCACCATGACCTCCGCGGCGGTCTTGTCGATCAGCGCGTCAGCCTGCGCGGGGTCGACCCGTACGAGCAGGCCTCCGTTGCCACTCGCCGCGATCGCCATGTTGCCGTTGATCAGGAACTTGAGACCGCCGAACATCTTCCGTTCTGTGACCACGGCGTCGGTGGCTAGGAGCTGCCGGATGCGGTCAGCCAGGTCCTCGTCGTACGCCATGGCGGGATCTTAGGAACCAGTGACGACAGTTCTTTCGCCGTTGATCCGAACGCTCGGGTATCGATGCCTTCGCATCGTTACGCCGCTCGAGGGTGTGGTGGGTCCTGGCGGGCAAGGAGACAAGCGGAGAGGAGACACGATGACAAGCTCCGAACAGCCCGCGCCGACCGACGCTCCAACAGGGGAGTACGACAACCAGGACAGCGAGCAGGCGCAGGCCACCACTGAGGAACGCCCCGGCACGGACGACGCGGCTGAGGCCGACGAAGACACCCAGTGAGCGTGCAGGCGACGCCGGAGAACAGCGGCGAAGAGAACGAGGGCAGCGGCCCCGCCGGTCAGAACACTGGTACCGGCGACGACGACCTCATCCATGGCGGCCCTACCGAGGAGCGGACGTCGCCCTCCCAGACTGAGGACGAACGTCGCAGCGAGGAATCGGTGACCGACCCGAGCAACCTCGAACTCGGCGCCGAGGACTGAGCCCACAGGTGCGCGGTTGGCGCCGACGCCGAGTCAAGACGGCCTCCGAGCTTGCCCTGAGGGCACTCACTGTTGTGGACTAACTTGCGCTGATGGGCACCATGGATCGCGACATCGCGCGCCTCGTCGCGATTGCCGATGAGCTCAGGCGCATCCGGGAGGGCTTCACGCCGAAGCGGAACGACAACCCCCGCTACCACGCCCTGTCCGCAGCCATCGCCCAGATCAATCGCGCGATATCCCACCTGCAGAGCGATTGCTAGCCCGGTGTCGCACGAGCTCATTCTCGACGTGCAGCAGGTCGCCGCACTTCTGACCGAACTCTCGATGACCCGTCCTCTGTTTCATTCAGAGCGGGACTTCCAACTCGCAGTCGGCCTCGCCATGCACAATCGCTGGCCCGCTGTTGGAGTCAGGATGGAGGTTCGCCTGCGACCTGAGGTCGCGAAGTACACAGACATTGTCGCCCTCGTCGGTGACGACCGGATTGCGCTCGAGTTGAAGCATCTGACAAGGGCTTACGAGGCCGCCTACGGAGGCGAGCGTTATGTCCTTCGAAGCCAAGCAGCACAGGACGTCAGCCGGTACGACGTGATCAAGGACATCACGCGGATCGAATCTCTTGTGGCTGACGGGGTCGTGGCGTCCGGCTTCGTAGTCGTACTGACCAACGATCAGGGCTACTGGAACACAAGCGTGCGACAGACAGTTGACGTGGCCTTCCGCCTTCATGAAGGAAGGCGCCTCGCTGGCGAGTTGGCTTGGTCAGACTCCGCTGGGAGAGGGACAACCCGCGGGCGACATGCGGCGCATGTCCTCCGCGGCGAATATGACCTCGCGTGGCTACCGTACAGTCGCCTGCCCGGCGCCGGCGGCGAGTTCAGGGCGCTAATAGTTGCGGTCGACAAGAGCTCGATTCGTTCAACCGGCGCTGATCCACCCACCTCCTAGGCATATGCCCAGCGGTGCACTAACCCGTGGCAATGCCCTCTCCGGGAGGTAGCGCTACACGGGTGGTGGCGAGCGCCGCATGCGGAGATCGGGCGCGCAGGTGCCACCAAGCAGCGTTACGACCATCGGGCTACATGCCCACCAGTCACGATCGCGAAAAGGACAACCGCCATGACCACGCCTGCCTGCCAGCCGGTGACGGCAGGAACCAGGCGCGGCCAACGCCGAAGGGGCTGAGCCACTAGGCCGATCGCGAGCGCGGAGATGCTGACAGCCACAACCGGAATGTGAAGAGCGAGGACGTCCACCGCGACGACGAAAGCAACGAGCCCGGAAAGGAGACTCCCAATGAGCGTGAACACAACCTCCTGGGCGGACGCAGGCATCGGGTTCCTCACTGCCTCGCGAACCGCCTCCGCGAGGACATCAGCGCTCAAGGCTTCCCACGCGGCACGAAGCTGGTTCACGGTGAGGCGGGCACCCACCATGCCGAACGCATCAAGGCGCGCCGCGAGGTGACGGCCGGCAAGAACGTTAGGCCGGCCAAGGGAGGCGGCGAGGTCCTCGGCTCCTGGCCCCCAGAGGACGACGAGCGGCTTGGGTGCTGGGAGCCCCAGCGACTTGTACGGCGACGTCTTCGAAAGCTCATCCGCTGCTCGCTTCGCTTGCCTCACCTTTCGATCGACCCGGTCGGCACCGTACGCCGACTTCCAATCCAGGCCAGACCATCTCGTTTCGATGACGAACACACCGGACGTGCCTAGAAGGAGGTGGTCGATATCGCCGTAGCTCGGCAGCGCAACGTGATTGATGAGCCGCCAGCCCTTTGCCATCAACGGTCGGACTTCGCTTGCGGTCCACTGCTCGGCGAGCTCGCCCATCATCAAGGGACCCGCACCGGATGACACGATCACCCAGTGGCTGAGTGCTCCCGCCGCCGCGGCCACGCCGAAGCCGATAACCAATCCGCGAAGCAAGTCGGTGCGGACGAACAACGCGACAATGGCCGTCGCGGCGAGCATGATCAGAGCACCGAACGCGAGCCATCGCCAGTTCTGCCGAACATAGGCGCGGTATGCCTCCCGATACCGGCGTCGCGCAAACTGCCCGCTGCGTTTGTTGCTGGCGAGCCGTCTGCGGAGCAGACGCTCCGCCCAAGGTTCGGCGATCACTAGTCAGGTGACCTCGAAGACCTTCATGACCTCGTCGCCGTAGTCGTTGATCACCTTCACCGCGATCTTGCCGGTCTCCGGCACGTCGAACGGCCGAGACTCGACCCGGTACAGCGACTCCCAGGCCTCGGCGTCGATATCGGCCTTCAGCGCGGTCTTCAGCCGCTTGTACGGGTCGCCACCGCCGGTGAAGTAGCAGTGCCGGACGAAGAACGCCTCTTCGTTGTAGTTCGTGTCGATCATCCACAGCGCGATCTGGCCGGTGTCGTTGCTGCGCACCTCGCCGGTGGTCGGGTCGAACACGTCGACGCCTTTGATCTCGACGACCGCCTGGCCCGCGTCGTCGCGGCGTACGTCGATGTCGGGCTCGCCGAACACCGTGAACAGGTTGCCCGCGCCGGTCTTCTTCAGGTCCTCGCCCATCAGCAGGTCGGCGTTCATCCGCACCAGCAGCACCGGGATCCGGCCCAGCTTGTGCGAGCCGGCCACGGTTGCGAAGCCCTCGGTGGACGGCTCGACCGTCACGCCGTCGGCCGCCGTCGCCTCCGTTGCGCGGGCGTCGAAGGCGAAGGCGAGTACGGCGACCAGGTCGATGCTGCCCTCGGCGATCGCCTCCCGCGCCGCAGCCTTGATGAACGCGGGGCTGACCGTTCCGTACTGCGGCCCGATCGCAATGCCGACACGGGGCGACGGCACGTCGTCGGACTCGCCCAGCTGCTCGCCGACCGCCTGCAGGTACGTGCCCGGATACGTGTCGAGGCTCGCGAACGTGATCCGCTCGTTACGCCGGCCGTTTTGGATACCGGCCTTGCGCAGGTTGTCCAGGATCGACTGCTCGAACGTCGCCGACATCGCGTCCTCAGCCGCGGCCTGCTCGCTGATCGTCTCGCGGTTGGCCTCGTGGTCGCGGGGGTCAAACGCGAGAGCGCGGTGCGGCGACAGGCTCTCCACCGTGAAGGGCCCGGTGACGCGGACCTTGCTCTTGTCCTCGTACGGCTTGTTGTACAGCACCTCGTAGTCGGCGTGCCGCTTGATCGCCGCGTCGATCTCCTCGCGGGTCATGCCCTCGCGGATGTCCGGGTTGTTAGCGATCGACTTCAGCGTGATGTGCTGCACACGCTCGTAGACGAAGCCCTGGCGGATGTCGCCCTTCGTCCCGGCGGGCGGCAGCGGCTTGCCGCTTACCTCCTGCTCCTTGGCGCGACCCTCAGGGGTGTCGGCCACGAAGTAGTACGGGTACCGCGCGCCCATCAGGCGCTGCCTGGCGAGGGCGAGCGCAACGCGGGAGGTATCGATCGTGATCCAACGTCGCCCCCATTTCTCGGCGGAGAATGCCGTCGAGCCGGAGCCGCAGGTTGGGTCGAGCACTAAGTCACCTGTGTCCGAACAGAGCTGGATGCATCGCTCGATGATCTTGGTATTGGTTTGGACGACGTAGTACTTGTCGTCGACGAAGCCACCGGAACCCGTATCCGGCCAAAGATTGTTCATTGGCTTGACAGGAAAGTCATCCAAATACCTTCGGTAGTACAGGCCCCTTCCGGCTTGAAGCCGACCAGACCACTCAAGCCGGCGCATTCCCGGTTCGGTCGTTTTCCACTGCGCCGTCGGCGCGGGCCGGTATTCCTGGTCGCCAACCCTGTACGTGTACAGACACGACTGAACGTTGTTGTTGGCACTGGTGAGATTGTCGATCCTGTACAGCCGGTCGTCCTCGTCGCGGTAGCGATAGACCGCGTCGTCGTCCTCGTTGCGCACTTTGGGACTGTGTAGCGCGTGTGATTTCACGTCTTCCCGGCGCTTCGCGTACCACAGGATGAAGTCCACTGAGGCGGGCAGGAAGTCGGAACCGAGTCCGGCTGTCTTCGCTACGACGATCTCCCGGCAAAAATTTTCGCTGCCGAATACCTCGTCCATCAGTGAACGAACGAGGTGGACATTTTCGTCCCCGATTTGGACGAAGACGCTTCCGCTGTCCGTCAGCAGGTCCCTTGCGGCGAGCATGCGGTCGCGGAGGTAGGCGAGGTAGGAGTGGATGCCTAGTTCCCAGGTATCGCGGAACGCTTTGATTTGCTCCGCCTCGCGAGCGGCATCTTCGAGCTTGCCGTCCTTGACATCGCGCTTGCGGGCCGAGGCCTGCCAGTTCGAGCCGAACTTAATGCCATAGGGCGGGTCGATGTAGATCATCTGGACCTTGCCGCGCAGCGACTCGCGTTCGGCGAGCGAGGCCATCACCTGCAGTGAGTCGCCGAGGATCATCCGGTTCGACCAGTTGGCATCATGCGTGTAGAACTCGACCGCCTGCAGCTCGTCGAGACCGTCGAATCCCTCGAACATCAGCAGCTCGGGTTCCTGCTCGCCCTCCTTGGCGGTCTTGCGCAGGTTCTCGACGAGTGCGCGCGGGTTGATCTTCTCTTGGCAGTAGATCGGCGGCGCATCGACGTAGAGGTCGGTCTCGTCGAGCTCGGGCTTGCCGCGCCAGACCAGCTGCGGGTCCAGCGTCGCGTCGCGCTCGTACACAGCGCGGCGGACGTCGGCCTCGTAGCCATAGATATCGGCGGCATCAGCGGTCGGGATGTTGGTGCGCTTGTCGTCGTGCCGGATCGACTCGACGGGCGTTGGCCCGGCGTTCTTATTACGAGGCGGCACGTTCGCCTCGCCACAGCTTGTCGATGTCGAGCAGGTCCGGATCACCGATGATTGGCTGGTCGGCATACAGCGCGGCGATCGCATCGGCGAGTCGTTCGCGGACGCCGACCATCTCGGTGATCTCGACGTAACCCCAGCGGCCGAAGCCGCCGTGGTTATTGACGGCGACGCACCAGCGGTCTCGGGCTGTCGTCGCCTTCTCGATCGTAGGGCCGGGACTCTTCTGGCTCCCGGACACCTCGACGATCAAGGTCCGGTCAAACGCCTCGCCCGGCGCGCGCACCAACCGCACCAGGAAGTCGGGGATGTAGTTGTGGGCGCGGCCAGCGTGGATATACGGGATGGTGAAGCCGAGCCTGTCGTTCTTGACGTACGCAGCAACGTCCTCGTCTCGCTCGCATGCGTTGGCAAGCAGCTGCTCCCAGGTGTTGCCGCCCCGGCCGTCGAGGACGACGTGGCTGACCTCGGACTTCTCGGTCGCTTCGACCTGCTTGCGAGTGGCGAAGAAGACACTGCCGGTGTCGCCGACCGGATCCGCGGCGCGCAGGATCGGGCGAATCGTCTCGCGGCGGTTGCCGGACTGCACGGTGATGACGTTATAGATCGCTTCCACCGCGCGGGCTCGCAGCTCCGCGCGGCTAAGCAACAGGCCGATCGAATATCCGGGTGCGACCTCGGTGCAGCGTTTAAGCCACGCGCTGCAGATTTCAACCAGCCGAGGGAACTGCCAGACCGGCGAGGCGCCGTCGAGCACGGCAAACTGCGCCTTTAGCAACTGGGCCGCAAGGCAGTACGCGACCTTCTGGGTTCTGGCGTCGGCGATGCTGTCGTCAACATCGGTCTCGGCGCCACCCACCACGTCGGCGATCTCGGTACGTGTGGGGACGGTGCTCGGGCCGATCGGGAACGGCGGAGCCTCGTCAACGCTGTCGGCCAGAAACTCGTCGGGAAGCTCGACGCGGTATCCGTCGAGCTTCGGAAAGGTGATCCGCAGGTGCTCGCGGCCCTCGACCGACTGCACGTAATCCGGGGGGCCGAGCGGCACGGTGTCCTTCATCGGTCGGTCGCTCGGGATGAAGGCGAATGGGACGCCATAGATGTTCGCGTACTCCGGGGCGAACTTGCCGGTCTCTGGGTCGATGTCGTACGACCGCCGCCGCAGGCCGCGCCCCACGACCTGTTCGCACAGCAGCTGACTGCCAAAGGCACGGATACCGAGGATGTGGGTGACGGTGTTGGCGTCCCAGCCTTCCGTAAGCATCGAGACGCTGACCACGCAGCGGACGTCGCCGCCGAGCTTGCCTGGCTTGCCAACCGTGTTCATGACCTCGCGCAATAGGTCTTCGTCGGTGAGGTTGTCGGCATCTGTCCCGCGGCCGCGAGCACGAAGCTCAGCCTTGAAGGTCTCGATCTCAACGGCGGCCACGGCCTTGAAATCCGCCTTCATTGACTCGCCCGACTCCAGTTGCGCCGAGTCCACCAGGATCGTGCGCGGCCGGGAAATCGGCCTGCCGTCGATGATGTTGGACAGCAGCGGCAAGTAGCCGGCTCGGTGGGCGCTTGTGTCGGCGACTTCGCCACCAGCGATCCAGTCGTAGACCAGCTTCGACACGACCGTGTTGGGGCAGACGACGATGAACACAGGCGGCGGCTCGCCCCGGCCCGCGAGCTCTCGCTCCCAGTGCTCAAACGAACGCTGGTAGCTGCGGTAGAGACTGTTCAGCGCACCCTCGAGCTCGCCGGGCGGCACCCGTCGATCGTCGTACGGGACTCGCGCTTCCTCGGGAGCTGCGCACCGACGTAATCCCACAAGCGCAGATAGGTAACGGTGTCGCCTTCTGCGTCGTCGTCGACCGGCGTACGTGGGATTTTGACGATGCCGGATTCGATGGCGTCCATCAGGGAGAAGTCGCTGACCGTCCACGGGAAGATGAAACCTTCGTTCCAGCCGGATCCGGACAGGTAGTACGGCGTCGCAGACAGGTCGTAGACGTACTTGATGCCAGTCGTGCGGGCGATCGAGTGCAGCCCGCGAAACCACACTCGGGCGTCCTCGTTGCTCTCCTGCTCTTCTCGGGTCAGCTTGGCGACGCCGTCGCCGGAGGTTCGCGCTTGGTAGCAATGGTGAGCCTCGTCGTTGAAGACGACGATTTGCTCGCCTCGACCTGAACCGAGGTCGCGGAGGACCCGAGAAACCATGGCGTCGGACGTCTCACGGAACGGATCCTCGGCGCGCCCGGCCAAGAGGATCTTCTTGGTGTTGCTCGCTACGCCGCGGATCTCTTTGGCGTCGCGAAGCAGGAAGGCGTGGTAGTTCGTGATCACGATCTGCGCTTGTCCGATCGTGGACAGCAGGTCCGGCGGGATCAGATCCCGCTCGCGGTAGTAGTTGTCCTTTTCAACTGGCAAGAGCACGCGGAGCCGGTCACGGATCGTGATGCCCGGCGTGACGATGAGGAAGCGCTTCGCGAAGCGGGCGTCGTGCGGGCTCGCGACTTTGTTCGCGGTCTGCCACGCGATCAGCATTGCCATCACCACGGTCTTGCCGGTCCCGGTCGCCATCTTGAGCGCAGTTCGCGGCAGCCCGCCGTTGTGCTCGGCGTTGAACGGCTCGATACGGGTCCGCCAGTCCGCGTACCCGTGGCGGCCTGCGACCTCGGCGAGGAAGATGGACGTCTCCGCCGCCTCGCGCTGGCAGAACAGCACACGGTTCTCGCGCGTCGGGTCGGCCCAGTGCTGCAGCAACTTGCGCGATGTCGGGGTCACGCGCTCGTAGTCGCGGTGCCGCCACCGCTCGACCTCGCGGCGGAGGTCGTTTATCAGATCGTTGCGCTCACGCTTCTCCGCAGTCAGGACGACATCTAGCGATTCCTGAACAGTGCCGTCATCGCCCTTACGGCCCTTGCGGACCGGCGGAATTGGGACGAAGGATTCGCTGGGTCGCCGCCCATCGCGGATCTCGCCAGTCGGCCCGTGCGGCCCGACCACATAGTGGCGAGCAGGCTCGTCATACGGGCCGTTCAGAATCGGGTCAACGACGCCGGCCGCCGCGGAACTACTCGTGCTCATCTCGGCCTTTATATCTGGGTCGGCGGACGGAACACACCTCCTGCGCGCACGGCGATCCCGTCGTATGCACCCACTACCTTGTGGCACCATCAGACCGTTCGGTCGGGAGGAGATCGGGTGACCACCACAGCCGAGACTGTCAGCCGTGACGAACTCAGGCAGCGTCGCAGCAGGCTCCTAGCTCGGGTCGGAAGCAGCTGGTCCGAACTTCAACAGAAGGCGGAGCACTTCACGCTGACCGACGACGAGCGAACCGTTTACGACACAGTTCGTGGGATCAACTGGATGCTGTCGCGCAAACCGTGAGTCTCGACGAGGAACTGCTGCGGCAGGCCTCTGAGTTCGCCGACAAGCTCAATGCGCGGATCGCGCGAATCCTTCCCGATCCGCAGCCTCGATTCCTGGCGCAGATACTAGCGACTCGCAAGCCGAGTCTTACTGTCACACCAGTGCGCGATGACGATCCCGATCGGGGAGCTCAGCCGCTGACGTTGACCGTCAAGGGACGTGTTCAAGACCGACAGCTACATCTTCGAGCCCTGTTCTGGTGTTGCTATGACTACAGCGGTCAGTATCTGACGATCGAGAAGTCCGACCTCGGCCTCGGGCTCGCCAAGAGCAGCGAGCCATTCTTCCGCGTCGAATACGACCGCAACATGGATCGGAAAAATCGGCTGCCCGCGGCGCACTTCCAGGTTCACGGCCATCGCGATGACATGACAAGCCTCATGCTCCACGCGGACGAGCACCGGCCGCGAGAAAGATGGCGCGCCGGTCGATTCCCGCGCTTGTCTGCCTTCCACTTTCCCGTTGGAGGCGACCGGTACCGCCCCTGCATTGAGGACATCCTTTCAATCGCTGTGAAGGAATTTGGCGTGAGAACGATCCGAGGAGCCTGGGAGGCACTGGACGAAGGCCGAGCCGAATGGCGCCGAGTCCAACTCGCCGCGGCCGTACGGGACGCCCCCGAGATCGCCGCGGCGGCTCTTCGCGGTGAGGGTTGGTCAGTCCGGGGTGACCCAAACTCCAACCGGCGAGAGCGGACGGATCGCCTCAGCCAGATTTGACCGCCCTGCGCGTCCGCCTCTTGCGTGCGATCTCCTCTGCGTCGGCCCACCCGACCGGCCGCCGCCCGTGCCGACGATCAACGCGCATCGCGTAGGGAGCAGTCGAGGGCAGTACCTCAGTCGCCAGCGTCGCCTAACCTCGCGCAGCTGCCCCATCCCTCGTCGCTCAGGGACTGCCCACCTTCGTCCGGGAAGGCCCGACATGTAACGGCGCAACCAGCAGCTCGGTCGCTCGACATCATCCCAGCGCGGCGGACCAGCGTCACGAACGCAAGGTTGGTGTCGCCGACAAGTAGAGACTTGCAGCAGCGCCGGCGGCGACCGCGAAGACCGCATCCTTGGCGCCGACGCACGAAGGGGCGACCGGCTCCTCCCTACTTCCGGCTTCCCCGGGTGGCA
The DNA here is from genome assembly GCA_035547515.1 of Mycobacteriales bacterium. Taxonomy (GTDB): domain Bacteria; phylum Actinomycetota; class Actinomycetes; order JAFAQI01; family JAFAQI01; genus DASZTV01. Next base: position 43,929 of record DASZUS010000052.1, read on the forward strand.
GCCGGGCATCGCAGGATCGGAAAATCTCGTGCGTTAGTGCCACCATGACGACTGGACATGGGGGCTTCTGTGAAGGCGTTGCATTTCGCTGATCTTCACCTCGACACACCATTTCGATGGGCAGGCCCGGAGCTCGCCCGCGGCCGCCGCCAGGCCCTTCGCGACACGCTGCGGCGGATCTGCGCGGTCGCCGAGGAGCAGCAGGTGGACCTGCTGACCTGTGCCGGCGACCTCTACGAGCAGGAGCGGTTCACCCCTGACACGGCGGAGTTCCTACGAGACACCTTCGCCGAGCTCACTCCAATCCGCGTCTTCATCGCGCCCGGAAACCACGACTGGTACGGGCCCGCGAGCCTCTACCACCGGGTCGAGTGGACGCCAAACGTGCACATCTTCGATCGACCCGCGCTTTCACCGGTGATGCTGGCCGACGGTCTCACACTGTGGGGCGCAGCTCACTGCGCACCGGCCAACACCGCGGGCTTCCTCGACTCCTTCCGGGTCGACCGCGGTGGGGTACATCTAGCGCTGTTTCACGGTTCCGAACAGGGCGATATGCAGTTTCAAGAGGAGGGGAAACTTCCGCACTCGCCGTTTCGCGCGGACCAGATCTTTCAGGCAGGCCTGCATCACGCCCTCGTCGGACATATCCACACGCCGGTAGACAGCCCCCATCACACCTACCCGGGCAACCCCGATCCGCTGACGTTCGGGGAGACCGGCGAGCGCGGAGCAGTCCTGCTGACAGTCCACGAGAGCGGGGAGGTGACAAGGGAGCGCGTCGCCGTAGCCACGTCTACGGTCAACGACATTGCGGTGGACCTCTCCGGCGTCACGCACTCCGGCCAGGTCATCGAACGCGTGCGGTCCGCGCTCGCTTCGCTGTCCGGCGTCGTCCGCATAACCCTATCCGGAGAGGTTGGCCCGGACGTCGACCTCCGAGTGCAGGACGTCGCGGCACTGCGTCTCCCCAACGTCGACGGCATCGTTGCCCGGTTGGGTGCGCTGCAAGTCGCGTACGACTACGCACGACTGAAGGAGGAGCCGACCGTACGCGGCCAATTCGTCCGCGACGTATTGGCCGCTCCCGGGTTAACCGAAGACCAACGTCGCCGGGTGATCGTCACAGGGCTGCGCGCTCTCGATGGCCGGCGAGGCGAGCTCGAGGTTCACTGACGTGCAGATCCGCTCCGTAACAGCCCACGCCTTCGGCCCGCTCGCCGGCGAGACGCTCAGGCTCGCCGAGGGCATGACCGTCATCGTTGGTGACAACGAAAGCGCCAAATCCTCCTGGCATGCAGCGATTCTTGCGGCGCTCTGTGGTCGGCGCCGCGGCAAGGGGGCGCCGCGGCGGGAGGAGCAGCGCTTCATCGACCTGCATAAGCCGTGGGACCGGGAAGAATGGCTGGTCACGGCAGAGGTCATGCTCGACGATGGCCGACGGATCGAGCTTCGCCACGACCTTGCCGCCAAGGTCGCCTGCCACGCGAAGGACCTCGACCTCGGCAATGACATCTCGGCCGAGGTGATGAATGACGGTGCGCCGGACGGAGCGCGCTGGGTCGGGCTGGACCGAACGTCGTTTGCCGCGACGGCATGCATCGCGCAGGCCGATGTTCTGGGTGTCCTCGGCGCAGCAGACGGACTACAAGAGACCTTGCAGCGCGCGGCAGCCACCGCCGGTACAGATGCAACGGCGGCCGCCGCATTGGAATGCCTAGATTCGTTCAAGCGCGAGCATGTCGGGACAGATCGCGCCAACTCGACCAAGCCGCTGCGCCGCGCGACCATCGCGCTTCAGAACACCGAGCGGGCGCTGGACGACGCGAAGGCCTCCCACGCGCTATACCTCCAACGCGTCGAGCACACGGAAGCACTGCACCGACACGCCCACGATGCGCAACAGAGGGTGGCCGCGTACGAGGCGGCCGCCGCGACACACACAGCCGAGCAGCTGTGCGAGCGTCTGCGCGAGGCGGAAGAGCTCGACGCGCGCTTCGGCGGTCTCGCCCCGCCAGATGCCGCCGATGACGATGAAATCGCGAACGCGGTCGCGAACGCGTTGGCATCCTGGCGGTCGGTGCCGGTCCCAGGGGCCTCGGGGCAACGCAGCTCGGCCGAAATCGAGCAGGAGCTCGCGGCACTGCCGATCGACCCTGAAGGCGACACCGTCGTCCACGAGAATGTGCGTCTCGCTGAGGATCAGCTGGCACGAGCCGAGGCCCAACTCTCGCAACACGACCGTAGCCGTCCCGCAGCCACACCTCCTGCGCCGCAGGTCGCTGCGGGGGATGACGAGTTACTCGATCTGGCGCGGGTGCTCGACTCACCCATCCCGGAGGTGCCGGCTGAACTCGTCCAGCGCGAGCGCGCGGCCCAGCGAGCAGCATCGGCGCCGACGGGAACAAGTCCGCAGGCCGCCACGGTCGGGTCGGTGGCCGGCATCGTGGTCGGCCTGGCCGCGCTGGCACTCCGGCAGCCGGTAAGCGGTGCCGTCCTCGTGGTGGTTGGCTTGGTCCTTGCCGCATACGCCGTCGTCCGACGACGTGCGAGTGAGGTCAATGAGGCCGTAGTTGGCGCGCTTGCCACGGCGCAAGCCGCCGTACTATCCGCCCGGCAACAGCTGGCAGCCGCGGAGCAACGGCGTGCCTGGGCGATCCAGCGATGCGGCGACCTGGGGCTGCCGGCTGACGCCGCCGCTGTGCGCGCGATACCCGTGGCCCGCGCCGCCGAGAAATCGCATGCGGAATCGCTGCAGCGTTGGACCGAACAGCGCGCGGCGCTGGCCGACGACTTTTCGCAGGCGGCAGGCGGACTCGCCGGAGCGCTCGCCGCTCGGGGGCACACCGACAGGGTCGCTGATCTCGCCGGCCTGCGTGCGGCGACTGAGGCCTACAGGGCGGATTGCGCTACCCGCGCGGCACAAGCAGCAGCGGCTGCACGGCGAGCCGACCTTGTCCGGCAGCTCGAGGCTGCGCTTGAGGCGGAGCGTCGCGTGGCCTCTGACGTACAGGCCCGCGGTGCCGCAGCCAATCAGTTGGTGCGGGTAGCTCGCGAACGAGGGATCCCGGTCGACACCCCGGAACAAGCTGAGACTGAGCTCATGGAGTGGCAGCAGCGCAGAGCGGAACGGATCTCGCGTCTCTCCGATGAGCAAAAGGACTGGACGCAACTAAATGCGCTGCTTAATGGCGGATCGCTCAATGACCTACGGTCGATCACCTCGACGGCTTCCGAGAAAGCGGGCGCCCTGGCCGCCAGGGTGTCGCCGGAAGTACTCGCGACGGTCGATGGGGCAACCGCCGACGAGCAGCTTCCGCGCCTGCGCGAAGAAGCCGCACAGACAAGTAACCTCGCCGCAACCGCCGAGGGCGAACTGCGTCAGTTTGCGGGGGCGGTTTTGAGCGTCTCTGAAGCCGAGGAATCCCTCGAAGGCGCAAGAGCAGAACTCGCCCGGGTGTGCGAGTTAGAAGAGACACTCGAACTCACCGCGGGGTTCCTTAAGTCAGCCCAGGAGCGTGTGCACCGCGACATCGCGCCGTTGCTCGCGAATACGGTCTGCGCATGGCTGCCGAAGATCACGAACGACCGATACGTGGACGTCGTCGTCAACCCGACGAGCCTTGAGGTGCAGGTTGCAGGTGTTGGGGGCACGTGGCGGCGCGCCGACCTCCTCTCGTACGGCACCGCCGAGCAGATCTATCTGCTGCTGCGAATCGCACTGGTCGATCACCTCACGCGCGGCCACGATACGTGTCCCTTGCTGCTCGATGACGTCACCGTTCACGCAGATGCGAGCCGCACTGTCGACATCCTCAACCTGCTGCATGAGGTGTCGAAGGAGCGTCAGATCGTCCTGTTCACACAGGAAGCGAACGTCGCTACGTGGGCACAGCGACAGCTGTCCGGACCCCGTGATGCGGTGGTCCAACTCACAGAGGTGTCCTCGACGTGAGTGGCAGCTCGACACACGATGGCTAACTACTTGGATGATCCCGTGCGTAGCTGAACCTGGGCCGCATGCGGGTCGAAGTCGTCGAGGTCGAGCGCGAGATCCGACAAGCCAACACCGTCTCGCGCAAACCCCGCTCCCGCGACCGGGTTCGCGGTAGAAGTCAGCCCACGGTCTCCCGGCTCAACGGGTCAGCGCGAGCGTGGCCGCGATCGCGCCAATAGTGGTGCAGCTCGTCGCCACCATGCTGATCACGAGGGTGCGGGACATGTCGGCCATCTTGGCCGTCAGCTCGCTGCGGAGTTCACCCATCTCGCCGCGCAACTCGACGCGTAGGACGTCGAGGTCGCGCTTCGTGGCGACGTCCGCCCACGCGACGGGCGGCAGATGCTCCATGAGCACCACCGCCTCCTCGGGCCCGAGTACCTCCACCAGCCGCGAATGCAGCGCGTGGCGCGACTGCTCGCTGATCGTCAACTGTGCTCCCCGCCGTCTCGCCGGTCAACGAACGGCCTTGGTGCGCTGCCTCGAGCAGCTCCGCGCGGCCGCCATCCACAACGAGTCTCGTGCGGCGTCGCCCTACTGAGCCTTGCTAGCGCTGACGGTGGTCGTGTCGCGGCCGGATCGGAGCAGCGTCCCCGGAAGCGCGCCGGTCGCGGTACCGTCCCGACACACCTCGACCCCGCCGACGATCACCGAGGTGATCCCGGTCGCGTCCGCGTAGAGCCGCGGCGCGCCGCCGGGCAGGTCGTAGCGCGTGCGCTCGACACCCGGCGCGACCGTCGCGGGATCGAACAGCACCACGTCGGCATGCGCACCTTCGACAAGCCGACCACGGTCGACGAGCCCATACAGCCGCGCCGGTACGTCGGAGAGCAGCCGCACCGCCTCCTCGATCGACACGACAGCGTGCTCGCGGACCGCGTGCGCGAGCAGCGACGTCGAGTAGATCGCTCCGCACATCATGTCCAGGTGCGCGCCGGCGTCGGACGCGCCGACCACCGCGTGCGGGTGTCCCCACACCTCGGCCCGCGCCTCCCAGTCCGCACGCGTGTCGCCGGGCATGTCCGGCGAGATCCCGGTACGCAGCTCGTCGGCGATCACGATGTCGAGCAGTACGTCGAACGAGCTCGCGTGCCCGGCGCCGCGCGCCTTCATCACCTCGCCGACAGTCATGCCCTCGAGACCCGCGTTCTCCGGCGCGAACGTCTCGGTGATCCGCAGCCGATGCCACTTCGACAGCGCGCCGATCAGGCCTGCCTCCGGCGAGCGGGCGCCCTCGTCGAGCCGCCTCCGTACCTCCGGGTCGCGCAACGCCGCGAGCCGCTCTGGGACGGGAAGATGCATCGTCTCCCGCCACCCTGGGAACCCGTCGAGCACGAACCCGGTGAGGAACGACAGCCGCACCTTCATCGAATGCGGGAGCGTCAGCGCGACCAGCCGCCCGCCCGCGCCGGCGATCCGGTCCGAGACCGCGAGCTGGCTCGCCACCTGGTCGCGCATCAGCGCGGAGACGGCGAGAACGTTCCAGTTGATCGGCCGGTCGGCGGCGGTCGACATCGCGGTGAGCAGCTTCACCTCGTCCTCGGAGAACCCGGACAGGCACCCCGGCACGATCGCCTCGAGCGTCGTCCCCGGGTGCTCCCCCGTCGCCCGCGCGAGGGCGACGAGCTCGTCGTACGCCGCATGCCGTGACGGCACCGGGTCGCCCGCGCCGTCGTTGTGGGTCGGCGACTGCGACGTCGAGAACCCGAGCGCGCCGGCGTCGAGCGCGTCATGCAGCTCCATCAGCATCCGCGACAAGTCGGCGTCGCTCGCCTTCCCGCCGACCGCGGCGTCACCCATCACGACCCGGCGCAGCGCGGAGTGCCCGACCAGGAAGCCGGCGTTGACCGCGATGTTGCCGTCCAGCGTCGCGAGCCACTCGGCGTAGGAGGACCAGTTCCATTTCAGGCCTTGCTGCAGCGCCTCGAGCGGCATGCCCTCGACCCGGGCGAGCAGCCTCGTCAGGTAGTCGGCGTGCTCCGGCCCGGCCGGCGCGAGGGTGAACCCGCAGTTGCCGCCGATCACCGTCGTCACGCCGTGCTGCACCGACGGGCTCGCGGTCGGGTCCCACGCGAGCTGCGCGTCGTAGTGGGTGTGGATGTCGATGAACCCGGGCGCGACGACCAGGCCGGTCGCGTCGACGGTCTTGCTCGCTGGCTCGTCGGCCTTGCCGATGCTGACGACCCGACCGTCCCGTACGCCGACGTCGGCTTGCCTTGCCGGCGTACCGGTGCCGTCGACCACGGTCCCGCCGCGGATCAGCAGGTCGAGCACAGCCGCTCCTTATATATGGACAGGCCCGTCGCGGCCGCACCCTCTCGGCGAGCCCTACGCAGGTCGCCCAACTCGCGCGGAGTTACGCCACCTACGTTGGGCTCGGCGAGGCAGGGATGGGGCATCACGCGGTAAGCCAGGCCGGGTCGGGCAACGGGTGGCGGAACAGGCCGGCCGCGTTGCGGTGGGTGATCTTCGCGACATCCTCGGCCGGCAAGTGCGCCAGACTCGACGCGACGACCTCCTGCGTGTCCGGCCAGGTGGAGTCGGCGTGCGGGTAGTCGCTCTCGACCAGGATGTGGTCGACGCCGATCGCACTCGCAGCGCCAAACGCGGTCGGGTCGTCGATCGAGCAGAACCAGAAGTTGCGCTTGAGTACCTCGGAGGGCTTGAGGTCGGACTTCCACGAGCCGCTCTCCGCGCCGGAGGCCGAGTGGGCGAGCACGAAGTCGGCGCGGTCGGCGAGCATGCCCGCCCAGCCGATACCACCCTCGGCCTGCATGATGTTGAGCTTCGGGAACCGCACCGGCACCTGTGACCACAGCCAGTCCGCCGCCGCGATCAGCGCGTGCGCCGGGAAAAGAGTCGTGATCGCCTCGAACGGCATGTCCGGCGACGGGAACGGCGCCCACTGCGCCGACCCGGTGTGCAGGCACAGCACCGTCCCGGTCTCCTCGCACGCCGCGAAGAACGGGTCCCATTTGCCGGGGTGAATGCTCCCGATGCCGGAGTGGGCCGGCAGCTCGGGGAAGCTCACCGCCTTGAAGCCGCGCGCCGCGTTTCGCCGTACCTCCTCGGCGGCCATCTCCACGTCGGCGAGCCACGGGATCTGCAGCGGGATGATCCGCTCCGGATACGAGCCGGCCCACACCTCGAGGTGGTAGTCGTTCCAGGCGCGGAGTACGGCGAGGCCCAGCTCGGGGTCCTGGCTCTTCCAGAAGACCGTGCCGGCGAAGCCGGCGATCAGCGACGGGAAGTTGAGCGATGCCCAGATGCCGGCGAGGTCCATGTCGTGGATGCGGGCGTCGATGTCCCAGCAGCCTTTGCGCATCTCGTCGAAGCGCGCCGGCTCCATCGACCACTCTTCCTTGGGCCGGCCGATGACCGCGTTGAGTCCGACATTGGGGTATTCGCGGTCCTCGTACACCCAGACCTGCGCGCCGTCGGGCTTCTCGACGATCCGGGGCGCCCGGTCCTGGAGCTTGCTGGGGAGCCGGCCCTCGAACATGTCCGGCGGCTCGATGATGTGGTCGTCGACGGAGATCACCACGTGCTGACGAGTGCGCGGCGCCGGATCCGGCAAGAGCCCCACGCCCGCTGACGCTAACGTCAGCCACCAAGGGAAGCAACGGACCCATCTGCGCCGTACCCGTCCCGCCCACCTCGCGTGATCTTGACGGTCCGCACGCGATGGGTCGCTCATAGCGTGCGGATG
>DASZUS010000053.1:0-3895 GCA_035547515.1 Mycobacteriales bacterium
TCCTCGGGCATGTGGGCGTGGATCAGCTCACGCAGGCGGGTCCGCAGCGCGGTGGCGTCGACACCGAGGTCATAGTCCACGTTGCCGAAGCCCAATCCCTGACGCCGGTGTCATTTCGAACCCGAATCATAGGAAACGCCAGGCGCCGTGGCGCGGCCGAGACGGTTCGTTAGAGGATGCGGTCGACGCCGGGAGGAACGATGACCCAAGTTAGCGACCGCGCCACCTTCACCGACATGGCGGCGAGCACGCTGCAGGACTGGCAGATCATCGCCGGCCACCAGGCGGCGTACATGACCGATCTGCCGAGCCGGGTGCTCGACCACCTGCGGCTTCTGGACGGGGACTTCTGCGGCTTCGCCGTGGACCGGCTGACCCACTCGCTGCAGACGGCCGCGCGCGCCGAGCGGGCCGGCCGGGACGACCGCTACATCCTGTGCGCGCTGCTGCACGACATCGGAGACACCCTCGGCTCGTTCAACCACGCGGACATCGCCGCCGCGATCGTCAAGCCGTTCGTGGCGCCGGAGCTGCACTGGATGGTCGAGCACCACGCGGAGTTCCAGGGCTACTACTTCTTCCACCACCTCGGGCTGGACCGTGACATGCGCGAGCGCTACCGGGGACTGCGGGAGTTCGACCTCACCGAGGAGTTCTGCGCCGAGTACGACTCCCCCGCGTTCGACCCGTCGTACGACACGCCACCCCTGGAGCACTACGAGCCACTCGTCCGCGAGCTGATGGTCAACCCGGTCCGCTCGATCTACATCCCGGACGAGGACTGAGCCTGGCGGATCAGAACGCGACCGGCGCGTCGACCAGCTCGACCATCACGCCGTCGGGATCGGTGACGGTAGCAGCGAACCCCTTGCGAGCCGGGATCTTGCGCGGCGTCCCACCGAGCCCGAGCGCAGCGAGCCGGTCGAGCGTCTGCTCGACCGCGACGTGGAACGAGATCAGGGTCAGGCCGCGGTGTGGCAGGCCGTCGCCGACCGGCTGCTCGGCGGCCCGGCCGTCGTACAGGTCAAGCAGCTCGAGGCGGGTCACACCGGGCTTGGCGGGGTCGCCGAGGAACAACGTGCGGGCCTTCTCGGTGCGCACGCCGAGGAAGTCGTACATGTCCATGTCGAGCGTCACGTCGAAGATCACCTCGAGGCCGATGCCGTCCACGTAGAACCGCAGCGAGGCGTCGAAGTCGGCAGGACACAGCCCGACGTGGTCCATGCGCTCGGCGGCCTCTCTAGAGCTCGATGAGGATGTCGCCCTCGGGCGTCGCCTGGGCGCGTTCGCCCGCGCCGACGATGACCGTCGTGAACGGTCCGGCGATTGCCGCCGGTCCGGTCAACGTGATCCCCGGCCGCATGTCGGACATGGCGTAGACCGGTACGTCGTCGCGCCAGGCCCCGCCCATCCACATCCGTCGCGTGCTCCGCGGCTCGACCGCGGTCGCGCGCTCGAGGACGAGCTCGGCCGGCTGGGTGACCTCGCCGACCGCGACCAGCCGGACGCCGCGCAGGATCGGGTCCTGTGCCCTGGCCTCGATCAAGCGCGCCTCGGCGTTGCGCCGGTGGAACTCGTTGACCGCGGCGTCGACGTCGGCGTAGTGCTCCACCGGGATCGAGACGTCGAAGGTCTGGCCCGGGTACACCAGCAGCAACGACCATTCGAGGGTGATCCGCTGGTCGGGCACGTTGGCCACCCGAAGCTCCGCCCGCGCGTTGGCCTCGAGCTCGGAGGCGAGCGCACCGAGGTGGGTCAGGTCGACCTGCGCGATCGGTGAGATGTAACCGCGCGAGTCGTCGATCACGTGGTTGGCCGACAGCAGCCCGAGCGCGGAGAACCCGGCCGCGGCGGCCGGTACGACGACCCGGCTCATGCCGAGCGAGCGCGCCTGCGCATTGGCGTGGACACCCCCCATGCCGCCGAACGCGACGAGGTTGAGCTTGCGGGGATCGGCGCCGGCCAGCGAGAGCACTCGCCGTACCGCATCGGTCATGTTCGCGTCGACGATGCGTACGGCGGCGGCGGCAACCTCCTCGACACTCATACCGACCCGGTCGCCGACCTTCGCCAGCGCGTTGCGCGCCGCGTCGACGTCGAGGGTCATGCGGCCGTTCGCGAAGCCGTCCGGGGCGAGCCGGCCGAGCACGAGGTCGGCGTCGGTGACGGTCGGCTCGGTGCCCCCGCGCCCGTAGCAGACCGGTCCGGGCTGGCTCTGCGCCGACTGCGGCCCGACGCGCAGCACGCCGCCCTCTTCCCAGATGATCGAGCCCCCACCGGCGCCGACCGAGGGAATGTCGATCATCGGGATCCCGATGCAGTAACGATGGAACCAGTTCCAGTCCATCTTGATCTCGGGTCGCCCGTCGCGGATCAGGCACACGTCATAGCTGGTGCCGCCCATGTCGACGCTGACCACGTCGCCGAGACTCGCCTTGCCGGCTACCTTCGCCGACGCGGTCACTCCGCCGGTCGGGCCGGAACCGATGGTCGCCACGGCGCGCCGCGCGGCGGCGTCAGCGGTCGCCACGCCACCCGACGAGGTCGCGACCAGCAGCTCGTGGGCGTAGCCGCCCTCCGCGAGCCGGGAGGTCAGCCGGCCGAGGTAGCGGGCGATCGGCGGACCGACGTAGGCGTTGACCAGCGTCGTGGAGGTCCGCTCGAACTCGGGCGGCTTGGGCAGCACCTCGTGCGAGAGCGACACCATCTCGACGTCGGGGTACTCGTCGAGCACGATCTCGCGGGCACGCACCTCGTGGCTGTTGTTGATGTAGGAGTGCAGGAAGCTGATCGCGATCGAGGTGACGCCGAAGGCGCGCAGCCGCGCCGTCGCCTTGCGCACGCCCTCTTCGTCGAGCGGGGTCTCGACCTCGCCCTCAGCGGTCATCCGCTCGTCGACCTCGAGCCGGACCCGCCGGCGGGCGATCGGGTACGGCGCCGGGAGCGACGGGTCCCAGATGTCCTCCTTGTAGCAGCGCCGGAACTCGATCTCGTCACGGAAGCCCGACGTGACGATCAGCCCGGTCGGCGCACCGGTCATCTGGATCATGGTGTTGTCGCCGGTGGTCGTGCCGTGGACGATCGTGTCCGTCTGCGACAGCAGTGCGTCGAGGCTGAGTCCCTCGGCGGCGGCCGCCTGGGTCAGCGCGTCGATGACACCATCGCTCTGGTCGCGCGGGGTGGTCGGCGCCTTCTCGAGCAGCAAGCTGCCGTCGGGCCGCATGACCACGCAGTCGGTGAAGGTGCCGCCGACGTCGACACCGATCCGGTATCCGGTCACGCGCTCGCCTTGTCCTTTCGCGCCGCGCGTTCCTGCTCCATCTCCTGGCGCTGCCGCGCTGTGGCTTCCTCGTCGAGCGCCAACGTCATGTCCTCGAGCGAGCCGGTGATGATCACGCCGTAGTCGCGCTTCGCGGCCTCGATCGACACGTACTCGTCCCACACGTCGTCGAGCACCGCCTGCGGGTCGCGCAGCAGCGGGTCACCCCAGCCGCCGCCGCCACCGAACTTGTAGTCGAGACAGTCGCCGGTGTCGAGCAGGACGTTGCTGACGGCGGTCTCGACCAAGGTGTCGCCGACGTAGCAGATGTCCGGCGAGCCGTTGTGCCCCCCCGCGATCCCCGGATGGGTGTGCCGCTGGTTCACGACGTACTGGTTGATGTAGGTCGGCGTGCGCACCTCTTTGATGAACCGGCTGCCACACCCGCCGCGCCACTGTCCCGGCCCGCCGGAGTCGGTGATGAAGTTGCGGCCTCGCAGGATGTGCGGGAACAGCTGCTCGTTGATCTCCGCACTCGCCTTGATCAGGTTGCCCATCGACGCGGCGAGCGCACCCCATCCGTCGGTGCCCTTCACCGCGCTCACCCAGCCGGCGCTGACCTCGCCGCCGTGGTCG
>DASZUS010000054.1:0-1759 GCA_035547515.1 Mycobacteriales bacterium
CCGGATCGAGCACGCCGCGGTCGCTGACGCGGACGCGGTTGCCCGGCTCGCCCGGCACGGCGTCGCGGTCGTGACCCAACCGGGCTTCATCTTCGAGCGCGGCGACCGGTACCTCGGCGAGGTGCCGGCCGACGAGCTCGCTGACCTCTACCGGTACGAGTCGCTACAGGCGGCCGGCGTCACGGTGGTGCCGAGCAGCGACGCGCCGTACGGTCCGGTGGACCCGTGGACGGTCATGCGCGCAGCGCGGGACCGTCGTAGCGCCAGCGGGGCGCGGGTGAACATGAAGGAGTGGGTCAGCGCGAAGATGGTGCTCTCGGGCTACCTGCGCCCGCTGGAGACGCTGAGCGCTCCCCCGCGCCGGGTGCGGGCGGGCGCGCCCTCCGACCTGGTGCTCTTGCACCTGCCGCTCGCCGACGCGCTCGACGACCCGCGGGCCGAGCTCGTCGCCCGCACCTGGCATGCCGCCTACAGGTAGCTGATCCCGGCCCCCGCGCCCTGCAGCTCGGCGGGCTCACCGACGAAGCTGACCGCGCCCTTGGCCATCACGTAGCAGATGTCCGCTAGGCGAAGCGCGTAACTGAGGTACTGCTCGACCAGCACGATCGTCGTACCCTCCGACTTCAGCTGCTCGACCGCGTCGTAGAGCATCTGGACCACCAGTGGCGCAAGACCGGCCGAGATCTCGTCCATCATCAGGACCTTCGGGTTGGCGAGGAACGCCCGGCTCATCGCCAGCATCTGCTGCTCGCCGCCCGACATGGTGCCCGATCGTTGCTTCATCCGGGAACCCAGCGTCGGGAACATCTCCTGCACCCGCGACAGCTGCCGGCGCCGCCAGGCCGCATCGACCCCTTGCGCCGACTCGGCGGCCAGCTCGAGGTTCTCACCGACGGTCAGGCCGGGGAAGATGCCTCGCCCTTCCGGGACGAGCGTGAGTCCGCGCTTGGCGCGGTGGTACGGCGACAACCCGTCGATGCGCTCGCCGAACAGGCGGATCGCACCGCCGGTCGACCGCACCGTGCCGGTCAACGCCCCGAGGGTGCTGGTTTTGCCGACGCCGTTCGGACCGAGCAGCGCGACGACCGCGCCTTCGGGCACCGTCATCGACAGGTCGCGGATCACGGTGACCTTGCCGTAACCGGCGGCAAGGTGCTCGACTTCGAGCGCGGGCCGGTTCATCCCGCCGCCGCCTCGGTGCCCAGGTACGCCGCACGCACCTCCCGGTTCGCGCGTACCTCGGCCGGCGTGCCCTGGGCGATCATCGCGCCGAAGTCCAGCACGTAGATCTGCTTCGACAACGACATCACCAGCTCGATGTCGTGCTCCACCAGCAGGATGGTCAGGCCGAGGTCGGCGAGCGAGGTGAGCACCGCGTGGAGGCGGTCGGTCTCCGTGCCGGACAGCCCGCTGGCCGGCTCGTCGAGCAACAGCACCTGCGGCTCGGTGCACAACGCACGTGCGAGCTCGACCAGCCGGGACAGCCCCGTGGGCAGCGACCCGGCCGGCCGGTCGGCGAGCTCGGTGATGCCGACCAGCTCCATCGCCTCGCGCACCTGCCGGAGGACCTCGGGGTTGTCGGGGTGGCGCAACGAGAACAGGTCCCGCCAGATCCGGCCGGCCGACCGGCCTTCGACCGCAACCTGGAGGTTCTCGGCCACCGACAGGCCGGAGAACAGCTCGAGGATCTGGAAGGTGCGCGCCATCCCGGCTCGGGCGCGCTTGTCCGGCGACATCCCGCGCAGACTGCGCCCGTCGA
>DASZUS010000055.1:0-12067 GCA_035547515.1 Mycobacteriales bacterium
CAGCTTCACGACCGAGTGGCGCGCCTACCCGATGACGACGTGGGGCAACATGCGCAAGGGCCCGACGTCGGTGAAGGGCATCGACCTCGGCTACACCAAGGAGTTCGCCGGCAACGAAGGCGACCGCAACCTCGAGCGCACGGACCCGGAGCGCACCGACGGCGCCTACTACGGGCCGTCCCGCGGCCACCTCCAGCCGCAGTGGGCGAAGAAGATCGGCATGGCCCGCGGCTACGGCTACGGCGCGTCGATGGGAGCCTGGGTGCTCGACTACGTCGCGGCGTGGGCCGGCGAGTGGGGCCACATCACGCACGCCGACGTGAAGTACCGTTCCCCTGCGCTGACCGGTGACGCGAGCTTCATCACCGGCACCGTCACCGGCATCCGCGAGGAGCGCCGCCGGGTGCACGTCGCCGACGTCGACGTACGGATCGTCAACCAGGACGACCAGGTCCAGGCCAAGGGCTCGGTCTCGGTCCAGCTTCCGCTCGAGTAGGAGAACGTCTTGCCCATCCATTACGAGGTCGGCTCGCGCGAGGGCGCGGAGCGGGTCGCGCTGATCACGATCGACCGGCCCGAAGCGAAGAACGCCTGCGACCTCGAGCACTTCCATCAGCTGGCGCAGGCGTGGAGGCGGTTCGGGGAGGACGACCAGGCCTGGGTGGCGATCATCACCGGGGCCGGGCGCAACTTCATGTCGGGTGCGGACCTCAAGACCTACATCCCCGAGATCACCAGGCTGGCCAAGCAGATCCAGGCCGGCGAGACCGACAAGGTCGGCGACTACTCGCTGTCCGACGGGACGGCCGCCGTGCTTCGCGGCAGCAAGATCTACAAGCCGATCATCGCCGCCGTGAACGGTCCCTGCGTCGCTGGCGGGATGGAGATGCTGCTCGGCGTCGACATCCGGATCGCCACCGAGCACGCCACCTTCGGCGTGCTGGAGCCCGCGCGCGGGTTGTTCGCGGGTGGCGGCTCGACCGTGCGGCTGCCCCGGCAGCTGCCGTTCGCGCTCGCCCAGGAGTTCCTGCTCTGCGCGGACCGGATCGACGCGAAGCGGGCCCACGAGATGGGTCTGATCAACCAGATCGTGCCGGAGGAGGAGCTGCTCGACGCCGCGTTCCGGATGGCGGCCCGGATCACCAAGAACGCTCCGCTCGCCGTACAGGCCACCAAGCGCAGCGTGATCGAAGGACTCAAGATCGACATGCGCGCGGCGTACAAGCTCGAGTCGCAGATCTCGCAGGAGGTGTTCGCGACCGAGGACGCGAAGGAAGGCCCGAAGGCGTTCGCCGAGAAGCGCGAGCCGAACTGGCAGGGACGATGAGCGGACAGTTCCACCCGGCGGCGCATGCCGCCACGGCGCCGGACCGGCTCGCGGTCGTGGTGCCGTCAACGGGCGAGACCAGGACCTACGCCGAGCTCGAGGCCAACTCCAACCGCATCGCGGCAATGCTGCGGTCGCGCGGGCTGCAACGTGGCGACGTGGTCGCCGTCGTGATGCCGAACGACGTGAGCTGGTACGAGATCGTCTGGGGCGTCCAGCGCTGCGGGATGTACCTGGTGCCGGTGAACTGGCATCTGACCGCCAAGGAGGCGTCGTACATCGTCCGCGACTGCGAGGCGAAGGCGCTGTTCGCCGGCGCCTCGCTGGCGGACACGATCGCGGAGTTCGGCGACGCGGCGACGAACGTCGGGTTGCGGATCTCGGTCGGCGGCGAGCTGCCCGGCTTCGAGTCCCTGGAGTCGGTGGTCGACGGCCAGCCGGACACCGCGTCGCCGGACGACGTCGAGGGCAGCTGGATGTTCTACTCCTCGGGCACCACGGGTCAGCCGAAGGGGATCAAGCCGGCGCTGCCGACGATCTCCCTCGGCGAGACGAACCCGCTGGTGATGCTGCTCGCCGGCGTCTACGGGCTGACCACCGAGACCGTGTACCTCTCCCCGGCGCCGCTCTACCACGCGGCTCCCGCCGGCTGGAGCACGACCGCACAGCGC
This sequence comes from Mycobacteriales bacterium, assembly GCA_035547515.1. Classification (GTDB taxonomy): domain Bacteria; phylum Actinomycetota; class Actinomycetes; order JAFAQI01; family JAFAQI01; genus DASZTV01. The sequence goes on from DASZUS010000055.1 coordinate 1,999, forward strand.
CTCGGCGGCACGGTCGTCGTCATGGATCGGTTCGACCCGCTCGAGTGGTTGCGGCTGGTCGAGGAGTACAAGGTCACCCACACCCAGCTGGTGCCGACCCACATGGTGCGGTTGCTCAAGCTGGCCGAGTCGACCCGCGCGCGCTACGACACGTCGAGCCTGCAGGTCGTCGTCCACGCCGCCGCACCGTGCCCGCCTGAGGTGAAGCGCGAGTTCATCGACTGGCTCGGCCTGATCGTCTACGAGTACTACGCCGCGAGCGAGGGCACCGGGTTCTGCGCGATCGGCCCGCAGGAGTGGCTCGACCATCCCGGCTCGGTCGGGAAGTCGCTGCTCGCTCCGGTCCACATTCTCGACGAGGAGGGCAACGAGCTGCCCATCGGCGAAGAGGGTGAGATCTGGTTCGAGGCGATCCACCGGTTCGACTACCACGGCGATCCGGAGAAGACCGCCCGGGCGTTCAACGACCGCGGCTGGAACTCGATCGGCGACATCGGCCGGCTCGACCAGGAGGGCTACGTCTACCTCACCGACCGGGTGTCGAACATGATCATCTCGGGCGGGGTCAACATCTATCCCCGCGAAGCGGAGGACGTGCTGACGATGCACTACGCGGTCGAGGACGTCGGAGTCATCGGCACGCCGGACGAGGTGATGGGCGAGCAGGTGACCGCGTTCGTCCAGCTGCGCGAGGGCGAGGTCGCGTCGGACAAGCTCGCCGAGGAGCTGATCGGGTACTGCCGCGAACGGTTGTCGCACTTCAAGTGCCCGCGCGAGGTCCGGTTCGTCGAGTCGCTCCCCCGTCTGCCGAACGGCAAGCTCCTCAAACGAATGCTCATTGCCAACCCCTGATGAAGGAGCTCCCGTGAGCGACCGGGTCAATGTCACCGTCGACGACGGCGTCGCGGACGTCCGAATGGTCCGCGCCGACAAGATGAACGCGATCGACCCCGCGATGTTCCTTGCGCTGACTGCCGCCGGCGAGGATCTCAAGTCCCGCTCCGACGTCCGAGCGGTCGTGCTGTCCGGCGAAGGGCGTGCGTTCTGCGCCGGGCTGGACATGAACAGCATGACGCAGCTCGCGTCGCCGACCGACGACCGTGACACCGTCCTCTCCGACGCCGCCAAGCGGACCGAGGCGGGGGCGAACCTGGCGCAACAGGCTGGTTACGTCTGGCGAGAGGTTCCGGTCCCGGTGATCGCGGCGGTCCACGGGGTCGCCTTCGGCGGCGGACTGCAGATCGCGCTCGGCGCGGACCTCCGCATCGTCACGCCGGACGTGCGGCTCGCCGTCATGGAGATCAAGTGGGGGTTGATCCCGGACATGGCCGGCATGGTCCTGCTCCGCGACCTGGTGCGCGACGACGTGGCCCGGGAGCTCACCTGGACGGGTCGGATCGTCAACGGCGAGGAGGCCGTCCGCCTCGGCATCGCGACGCGCGTCGCCGACGACCCGTACGCCGAAGCGCTCGCCCTGGCACGGGAGATCGCCGGCAAGAACCCGCATGCGATCCGCGCCGGCAAGCGGCTGCTGAACCTCATCCGGACCGATGCCTCGCCCGAGGAGATCTTCCTGGCCGAGAGCAAGGAACAGCTGGCGCTGATCGGAACGCCCAACCAGGCCGAGGCCGTGATGGCGAACCTCGAGAAGCGTCCGCCCGCCTTTGCCGACTGACAGTAGCGCCGCCGCTGCCGAGCCCAACGACCTTGGCGTCTCGCCGGCCTGTTGAGGCCCAAAACGTTGGGCTCGATGTGGCTAGCGCTTGGTGAACTTGGCGCGGTGAAGCCGGCCGTCGAGGGTTGCCACGTAGAGCTCGCCCGACTGCGACAGCCCGAAGCCGCTCGGGTTGCCTGAGATCGATCCGATCTGCGCGTTGCGCCACTGGCCGTCGACGCGGCGCAGCGCCCAGACCCGGCCCGAGCAGTTGTCGGTGTAGACGTACGTGCCGCCCGCGACCGAGCGGTACTTCTTCCCGCGGTACACGTACCCGCCGACCAGCGCGCAGTTGCCGCCCGGGCTGTGCGCGATCACCTGGATCGGTGGCGTCAGGTGCCTTCCCGCGCACTTGGCGCGGTTGAACGTGACGTTGCCTTCCTTGCATGACCACCCGAAGTCGTGTGCGGAAGGTACGCCGACCCGGTCGACCTCCTCGTAGGCGTTCTGCCCGACGTCACCGATCCACAACTTGCCCGTGGGGCGGTCGTAGGAGACCCGCCACGGGTTGCGCAGGCCCCAGGCGATGATCTCGCGGCGATACCGCTTCGACGTCGCGTAAGGGTTGCTCTTCGGGATGCAGTAGGCCTTGGCGCCGCAGGCCTTGTCGACGTTGATCCGCAGGATCTTGCCGGTCAGGTTGTCGCGCGTGTCGGCCCGCCCGAACTGGTCGTTCTCCGCCCCGCCGTCTCCGGTGGTGACGTAGAGGTAGCCGTGGTCACCGAAGAAGATCTGCCCGCCGTTGTGGTTCGTGGCGCCGGGGTGCGGGACGACCAGGATGTGCCGCTCGGTCGATGCCGCCACCCGCTTCGCGTTCGCCGACGTCGCGCGGAACGACGACACCACCAACGCGCCGTCGCCGCGCGTGTACGCGGCGTACAGCAACGGGTGCTTCCGGAAGTGCAGGTGGAACGCGATGCTCAGGAAGCCCTGCTCGCCGCCGGCACGCACCTCGTCGCTGATGTCCAGGTAGGTGCCGGCCAGGACCTTCCCGGAGCGCACCAACCGGACGGTGCCGCCCTGCTCGACGACGAACAGCCGGCCCGAGCGGTCGCCGGCGTTCGTCACGCTGATCGGCGAGGACAACCCGCGGGCGACGGTGTGCCAGGACACGTGCAGGTGGCCGGGGACCACCGCGGCCGGCGTCAGGTCGGGCGGCGGCGCGGACCCGCTCGATCCGGCGCAGGCGGTGAACGGCGCGAGCAGGACTGCGATGAGTGCTGCAAGCCGGCGCATATCAGCCTCCGGTCCTCGGTCCGCGGTCGAAGGCTATGCCCCAGAACGACCCTCGCTGGAAATGAGAATGGCGCTCCCATAGGGTTTCCGGCGTGACGGATGCGGCCGCATTCGGGGTCGCGGAGCTGCTCACTGCCCGGGCCGACGACGACGACATCGGCCTGCTCGCGGGTGAGCAGACGTGGACCTGGCGGCAGGTCGTCGAGCAGGCCGCGGCGCGGGCCGCCTGGCTGTCGGACACGCTCGACCCCGCGCGGCCGAGTCACGTCGGCGTGCTGCTGGACAACACCGCGGACCACGTCTTCACGCTGTTCGGCGCGGCGCTCGCCGGCGCGTGTGTGGTCGGCATCAACTCGACCCGGCGCGGCGCGGAGCTGCAGCGCGACATCGACCACACCGACTGCCAGCTCGTCGTCACCGACAAGCGACTCGCCGAGCTGCTCGACTCGCCGCACCTGCTCGTCGAGGACGAGCCGTGGAAGCCGTTCGCCGGCGCCGCCGTCCCCAGCGCGCTCCCCGACCCGACCGCGCTGCTGCTGCTGATCTTCACGTCGGGGTCGACCTCGGCGCCGAAGGCGGTACGCCGCTCGTCGAGCCGGATCGCGGCCGCGGCGAACCTGGGATTTCCGAAAACCGACACCTTGTACATCTCGATGCCGCTGATCCACGGCAACGCGCTGTTCGGGGCGCTGTTCCCCGCGCTCGCCGCCGGTGCCCGGATCGCGTTGCGCGAGCGCTTCTCCGCCGGCGCCTGGCTCGACGACGTCCGCCGCTACGAGGCCACCTTCACGACCACCGTGGGTCGCGCGCTGTCGTACCTGCTCGCCACGCCACCGACCCCGCACGACAAGGACCATCAGCTGCGGATCGTGCTGGCGCCCGAGAGCTCGCCGCGTGACGCCGCGGACTTCACCCAGCGGTTCGGCGTACCGGTGGTCACCGGCTACGGGCAGAGCGAGGGCGGCATCACACTGCTGCCGAGCCGACGCCACGGCGCCCTCGGGCGCGCACCGGAAGGCGCCGACATCGCCGTCGTCGACCAGGTCACCGGCGAGGAGAAGCCGCCGGCACGAATCGACGCCGACGGGCTGCTGCTCAATCCCGAGGAGGCGATCGGCGAGCTGGTCCGCCGCGACTCGGCCGGCGCGTTCGAGGGTTACTGGGCCAACGACGAGGCCGACGCCACCCGGCTGCATGACGGTTGGTACTGGTCCGGTGACCTCGCCTACCGCGACCCCGACGGGGTGTTCTTCTTCGCGGGACGCGCCGGCGACTGGATCCGCGTCGACTCCGAGAACTTCGCCTCCGCCCCGATCGAGCGGATCATCGACCGTCACGAGAACGTCGCCGCCGTCGCGGTCGTCGGGGTCGCCGACCCGCACGACGGCGACCAGGTGCTGGCAGTGATCCAGCCGGCCGAACCGGGGTTGTTCGACGAGGACGAGTTCGGTGCCTGGCTCGACGCCCAGCCCGACCTCGGCACGAAGTGGTCACCCAAGTTCGTGCGGATCAGCTTTGCACTCCCGACCGTCGCGCACGACAAGATCGACCGGCAGCGTCTCAAGCACGAGAGCTGGGCCACGACGGATCGCGTGTGGTGGCGGCCAAGCCGCGGATCCGGTTACCGGGTGCTCACCGATGCCGACCGCTACGCCCTGTACGCGGAGTTCGCGGCCAACGACCGCATCACGCTCGCGCCGCCGCGGCCCACCACGACGCCGAGCCGCAAGCAGCTGCAGCCGCGCCTGGCCGACTGGTTCGCGGCGCGCTACGCCGCCCTCGACATCTCGATAGAGCGGCCCCAGCCGGGACTGTCGAGCGACACTCTCATCGTCGACGCCGACGACACGGAGTACGTCGTGCGGCTACCGCCGCAGGGCCCAGGGCTGTTCCCGGACTACGACCTGAAACGCCAGGCAGCGGTGCAACGGGCGGTGCACGCGGCCGGCATCCCCTCCGCGCCGGTACTCGCGATCGAGACCGACGAAGCCTGGGTGGGCGCGCCGTTCCTGGTGATGCCCCGGATCGCCGGCCGGACCCTCACCACGCACCCGCCCTATCTCACTCATGGCTGGCTGGCCGAGGCTTCGGCGCCGGCACAGGAGGCGGTGTTCCGCCGATTCGTCGAGACGCTCGCGCGGATCCATCGGCTGGACCCGGTCGGCATCCCCGCCACCGGCGGTGGCCCGGACCTGTCGGGCATCGTCGACTACTGGGAGCGCTACCTCGACTGGGCCACCGACGACGCGCAAGCCGCGGCGATCTATCGGCAGGCCATCGCCTGGTGCCGCGAGAACCTTCCGGCCGCTCCCCCGCCACCTTCGCTGCTCTGGGGCGACCCGCAGCTGACGAACCTCGTCCTCGACGACGACGGCGAGATAGCCGCGGTGCTCGACTGGGAGATGTCGGGTACCGGGCCGGCCGAGCTCGACCTGTCGTGGTTCCTGGTGCTCCACGAGCACGCCGCCGAGACGGCGGGCGCCGAGCTTGGCGGCTACCCGGGACGCGAGACGCTCATCGGGTGGTACGAGGCGGCCGCCGGGCGCGATGTCGCCGACCTTCACTTCTACGACGTGCTCGCCAACCTTCGCAGCGGCGCCATCGTGCTGCGGATCGGCGCCGTGATGGCGCAGGCCGGGCATCCCGCCTCGTGGACGGCTGACGTTCCGCAGCCCCGTCATCTCGCCCGCCTGATCGGCGCAACCGCATGAGCATCGACGCGGACGCCGCGGCTGTCTTCGACCCGGACGTCTGGACGTCCGGTGCGCCGTACGACATGCTCGCGCGGCTACGGGCTGACGCGCCCGTGCATCGCATCGAGCTTCACGGACTACCGCCGGTCTGGCTGCTCACCCGCCACGACGACGTGATCCGGGTCAGCCGCGACGACGCGACGTTCAGCTCGTCGACCGGTAACACGTTCGTCCCGGTGACCGCGGGCCCGGACTCGGCGATGCTGCCCAGCCTCGACCCGCCGCGACACACGGCGATCCGCAGCCTGGTGAACCAGGCGTTCACCGCGCGCAACGTCGCGACGCTCGAAGGCCGGCTGCGGCGCACCGCGCGCGGGATCGTGGATCGGGTGGTCGACCTCGGCGAGTTCGACGTCGTGCCTGAGGTCAGCGCCGAGATGTCGCTCCAGGTGATCGCCGAGATCCTCGGCGTGCCGCAGGAAGACCGGTTGAAGATCTTCGACTGGAGCAACGCGATCGGCAGCCTCGGCATCGAGGACCCCGACTATGCGCCGACGCCGACCGCGTTGGCGGAGGCAGGCACGGCGATGTTCGCGTACTGCCACGAGCTCGTCGCCGAGCGGCGCAGGTCCGAGCCGCGCGACGACATCCTCGGCGCCCTGCTCGCCGCGCAGGTCGACGGGAAAGCACTGACCGACGCCCAGCTGAACGAGTTCTTCCTCCTGCTTGCCGTCGCCGGCAACGAGACGACCCGCAACACGCTCAGCCACTCGATCGACGCGCTGTCGCATCGCCCTGAACAGCGCGCCCGGCTGAGCAGCCCAGGCGGCACCTCGTCGGCCGTGGTCGACGAGCTGCTGCGGTGGTCGACGCCGGTCCTGCACTTCCGCCGAACGGCGATCGTGGACACCGAGATCGCTGGGCAGCGCATCGCAGCGGGAGACTGGGTCGTCATGCACTACCTGTCCGCCAACCGGGACGAGCGGGTCTTCGATGCGCCGGAGCGTCTCGACCTCAGCCGCGTGCCCGGGCCGCACGTCGCGTTCGGTGGCCTCGGCACGCATTTCTGTCTGGGGGCACAGCTGGCGAAGCTGGAGATCGCGGTCCTCCTCGACGAGCTCTACACCCGAGCCCCGAATCTCACGACCACCGCGCAGCCGACGCGGCTACGGTCGGCGTTCTTCCACGGCATCAAGGCCTTGCCCGCAACGACAGGAGCAACCCCGTGAGCGGTCGTCGCGACCTGTGTGTCGTCGGAGTCGCGCAGCACACCGTGCGCCCACCCGGCCCGGCCCCCGAACCGCTCGAGTCCTGGGAGCAGGTCGCGCGCGCCGCGGCCGACGATGCCGGCGCGCCCGACCTGCTCGCGTCACTCGACTCCATCCAGGTCGTGTACTGCCCGAGCTGGCCGTACGACGACCCGGCCGGCCGCCTCGCCGAGCGGCTCGGCGCCAGCCCGCAGCACACGCTGTACTCCGGGATCGGCGGGACGGTCCCGCAGGTGCTCGTGTCGCAGGCCGCCGAGGCCATGCAGCGCGGCGAGCTCGACTCGGCGCTCGTCGTGGGCGCGGAGGCACTCGCCACCAAGAAGGCGTTGAAGCGCGCCGGGCAGCGGCCGGCGTGGTCGTTCCGGGAGAACCCGCCCTCGCCGTTCCCATGGACTCCGCCGCCGGCCGTCGAGCTCGCCCACGAGGTGTTCCAGGCGTGGGAGACCTTCCCGCTGTGGGACACCGCGCGGCGGGCACGGCTCGGCCGCGACCTCCCGTCGTACGACCGCGAGATGGCCGCGGTCATGGCGGCGATGACCCCGACCGCCGCGGCGAACCCGCATGCCTGGTCGCCGGCCGCGCTGACCGTGGAGCAGGTGCAGACGCCCGGCCCGGACAACCGGTACGTCGGCTGGCCGTACACCAAGGCCGAGGTCTCGGTGATGGACGTCGACATGGCGGCGGCCCTCCTGGTCACCACCAGCGAGAAGGCCGACGCGCTCGGCATCCCCGCGGACCGGCGGGTCTACCTGGCCAGCAGCTGCTACGCCGAGGACCCGGCCGGCGTCGCCGAGCGCGCCGACCTGTCCGCGTCCGCGGCGATGCGGATCACCGGCCGCGCCGCCCTCGACGCCGCCGGAACAGATCTCGCGGACGTCACGTGCTTCGATCTCTATTCCTGCTTCCCGTCGTCGTTGCTGCTGGCATGCGACGCCCTCGGACTCGACCCGCTCGACGCACGCGGGCTGACCGTCACCGGCGGGCTGCCGTTCGCCGGCGGTCCGGGCAGCGGCTACCTGCTGCACGGAATCGCGACCGCGGTCGAGCGGGTCCGCGCCGAGGGTGGCAACGCCTTCGTGACCGGCGTCGGGATGCACATGCAGAAGCACGTCGCCGCCGTGTACCGGGCCGAGCCCGGTTGGGCGGCGACCGCCGACGTGCAGGACGAGGTCGACGCCGCGCAGCCGCGCCGGTCGCTGGTCGACAGCTATGACGGCAGCGCGACGGTCGCGGCGTACACCGTCGCGCACGATCGCACCGGACCGCAGTCGGCGCTGCTCGTGCTCGACGTGCCGGGAGGTCGCACGCTCGCCCGCGCGCGCGAGCCCGAGCTGCTGGCCGACGCCGAGTCGCGCGAACTCGTCGGCGCCGAGGTGAAGGTCACGACGGACGCCGGAAAGAACACGGCCACCTGGTGATGGAACGCGACGACCTGGTCGATGTGATGCGGCGCGCGATGAAGCTGCGCGCCGAGAGCACCACAGACCTGGCCGAGTCGGAACGGCTCGAGCCGGCCGCGCACTACACGGACCCGGACCGCTTCGCCCGCGAGCGGGCCCTGGTGCGAGCCGCTCCGCAGCTGGTCGGGTACGTCGGGGAGCTGGCCGGGCCCGGTACCTATCTGGTCAAGGACGTGATGGGGACGCCGGTGCTGCTCACCCGGGCGAAGGACGGTCGGGTCCGGGCGTTCCACAACGTCTGCCGGCACCGCCAGGCACCGATCGCCGAAGGCTGCGGCGCCGCGCAGCGCCTCGCCTGCCCGTACCACGCGTGGACCTACGACCTCACCGGCCGGGTGGTCGGCGTACCGGGCGACGAGGGGTTCAGTCCCGAGCGATCCACAGAGGCACGCCTGCCCGAGCTGCCCGCCGCGGAGTACGCCGGCTTCCTGTGGGTCGGCCTCGACCCCGGTAGCGCGCTGGACGTCGCCGGGCACCTGGGCGAGCTCGGGCCGCAGCTCGCGGCGTGGGACCTCGGGTCCTGGCATCCGGTCGGAGAGAAGCGGCTGGACGCGCGGATCAACTGGAAGCTCGCGCTCGACACGTTCGCCGAGAACTACCACTTCGCCACCGTGCACAGCACGACCTTTGCGCGGGTGGCGCACAGCAACTGCACCGTGTTCGACTCCTTCGGGCGCCATCACCGGCTGGTCTTCCCGCTTCGCGCCATCGACGAGGTCGGCGACACGCCCGAGTCCGAGTGGGCGCCGCTCGAGCGGCTCGTCGTGATCTACGCGCTCTACCCGAACGTCGTGCTGTCGGTGACCGCGGTCAACGGCGAGATCTTCCGGGTCTACCCGGGCGGCGAGGCCGGCGCCTCGACCACGTTCCACCAGAACGCGTGGCGCGCACCGCTCGACAACGACGAGACGCGACGGAGCGCGCAGGCCGTGTTCGACTACGCGCATCACACCGTCCGCGACGAGGACTACGCGCTCGCGACCCGGCTGCAGGAGAATCTCGAAACCGGCCTTTCTCCGCACCTGCTGTTCGGGCGCAACGAGCCCGGGCTGCACCATCGTCACGCTGTCATCACTGAAGCTCTCGAGGAGTCCCAGCTGTGAGCCTGACCCTGCTGCTCGACCTTGCGACCGGCATGGTCCCCGACCGGGTGGCGGTCGGCGCCCTCGACGGGGGCATCACGTTCGCCGACCTGGACCGGCGCGCCCGCAACGCTGCGGCCCACCTGCAGGCATCCGGGGCGCGCACCCTCGGCTACGTCGGGCTGTCCGGTCCGGCCTTCCACGTCTCCCTGTTCGCCGCCGCACACGTCGGGATCCCGGCGGCGCCGTTGAACTACCGGCTCTCCGACGAACAGCTCGCCGACCTGATCGGCCAGCTCGACACCCCGATGGTGGTCGCCGACGAGGCATACCTGGACCACCTGCCGGCCGGCGTACCGACCATCACGACGACCGAGCTGCTTGCGCTACCCGGTGCCGAGCCGGACTGGGTCGACGTCGACGACGAGTCGACGGCGGTGCTGCTGTTCACGAGCGGTACGACGAGCGCGCCGAAGGGCGTCGTCCTGCGCCACTCGCACCTGGTGTCCTACGTCCTGCAGACCGTCGACCCGGGGTCGGCCGACGAGCAGGACGCCGCACTGGTCTCGGTGCCGCCCTACCACGTCGCGGGTGTGGGCACCGTCCTCACCAACAC